>NZ_JBQCIJ010000037.1:0-142094 GCF_051953815.1 Pseudoxanthomonas sp. | reverse complement strand
TACAAGGAAGAAGTGGCGCCGGCTCTGATGAAGAAGTTCGGCTACACCAATCCGATGGAAGTGCCGAAGATCACCAAGATCACCATCAACATGGGTGTGGGTGAAGCGGCGACCAACAAGAAGATCCTGGAAAACGCCGTGGCCGACCTGGCCAAGATCAGCGGCCAGAAGCCGATCACGACCAAGTCCCGCATCTCGGTGGCTTCGTTCAAGATCCGCGACGGCTGGCCGATCGGCTGCAAGGTGACCCTGCGTCGCGCCAAGATGTATGAATTCCTGGACCGCCTGATCAACATCTCGCTGCCGCGCGTGCGTGACTTCCGCGGCGTGTCGGGCCGTTCGTTCGACGGCCGCGGCAACTACAACATGGGCGTGAAGGAACAGATCATCTTCCCGGAAATCGACTTCGACCAGGTCGACGCGCTCCGCGGCATGGATATCGCCATCACCACCACCGCCAAGAGCGACGCCGAAGCCAAGGCGCTGCTGGAAGCGTTCAAGTTCCCGTTCCGTAACTGAGTCGCAGGAAAACCACACATGGCAAAGACCTCAATGGTGAACCGCGATATCAAGCGGGCCAAGCTGGCGAAGAAGTACGCCGCCAAGCGCGAAGCACTGAAGAAGATCATCTCGGGCGTCAACGCGTCCTACGAAGAGAAGATGGAAGCAGTGACCAAGCTGCAGAAGCTGCCGCGCGATTCCTCGCCGTGCCGCGAGCGCAACCGTTGCGAGCTGTCGGGTCGTTCGCGCGGTGTCTACCGCAAGTTCGGCCTGGGTCGCAACAAGCTGCGCGAAGCCACCATGCGTGGTGACGTGCCCGGCCTGCGCAAGGCCAGCTGGTAAGAAATCCGGCCTCCCGGGCCCGTCCCGGGACGGTCAGAGACCAAGTCCGGCACATGCCGGACTTGTTGCTGTACAATTACCGGTTCCCGCGGTCCGCCGTGGAACCTGGCCCCGCTGGGGCCGCCACCTGGGGCTTCCAGGCACAACCCAAGATTTTCGCGAAAGCGGATATCGGTGCTACTCAAAAGGCAACCACTTATGAGCATGACTGATCCCATCGCCGACATGCTGGTCCGCATCAAGAATGCGGCCGCCGTCGGCAAGCAGACGGTGAAGATGCCGTCCTCCAAGATCAAGGCCTCCATCGCCAACGTCCTGAAGTCCGAAGGCTACATCGCCGACGCGCGCGTGACGAAGACCGAGAACAACAAGGCCGAGCTGGAAATCGTCCTGAAGTACTTCGAAGGCAAGCCGGTCATCGAGAAGCTGTCGCGCGTGTCCCGTTCGGGCCTGCGCCAGTACCGTGGCAAGGCTGAACTGCCGAAGGTCCTCGGCGGCCTGGGCGTCGCCATCATTTCCACCTCCAAGGGCATCATGACCGATGCGCAGGCGCGCCAGCAGGGCGTCGGCGGTGAAGTCCTGTGCTTCGTGGCCTAACGGAGTAAGCCAATGTCCCGTGTAGCCAAAAAGCCGATTGCCCTGCCCAAGGGCGTTGAAATCACCTCCCAGGCCGATGCGCTGAACGTCAAGGGCCCGAAGGGCACCCTGTCGATCGCCAAGCCGGCCGGCGTCCAGATCTCGATCGAGAATGGCGTTGCCAATCTTTCTCCGGAGACCCTGGAGCACGACGCGATCACCGGTACCATCCGCGCCATCCTCGCCAACATGGTGAAGGGCGTGTCCGAAGGGTTCGAGCGCAAGCTGGAACTGGTCGGCGTGGGTTATCGCGCCGCGATGCAGGGCAAGGACCTGAGCCTGTCGCTCGGCTTCTCGCACCCGGTCGTGTTCAAGGCGCCGGAAGGCATCACCCTCGCCACCCCGACCCAGACCGAAATCCTGGTGCAGGGCGCCGACAAGCAGCGCGTGGGCGAAGTCGCCGCCAAGATCCGCGGTTTCCGTCCGCCGGAGCCCTACAAGGGCAAGGGCGTGAAGTACTCCGACGAGACCATCATCCGTAAGGAAGCGAAGAAGGCGTAAACACGCCTTCGGCTTCGAGGAACCAGATCATGAGCATCAAGAACACCGCCCGCCTGCGCCGCGCCAAGTCGACCCGTTCGCACATCCGCGACCTGGGCGTGCCGCGCCTGTCCGTCCTGCGTACCGGCCAGCACATCTACGCCCAGCTGTTCACGTCCGATGGCGCCAGGGTCATCGCTTCGGCGAACACCCTGCAGGCCGATGTGAAGGACGGCCTGAAGAATGGCAAGAACAGCGATGCCGCTGCCCGTGTGGGCAAGATCATCGCCGAGCGCGCCAAGGCCGCAGGCATCGAGAAGGTGGCCTTCGACCGTTCCGGTTACCGCTTCCATGGCCGCATCAAGGCCCTGGCCGACGCGGCCCGCGAAGGCGGCCTGCAGTTCTAATCTTGAAAGGCATGGGGGCAACCCCATGCCTTGACCTGCCGGCGCGGGCTGCGTCGGGCGTCCCGGTCCTTATGCGACCGTCGACCGCGGTACCGAAGTACTCCACAACCATAAGTGGCCAAGCCACAAATCCACATCAACCAAGGATTCAAACATGGCAGAACAACGTGAACCGCGGGGTCGTGATCGCGACCGCAACCGCGAAGAGAAAGTCGACGACGGCATGATCGAGAAGCTGGTCGCGGTCAACCGCGTCAGCAAGACCGTCAAGGGCGGTCGCCAGTTCACCTTCACCGCGCTGACGGTGGTGGGCGACGGCGCCGGCAAGATCGGTTTCGGCTACGGCAAGGCGCGCGAAGTGCCGGTCGCCATCCAGAAGTCGATGGAGTACGCCCGCAAGAACATGGCCAATGTCGAGCTGAACAACGGCACCCTGTGGCATCCGGTCAAGGCCGGCCACGGCGCGGCGCGCGTGTTCATGCAGCCGGCCTCGGAAGGTACCGGCGTGATCGCCGGCGGCGCGATGCGCGCCGTGCTGGAAGCGGTCGGCGTCAAGAACGTGCTGGCCAAGGCCGTTGGCTCGCGCAACCCGATCAACCTGGTGCGCGCCACCCTGAAGGGCCTGAGCGACATGCAGTCGCCTTCGCGCATCGCTGCCAAGCGCGGCAAGAAGGTGGAGGAACTCCTCAATGGCTAACGAGTCCAACAAGACCGTCAAGGTGCGCCTGGTGCGTGGCCTGCGTGGTTCCCAGTCCCGCCACCGCCTGTCGGTGAAGGCGCTGGGCCTGAACAAGCTGAACGATGTGCGTGAACTCAAGGACAGCCCGCAGGTTCGCGGCCTGATCGCCAAGGTCCACTACCTCGTCAAGGTCGAGGAGTAATCAACATGCGTCTGAATACGTTGAAGCCCGCCGAGGGCGCCCGCACCGAACGCACCCGCGTCGGCCGCGGTATCGGTTCCGGCCTGGGCAAGACCGCGGGTCGCGGTCACAAGGGTTCGTTCGCCCGCGCGGGCAAGGGCAAGATCAAGGCGAAGTTCGAAGGCGGCCAGATGCCGCTGATCAAGCGTCTGCCGAAGGTCGGTTTCCGCTCCAAGCTCAAGCAGGACACCGCCGAAGTGCTGTCCTACCAGCTGGACAAGCTGGAGGCCGGTGAGATCGATTTCGCCGCGCTGCGCGCCGCCAAGCTGGTTCCCAGCACCGCCAAGCGCGCCAAGATCGTCAAGAAGGGCGAACTGACCAAGAAGTTCGTGCTGAAGGGCGTGCTGGCCACCGCAGGTGCCAAGGCGGCTATCGAAGCCGCCGGCGGCAGCGTGCAGGAGTAAGTGACGCATGGCGCAGGGTAATGCCGCCAGCGCGCTGGCAGGCGCAGGCAAGTTCACCGAACTCCGCCAGCGCCTGCTGTTCGTGCTGGGTGCCTTGATCGTCTATCGCATCGGCTGCTATGTGCCGGTGCCGGGCGTCAATCCCGACGCCATGCTGGCGCTGATGCAGAACCAGGGCGGCATCGTGGACATGTTCAACATGTTCTCCGGTGGCGCCCTGCATCGCTTCAGCATCTTCGCGCTGAACGTCATGCCGTACATCTCGGCATCGATCGTGATGCAGCTGGGCGTGCACATCTTCCCCAGCCTGAAGGCGCTGCAGAAAGAAGGCGAATCCGGTCGTCGCAAGATCACCCAGTACTCGCGCATCGGCGCGGTGCTGCTGGCGGTGGTGCAGGGCGGCAGCATCGCCGTCGCGCTGCAGAACCAGGTGGCTCCGGGTGGCCTGCCGGTGGTGTATTCGCCCGGCGTCGGCTTCGTCCTGACCGCCGTGGTCGCACTGACCGCGGGCACCATCTTCCTGATGTGGCTGGGCGAGCAGGTGACCGAGCGCGGTGTCGGCAACGGTGTGTCGCTGATCATCTTCGCGGGTATCGTCGCGGGCCTGCCGGGCGCCGTGCTGACCACCCTGGAAGCCTTCAACGCCGGTACGCTCAACGCCATCTCGCTGATCATCATCGTGCTGGTGGTGTTCGGTTTCACCTTCTTCGTGGTGTTCGTGGAACGCGGCCAGCGCCGCATTACCGTGAACTACGCACGTCGCCAGGGTGGCCGCAGCGCGTACATGAACCAGACCTCGTTCCTGCCGCTGAAGCTCAACATGTCGGGCGTCATCCCGCCGATCTTCGCGTCCAGCATCCTGGCCTTCCCGGCCACGCTGGCGATGTGGTCGGGCCAGAACGGTGCGACGACCTGGCTGCAGCGCATCACCCAGGCGCTGGCTCCGGGCGAGCCGCTGCACATGATCGTGTTCGCGGCGATGATCATCGGCTTCGCGTTCTTCTACACGGCGCTGGTGTTCAACTCGCAGGAAACCGCCGAGAACCTGAAGAAGTCGGGCGCGCTGATTCCGGGCATCCGTCCGGGCAAGGCCACGGCCGACTATGTCGACGGCGTGCTGACCCGCCTGACCGCGGCCGGCTCGCTGTACCTGGTGGCGGTCTGCCTGCTGCCGGAAGTGATGCGGACGCAGCTGGGTACCTCGTTCTACTTCGGCGGCACCTCGCTGCTGATCGTGGTGGTGGTGGTCATGGACTTCATCGCGCAGGTCCAGGCGCACCTGATGTCCCACCAGTACGAGAGCCTGTTGAAGAAGGCCAATCTGAAGGGTGGTTCCCGCGGCGGCCTTTCGCGCGGATAATCACCTCCCTCGCGCGGAAGCCTTCCGCGCGGCCGGCCCTACCGGGCCGGACCAACCAAAAGGGCGGCCCGGGCGGCGATCTCGCGCACGGGTGTGAAGCAGCCGGTCCTGCGCCAGAGTAGCGCGGGCGGGGCAGGGCGCCGGGGGAAACCCCGAGGCCCGGCACCAGGCGGCTTCCGGCGCCGGAGCATGGGCACACTCCCCATGCCGGGCTTCGTGCCGACCCCAGGGTCGTCGCGGGCTTCCCAGTAACCCGAGATCTTGCTAAAATTTCCAGTTCACTCCGTCCGTCTGCCCGTTTTCCCAGCCGGGAAGCGGCCTGCCGGGCCATCAAACACAGTTGGAGACCGCGTCATGGCGCGTATTGCAGGTGTCAACCTGCCTGCCCAGAAGCATGTCTGGGTCGGTTTGCAAAGCATCTACGGCATTGGCCGTACCCGTTCCAAAAAGGTCTGCGAAGCCGCTGGCGTCGCCGTGACCACCAAGATCCGCGACCTGTCGGAGCCGGAAGTCGAGCGTCTGCGCGCCGAAGTCGGCAAGTACGTGGTCGAGGGCGACCTGCGCCGTGAAGTCGGCATCGCGATCAAGCGCCTGATGGACCTGGGCTGCTATCGCGGCCTGCGCCATCGCCGCGGTCTGCCGCTGCGCGGCCAGCGCACCCGCACCAACGCCCGTACCCGCAAGGGTCCGCGCAAAGCCATCAAGAAGTAAGGGGCGACCATCATGGCCAAGCCAGCTGCTGCCAAAGTCAAGAAGAAGATCAAGCGCGTCATCACCGACGGCGTCGCCCACGTCCACGCTTCTTTCAACAACACCATCGTCACCATCACCGATCGCCAGGGCAATGCGCTTTCCTGGGCGACCTCCGGTGGTGCCGGTTTCCGCGGCTCGCGCAAGTCGACGCCGTTCGCCGCGCAGGTCGCCGCCGAAAAGGCCGGTCGTGCTGCGCTGGACTACGGCGTGAAGTCGCTGGAAGTCCGCATCAAGGGCCCGGGTCCGGGCCGTGAGTCTGCCGTTCGTTCGTTGAACAACGTCGGCTACAAGATCACCAACATCATCGACGTGACGCCTATCCCGCACAACGGGTGCCGTCCGCCGAAGAAGCGTCGCGTCTAAGGGGGCGATAAGAAATGGCTCGTTATATCGGTCCTACCTGTAAGCTCGCGCGCCGCGAAGGCGCCGACCTGTCCCTGAAGAGCCCGGCCCGCGCGCTGGACTCCAAGTGCAAGCTGGAGCAGAAGCCCGGCCAGCACGGTGCCGCCCGCAAGGGCAAGCTGTCCGACTACGCCACCCAGCTGCGCGAGAAGCAGAAGGTCAAGCGTATCTACGGTCTACTGGAGCGCCAGTTCCGCAACTACTACAAGAAGGCCTCGACCAAGAAGGGCAACACCGGCGAGAACCTGCTGCAGTTGCTGGAAACCCGCCTGGACAACGTGATCTACCGCATGGGCTTCGCCGTGACCCGTCCGGCCGCCCGCCAGCTGGTCTCGCACCGTGGCGTGCTGGTCAATGGCAAGCCGGTCAACCTGCCGTCATACCAGGTCAAGGCCGGTGACGCGATTGCCCTGTCCGAGCGTGCCCAGAAGCAGCTGCGCGTGCAGGAGTCGCTGACCCTGTCTGAACAGCTCGACCTGAGCCCGTCCTGGATCGAAGTCGACGCGAAGAAGTTCAGCGGCGTGTTCAAGGCCGTGCCGGAACGTTCCGACCTGCCTGCGGACATCAACGAAGCGCTGATCGTCGAGTTGTACTCGAAGTAATTCATTCACGCACCCCCGATGCCCCCGTCGGGGGTTTGCAGGAGACAAAGCAACATGACGGGTATCACTCAGCAAGTGCTGCGCCCCCGCGGCCCGCAGATCGAGCGTCTGACCGAAAACCGCGCCAAAGTGGTCATCGAACCGCTGGAGCGTGGTTACGGCCATACGCTTGGAAATGCGCTGCGCCGCGTGCTGCTCTCGTCCATCCCGGGCTTCGCGATCACCGAAGTCGAGATCGACGGCGTGCTGCACGAATACAGCACCATCGAAGGTCTGCAGGAGGACGTGCTGGAAGTCCTGCTGAACCTCAAGGATGTGGCCATCCGCATCCACACCGGTGACTCCTCGACCCTGACCCTGAGCAAGCAGGGCCCGGGCGTGGTGACCGCCGCGGACATCAAGACCGATCACAACGTCGAGATCCTCAATCCGGACCTGGTCATCTGCAATCTGACCAAGGACACCGCGATCAACATGCGCCTGAAGATCGAGCGTGGTTTCGGCTATCAGCCGGCCGCGGCCCGTCGCCGTCCGGATGAAGAAACCCGCAGCATCGGCCGCCTGGTGCTGGACGCTTCGTTCTCGCCGGTCCGCCGTGTCGCCTACGCCGTGGAAGCCGCGCGCGTGGAGCAGCGTACCGACCTGGACAAGCTGGTCCTGGACATCGAAACCAACGGCACGATCGACGCCGAGGAAGCCGTGCGCACCGCCGCCGACATCCTGAGCGATCAGCTGTCGGTGTTCGGTGACTTCACCCACCGCGACCGCGGCGCGGCCAAGCCGGCCAGCAGCGGCGTGGATCCGGTGCTGCTGCGCCCGATCGACGATCTGGAGCTGACCGTGCGTTCGGCCAACTGCCTGAAGGCCGAGAGCATCTACTACATCGGCGACCTGATCCAGAAGACCGAAGTCGAACTGCTCAAGACCCCGAACCTCGGCAAAAAGTCGCTGACCGAGATCAAGGAAGTTCTGGCGCAGCGCGGCCTGTCCCTGGGCATGAAGCTGGAGAACTGGCCGCCGGCCGGCGTCGCCCAGCACGGCATGCTCGGCTGATACGCCACACGCAGGATCGCAGTACCCCGCGCTTCCGGGCGCGGGGCGCAACAAGGCAGCAACGTCGACGGGCCTGAAGGCCCGCGACGGTTTCCGGCCAGGGAGCACAGGCCGGTTCGGACCATCCGCAGTCCAAGTTTCAACGCCAGGATGGCGACAACGACGTCCAACAGTTTCAACATTCATCAGGAATCAGACCCATGCGCCACCAGAAATCCGGCCGCAAGTTCAGCCGCACCAGTGCCCATCGCGAAGCGATGTTCAGCAACATGGCTGCCTCGCTGATCAAGCACGGCCTCATCCGCACCACCCTGCCGAAAGCCAAGGAACTGCGCCGCGTCGCCGAGCCGCTGATCACCCTGGCCAAGGTCGATGGCGTCGCCAACCGCCGCCTCGCCTTCTCGCGCCTGCGCGACAAGGAAGCCGTGGGCACGCTGTTCACCACCCTCGGCCCGCGTTACCAGTCCCGTCCGGGCGGCTACCTGCGCATCCTCAAGTGCGGTTTCCGCGCTGGCGACAACGCGCCGATGGCCTACGTCGAACTCGTGGACCGTCCGGAAGCCGCCGAGTAATCAGGCGCCTCCGACGAATCGCAGAAAACCCCGGCCTCGCCGGGGTTTTTTGTTTTCCGGACATCCGCCACGCCACAGGACGAACCGGGAAGGGCGCGGCACACGCCAGGGGGAAGGTGGAGCCGCGCCTGCGCCGCTCCGCGCCGAACCCGTCGCGGAATGCGCCGGCCCGCGGACATGCTCCTCCCGTCGGCGGTCGAGAGAATCCGGAATTTGTTTTTGCCCTTCACACGGTGATAATGCGGCCTGCCCCTTCGCCGTGAGCCTTCATGAACCCGTTCCGCTGGTCGTTCCGTGCGCAGTTCCTCCTCGGCTTCGCTATTTGCGCGGGCCTGCTCGCTTACGCGCTGTACCTGGAGCACGTCCAGGGGCTGATTCCCTGTCCGCTGTGCACCTTCCAGCGCGGCGCCTTCGCCCTGCTGGGACTGGTGTTCCTGCTGGGTGGCCTGCATTCGCCGAAGGCCTCCGGCGGCCGGGGCTTCTACGGCATCCTGGGACTGGCGGCCGCCGGCCTGGGCATCGGCATCGCCGGCCGGCACGTCTGGCTGCAGCATCTGCCGCCGGACCAGGTGCCCGCCTGCGGCCCCGACCTGGCCTACATGATGGAAGCCTTCCCGATGGGCGACGTGCTCCGGCAGGTGCTGACCGGCTCCGGAGAATGCGCCAAGGTCGACTGGTCCTTCCTTGGCCTGTCGATGCCGGGCTGGGCGCTGGTGTGGTTCGTGCTGCTGGCCCTATGGGCGCTGCTGGCCGCCTTCAAGCGTCGCAAGTCGCGCTATTACTGAGATTTGACGCGGCGCATCATTCTGTCACCATGGTGGGCCGCACGAGGAATCCCCCATGAGTACCGATCGCAATCTCCGCGCCGTCAGCCTGCCCGCGAACTGGGCGCCGGACAGCTGGCGCGACAGGCCGGCGGTGCAGATGCCGACCTACCCGGACTCGGCGGGCCTGGCGTCCGCGCTGGCGGAACTTCGCCAGTTGCCGCCGTTGGTGACCTCATGGGAAATCTTCGCGCTCAAGAAGCAACTGGCGGAGGCGCAGGAGGGCAAGCGCTTCCTGCTGCAGGGCGGTGATTGCGCGGAAAGCTTCAGCGACTGCGAATCCGGGTTGATTTCCAACCGCCTGAAAGTGCTGCTGCAGATGAGTCTGGTGCTGGTTCATGGGCTGCGCCTGCCGGTGGTGCGGGTGGGCCGTTTCGCCGGCCAGTACGCCAAGCCGCGTTCGGCCGACACCGAGACCCGCGATGGCGTGACCCTGCCCAGCTACCGGGGCGATCTGGTCAACCAGCCCGAGTTCACCGCCGAGGCGCGGGTGCCGGATCCTCGCCGCATGATCAAGGCGCACGCGCGCTCGGCGATGACCATGAATTTCGTGCGCGCGCTGATCGACGGCGGTTTCGCCGACCTGCATCACCCGGAGTACTGGAACCTGAGCTGGGTCGGGTATTCGCCGCTGTCGGCGGAGTACCAGGACATGGTGCGCTCGATCGGCGATGCGGTGCGCTTCATGGAAACCCTGTCCGGTTCCGAGGTGCACAACCTCAATCGCATCGATTTCTATACGTCGCATGAGGCCCTCCTGCTGCCCTACGAAGAGGCGCTGACCCGCGAAGTGCCGCGCCAGTGGGGCTGGTTCAACCTGAGCACCCATTTCCCGTGGATCGGCATGCGCACCGCCGCCGTCGATGGCGCGCACGTGGAGTATCTGCGCGGAGTACGCAATCCCATCGCGATCAAGGTCGGTCCTTCGGTTTCGCCGGATCAACTGCTGCGCCTGATCGACGTGCTGAATCCGGAAGACGAGCCGGGCCGGCTGACCTTCATCCATCGCATGGGCGCGGCCCAGATCGCCGACAAGCTGCCGGCCTTGCTGGAAGCGGTGCGCCGGGATGGCAGGCGCGTGCTGTGGGTCTGCGACCCCATGCACGGCAACACCGAAAGCACCTCCAACGGTTACAAGACCCGCCGCTTCGACAACATCCGCAGCGAGGTCGAGCAATCGTTCGATCTGCATGCCGCGGCCGGCACCCGCCTGGGGGGCGTGCATCTGGAGCTGACCGGCGAGGATGTCACCGAATGCACCGGAGGCGCGCGTGAACTCACCGACGCCGATCTGGAGCGCGCTTACCGGTCCACCGTGGACCCGCGCTTGAACTACGAGCAGTCGCTGGAAATCGCGATGTCGATCGTGCGCAAGCAGAACCAGCTGGCGTCGCCGGCGGGACGCTGAGCCCGGGGGGTCCTCAGGACCAGTGCGCGTGCATGCCACGCGCCGGTTGCGGGATGAACCATGAAGGCTCGCCCGCGAACATGCGGGCGAATTCGGAAGCGGGAATGGGCGGACTGAACAGGTTGCCCTGCAGTTCATCGCAGCCATTGGCGACCAGCCAGGCCAATTGCGCCTGGGTCTCCACGCCTTCGGCCACCGTGCGGCACTGCAGCTGGCCGGCAAGTCCAATGATGGCGCGGGTGATGGCGCCCTGGTTCGGCTCGGTGACGTCGCGCACGAACGACTGATCGATCTTGAGCACGTTGAAGCCGTAGTTGCCCAGGTAGCTCAGGCTGGAGAAGCCGGTCCCGAAATCGTCGATGGCGATGCGCACACCCAGCGCCTTGAGCGCGCGCAGGATGCGATCGGTGCGCTGCACGTCGCGCATCAGGGTGGTTTCGGTGACTTCCAGTTCCAGCAGTTCGGCGGCCAGCCCGCTTTCCTCCAGCGCCGAGACGACGGTGTCCAGCAGCGTGTCGGTGTCGAAGTTGGCGGCGGCCACGTTCACCGACACCCGGATCGGCGGCAGCCCGGCCTGCTGCCACTGCCGGCTCTGGCGGCAGGCGGCGCGGATGGCCCATTGATCGAGGTCGACGATGAGGTTGGTTTCCTCGGCGATGGGCAGGAACTCGCCAGGCAGCATCAGGCGATCACCACGCTTCCAGCGCACCAGTCCTTCCACGCCGACGATGCGCCCGCTCAGGCGATCGATCTGCGGCTGGTAGTAGAGCGTCAGGTCGCCGTTGCGCAGGCTGCGGCGCAGGCTGCTTTCCAGTTCAATCCGCGCGTCCACGCTCGACGCCAGTTCGCGGGTATAGAAGCGGAACGCGTTGCGGCCGTTGCGCTTGGCCAGGTACATGGCCGCATCGGAGCGCATCATCAGCGTGGGCGCGTCGTAGCCGTCCTCGGGGAACAGGCTGACGCCGATGCTGAAGGCCTGGTGCAGTTCGTGCGATGCGACCGTGTAGGGCGTACCGCCAATGGCCAGCAGCCGCTCGGCCACCAGGGCGACGCCGTCGCGGGTGACCACGTTGTCCAGCAGCACCACGAACTCGTCGCCGCCGGTCCGGTAGACCGTGCCGAGGTTGCCGATGTTGCGCTGGATGCGCTTGGCGACCTGCTGCAGCAGCTGATCGCCGATGTGATGGCCGAGGGCGTCATTGACGTGCTTGAACAGGTCCAGGTCGATGAACAGGACGGCGACGCTGGTGCCGCGATGGGTCGCGTTGGCGATCGACTGCGCCAGCGCTTCGTTGAGCTGCAGACGGTTGGGCAGGGTGGTGAGGGAATCGTGGTGGGCCAGATAGGCCATGCGCGCGTTGAGCGTGCGTTCCTCGGTGATGTCGCGCAGCACCATGACCGAGCCCATGACGTTGTCGTCGTGGTCGTACAACGGCGAGTGCGAGCGCTTCACCAGCATCCTGCGGCCATCGCGGCGCACCAGTTCCAGATCGCCGGGCATCGAGGCCGAGGGAGCGGAGCCGTCGGTTTCGTCGGATTCGACGGCCTGTTGCAACGGCAGCACCTTTGCCAGCGGCAGGCCGATGGCTTCGGACAGCGTCCAGCCACTGATCGCTTCGGCCGCCGGATTCGCGTAGGTGACGCGCCCGTCGGTGTCGGTGGTGACGACCGCTTCGCTGATCGAGGACAGGGTGACTTCGGCGCGTTCGGTGGCGTCGTGCAGCGCGTTCTCCAGCCGGACCTTGTCGGAGATGTCGATCGCCATCACCAGGAAGCCATTCACATCGCCGTCGTTGCCGATGTCGGGCTTGTAGTAGACATGCATCCGGCGCGGGCCGGAGGGCAGGGTGAACGAGGTTTCGAAGTCGACGTCGCGCCCCGACAGCACCGCGTCGATGTAGGGCCTGCGCCGCGCGTAGTGCTCTTCGCCCAGCATTTCGCGGATCGGTATGCCCGGTGAATAAGCGCGATGCCAGAACGGCAGTTCCTGGCAGGCGCGGTTGAAGAACACCGTGCGTTCCTCGCGATCGTACTGGGCGATCATCGCCGGCAGCTTGTCGGTGATGCGCTGGAGGTGATCGCGTGCCAGCGAGATCTCGCGCTGCGCGCGTTTCTGTTCGCTGGTGTCGGTGGCCATCAGGTACCAGCCGGCGATGGCGCCGTCCGGACCCGCGTCCGGGACCAGATAGGCCTGGACCGGGCGTTCCGGATGACCGAGCCGGGTCTCCCACACGGCGCCGTGATCGGGCGTGCTTTCGTCCATCGCCCGACGCAGATCGTCCAGGAACGCGGGATTGCCGGCGTGCACGTCCTCGACCGAGCGGTCCGTCCACGGCGCGCCGCCGCCGAACCAGTCCCGGGTGGCACGATTGGTGAAGCCATAGCGGCGATCGCGGCCGACGTAGGCGATGAGCGCGGGCAGGTGATCGGCCACCGCGTCGAGCAGGGCGCGGCTGCGGTGTTCGGCCCGCGCGAGGCTGCGCAGCAGGAAGAACATCAGCACGCCGAAGGCCAGCCCGCACAGGGTCAGCGCGGCGATGGGAACCAGGCCGGGGATGGCGACTCGCGCGGGAGGCGAGATGAGGGTCAGTTCCCAGCCGCCGCCGAGGAAATCCAGGTTGCGCACGTACCGGAATGCCGGCCGCATGCCCGCGCCGTAGCGCTCGCGCAGGCCGCTGCGCTCGAACACCACCACCGGAGCCGCGCCACCCCCGCGCGCCAGCAGGCGCAGGTCGATGGGATCATCGCCGGCCTCGCCGGCCACTTCCTGCATGACCTGCGCCCAACCGAAGCCCGCGGTTGCGAATCCGCGCAGATGGCGGTGTCGCAATCCCGCGTCGGCGATCAGCGGCATGGCGGTGTCGTAGACCGGCGAGTACAGCAGGAAGCCGGACAGGCCGCTGTCGCCGCGCGAGGTATCGGTCAGCGAGACCAGCGGCGCGATGCTGAGCTGGCCGGTGTCGCCGGCGCGCTGCATGGCGGCGCGTCGCGCGGGTTCGACGAACACATCCTTGCCCAGGAGAAGCCGCATGCCCTCCTGTTCCGGATAGATCAGGTCGATCACGACGTGTTCGTCGCGCGCGCCACCCGGATGCAGTTGGAAACCGGCGCCGTGGATTTCGCGCTGGCGGGCGAGATAGGCGGGCAGGTCGGCGGCGGTGACCCGGCGGGCGAAACCGAGGCCATGCACGCCGGCCGGCTGGTTGGGAATGCGCAAGCGGCGCGCGAACGTCTGGAAGCCGGCCGGATCGAGGCCGGGCTGTGCCTCCAGCACCGCCGCGGCCGCGCGCACGGTGTCCTCGTAGGCGTTCATGTGGGTGGCCAGGGCGGTGGCCACGGCGTCGGCGCGGGCATTGAAACGGGCGCTCGCGCCGGCTTCGGCCTGGCGCCAGGCCATGACGCCGAACCACAGCGACAGCAGGAAGGACAGGACCAGGACGCCCCAGGCCAGCGAGTCCAGGCGCCGCCGGCGTTCGGCGGCGGCGAAGCGTGAACTGCCCAGGGCGCGCAGTTCCGAGGCGCGTTGCGGATCAAGCTCCATCAGCGGTCTGGCCTGGTGGCGGCGCGAGCGGGTCCGGCGGCCATGCTACGCCGCACCCATGGCGCCCGCCAGAACCCTGGAAATGCGCACGGCCCGGTCAGCGCCGCGCCGCGCCGGACTTGCGGGTGTCCAGGGTCGGCCAGTATTCGGGAGGATTGCGGGCGCGGGTCAGCTGCTCGTAGGCGTAGCCCAGTTCGATCAGGCGCCCCTCGCTCCACGCGGTGCCCATGAAGACGATGCCCAGCGGCAGGCCGTCGCTGTGTCCCATGGGCACGGTCAGGCTCGGATAGCCCGCCACCGCGGCGGCCCCGTAGCCACCTCCGGGGAAGTGATCGCCGGCCTTGTGATCGGTCAACCAGGCCGGGCCGGTCGCGGGCGCGATCAGCGCGTCCAGCTGCTGCGCCTTCAGCGCGGCGTCGATGCCTTCGGGACCGGCCAGGCGGCGGGCGAGGCTGCGCGCGCGGATGTAGGCGCTGTCGCCCAAGCCACCCTTGGCGTTGGCCATCTCGAACAGCTCCTGGCCGAAGTAGGGCATTTCCGAGACGCGGTACTGCTGGTTGTAGCCAATCAGCTGGGTCAGGGTCTTCACCGGCGCGTCGTGACGGGCCAGATAGCGTTCCAGCCCGGCCTTGAACTCATACAGCATGAGTTCCAGCTCGGCCTCGTCCCACTGGCCGTCGGTGGGAATCTCGGCATCGACGATCGTGGCGCCGGCTTCGCGCATCACCTTGATCGCGCCTTCCATCGCGGCGGCGGCGTCCGGGTGGATGGCGAGCTTGCTGCGCAGCACGCCGATGCGCGCACCCTTCAGGCCATCGGGCTTGAGGCGCGCGTGATAGTCGAGGGTGACGTTCCAGGCCGCATTGGCGGTGGCGGGATCCGCGCTGTCGCGGCCGGCCAGGGCGGTCAGCAGCAGGGCCGCGTCGGACACGCTGCGGGTCATCGGGCCGGCCGTGTCCTGGCTGAACGAAATCGGGATGATGCCGTCGCGGCTGACCAGGCCCACCGTGGGCTTCAGGCCGACCAGGCCGCTGACCGCGGCCGGGCAGATGATGCTGCCGTCGGTTTCGGTGCCGATGCCGGCGGCGGCGAGATTGGCCGATACCGCGACCGCGCTGCCGGAACTGGAGCCGCAGGGATTGCGATCCAGCACGTAGGGATTGCGGGTCTGGCCGCCGCGCGCGCTCCAGCCGGAGGACGAACGGGTGGAACGGAAGTTCGCCCATTCGCTCAGGTTGGTCTTGCCAAGGATGACCGCGCCGGCTTCGCGCAGGCGCCGCACCAGGAAGGCGTCGGTGGCCGGCCGGAAATCCTTCAGCGCCAGCGAGCCGGCCGAGTTCACCATCGGGGTGGCGTCGATGTTGTCCTTGAGCAGGATCGGGATGCCGTGCAGCGCGCCGCGCACGGCGTTGTTCTTGCGCTCCACGTCGCGCAGGGCGGCTTCCTTCATCGCGTCGGGATTGATTTCGATGACCGAATTCAGTTGCGGTCCGGCCTTGTCGATCGCGGCGATGCGGTCCAGGTAGGCGCGGGTCAGGGTGCGGCTGTCGAGCTCGCCGCGCTGCATGCGCCCCTGCAGATCGTCGATGTCCAGTTCGGCGTAGGCGAAATCCGTCGGGGCGTCGGCGGGCGCGTTGGTGACGGCGGCGGGCTGGCGCTGGCAGGCGGCCAGCATCAGGGCGGCTGAAAGCAGCAGCGTTCGCGAACGCATGTGTTGGATTCCCCCGGTGAGCTTGCGTGAGGCTAGCAGGCCGGGAGGTGCTTTCAAACCCTGCGACGCCTGCGCAGGTCGCGACCGAGAATGTAGACCACGGCCAGATTGACCAGCAGCACCGCCCAGGTGTGCCAGCCGGGATGGTGGTACAGCGCGTACAGATCCAGCGGCAGGTACAGGGCCGAGCCGATGCAGCCCAGCCAGGAGGCCCAGGCGCGCGCGCGCCACAGGCCCCAGGCCTCGGCCAGCCGCATGATCGCGTACAGCACGACCACCAGGACCGCGAGGTGGACCGCTTCGGGATTGATCGCGTTGAGCACGGACGGCAGCGCGCCGTGCCGGGTGTCCAGGTGGAAGCGGGCGATCATCGCTTCCACCCAGTGACGCAGCGGCTGCGGACCCAGCAGCACCAGCCCGGTCGCGGCGGCCAGGGCCAGCACACCCTTCAATCCCTCGAACAGGGCGATGATGTGCAGGCCCGGATGCGCCTTGGGATCCGGGTTATAGGCAGCGTCGGTCATCCGTCGCCGATCAGGCGGCGCGCGAGGCGCGCTTGCGATCGCTTTCGGTCAGCATCTTCTTGCGCAGGCGGATTTCCTTCGGGGTGACTTCGACCAGCTCGTCGTCCTCGATGAAATCCAGTGCCTGCTCAAGCGTGTACTTGATGGCCGGGGTCAGCTTGATCGCGTCGTCCTTGCCCGAGGCGCGCATGTTGGTCAGCGGCTTGGGCTTGATCACGTTGACGGTCAGATCGTTGTCCTTGGAATGGATGCCGACCAGCTGGCCTTCGTAGACGTTGTCGCCTTCGGCGGCGAACAGGCGGCCACGCTCTTCCAGCGGTCCCAGCGAATAGGCCGGGGTGACGCCGGGGGCGTTGGCGATCATCACGCCGTTCTGGCGCTTGGCGATCGGGCCGGTTTCCTTCGGGCCGTAGTGGTCGAACACGTGGAACAGCAGGCCCGAACCCTGGGTCAGGGTGCGGAACTCGTTCTGGAAGCCGATCAGGCCACGCGCCGGAATCATGTAGTCCAGGCGCACGCGGCCCTTGCCGTCCGATTCCATGTTCTTCAGCTGCGCCTTGCGGGTGCCCAGCTTTTCCATCACGCCACCCTGGTGCACTTCCTCGATGTCCACCACCAGTTGCTCGACCGGCTCCATCAGCTGGCCGTCGATTTCCTTGATGATGACTTCCGGACGCGACACGGCAAGTTCGAAGCCCTCGCGGCGCATCGTCTCGATCAGCACGGACAGGTGCAGTTCGCCACGGCCGGAGACCAGGAACTTGTCGGCGTCGCCGGTCTCCTCGACCTTCAGGGCGACGTTGTGCAGGGTCTCGCGCTCCAGGCGCTCGCGGATCTGGCGGCTGGTGATGAACTTGCCGCCGCTGTGTTCCTTGCTGCCGGCGAACGGCGAGTTGTTGACCTGAAAGGTCATGCTGATGGTCGGCTCGTCCACGGTCAGCGCGGGCAGCGCTTCCGGGGTGTCCAGCGCGCACACGGTGTCGGAAATGCTCAGGTCCTGGATGCCGGCGATGGCGACGATGTCACCGGCCTCGGCCTCCTCGACCTCGATGCGCTCCAGGCCCATGAAGCCCAGCACCTGCACGATCTTGCCCTGGCGCTTCTTGCCTTCGCGATCGACCACGCTGACCGGCTGGTTCTTCTTGACCTTGCCGCGCTGGATGCGGCCGATGCCGATCAGGCCGACGAAATTGTTGTAGTCCAGCTGGCTGATGCGCATCTGGAACGCGCCTTCCGGATCCACGGACGGGGCGGGAACGTGCTTCATGATCGCTTCGTACAGCGGGGTCATGTCGCCGTCGCGCGCGGCATCGTCCAGGCTGGCGTAGCCATGCAGCGCCGAGGCGTAGACGATCGGGAAGTCCAGCTGCTCGTTGGTGGCGCCGAGCTTGTCGAACAGGTCGAACACCTGGTCGATGACCCAGTCCGGACGCGCGCCGGGACGGTCGATCTTGTTGACCACCACGATCGGCTTGAAGCCCATCGCGAACGCCTTCTGGGTGACGAAGCGGGTCTGCGGCATCGGGCCGTCCATCGCGTCGACCAGGATCAGCACCGAGTCGACCATCGACAGCACGCGCTCGACCTCGCCGCCGAAGTCGGCGTGTCCGGGGGTGTCGACGATGTTGATGCGGTTGCCCTGCCAGGTGATGGCGGTGTTCTTGGCCAGGATGGTGATGCCGCGTTCCTTTTCCTGGTCGTTGCTGTCCATCACCCGCTCGGCAAGCACCGTGCGCTCGGACAGGGTGCCGGACTGCTTCAGCAGGCAGTCGACGAGGGTGGTCTTGCCGTGGTCGACGTGGGCAACGATGGCGATATTGCGGAGATTCTGGATGGACATGCGGAAAAGCGCGCCAGGGCGCGCACGAAGTCTGTGGAGGAATGAGGCGTATTATAACGGGTTACGTCCTCACAATTTACGTCCGGGGGGCGTCCTGGCTGAATGCCGCCGGGGCTGGAAACGGTGCCGACGGCCCCCAGATCCGGGGCCGACCCGGTTTTCCAACCTCCGGACCCCCCTCAACCCCTGTCCTGCACCTGGAGTTTCCGATGTCCCTCATCGCCACCTTCGACACCTCCCGCGGCCCGATCAAGGTCGAGCTGTACCCCGACAAGGCCCCGCTGACGGTCGCCAATTTCGTCAACCTGGCCAAGCGCGGCTTCTATGACGGCCTGAATTTCCACCGGGTCATCGCCGATTTCATGATCCAGGGCGGTTGCCCGGAGGGCTCCGGCCGCGGCGGCCCGGGCTACCGGTTCGAGGACGAGACCAACAACGGCGTGCGCCATGAGCGCGGCGTGCTGTCGATGGCCAACGCCGGCCCCAACACCAACGGCAGCCAGTTCTTCATCACCCATGTCCCGACCCCCTGGCTGGACGGCAAGCACACCGTGTTCGGCAAGGTCCTGGAAGGCCTGGACGTGGTCGACGCGGTCCAGCAGGGCGACCTGATCAACCGCCTGACCATCGAGGGCGACGCCGAGGCCGTGCTGGCCGCCAAGGCCGACCGCGTGGCCGAGTGGAACCGTTACCTGAGCGCCTGAACCGTGCGCCATCGCGTGTCTCCCCCGTCGGGGGAGCACGCGGCTACGACCATTGGCGGAGGCCGGGCCGTCCGGATCACCCCGGCCGCGCCGGGACGGCGTGGTAAAATTCCGCGCCGCAAAAAACGGCGCACGCACGTTCCCCTGCGATACGTCTCCTGCGAGGTAATGCAATGCCCCAGCTTGCCCGGCGCACCGGTCGCGCCAAGCCCAGCGCGATCATGGCGGTCGCGGAGAAGGCGAAGAAGCTCAAGGCCGAAGGCCGCGACATCATCAGTTTCTCGATCGGCGTTCCCAACTTCCTGCCCGGCGAGCACGTCTACGAGGCCGCCCGCAAATCGCTGGACAAGGACTCGGGCCAGTACGGTTCCAACCGGGGCACCGACGCCCTGCTGGATGCCTTCCTGCATCACCTGGAAGGCAATGGCCTGAGCGGATACACCCGCCGCAACATCGTCGCCGGCGTCGGCGCCAAGCACGTGCTGTACAACCTGGCCGAGGCGCTGCTGGACGAGGGCGACACCATCGCCTATCCGACCCCGTACTGGACCACCTACCAGGACATCGCCGACATCGTCGGCGCGGTGTCGCTGAAGCTGCCGTGCCCGCCGGAGCAGAACTACAAGCTCACCCCGGAACAACTGGACGCGGCGCTGGCGCGCAAGCCCAAGGTGTTCCTGTTCAACAATCCGTCCAACCCGACGGGCATGGTCTACTCGAAGGACGAGGTGGCCGCGCTGGCCGAGGTGGTGGCGCGCCATCCGGACACCTGGATCCTGCTCGACGACATCTACAACCGGCTGGTGTTCGACGGTGTGGGCTACCACAACTTCCTGCATTTCCGTCCGGAACTGCGCGAGCGCACCGTCGTCATCGACTCGCTGTCCAAGACCTACGGCATGCCGGGCTGGCGCGTGGGCCTGATCGCCGCGCCGGAGAACGTGGCCCAGGCGTTGGTGGCGCTCAACTCCAACCACATCACCAACCTGCCTGAAGTGGTCACCGCCGCGGCGGTGGCCGCGCTGACCGGTCCGCAGGACATCCCGGAACGCAAGCGCGTCGAGTTCGCCGCCAAGCGGGACCGCGTGCTGGCCGCGCTGGCGAAGATTCCCGGCGTCGTCTGCCCGCGTCCGGAAGGCGCGTTCTACGCGTTCCCGGACATCTCGGTCGCGTTCGGGAAAACCCATGACGGCGTGGTCATCCACAACGACGTGGATGTCTGCAACGCCCTGCTGGAAGCCAAGGGCGTGGCCTGCGTGCCGGGCTCGGCGTTCGGCGAGCCGCGCGCGCTGCGCATTTCCTACACCTGTGCCGACGACCAGCTGGATGAAGGCCTGTCGCGCATCCAGGCCTTCTTCGCCGAGCTCGCCTGAGCCCCGGCTTTCCTTTCCCTCGGAGACAACCCCATGAAGACCCCCGTCCGTGTTGCAGTCACCGGCGCCGCCGGCCAGATCGGTTACGCCCTGCTGTTCCGCATCGCCTCCGGCGAAATGCTCGGCAAGGATCAGCCGGTCATCCTGCAGCTGCTGGAACTGCCGATCGACAAGGCCCAGGCCGCGCTGAAGGGCGTGATGATGGAGCTGGAAGACTGCGCGTTCCCGCTGCTGGCCGGCATGGTCGGCACCGATGACCCGGAAGTGGCGTTCAAGGATGCCGACGTCGCCCTGCTGGTCGGCGCGCGTCCGCGCGGACCCGGCATGGAGCGCAAGGACCTGCTGCTGGAGAACGCCAAGATCTTCACCGCCCAGGGCGCCGCGCTGAACAAGGTCGCCAGCCGCGACGTCAAGGTGCTGGTGGTCGGCAACCCGGCCAACACCAACGCCTACATCGCCATGAAGTCGGCTCCGGATCTGCCGGCGAAGAATTTCACCGCGATGCTGCGCCTGGATCACAACCGCGCGCTGAGCCAGCTCGCCAACAAGGCCGGCGTGGCCGTGGGCGACATCGAGAAGCTGGTGGTGTGGGGCAACCACAGCCCGACCATGTATCCGGACTACCGCTTCGCCACCGCCAACGGCGTGTCGCTGAAGGACAAGATCAACGACGCCGACTGGAACGCCAACACCTTCATCCCGCAGGTCGGCAAGCGCGGCGCCGCCATCATCGAGGCGCGCGGCCTGTCCTCGGCCGCTTCCGCCGCCAACGCCGCCATCGACCATATCCGTGACTGGGTGCTGGGCAGCAACGGCAAGTGGGTGACCATGGGCGTGCCGTCCGACGGCAGCTACGGCATCCCGGAAGGCGTCATCTACGGCGTGCCGGTGATCACCGCCAACGGGGAATACACCCGCGTGGAAGGGCTGGAAGTGGACGCGTTCAGCCGCGCCGCGATGGACAAGACCCTGGCCGAGCTCGAAGAAGAGCGCGCCGGTGTGGCGCACCTGCTGGGCTGAGTCTTTCCGCCCCAGGTCTGCAACGGAAACGCCGGGCCATGCCCGGCGTTTTTCGTTTGGCCTGCGACCAAGGTCGGAAGGCCCGCGTGCCGCGAGCGGACTATGCTGGCGACAGCCAATCGCGAAGCCGGGAGGGCGGCATGGGATACGAAGACGTCTATCGCCGGTCGGTCGACGAACCGGAAGCGTTCTGGGGGGAAGAGGCGAAGGCGATCCACTGGCATGTGCCGCCCCGGCAGGTGCTCGATTATTCGCGACCGCCGTTCCGGCGCTGGTTCGTCGGCGGGCAGACCAATCTCTGCTACAACGCGGTGGATCGGCACCTGGCCGAACGCGCCGATCAGCTGGCGCTGGTGGCGGTGTCGACCGAAACCAACGTCACCCGCGAAATCAGCTACCGCGAACTGCATCGCGAGGTGAATGCCTTCGCCGCCATTCTCCAGCGCCTCGGGGTTGGGCGCGGCGATCGGGTGGTCATCTACATGCCGAACATGGCCGAAGCGGTGTTCGCGATGCTCGCCTGCGCGCGCATCGGTGCGATTCACTCGGTGGTGTTCGGCGGTTTCGCCGCGCACAACCTGGCGCTGCGCATCGATGACGCCAAACCCGGACTGCTGATCACCGCCGACGCCGGCATGCGCGGCGGCAAGGTCATTCCGTACAAGCCGCTGGTCGACGAGGCCTGCGCCAAGGCCAGCACGCCGCCGCCGAAAGTGCTGATCGTCTCGCGCGGACTGGATCCGGCCGAGCCGAAAGTGGCCGGACGCGACGAGGATTACGCGATGCTGCGCGAGGCCGTCGGCGAGGCGCAGGTGGACGTGGCATGGCTGGAATCCAACGAGCCCAGCTACCTGCTTTACACCTCCGGCACCACCGGCAAGCCCAAGGGCGTGCAGCGCGACGTCGGCGGCTACGCGGTCGCGCTGGCGCTGTCGATGCGCACCGTGTTCGATGTCGCGCCGGGGCAAGTGATGTTCTCCACCTCCGACGTGGGCTGGGCGGTCGGCCATTCGTACAACGTGTACGGACCGCTGATCGTCGGCGCCACCTCGGTGCTGTACGAGGGCCTGCCGTTCCATCCGGACGCCGGCATCTGGTGGTCGCTGTGCGAGAAGTACGGCGTGCGCACCCTGTTCTCCTCGCCGACCGCGATCCGCGTGCTGAAGAAGCACGATGTGGATTTCATCCGCCGCCACGATCTGTCGAAGCTGCATTACCTGTTTCTCGCGGGCGAGCCGCTGGACGAGCCCACCGCGCACTGGATCAACGATGCGCTGGGCAAGCCGGTCATCGACAACTACTGGCAGACCGAAACCGGCTGGCCCGCGTTGACGCTGCTGCCGGGCCTGGACATGAAGCCGGTGAAGTTCGGTTCTCCCGGCTTTCCCAACCTCGGCTACCGGATGAAGGTGATCGACGAGAACACCGGCGCGGAGGTCGGACCGGGCGAGAAGGGCGTGCTGGTCATCCAGCCGCCGCTGCCGCCCGGCTGCATGACCACACTCTGGAACGACGACGCCCGCTTCCTGTCCAGCTATTTCAGCCACTTCAAGGAACTGCTGTACAGCTCGCTGGACTGGGCCATCCGCGACGAGCAGGGCTACACCTTCATCCTCGGCCGCACCGACGATGTCATCAACGTCGCCGGCCATCGCCTGGGCACCCGCGAGATCGAGGAATCGGTGTCCGGCTTCCCCGCGGTCGCGGAAGCCGCCGTGATCGGCGTCAGCGACGAACTGAAAGGGCAGGTGCCGGTGGTGTTCGCCACCTTGCGCCAGGCCACCGAGGAACCGCACGAGCGCGTGCACGCCGCCGAAGGCATGCGCCGCACCGTCGAGCAGAGCCTGGGCGCGGTGGCGCGGCCGGCGCGCGTCTACATCGTCAACGCGTTGCCCAAGACCCGATCCGGCAAGCTGCTGCGCCGTTCCCTGCAGGCGTTGGCACAGGGCGCGGATCCGGGCGACCTTTCCACCCTGGACGATCCCAACGCGCTGGAGGAAGTGAAGAAGGCCCTGCAGCGCGGACCGGAAGCCGGCAACTGATTCGGGCTCACTCCGCCGTGGCCGGCGGCACGCCGGCGTAGCTGGCGCGGGGGCGGATCAGGCGTCCCTGCGCCTGCTGTTCCAGGGCATGCGCCAGCCAGCCGGCCAGTCGCGCGGCCGCGAACATCACCAGCGCCGGCGAGGCGGGCAGGGCGTTGACGTGGCAGATGGCCGCCAGGGTGAAATCGACATTGGGGTGCAATCCGTTGATGTCCCCGGTGGCGCTGATCACCGCTTCCATCCGCTGCATCACCGGGGTGTCGGCGTGCCGCAGGCGCAGATGCGCCAACAACTCGGCGGCGCGTGGATCGCCATGCGGATACAGGGCGTGGCCGAAGCCCGGCAGATCCTCGCCCTGCTGCCAGCGCGCGGCGATGAAATCGCGTGGCGATTCCGCCGCGCAGGCCGCTTCTATCAGCGCGTAGGCGCGCGCGGTGGCGCCGCCATGGCGCGGACCGGACAGCGCGGCCAGGCCGCTGCAGACGGTCGCGTGCAGGTGCGCGCCGGTCGAGGCGACCACCCGCGCGGCGAACGCGGACACGTTGAGCTCGTGCTCGGCGCACAGCACCAGGGCCGCGCGCACGGTGTCGGCGAAGCCTTCGTCGTCCGGTTTCCATGCCTGCGCCAGCAACTGGTGGACCGGTCCCGCGGAAGGCGGGCGTGCCACCAGCAGCGCCGCGTTGTGGCGCAGCAGGGTGGCGGCGATTTCATGGCGGACGAGCGCGGTGGAACCCGTGGCCTGGCGCACGTCCAGCGCCAGCAGCGGAATCGCCGACATCGCGCGCGCAAGCGGCGGCAGCGCGGTGTCGCCGGCGATGGGTTCGACGTGCGCGGGCCAATGCGCGTCGAGGTCCGCCGCGAAGGGATCCTGCTCGCCGCAATCCCACAGCAGCCGCGCGGCGTCCTCCAGGGTGGCGCCCTCGCGCACCGCGGCGACCGCCGAACGTCCCCGGTAGTAGGGACCGTCCGGCCGGATCAGGGAAATCCGCGTCTCCAGCACCGGCAGGCCGCGATCCAGGCTCTGGGCCGCGCCCCGGGCGGCGCCGCGGCCGGCGCGCTTGCGCTGCGCCAGCCGGTCCACGTCCCGGCGCAGGTACAGCCGGCTGCGATGGTCGGGGCCTGGCCGCGATTCGATCAGCCCGCGGCTGACGTAGGCATACAGGGTCGCCTGGCTGATGCCGAGCAGGCGGCAGGTGTCCTGGGCGGAGAGCAGGTCGGTGTCCATGGCGGATAGATTGATTGATTTGATCAAGATTGATCAACCCGAGCGATGGTGCCAGATTGTGCGCCGCCGGTGCGCGTACCCTTTGCGCACCCCCGGCCCGCTCCGCCGAGGAACGGGCGCCATCCGCTTCCGCAGGAGACATGCATGAGCAACGCATCCGCCGGCGCGCGCTTCCGCGCCGCGATCGCCGAGGAATCCCCGCTGCAGGTGATGGGCGCCATCACCGCCTACGCCGGCCTGATGGCCCGCCGCGTGGGTTACAAGGCGCTGTACCTGTCCGGCGGCGGCGTCGCCGCCAACTCGCTGGGCATGCCCGATCTGGGCATCAGCACGATGGAGGACGTGCTCACCGACGCGCGCCGCATCGTCGACGCCACCGGCCTGCCGCTGCTGGTCGACATCGATACCGGGTGGGGCGGCGCGTTCAACATCGCGCGCACCATCCGCTCGTTCGAGCGCGTCGGCGTGGCCGCCGTGCACATGGAGGACCAGGTGGGCCAGAAGCGCTGCGGCCACCGTCCCGGCAAGGAAGTCGTATCGAAGGACGAGATGGTCGATCGGGTCAAAGCGGCGGTCGACGCGCGCGGCGATGACGGCTTCGTGATCATGGCGCGCACCGACGCGGCCGCCGTCGAGGGCATCGACGCGGCCATCGAGCGCGCGGTGGCCTACGTGGAGGCCGGCGCCGACATGATCTTCCCCGAAGCGATGAAGACGCTGGACGACTACCGCCGCTTCAAGGCGGCGGTGAAGGTGCCGATCCTGGCCAACCTGACCGAATTCGGCTCCACCCCGTTCTTCACCGTCGACGATCTGCGCAGCGCCGACGTGGACATCGCGCTGTACTGCTGCGGCGCCTATCGCGCGATGAACAAGGCGGCGTTGAATTTCTACGAGACCGTGCGCCGGGAAGGCACCCAGAAGAACATCATCGACACCCTGCAGACGCGCGCGGAACTGTACGACTACCTGGGCTACCACGCCTACGAGGACAAGCTCGACGCGCTGTTCGCGAAGAAGGGCGAGGCCTGAACCTGCCGGGGGGCGCGCCGGCCGCGCCCCATGGCTTCCGCAAGACCGTGGAGCGCGCCGCGCTCCTTCGCATGATCAAGACATCGGGAGGCAGCAATGAGTGAATCCACCCCAGCCACCGGCTTCAAGCCGAAGAAGTCCGTCGCCCTGAGCGGCACCGCCGCCGGCAACACCGCGCTGTGCACGGTCGGCCGCAGCGGCAACGACCTGCACTACCGCGGCTACGACATCCTGGACATCGCCACCACCAGCGAATTCGAGGAAGTCGCCTACCTGCTGGTCCACGGCAAGCTGCCGAACCGCGCCGAACTGGCCGGCTACAAGACCAAGCTGAAGTCGCTGCGCGGCATCCCGGCCTCGGTGAAGACCGCGCTGGAGCAACTGCCGCCGTCGGCGCATCCGATGGACGTGATGCGCACCGGCGTGTCGGTGCTCGGCTGCGTGTCGCCGGAAAAGGATGATCACAATCACCCGGGCGCGCGCGACATCGCCGACAAGCTGATGGCGTCGCTGGGTTCCATGCTGCTGTACTGGTACCACTACAGCCACAACGGCAAGCGCATCGACGTGGAGACCGATGACGATTCCATCGGCGGCCACTTCCTGCACCTGCTGCACGGCGAGAAGCCGCGCGACTCGTGGGTGCGGGCGATGCACACCTCGCTCATCCTGTACGCCGAGCACGAGTTCAACGCCTCCACCTTCACCGCGCGCGTCATCGCCGGCACCGGCAGCGACATGCATTCCTGCATCACCGGCGCCATCGGCGCGCTGCGCGGGCCCAAGCACGGCGGCGCCAACGAGGTCGCGTTCGAAGTGCAGAAGCGCTACGAGACCCCGGACGAGGCCGAGGCCGACATCAAGGCGCGGGTCGAACGCAAGGAAGTGGTCATCGGCTTCGGCCACCCGGTCTACACCGTCGGCGACCCGCGCAACGACGTGATCAAGCAGGTGGCGAAGGAACTGTCCGAGGAACAGCGCAGCACCAAGATGTACGCCATCGCCGAACGCCTGGAAGCGGTGATGTGGGACATCAAGAAGATGTTCCCCAACCTGGACTGGTTCAGCGCGGTGAGCTACCACATGATGGGCGTGCCGACCGCGATGTTCACCCCGCTGTTCGTGATCGCCCGCACCAGCGGCTGGAGCGCGCACGTCATCGAGCAGCGCATCGACGGCAAGATCATCCGCCCCAGCGCCAACTACACCGGTCCCGAGAACCTGGCGTTCGTGCCGATCGACCAGCGTTGACCCCAGCGGCGCCCGCGTTTCCCGGCTGGACCGGGAAAGGCGGGCGTCCCCGATCCCGACCGCCGCCAGCCACGCCGACGCGAAGCCATGAACACCGAATACCGCAAAGCCCTGCCGGGCACCTCCCTGGACTACTTCGACGCGCGCGCCGCGGTCGACGCCATCGCGCCCGGCGCCTATGACCGGTTGCCGTACACCTCGCGGGTGCTGGCGGAGAACCTGGTGCGCCGCTGCGATCCGGCGACCCTGGTCGATTCGCTCAAGCAGCTGATCGAACGCAGGCGCGATCTCGATTTCCCGTGGTTCCCGGCGCGCGTGGTCTGCCACGACATCCTCGGCCAGACCGCGCTGGTCGACCTGGCCGGCCTGCGCGACGCCATCGCCGACAAGGGCGGGGATCCGGCCAAGGTCAATCCGGTGGTGCCGGTGCAGTTGATCGTCGATCACTCGCTGGCGGTGGAATGCGGTGGCTACGACCCGGATGCGTTCGCCAAGAACCGCGCCATCGAGGACCGCCGCAACGAGGATCGCTTCCACTTCATCGACTGGACCAAGCAGGCGTTCCGCAACGTCGACGTGATCCCGCCGGGCAACGGCATCATGCACCAGATCAACCTGGAGAAGATGTCGCCGGTGATCCAGGCGCGCGACGGCGTGGCCTTCCCCGACACCTGCGTGGGCACCGACAGCCACACGCCGCACGTCGACGCCCTCGGCGTGATCGCCATCGGCGTCGGTGGCCTGGAAGCGGAGAACGTGATGCTGGGCCGCGCATCGTGGATGCGCCTGCCGGACATCGTCGGCGTCGAACTGACCGGACGCCCGCAGCCGGGCATCACCGCCACCGACGTGGTGCTGGCGTTGACCGAATTCCTGCGCAAGCAGAAGGTGGTGGGCGCCTACCTGGAGTTCCGCGGCGAAGGCGCGGCGGCGCTCACGCTGGGCGACCGGGCGACGATTTCCAACATGGCGCCGGAGTATGGCGCCACCGCGGCGATGTTCTTCATCGACGCGCAGACCATCGATTACCTGACCCTGACCGGGCGCGAGGAAGCGCAGGTCCGGTTGGTCGAGACCTATGCGAAGACCGCCGGCCTGTGGGCCGACAGCCTGAAGGACGCCGAGTACGAGCGCGTGCTGCATTTCGATCTGTCCAGCGTGGTGCGCAACATGGCCGGTCCGTCCAATCCGCACGCGCGGGTGGCGACCGCCGATCTGGCCGAGCGCGGCATCGCGGTGGGCCTGGAGCAGGCGCGGGCGCAGGAGGCGCAGGGCCTGATGCCGGATGGCGCGGTGATCATCGCGGCGATCACCAGCTGCACCAACACCAGCAATCCGCGCAACGTCATCGCCGCCGCGCTGCTGGCGCGCAATGCCAACCGCGTGGGGCTGACGCGCAAGCCGTGGGTGAAGTCCTCGCTGGCGCCCGGCTCCAAGGCGGTCGCGCTGTATCTGGACGAGGCCGGATTGACGCCGGAACTGGAGAAGCTGGGCTTCGGCGTGGTCGCCTTCGCCTGCACCACCTGCAACGGCATGTCCGGCGCGCTGGATCCGGCGATCCAGCAGGAAATCATCGACCGCGATCTGTACGCGACGGCGGTGCTCTCGGGCAACCGCAACTTCGACGGCCGCATCCATCCCTACGCCAAGCAGGCTTTTCTGGCCTCGCCGCCGCTGGTGGTGGCCTACGCGATCGCCGGCACGGTCCGCTTCGACATCGAGAAGGATGTATTGGGTGTTTTCGAGGGACGCGAGATCCGTCTGAAGGACATCTGGCCGGGCGACGCGGAAATCGATGCGGTGGTGCGCGCGGCGGTGAAGCCGGAACAGTTCCGGCGCGTCTACAACCCGATGTTCAACGTGCGGGTGGAAAACGGCGAGCGGGTCAGTCCGCTGTACGACTGGCGTCCGATGAGCACCTACATCCGCCGCCCACCCTACTGGGAAGGCGCGCTGGCCGGCGAGCGTACCCTGCGCGGCATGCGCCCGCTGGCGGTGCTGCCGGACAACATCACCACCGATCATCTGTCGCCGTCCAACGCGATCCTGCTGGACAGCGCGGCCGGCGAATACCTGGCGAAGATGGGCCTGCCGGAGGAGGACTTCAATTCCTACGCCACCCACCGCGGCGATCACCTGACCGCGCAGCGCGCGACCTTCGCCAATCCGAAGCTGTTCAACGAGATGGTGCGCAACCCGGACGGCAGCGTGAGGCAGGGTTCGCTGGCGCGGGTCGAGCCGGAAGGCCGGGTGATGCGCATGTGGGAAGCGATCGAGACCTACATGGAGCGCAAGCAGCCGCTGATCATCATCGCCGGCGCCGACTACGGCCAAGGGTCGTCGCGCGACTGGGCGGCCAAGGGCGTGCGCCTGGCGGGCGTGGAAGCGATCGTGGCCGAGGGCTTCGAGCGCATCCACCGCACCAACCTGATCGGCATGGGCGTGCTGCCGCTGGAGTTCAGGCCCGGCACCACCCGACTGACCCTGGGCATCGACGGCACCGAGACCTTCGACGTGATCGGCGAGCGCCGGCCGCGGGCGACGCTCACCCTGGTGATCCACCGCCGCGACGGCGGGCGCGTGGAAGTGCCGGTGACCTGCCGGCTGGACAGCGACGAGGAGGTCTCCATCTACGAGGCCGGCGGCGTGCTCCAGCGCTTCGCCCAGGACTTCCTGGAGTCGGCGCAGGCGGCGTGACGCGCCCTTGCGCCAGGCGCGCTAGATTGGACCCACCATCCCCGAGAGGCCAATGATCATGTCGAACGAGACCGGAACCGTCCGCCTGCACCGCGTCCTGCGCGCGCCCCCCGAGCGCGTCTACCGCGCCTTCCTGGATCCCGAGGCGATGGTGAAGTGGCTGCCGCCGCATGGCTTCACCGGCAAGGTCCATCACATCGATCCCGTGGTGGGCGGGACCTACCGGATGTCGTTCACCAATTTCGGCACCGGTTCCAGCCACGCCTTCGGCGGCACCTACCGTGAACTGGTGCCGGGCGAGCGCATCCGCTACGACGATCAGTTCGAGAATCCGGCGCTGCCGGGCACGATGCAGGTCAGCGTGTCGCTCAAGGCGGTGGCCTGCGGCACCGAGATCAGCATCGTGCAGGAAGGCATTCCCGCGATGATTCCAGTGGAGTTCTGTTACCTCGGCTGGCAGGAGTCGCTGGGCCTGCTGGCCAACGTGGTCGAACCCCAGATTCCCGACAGCCCCTGACAACACACAGGTTCCTGCATGCCACACGCACCCCAGATCCGCATCCCCGCCACCTACATGCGCGGAGGCACCAGCAAGGGCGTGTTCTTCCGCCTGCAGGACCTGCCCGAACCCGCGCGCGTGGCGGGCGCGGCGCGCGATGCGCTGATGCTGCGGGTGATCGGCAGCCCGGATCCCTACGGCAAGCAGATCGACGGCATGGGCGGGGCGACCTCGAGCACCAGCAAGACGGTGATCCTGGCGAAGAGCGAGCGGCCGGATCACGACGTGGATTACCTGTTCGGCCAGGTCTCCATCGACACCGCCTTCGTCGACTGGAGCGGCAACTGCGGCAACCTGTCGGCGGCGGTGGGCTCGTTCGCGATCGCGGGTGGACTGGTCGATGCCGCGCGCATCCCGCGCGACGGCATCTGCACGGTGCGGATCTGGCAGGCCAATATCGGCAAGACCATCGTGGCGCACGTGCCGATCAGCGGCGGTCAGGTGCAGGAGACCGGCGACTTCGAGCTGGACGGGGTGACCTTTCCGGCCGCGGAGGTGCAACTGGAGTTCCTGGATCCGGCCGACGAGGGCGAAGGCGAGGGCGGCGGGGCGATGTTCCCCACCGGCCACCTGGTCGACGAACTGGACGTGCCGGGCGTGGGCAGGTTCCCCGCCACGCTGATCAACGCGGGCATCCCGACCATCTTCGTCAACGCCGCCGACATCGGCTACACCGGCACGGAACTGCAGGACGCCATCAACGGCGATGCGAAGGCGCTGGCGATGTTCGAGACCCTGCGCGCGCATGGCGCGGTGCGGATGGGCCTCATCGACGACGTGTCGGAGGCCGCGCGCCGCCAGCACACGCCGAAGGTGGCGTTCGTGGCGCCGGCGAAGGACTACCTCACGTCCAGCGGCAAGCAGGTGGCGGCGGGTGATGTCGACCTGCTGGTCCGCGCGATGTCGATGGGCAAACTGCACCACGCGATGATGGGCACGGCCGCGGTCGCCATCGGCACCGCCGCGGCGGTGCCGGGCACGCTGGTCAATCTGGCGGCCGGTGGCGGCGCGCGCAGCGCGGTGCGCTTCGGCCATCCTTCCGGCACCCTGCGCGTCGGCGCCGAAGCCCGGCAGGAAAACGGCGAGTGGAAAGTCGCCAAGGCGATCATGAGCCGCAGCGCGCGCATCCTGATGGAAGGCTGGGTCCGCGTTCCCGGCGACGCCTTCTGAGCGGTCCGGAGCGCTCCGGCCGCCATCAATGAAAAAAGGGCGGGCCCGGGCCCGCCCGTTTGTCTTGCTCAATGCAGGCCTTCGGCCTTGAGCGCGGCCTGCACGCCCGGATCGGCTTCCATCCGCTGGCGGAACGCCGCCAGGTTGTCGAGGCCGCTCAGATCCACGCCGACGTTGCCGGCCCAGCGCAGGGTGATGTAGAGGTAGGGGTCGGCGAAGCTGCGGAAACCGGCCAGCCAGTCACGACCTTGCAGGCGCTGGTTGGCGCTCTCGAACAGGCCGCGCAGGCGCTTGCGGGCGGCGGCCTTGATCGCATCGAACTCGGACTCGTCGGCGATGAACTTGCCCGGCGCGAACAGCGGGGTGAAGGCCGGATGCACGTCCGAATTGACGAAGGACAGCCAGCGCGCGGCCTCGGCGCGCTGCCGCGCGGAGCCGTCGCCACCCAGGCCGGCCTGCGGGAAGCTGTCGGCGATGTAACCCATGATGGCGGCGTTCTGGGTCAGGACGAAATCGCCATCGACGATGGCCGGCACCGCGCCGGTCGGATTGATGGCCAGGTATTCCGGCGTCTTCATTTCCGCGGCGGTCATCACCTTCACCTCGAAGGGCTGGCCGGTCCATTGCAGGGCGATGTGGTCGGCGGTGGAGCACGCGCCGGGCTTGGTGTACAGCTTCATGGGTGGACTCCGGTACAAAAAAAGCGAGCCGGGGACTTTCCCAGACCCGCCCGGTGTCCACAAGCCCGATGGCGCAACGGACCGTCATGGACGGTCCGCTTGCCGGCACGCTGGAATTACGAGCGCGGGGGCTGCGGCTGCGGTTTCAGCGACTGCACGCGCAGGAAGGTGTGATCGCCGATGGTGGCCACGCGGTACGCGTTGCGCCAGCTCGGGTTGGCGATCTGGTGGGCCATGAAGTGGCTCGCGCCGGGCACGATTTCCTTGCGCTGGCCGGGCGGCAGGGCCCAGTTGCGCTCGGCGTTCAGGGCCACGTTGACCGACTTGGCCCAGGCATCCGCATTCTGCAGGCGGGTGCCGGGGGCGACGATGGTGGGGGCGAACTGCTTGCGGGCGGTCACCACTTCGCAGACCGAATCGCCCCACAGGCCGCTGTCGCGGCGGCGCAGGGCGACCTCGGCGACGGCTTGCTGGCCGCGCAGGGTCTGGTCGCGGGCTTCCAGGTATACGGTGGTGCTCAGGCACAGCGAATCGGCGGCCGGCTGCGGCAACATCTGCGACAGCCAGAGAATCCAGGCCAGTTTCATGGGAACTCCTTGCTCCGTCTTTGCCGGTCCCGACCGTTCCGATCCATTGGAAACGGCGGGGGAGGGACGCGGCAGGGCGTCATGGGGAGGCAGCCTTCACACGGGCTGCCCGGGGTCCCGGCTGAATGGATGAGGGCGCCGGGGTGGCCTGCCGGAACTGGGGGGCGGGCCGAAAAGTTGGCGCAAGGTACGGGCGAAAACCGGAACCCGCCCTGAACACGCCGGGTTGACAGCTCTACTAAGTATTTGATTGGAAATGCTTGTTGGTGAAAACGGCGTCAAGGTCGAGGCGGCTTCGCGGAAGACCGGCCGCCGCGCGAAGCGAGCGCGCGGCGGCATCGCGAAAACGCGCGCAGCCGCATCGCCACGCGCGTTCGCCCCGCTTGGGGGATGACGCCACGCCGCGATTTCTGTGATGTGCGTCGCTCACTTCATCGGCGCGCATCGCGTGCCGCCCGTCGGTTCAGAGCGTCGCGGCCAGCCGGCTGCCCTGGGCGATGGCGCGCTTGGCGTCGAGCTCGGCGGCGATGTCGGCGCCCCCGATCAGGTGCGGGGATCGGCCGGCGGCGAGCAGCGACGCCTGCAGATCCCGGCGCGGTTCCTGGCCGGCGCAGATCACCACATGGTCGACCGGCAGGACCTGCTCGGCGCCATCGACGCGAATCCGCAGGCCGGCGTCGTCCACGCCCAGATACTCGACGCCGCCCAGCATCTTGACCTGCTTGGCCTTGAGCGTGGCCCGGTGGACCCAGCCGCTGGTCTTGCCCAGCCGCGCGCCCGGTTTGCCGGCGCTGCGCTGGAGCAGCCAGACCTCGCGGGCCGGTGGTTCCGGCTGCGGCCGGGCCAGGCTGCCGCGGCTCTGGAAGGTGCCGTCCACGCCCCATTCGGCCATCCAGCGGGCCGGGTCCAGGCTGGGCGAGGGCCCTTCCTGGACCAGGAACTCGGCCACGTCGAAACCGATGCCGCCGGCGCCGATCAGCGCCGCGCGGGCGCCGACCGTGACCCGGCCCGACAGCACGTCGGTGTAACTGACCACCTTGGGATGATCGGCGCCGGGGAAGTCGACCCGGCGCGGGGTGATGCCGGTCGCCAGCACCACCTCGTCGAAGCCGGCGAGCGCGGCCGCGTCGGCCCGGGTCGAGAGCTTCAGCTCGACGCCGGTCTCTTCCAGCCGATGGCGGAAATAGCGCAGGGTCTCGTGGAACTCCTCCTTGCCGGGAATCCGCTTGGCGAAATTGAACTGCCCGCCGATTTCCGGTTCGGCGTCGAACAGGGTGACCCGGTGCCCGCGCCCGGCGGCGACCGTCGCGCAGGCCAGCCCCGCCGGACCGGCCCCGACCACCGCGATCCGCCTGGCCGCGAAGGTCTTCGGATAGGTCAGCTCGGTTTCCGCGCAGGCGCGCGGATTGACCAGGCAACTGGCGGTCTTGTTCTCGAACACGTGATCCAGGCAGGCCTGGTTGCAGGCGATGCAGGTGTTGATGGCGTGGGCGCGTCCGCTGCGCGCCTTCTCCGGCCATTGCGGATCGGCCAGCAGCGGCCGCGCCAGCGAGACCATGTCGGCCTTGCCCGCGGCCAGGATGCCCTCGGCCACATCGGGCATGTTGATCCGGTTGGTGGCCACCAGCGGCACCGACACATGCGGTTTGAGCTTGGCGGTGACGTCGACGAAGGCCGCGCGCGGCACCGAGGTGACGATGGTCGGCACCCGCGCCTCGTGCCAGCCGATGCCGGAATTGATGAGGGTCGCTCCCGCGGCTTCGACCGCGCGGGCCTGGGCGACGATTTCGTCCCACTGGTTGCCGTCCTCCACCAGGTCCAGCAGCGACAGCCGATAGATGATGATGAAGTCCGGCCCGCAGGCCTCGCGGATGCGGCGGACGATCTCCACCGCGAAGCGCATGCGCTTTTCCGGGGTGCCGCCCCAGGCGTCGTTGCGGCGGTTGGTGCGCGGCGCGGTGAATTCGTTGATCAGATAGCCTTCCGAGCCCATCACCTCGACCCCGTCGTAACCGGCGTCGCGGGCGCGCCTGGCCGCCGCCGCATAGGCATTGATCTGGGACTGGACCGCGCGCGCGGACATCGCCCTCGGGGTGAACGGATTGATCGGCGCCTTCAGCTTCGACGGCGCGACCGACAGCGGGTGGTAGGCGTAGCGGCCGGCATGCAGCAGCTGCAGGCAGATCAGCGCGCCATGCTCGTGGGCGGCACGGGTGACGAATTTGTGCGGGCGCACTTCCCAGGGCCAGGACAGCTTGCCGCCGAAGGGCTTCAGCCAGCCCACCAGGTTGGGCGAGAAGCCGCCGGTGACCATCAACCCGACGCCGCCGGCGGCGCGCTCGGCGAAATAGGCCGCCAGGCGCGGGAAGTCGCGGGCGCGATCCTCCAGCCCGGTGTGCATCGAGCCCATCAGGATGCGGTTGCGGACCCGGGTGAATCCCAGATCCAGCGGCGCGAACAGGTGCGGATAGGGCTCGGCGGAGGCGGGGGTTGCGGCGGCGGCGCTGGACGTCATGCGGGCGATGGATACGCTTGCGTATGGAGGCGACACGATGCCCCGGCCCGAGCATCGGCGCAAGTGCTGGCGGAGCACGGCGCCGGGGACGGAAGCACGGCACAGAACGCGCCCGCTTGGCAAGAGTTGTCGCGTCCGCCCGCCTCGGGGACCATAGGGGACCAAGGCTTTCGGGACGTCATGGACGCCGCAACACCTCCCCTGCACGACTACCTGCGCGATGGCATCGCCGCCGCGGATCTGCCGGACCTCCACCCCCTGCTCGCCGCCCGCGATCAACTGCGGGCCTTCTCGACCCTGTTCCACGGGGGCGAGGAGAACGTCATGGTGCGCCTGCTGGTGCTGCGCACGATCGGCGAGCGCGGACAGGCGCCGGACTGGACCCCGCAGGAACTGCGCGATCAGTTCGCCTACCTGGATCCGGTCAAGTTCGACACCGTGCTCGGGCGCCTGCGCGAGAACGGCCTGCTGCTGTGGGAAACGCACAGCCAGCGCTACCGCATTAGTCCGGTCGGGCGCCAGGCGCTGGCGGCGATCGGCATGCTGCTGCAGTTCAACCGCGAAGGCGACGAACTGGCCTACGTCACCGCCCAGCTCGCCGCCGGACAGGCGGTGGGCCGGGTGGGCGCCGACGATCTGCAGCACCTGCTGTCGCGGCTCAACGAACTGCGCGAGGACTTCGACCAGGCCGTGCTCAGCGGTTCGGAGCACCGCATCCAGCGCGCCGCCGACACCCTGCAGTCGGTCTGGCAATGGGTGGAAAAGGGCACCGAACTGATCCGCGACATCGCCGCCGATGGCGATCTGGATACCGCCACCCACCGGGTGGCGCAGCAGATCGGCCGCGCGCAGAGCGCGCTGCTGCGGCAGGCTTCGGTGTTCCAGCGCGCGCTGAACCAGCTCGATCGCCATCGCGTGCATCTGGGCGCCAGCGGCCTGTCGTCCTCCGACGTCAATCGTTTCCTGCGCGCCCGCGACATCGACGCGCTGGCCGCGCTGGCCGACGACTTGCTGGTGCGCACGCCGATGCCGGCCTTCGTGCTGGGGCCGATCGCCCTGGACGTGGCCGAGTACGAACTGGTCGAACGCGAACGCGAGGGCCAGGAAAGCACCGCGCTGCCGCCGGCGCGGGATGCGCCCAGCGATACCCAGGCGCCGGCCGCGCAGAACGACTACGCGCACGCCGAACAGTGGCTGGATCAGCTCAGCGGACTCGAGCAGGAAGCCCCGCTGGCCGACTGGGTGCCGCAGGAGAGTTTCGCGCTCAGCGCCTACCGCCTGTCGCTGCTCGGCCTGATCGGCGATGCCGGCGCGGAAAACCGGCAGGGCGTCAGCGCTTCGCTGGCGCAGTTGCCGATGCAATGGCGGGTCGAACCGGTGTTCGAGACCGTCCAGCGCGCGGGCGTGGCCTACATGAGCCGCGGCCGGCTGTTGCCGCAATCCGGCGAGGCGCGGACCGCTCCCGCCGCCGCTTCACGCAAGCAAGACAAGCAGAAGAAACGGAAGACCCAGACCGCATGAGTGATCCCATCGCCTCCCTGATCGCGCGCCTGCTGGCCGAACGCTGGCTGCCGCGCGAAGACCGCGCCGTGCGCCAGGTCCTGGTCGACGCCGAACTGCGCGACGACCTCGACCGCCGCCTCGCCGCCGCCGGCCTGCGCCTGCTCGAACATCCCTATGCCGCGCACGTCGCGATCGGGGTGGCGCGCGCGCAGGAAAACGACGTGTTCGGCAACGCCGAAGCCTGGGCGGCGAGCAACCTGTCGCTGGGCCGCGACGCGCTGGCGCTGCTGGTGGTGCTGTGGGCGCTGCTGGTGCTGCCCAAGCGCCAGCGCCAGATCGCCCGCCAGGAAGGCGAGCGCGCGCAGGAGCAGGAACAGATGTTCGCCGAACTCAAGCCGGTGCCGGTGGGCGCGGAAGTGATCGAACCGATCAACGAGCGCACCCTGCTGGCCGACTTTAGCGACAAGCTCGGCGGCAAGGGCCGCCTGCAGATGAACCTGGGTGCGTTGCAGCGGCAGGGTTTCATCGTCCGCCGCCGCGAACGCATCCATGAAGGGCCACTGCTGGATCTGGCTTTCGACTACGAACGCATCGCCAGCCGGGTGATGGATGGCGCGCTGTCGCAGGTCATTGAGGAAGCGCGGCAGTCGCAGGCCGCCGCCCGCGAGCGTGGCGAGGAGGAGGGCGTGGACGCGCCCGATGAAGTGCCGGAGGACGAGGAGATGCAGGCCGATGTTTGAGTTCCGTCAGCTGGAAGTCGTCCACTGGGACTACTGGCAGCGCTACACGCTGCCGCTGGATGCTTCCATCATCACCGTCGTCGGCCCCAACGGTTCCGGCAAGACCACCCTGCTGGACGCGCTGCGCACCCTGCTGGCCATCGACGATCGCGACATGGCGCGCGACTACAAGACCTACCTGCGCCACAACGGAAAACCGTTCGCGTGGTTGCGCGCGGTGGTCAGCAATCCGGCCGATCGCAGGGGCAAGCGCGCGTTCTTTCCGTACATGGACGAGCAGGTCACCATCGCCTGCCGGGTGCGCAAGCGCGGCGGCGACTGGTCGCGCGACTACCAGATCGTCCCTGGCGACGTGCCCATCGAAACGCTGGAGCAAGGCGGTGAATGGCTGGGCGTGCGCGATTACCGCGTGCGCCTGGCCGGCGCCGGCCTGAGCCGGGCGATCTGCCGCGTGCTGACCCTGGAGCAGGGCGCCACCGACAAACTCTGCCAGCTCACTCCACGCGAACTGCTGCAACTGGTGTTCGACGTGTTCGAGGACAAGGCGGTGCTGGACGACTACCAGCGCGCGCGCAGCGAACAGTTCGATGTGGAAAAGGAAATCGGACAACTGCAGCAGGGACTGGCGGAACTGCACCTGCGGCTGGAATCCGCGCGCGCCGACGTGCGTTCGTTCGAGGATGGCCTGTCGCTGCGCAGCCAGCGCAATCGCCTGCACACCGAAATCGCACCCAAGGTGGAACTGGCGGACCTGCGCGCGACCATCGAAGGCGCGCGCCCGCGCCTGACCGGCCTGCGGCGCGCGCTTCGCGAGCGCAGCCAGGCGCATGCCGCGCTGCTGGCGCAGGAAGCCGCGGCCTCGGGGCAGCGCAGCCAGCTCCAGCAGGCAATGGCCGAAGTGCGCCAGCGCCAGGCCGAGGCGGAGGCCGCGTTCACCCATGCGCGCGACCACGCCCGCGACGCCGAGATGCTGGTCAAGCGCCGCGACGATCTGGACCGCCTGCAGGGCGGTCGCAAGGGCGCCGACGTCAAGGCGCTCAGCCGCGAGGTCGAGGAAGGCCGGCGTCGCCAGGCCGAACTGAAACTGGAAGGCCAGCGGGACCGCCAGCGCGCGGCCGAAATCACCGCGCAGGTGGCGGCGCTCAGCGGCGGCGGCCGGGTCTCCGAGCCGTTCGAGCGCGACTTCCGCGCCGCGCTCGATGCCAAGGGCATCGGCCACAAGGTGCTGACCGAGCTGGTGGAGATCGCCGATTCGGATTGGGCCACCGCGGTCGAAGCGGTGCTGGCGCCCTATCGCCACCTGCTGGTGCTGGATTCGCCGAAGGATGCCGCCACGGCATGGCAGCTGGGCGAACAGATGCAGTATCGCCACTTCCTCGTCGCCGATCGCGCGCCGGCCGACAAGCCGACCCGCGGATCGCTGCTGGAAGTGGTGCGCTTCCTGGACGATCCGCCGGCATGGTTGCCGCGCCAGCTGGATCGCATCCAGCGGGTTGAGGATGTGCAGGCGGGCCATCGCCTGCCCAAGGGACAGGATTGGATCACCGCCAAGGGCTATCTGCGCGAACAGCGCGGCGGCCGCCAGATCGGCGGTGGCGCGCACCACTTCGGCGCCGGCGCGCGCCAGGCGCAACTGGCCGGACTGCGCGCGGAGCTGACCGCGCTCCAGCAGCGCGCCCACGCGCGCGAGGAAGAACTGGCCCGGCTGGGCCAGCAGGTCGACGCCAGCCAGGCGCGCCTGCTCGGACTGGGCGCGGGCAACGAACTGGTCACGCGCGCGGCCGAGTTCGCCGACGCCGCCGAGCGCCTGCCGGAACTGGCCGAGGCCGCGCAGCAGGCGGCGGCCGCGCTGCTGGAAGTCCGCACCGAATTCGATCGCCTGGCCGCCGAGGACAAGGCCGAGAGCATCGCCGCCGCCAGCCGGACCGGCGAACTGAAGGCGCTGGAGAACGAACTGCGCGAGCGCGGGCAGCAGATTTCGCAGGAACGGCTGGCGCTGGTGCAGCGAATCCTGGACTTCCGCCGCCGCCGCGCGCAGATGCCGGTGGAATGGCGCGGCGCCGCCGCCCTGCGGGCCGCGCGCGACGAGTACGAAAGCGCCAACGCGGTGCGTCGCGAAGTCGAGCGCATCGACGAGCGGCTGGCCCGGGGCGCCTATATGGAGGACGACGGCTGCGTCGCCCTGCGCGACAAGTTCGCCGCCGATCACGCGGGACTGGAAGCGGCCATCGGCAAGCGCGAGGCGCATCTGCATCGCGCGCGCAAGCTCACCGAGGAAGCGCGCGGCGCCTATATCAACGTGCTGCGCGCCACCGTCCGCCGCTATCGCAAGAACCTGGTCGCGCTGGGCGAGTTGTCCGGCATCGGCGTTGACGTGGAGATGCCGGAACTGGTGAACGAGGACACCGCGCTCGCGCAGGCGGGCCTGACCGTGCGTTTCGATTTCGATCGCAAGGGCTGGATCGGGCTGGACGACGGCGAAGCCTCCGGCGGTCAGCAGGTGATGAAGTCGCTGCTGCTGCTGGTGGCGCTGCTGCGCGACGAGGAGCAGCCCGGCGGCTTCGTCTTCATCGACGAGCCATTCGCGCACCTGGACGTGGCGAACATCGAGAAGGTGGGCCGGTTCCTGCGCTCGACCGACGCGCAGTACATCCTGACCACGCCGATCACGCACAACGTCAACGTGTTCGAACCTTCGGACCTGGTACTGGCGACCAGCAAGCGGCGAGCGGGCAGCAGCTGGGCCGAGCCGGTGGCGGTGCTCAAGCGTGACCGCGCCGAGGACGCCGCCGCGGCCTGAGGCGGCGTCCGGATGTCAGGCGGCCTGCCGGCGCAGACCCAGCAGGCCCAGGCCCAGCCCGATGAAGAGCGCGCCGCTGGCGCGCTGCCACCAACGTCCCCGCGCCTCGCCCAGCCAGCGGCGCAGATGGCGCGCGGCGGCGACGTAACAGAGGTGCGAGAGCACCGTGCAGGCGGCGAAGGTCGCGGCCAGCAGCAGTCCCTGCCGCCAGAACGGGGACTGCGGTTGCATGAACTGCGGCAGCAGCGCGGTGAAGAAGAGAATGCTTTTGGGATTGGTCGCCGCGACCAGCACGCCTTGGCCAAACAATCGCCACGCATCGCCGTCGGCGGATATCGACGGCGCCTTCAAAGCGAATCGCGCGGGGCTGCGCCATTGACGGATGCCCAGGTGGACCAGATACACCGCGCCCCCGACCTTGAGCACGGTGAACGCCGTGGCCGAAGCCTGCAGCAGCGCGCCGAGTCCAAGCAGGGCGGTGATCGCCACCACGAACACGCCCGCCGCGTTGCCCGCCGAACTCAGCAGCGCCCGTCGCGCGCCGAGGGTGGCGGCGTTGGAGACCGCCAGCAATACCGCCGGCCCCGGCGTGAAGGCCGTGACCAGCGACAGCGCGCAGAACAGGCTCCACGCCGCGGGTGTCACGCCGTCATTCCCAGCCGGCCAGCACCAGCTTGCCGATGGTCGCGCCGGACTCCAGCCGGCGATGCGCCTCGCGCAGGTTGGCAGCGTTGATCGGTCCCAGCGTCTCGCGGTAATTGGTGCGCAGCTCACCGGCGTCGATCAGGCTGGCCGCGCGGCTGAGCAGCCGGTGCTGCTCGATCAGATCCGGGGTCTGGAAGCGCGGGCGCGCGAACATCATCTCCCAGTGGATGCCGACCGACTTGGCCTTGTACGGATCGCCGATGCGCAGCTCTCCCTTCGGTTCCACGATCAGGCCGACATGGCCGAGCGGGGCGATGATCTCGCCGATGGCGGCCCAATAACGATCGGTGTCGGCCAGGTTGAGCACGGCGTCGACCTGCGGGAATCCGGCGGCCGCCAGCTGCGGCGCCAGCTCCTGCCGGTGATCGATGACGTGATGCGCACCAAGCGATCGGCACCATTCAACCGTTTCCGGACGCGACGCGGTGGCGATGACGGTGAAGCCGGCGCGGCGCGCCAACTGGATCGCCATCGAGCCCACGCCGCCGGCGCCGGCGATGACCAGAAGGCTGCGGCGGTTGCATTCGTTGTCGATCGAATAGGGCATGCGATGGAACAGCAGTTCCCAGGCGGTGATGGTGGTCAGCGGAAGCGCGGCCGCCTGGGCGAAATCCAGCGTGGTCGGCTTGCGGCCGACGATGCGCTCGTCGACCAGCTGGAACTGGGCGTTGCTGCCGGCGCGGGTGATGTCGCCGGCGTAGTAGACCTCGTCGCCGGGCGCGAACAGGGTGACCTGGTCGCCCACCGCTTCGACCACGCCCGCCGCGTCGTAGCCGAGCACGCGCGGCGGGTTTTCCTGTTGCGGCTTGGGAGCGCGCACCTTGGTGTCGACCGGATTGACCGAGACGGCTTCCACCCGCACCAGGATGTCGTGGCCGGTGGGGTCGGGCTTGGGCAGTTCGATGTCCAGCAGCGATTGCGGATCGTCGATGGGCAGGTAGCGGGTGAGGCCGACGGCTTTCATGGGGGACTCCGGTGTTGGCGGACGATTTCGGACGGGGGGTTCAGACGGGAAGCGGGCTGCGTTCGGAGAACTGCCCGCGCCAGTAGGGATAGTACGGGTAGGGCGTTTCGGTCGCGCTCGCCGCATCCAGGCGGGCGATCTGATCGGCGCCGAGCTGCCAGCCGATCGCGCCCAGGTTCTGCTTCAGCTGTTCCTCGTTGCGCGCGCCGATCAGCACGGTCGACACGGTCGGGCGCTGCAGCAGCCAGTTGATGGCGATCTGCGGAATCGCCTTGCCGGTCTCGGCGGCAATCTCGTCGAGGACGTCGACGATGCGGTACAGGCGCTCGGTGTCCACGGCGGGGCCAATCGCGGCGGTGTCGTGCAGGCGACTGGTTTCCGGCAAGGGTTGGCCGCGCCGGATCTTGCCGGTCAACCGGCCCCAGCCCAGCGGACTCCACACCACCGCGCCGACGCCCTGGTCGATGCCCAGCGGCATCAGTTCCCATTCGTAGTCGCGCCCGATCAGCGAGTAGTAGGCCTGGTTGGCGACGTAGCGGCTCCAGCCGTGGCGCTCGGCGATGCCCAGCGATTTCATCAGTTGCCAGCCGGAGAAGTTGGAGACGCCGAGGTAGCGCACCTTGCCGGCGCGGACCAGATCATCGAGCGTCGAGAGCGTTTCCTCGATCGGCGTCATCGCGTCGAAGGCATGCAGCTGGAGCAGATCCAGATAATCGGTGTCCAGCCGCTTGAGCGAGGCGTCCACCGCCTTCAGCAGGCGCAGGCGCGAGGTGCCCGCGTCGTTGGCGCCATCGCCCAGGCGCAATCCGGTCTTGCTGGACAGGATCACCTGATCGCGGCGGCCGCGCAGGGCCTGGCCCAGGATGGATTCGGAGGCGCCGTCGGAATAGACGTCGGCGGTATCGAAGAAATTGAGCCCGGCGTCCAGGCTCAGGTCGATCATGCGGCGCGCCTCGGCGACATCGGTGTTGCCCCAGGCGGAGAACAGCGGACCCTTGCCGCCGAAGGTGCCGGCGCCGAAGCCGAGCGCGGAGACCTTGAGGCCGGAACGGCCCAGAAAACGGGTTTCCATGGAAAGTCCTTGAAAGGGGGAGGGGAGAAAGAAACGGAGGATGTCGTCAGGCGCATTCACCGGCGCGCAGCGCCAGCGAGGACGCATTGCGGTTCTGCCGGCGCTCCAGCGCGATGCTCCACAGCGCGACGGCGAACGCGGACAGCGGCACCAGCGCGCCGATCCAGGTCAGCGCGGTCAGTCCCGCGCCATGCGCGATGACCAGGCCGCCCAGCCAGGCGCCCATCGCGTTGCCGAGATTGAACGCGCCGATGTTGAGACTGGACGCCAGGCTCTGCGCGGCGCCGGCCTTCTGCAGCACCCAAAGCTGCAGCGGCGAGACGGTGGCGAACGCGGCCGCGCCGAGCAGGCCGGTGAACAGCACCATCGCCCAGCGGCTGTGCAGCGCGAAACTCATCAGTCCCATCACCAGCGCCAGCGCGAGCAGCGTGCCCAGCAGGGCCGGTTGCAGGCGCTTGTCGGCGAAACGGCCACCCAACAGGTTGCCGACGATCATGCCCACGCCGAACACCAGCAGGATGGGCGACACCGCGGCATCGGCGAAACCGGTGATCCGGGTCAGCAGCGGCTGGATGTAGGTGTAGACGGTGAACATGCCGCCGAAACCCAGCACCGTCATCAACAGGCCAAGCAGGACCTGCGGCTGCGCGATCGATTTCATTTCCTCGCGGAACGCGACCGGGGTGGCGTCGCCGCGGTCGGACGGCACCAGCGTGGCGATCACCACTGTGGCGATCACGCCGATGGCGGTCACCGCCCAGAACGTCGCGCGCCAGCCGAACTGCAGGCCCAGCCACGCGCCGGCGGGCACGCCGAGCAGGGTGGCGACGGTCAGGCCGGTGAACATGATCGAGATCGCCGACGCCTTGCGATCCTCGGCGACCAGTCCGGTGGCGACCACCGCGCCGACGCCGAAGAAGGTGCCGTGCGCCAGCGAGGTGATCACGCGGGCGATCATCAGGGTGGTGTAGTCCGGCGCGATCGCGCAGGCGAGATTGCCAAGGGTGAAGATGACCATCAGCGCCACCAGCACCGCCTTGCGCGGCATCCGGCTGGTCGCGGCGGTCAGCAGCGGGGCGCCGGCGAACACGCCGAGCGCGTAGCCGGAAATCAACAGGCCGGCGGCGGCGATGGAGACCTTCAGGTCGGTGGCGACCTGCATCAGCAGGCCCATGATGACGAATTCGGTGGTGCCGATGCCGAACGCCCCGGCGGTCAGGGCGTACAGCGCGATCGGCATGCGCGGGCGGGAGGCGGCGGTCACGGCGTGCATCCAGTGGTGGAGAGAAGGCGCACTCTGGTCCTTTCCATGACCGCGAAAAACCGCGAATATGCCGAATCACTATCAATGATTGATTGATAATCATGGATCGCGTCGGCGACTTGACCCTGTTTCTCCGCGTCCTCGACCTGGGCTCGATTACCGCGGCCGCCCACAGCCTGGACCTGTCCGTGGCGGTGGCCAGCCAGCGGCTGAAGCGGCTGGAGCGCGAACTGGGCGTGCGCCTGCTGCACCGGACCACCCGCCGCCTGCATCCCACCCCCGAGGGCGCGGCGCTGGCCCAGCAGGGGCGGGTGCTGGTCGAAGACCTGGAATCGCTGGGGGCGGGCCTGCGCGAGGCGGCCACCGAGGTGGCGGGGACGCTGCGGGTGACGCTGTCGGCCACGTTCGGTCGCCAGTACGTCTCGCCGCTGCTGCCGGAATTCCTGGCCGCCCATCCCAAGCTGCGGATGGCCGTGCATCTGAGCGACCAGGTGGTCGATCTGGTCAGCGAGGGCTTCGACCTGGCGATCCGGATCGGCGCGCTGGAGGATTCGGCCCTGGTCGCACGCCGCATCGCCCCCAACCGGCGGGTGCTGTGCGCCTCGCCGGACTACCTGCGGCGGCGTGGACGTCCCCTGCATCCGGAACAACTGGCGCAGCACGAATGCCTGCTGCTGGTCGGCAGCCAGGGTCGGCAGGACATCTGGCGATTGCAGGATCCGCAGGACAAGGAAGTGTCGGTGCGGGTCAACGGTCGCTACGAGAGCAACTTCGGCGAACTGCTGCGTGACGCGGCGGTCGCGGGCGAGGGCATCGCCATGCATTCACTCTGGCATGTCGCCGAGGATCTGCGCGCGGGTCGCCTGGAGGTCGTGCTGCCGATGTATCCGCCCGCCACCACCGCCATCAGCGCGGTGATGCCGCAGCGGCGGCTGGTGCCGCCACGGGTGCGCGCGTTCGTCGATCTGATGGCGGCGCGCTTCGGCGAGAATCCGCCCTGGGAGCGGGGGCTGTCGTTGCCCGGCGGCTGAGCCGAACGTGTCGGATGGACGACGCGCTCAGGTCCAGGTATCGAAGGCGAAAGCGTCCAGCGCCAGTCCGGCCATCTCCACGTCGCGATGCAGCAGCCGCGCGTGCGCGCCCTCGCCGCCCGCGCCGAGGGCGACGTACAGCGGATACAGATGCTCCTGGGTGGGATGATTGCGCAGCGCCTCGGGCAGTGCGCGCCAGTCCAGCGCGCCGGCGACATCGCCGGCTTCCAGCCTGGTGCGCAGCGCGTCGGTGAAGGCGGCGACCCAGGGAAATTCGGTGGCGTCGGGATGGCGCCAGTCGAGTGCGCGCAGGTTGTGCGAGAAGCCCCCGGAACCCACCACCAGCACGCCATCGGCGCGCAACGGCGCCAGCGCCCGACCGATGCGGTAATGCGCCTCGGCGTCGCCATCGGGATTCACCGACAGCGCGATCACCGGGATGTCGGCCTGCGGATACATCCGCCGCAACGGCACCCATACGCCATGGTCGATGCCGTGCTGATCGTCCTGGCCTGCCGTGATGCCGGCATCGCGCAGCAGTTCGATCACGGTGCCCGCCAGCGCGGGCGAGCCCTGCGCCGGATAGCGGATTTCGTACAGCGGCGCCGGAAAACCGCCGAAGTCATGGATGGTGCGGGGCGCCGTGGTCGCGGTGACGGTCGTGGTCGGCGCCATGAAATGCGCCGAGGCCACGATGATCGCGCGCGGACGCGGTAGCAGTTCGCCCAGCCGATCCAGGAAGCGGCCGGTGGGCGAATCCTCGATTGCCAGCATCGGCGAACCATGGGACAGGAAGACGGCGGGCAGGGCGGCGGGGGTATCCATGTCGCGCAGCATGGGCCCGCCGCGGACGCGCGCCAATAGGCGTCGGCACACCGATGTGTTGCGGCGTCGGAACAGCCCGGTCTCTTCAGCCATGTCTCTCTGGCAAGATGGACCGGTCGCCATCGCAGGAGGCCGCATGGGCCAGGACGATATCCGCTCGGCGCAACGCCCCGACCCCGATCCGCCGATGGTCGACGTGGCCGACTACGTGGTCGATTACCGCATCGATTCCGCCGAGGCCTATGACACCGCCCGCCTGGTCCTGCTGGATTCGCTGGCCTGCGCGATGCTGGCCATGAAGTTTCCCGAATGCGTCCGCCATCTGGGGCCGGTGGTGCCGGGCGCCGACATGGCGGGCGGCGTGCGGATACCGGGCACGGCGCACGAACTGGATCCGGTCCAGGCGGCATTCGCGATCGGCGCCCAGATCCGCTGGCTGGATTTCAACGACACCTGGCTGGCGGCCGAGTGGGGGCATCCTTCCGACAACCTGGGAACGCTGCTGTCGCTGGGCGATTACCTGAGCCGCCTGGCCCGCCGCGAGGGACGCACGCCGCTGACGGTGCGCGACCTGCTGGGATTCGCCATCAAGGCGCATGAAATCCAAGGGGGCTATGCGTTGTTGAACGCCTTCAACCGGGTCGGCCTGGACCACGTCATCCTGGTCCGGCTGGCCTCCACCGCGCTGGCCACCCACATGCTCGGCGGCAACCGCGCGCAGATCATCAACGCCATTTCCAACAGCTGGATCGACAACGGCGCGTTGCGCGCCTACCGCCATGCGCCCAACACCGGGCCGCGCAAGAGCTGGGCGGCGGGCGACGCCTGCCGTCGTGCGGTCATCCACGCGCTGGACGCGGTGCGGGGCGAAACCGGTTATCCCGGCGCGCTCAGCGCCCGGACGTGGGGTTTCTACGAGGTCGCTTTCGGCGGCCAGCCGTTCCGGTTCGAGCGACCGTTCGGCAGCTACGTGATGGAGAACATCCTGTTCAAGATCAGCCATCCGGCCGAATTCCACGCCCAGACCGCGGTCGAGTGCGCGCTGCGCCTGCATCCCCAGGTCGCTCCCCGGCTGGAGCAGGTGGAGCGGGTGGTGATCGAGACCCAACAGGCCGGCCAGCGCATCATCGACAAGACCGGGCCGCTGGCCAACTACGCCGATCGCGACCATTGCCTGCAGTACATGGTCGCGGTCCCGTTGATCTTCGGCCGTTTGGAGGCCGCGGACTATGGCGATGCCCGGGCCGCTGATCCCCGCATCGACAGGCTGCGTAACCTAATGATCGTGAAGGAGAATCCCGACTTCACCCGGGACTATCTGGATCCCGGGCGGCGTTTCATCGGCAATGCGGTGCAGGTATTCTTCGGCGACGGAAGCCGGTCCGACCGGATCGCGATCGACTATCCTGTCGGGCACCGGCGCCGGCGGAAGGAGGGCGCACCGCTGCTGATGGCCAAGTACGAGGCCGCTTTGCGGGGGCATCTGCCGGCCGGCCAGGCCGACCGCCTGCTGGCGCTGGCGGCCGCCCCGGAACGCCTGGATGCGCTGGCGGTGGACGAACTGATGGGGCTCTGCCAGGTGGCATGAATTGCCTGCACGGATGAGCCGATTTCCTTTGCGGGGCGGACTTGTTATGGTACCGTTAACGCTGTCTTCACTTCCGTCCGCATAATCTGTTCAGGATGGCGCGCGTTGACAGCCGTCCGCACAACGATAAGAAAGCTGGAAAAAACGCGAGTTAAGCACTTCGGTTTTTCTACAACTGCTGATTTAGACAAGGAGCTGCAAATGAACAAGAAACTGCTTTGTGCCGCGCTGCTGAGCGGTCTGAGCCTGGCGCAAGCCGCTTCCGCCCAGGAGTTCGATGACCGTTGGTACCTGACCGGTTCCGCTGGCATCAACGTCCAGGACAACGACCGCAACACCGACGATGCTCCGTTCGGTGCCATCGGTCTGGGCAAGTTCATCAGCCCGAACTGGTCGCTGGATGGTGAAATCAACTACCAGAACACCCAGTTCAACAAAGACGTCAACCTGAACTGGAGCCAGTACGGCATCTCGCTGGATCTGCGCCGCCACTTCTGGCTGTCGGACCGCAACTGGCACCCGTACCTGCTGGCCGGCCTGGGCCTGCAGCGCTCGGAAGAAGAGTTCGACGCATTCCCGAACTCGAACTCGCCGGGTGAGCGCAAGGACAACAACTTCGCCGCCAAGCTGGGTGGCGGTATCCAGGCCAAGCTGGGCCGCGTCGGCGTCCGCACCGAACTCGCCTACCGCATCGATTTCGACGATCAGGCCATCGGCCCGTCGTACGACGGTTCGCGCGATGACGGTGACGACTTCGCCGATCTGCTGGCTTCGGTCGGCATCATCATCCCGCTGGGTCCGGAAGCGGCTGCCCCGGCTCCCCCGGCGCCGGCCCCGGCTCCGAGCTGCGCCGACCTGGATGACGACGGCGACGGCGTCAACAACTGCGACGACAAGTGCCCCGGTTCGCAGGCTGGCCAGACCATCGGTCCGGACGGCTGCCCGGTGCCGGTGTCGATCGACCTGAAGGGCGTGAACTTTGACTTCGACAAGTCGGTGCTGCGTCCGGATGCGGTCGCCATCCTGGGCGAAGCCGTCGAAATCCTGAAGCGCTACCCCGACCTGAAGGTCGAAGTCGCCGGTCACACCGACTCCGTCGGTACCGACGCCTACAACCAGAAGCTGTCGGAGCGTCGCGCCAAGGCCGTGTACGACTACCTGACCAGCAATGGTGTTGACGCTTCGCGTCTGATTGGTCCGAACGGTTACGGCGAGAGCCGTCCGATCGACACCAACGACACCAAGGAAGGCCGTGCGCGCAACCGTCGTACGGAACTGAACGTCCAGAACTAATCGGACGCTCTTCCTGCAGTACACAAAGCCCGGCCTCGTGCCGGGCTTTGTTTTTTGTGGCCGCGTGATCGAGGAAAACGGCTTGCGACGGCGGGATCGTGCGCGCAGCCACAGAAGCGTCAACCACTTGGCGGGAACAGGTAAGGCTTTCCTTGATATCGCCGACGGTGCTTCTTACACTGCGGCTTCGTTCGATTGCCGGGATATCCGCATGCGCCATCTTCTTCTTGCCGGTCTGGCCGGCCTTGTCGCCATCCCCGCCGCGAACGCCGCCCAGAATTGCAGTGGCAGCCTGGTGCAGCCTCCCCTGCCGGTGCGTGCGACGGTGCTGGAGCCGGTGGCGTCCGAATTCACGCCGACGGTCTCCCAGCTCGGCGCCCCCAGTGGCGTGCTTACCCAGGCGCTGGACGAGGCGCTGTCGGTGGATCGCGTGCTGATGCGCCTGCGCATCGAGGGTTGCCAGAACGTCGCCAAGGCGATGCCGGCGCCCGCCGCGGTCGCCAACGCCAACGATCCTTCGGGTTACAAGCCGAAGACCCAGTACGACAACACGCCGTGGCGCTTCGACATGAACCAGAACGGCAAGCGCATGACCGCCGAGGAGTTCGACGCCTGGATGAAGGCGCGTGGCGTGCGCGTAGCCAAGGGTGCCGGCGGTGCCGCGGCTCCCGCGCCGGCGGCTCCCGCCGCGCCGGCGCCTGAAACCAAGAAGTAATCTCCGCACTTCCGCGCCGCGGCCGTGGCTCGTCCCGTCCAAGGCGCGCGCGCGCGATCGCGCACGGCGACCGGCCATTCCACCACCGGCACGGGTTTACCGCCGCGCCACGGAGTGGCGCGCGTGCTCTCCAAGCTCGGTGTCTGTTCCCGCAGTGAAGCGGCGCGCTGGGTACTGGCCGGCCGGGTTGGCGTGGATGGACGGATCGTCCGGGACCCCGAGTTTCCGGTGGTGCAAGGCAAGCATCGAATCAGCGTCGACGGCAATCCGGTCGGCGTCGGCGAACGCCTCTACCTGATGCTCAACAAGCCGCGTGGCCTGCTGACCACGACCAGCGACGAACAGGGACGCGACACGGTCTATCGCTGCTTCGACGGTGCCGGCCTGCCGTGGCTGGGGCCGGTGGGGCGCCTGGACAAGGCCAGCGAAGGCCTGTTGCTGTTCACCAATGATCCGGAATGGGCCGCGGCGATCACCGATCCCGAGCGTGGTCCGGACAAGACCTATCACGTCCAGATCGACTGCATTCCCGATGAGGCACGATTGGCGAGCCTGCGGCGCGGTGTGATGTCCGACGGCACGTTCCTGCGTGCGAAGTCGGCGGCGCTGCTGCGCGCCGGCGAGAAGAACGCCTGGCTGGAAATCGAACTGGACGAAGGCCGCAACCGGCAGATCCGGCGGCTGCTGGAAGCCTTCGACATCCGCGTGCTTCGGCTGGTCAGGGTGGCGATCGGCCCGTTGGCGCTGGGCGATCTGGCCAAGGGCGCGTGGCGTCCGCTGACCCGGGACGAAATCGCCGCGCTGTCGTAGCGCGCAGCCTGCCCGCTCCGCCGCGGTTGCAGGGTACGCAAGACCGGCGATCGATGGCGCCAGGGGATGCGGCAAGACGGATCTTGTCGCGCCCGGGACGTGTTGAGTCGGACAAGTCTGGTCCGACGCGAAAGGAAAAACACGAGCCGGGCGAACCCGGCTCCTGCGGGACAAGCGGGTGAAGCAAATCCGGCGATGCCTGCTTCAGGCTTTCAGCACGCCCAGTTCGTGGCCGATGCGGGTGAAGGCATCGATCGCGCGATCGAGATGTTCGCGCGTATGCGCGGCACTCATCTGGGTGCGGATGCGGGCCTGGCCCTTGCCGACCACGGGGAAGAAGAAGCCGATTGCGTAGATGCCTTCTTCCAGCAGGCGGGCGGCGAAGCGCTGCGCCAGCGGCGCGTCGTACAGCATCACCGGGCAGATCGGATGCACGCCGGGCTTGATGTCGAAGCCGGCCGCGCCCATGCGTTCGCGGAAGTAGCGGGTGTTCTCCTGCAGCTGTTCGCGCAGATCGCCGGCCGAGGACAGCATCTCGAACGCCTTGATGCCGGCGGCCACCACGTGCGGCGGCAACGAGTTCGAGAACAGGTAGGGGCGCGAGCGCTGGCGCAGCAGTTCGATCACTTCCTTCTTGGCGGTGGTGAAACCGCCGAGCGCACCGCCCATCGCCTTGCCCAGGGTGCCGGTGAAGATGTCGATGCGATCCAGCACGCCCTTCACTTCGGCCGAGCCGCGACCGGTCGCGCCGAGAAAGCCGGTGGCATGGCATTCGTCGATGTGCACCAGTGCGTTGTACTTCTTCGCCAGCGCGGTGATTTCATCGAGCGGGGCGATGAAGCCGTCCATCGAGAACACCCCGTCGGTGGTGATCAGCTTGGTCCGGCAGCCCGCGGCATCGGCGGCCTGCAACTGCGCTTCCAGATCCGCCATGTCGCAGTTGGCGTAGCGGAAGCGCTTGGCCTTGCACAGGCGTACGCCATCGATGATCGAAGCATGGTTGAGCGCATCCGAGATGATCGCGTCGTTCTCGTCCAGCAGCGGCTCGAACAGACCGCCGTTGGCGTCGAAGCACGCCGCGTAGAGGATGGTGTCCTCGGTGCCGAAGAAATCGGCGATGGTCTTTTCCAGTTGCTTGTGCAGATCCTGGGTGCCGCAGATGAAGCGCACCGAGGCCATGCCGAAGCCATGGCTGTCGAGGGCCTGCTTGGCCGCCGCGATCACGTCGGGATGATCGGCCAGTCCGAGGTAATTGTTGGCGCAGAAGTTCAGCACCGGGCGTCCATCGGCCAGGGTGATCTCGGCCGACTGCGGGCTGGTGATGATGCGCTCGGACTTGAACAGGCCCTGCGCCTGCAGGTTCTCCAGCTCGGTGGCGTAGCGCGCGGTCAGCGATTCGGACATGGACGGCTCGGGGAGGGAGGAAGGCGATCATTTTAACGGTCCCGGCCCCGCCCATGCCCGCGTCATGCCGATGCGGCATAAGGCCCGGCCCTCAAGTCATTTCCCGGCGGCCATGTGCATCCGCAGCATCACCGGTTCCGGTCGAAAGACCATCCATGGGGAATCTTGCGATGCGCGGACACGGGCAGGCGGTGCGGACGAACAGGCGGCTCACGCGGTTGGCAGCCGCGCTGCTGTGTTCGCTGGCGCTGCCGGCAGCCGCGCAGCACAAGCCTACGGTGGAGGAACTGCAGCAGCGTCTGGAGGCGCTGGAACGCCGTCTGGGCGGCGGCACCGCCACGAGCGAGGTCGGCGAAGGCGGTGGCGAGGTCGGCCTGGCGGATCTGGACCAGCGCCTGCGGGTGCTGGAGCGACGCCTCGAGCTGCAGCAGGAGGAGCAGGTGGCCAAGGCCAAGGAGGCGCCGGTCATCGCGGTCAACGACAAGGGCGCTTCGTTCAAGTCGGCCGGCGGGGACTACGAGATCCGCCTGCGTGGACTGGTCCAGGGCGATGGCCGGTTCTTCCTCGACGACCATGCGCCGGCGCAGAACGACACCTTCCTCCTGCGCACGGCACGACCGACGATTGAAGGTTCGCTGGGCAAGCTGGTGGGATTCCGGCTGACGCCCGAGTTCGCCGGCGACAACGCCAGCATCGTCGATGCCTACGTTGATCTGCGCTTCAGTCCCGCATATACGCTGCGGGTGGGCAAGTTCACCTCGCCGGTGGGCCTGGAACGGCTGCAATCGTCTTCGGCGCTGTCGGCGGTGGAACGTTCGCTGCCCAGCGAACTCGCGCCCAACCGCGACATCGGTGTGCAGCTGCAGGGCGATCTGGCCGACGGCCGTTTCAGCTATGCACTGGGTGTATTCAACGGCACCGTCGACGGGCGCGACGCCGTCACCAGCAATCCGGACAACGAGTTCGAGTATGCGGGCCGGGTGTTCTTCGAGCCGTTCCGCAACGACGCCGGCGCGCTGTCCGGGCTGGGCTTCGGACTGGGCGCGAGCATCGGCGACAAACGCGGCGCGGGCAACAATTTCCTGCCGCGCTACCGCACCCCGGGACAGGCGCAGTTTTTCGCCTATCGCTCGGCGGTGAACGCCGACGGCGAGCATTTCCGGTGGTCGCCGCAGGCGTACTACTACCGGGGGCGTTTCGGCGTGCTGGGCGAGTACATCCAGTCGCGCCAGGAAGTGGTGATCTCCAGCGGCGCGAACGCCGGACGGCGCGACAAGCTGGAGAACACGGCCTGGCAGGCCACCGCGCAGTGGGTGCTGACCGGTGAGGACGCGGGCTATCGCGGCGTGGTCAAGCCGTCGCGCCCGTTCCGGCCGGGCGAGGAAGGCTGGGGTGCGTTCGAACTGATCGCCCGCTATGGCGCCCTCGACATCGACGACGACGCCTTTCCGCTGTTCGCCGACCGGGCGACGTCCGCGCGCCAGGCACGCAACTGGACGCTGGGCCTGAACTGGTACCTCACCAGCAACCTCAAGCTCGTCTTCAACTACCTGGACACGACCTTCAGGGGCGGCGCCGGCAACGCCGCCGATCGCGAGGACGAGAAGGCTATCTTCTCGCGCCTGCAGGTCGCCTTCTGATTCCGGAGATTCCCATGACTTCCTCTTCCCTGCGACGCCACCTGCGCACCCTGTTGATTGCCTTCGGCCTGACCGTGGCCGCCGCCGCCGGTGCGCGCGACCTGAAACTGCTGAATGTTTCCTACGATCCCACCCGCGAGTTCTATCGCGAGTTCAATGCCGCCTTCGCCAAGGACTGGCAGGAAAAGAAGGGCCAGAAGGTCGAGATCGAGACCTCGCATGGCGGTTCCGGCAAGCAGGCGCGCGCGGTCATCGATGGCCTGGAGGCCGACGTGGTCACGCTGGCACTGGCCTACGACGTGGATTCCATCGCCCAGCGCGCGCGCCTGTTCCCGGCCAACTGGCAGTCGCGCCTGCCGGAGAACAGCGCGCCGTACACGTCGACCATCGTGTTCCTGGTGCGCAAGGGCAACCCGAGGAAGATCAAGGACTGGGTGGATCTGGTGAAGCCGGGCACCTCGGTGATCACCCCGAATCCCAAGACCTCGGGCGGCGCGCGCTGGAACTATCTGGCGGCGTGGGCCTACGGCCTGAAAATCTTCAAGGGTGACGAGGCCAAGACCCGCAATTTCGTGCGCGCGCTGTTCCGCAACGTGCCGGTGCTGGACACCGGTGCGCGCGGAGCCACCACCACCTTCGTCCAGCGCGGTATCGGCGACGTGCTGCTGGCCTGGGAGAACGAGGCATTCCTGTCGATCGAGGAACTGGGGCCGGACAAGTTCGACATCGTGGTCCCATCGCTGTCGATCCTGGCCGAGCCGCCGGTGGCGCTGGTCGACAAGAACGTCGACAAGCACGGCACCCGCGAGGTGGCGCAGGCCTATCTGCAGTTCCTGTATTCGCCCACCGGGCAGCGGCTGGCGGCCAAGCACTACTACCGCCCGCGCTACCCGCAGTACGCGGCGCCGGCCGACGTGGCGCGGTTTCCGAAGCTGGAACTGGTGACCATCGACAAGGTGTTCGGCTCCTGGGCCAAGGCCCAGGCCACGCATTTCGCCGACGGCGGCGTGTTCGATCAGATCCAGGCGAAGTGACGATGCGCGATCAATCACGCACCCGCTCATCCCGCGCGTGGAGCAGTGAATGGCCGCGGTGATTGGCGCGCGGCCCGTGGCTGGACGCCGTCGCCGGATCCTGCCCGGCTTCGGGATCAGTCTCGGCTACACGCTGGCCTGGCTGGGCCTGATCGTGCTGATTCCGCTGGTGGGCGTGTTCGTCAAGGCGAGCGGGCTGGGGCTGGATGGACTATGGCGGATCTGGACCGAGCCGCGCGTGCTGTCGGCGCTGTGGGTGAGCTTCGGAACGGCGCTGGCGGCAGCGGCCTTCAACGCCGTGATGGGGACCTGGGTGGCCTGGGTATTCGTGCGCTACCGGTTCCCGGGCAAGCGCCTGTTCGACGCGATGATCGATCTGCCGTTCGCGCTGCCGACCGCGGTGGCAGGCATCGCGCTGACCGCGCTGTACGGACCCACCGGCTGGCTGGGACGCTGGCTGGAAGCAGCGGGGTTGAAAGTGGCCTACACGCCGTTGGGCATCACCGTGGCGCTGGTGTTCATCGGCCTGCCGTTCGTGGTGCGGGTGGTGCAGCCGGTGCTGGCTGAAACCGAACGTGAGCTCGAGGAGGCGGCTGCGACACTGGGCGCGAACCGCTGGCAGACCATCCGCCGCGTCGTGCTGCCGGGCCTGTGGCCGGCGGTGCTGGCCGGCTTCGCGCTGGCGTTCGCGCGCGGCGTGGGCGAGTACGGCTCGGTGATCTTCATCGCCGGCAACCTGCCCGGCGTGTCCGAGATCGCGCCACTGCTGATCACCATCAAGCTGGAAGAATTCGATTATGCCGGCGCGACCGCGGTCGCCGCGGCGATGCTGCTGCTGTCATTCGTGCTGTTGCTGGCCATCAACAGCCTGCAATCCCGCCTGGCGCGGACCGCACGGAGCAAGGGATGAGCGAGGCCATATCCGCCGTGATACCGCTGCCGCACGATTCCCTGGCCGAGATTTCCGCCGACCGCGCGCCACGCCGCGCGCGTCCGGCCACGACCGAACCGGGCTGGGCACGGGCGCTGCTGATCCTCGGCGCGCTGGCTTTTCTGCTGGCGTTCCTGCTGTTGCCGCTGGTACTGGTGTTCGTCGAGGCGCTGCGCGGTGGTTGGGCTGCGTTCCTCACCGCGATCCGCGAGCCCGACGCGCTGGCGGCGATCCGCCTCACCCTGCTGGTCACCGCGATCGTGGTGCCGCTCAACCTTGTGTTCGGCGTGGCCGCGGCCTGGGCGGTCAGCAAGCACGAGTTCCCGGGCAAGCGCTGGCTGGTGACCTTGATCGATCTGCCGTTCGCGGTGTCGCCGGTGGTGGCGGGACTGATCTTCGTGCTGATCTTCGGCGCGCAGGGATGGGCCTGGCCGATCATCGACGAGGGCTGGCGCGTCTCGCTGCCCTTGCTGGGCGAAGTGACCCTGCAACTGCCGAAGATCATCTTCGCGCTGCCGGGCATCGTGCTGGCGACGATCTTCGTCACGTTCCCCTTCATCGCCCGCGAGCTCATGCCCTTGATGGAGCAGCAGGGCACCGACGAGGAACTGGCCGCGCTCAGCCTGGGCGCCAGTGGCTGGCAGACGTTCTGGCGGGTGACCCTGCCCAACATCCGCTGGGCGCTGCTGTACGGCGTGCTGCTGTGCAGCGCGCGCGCGTTGGGCGAGTTCGGTGCGGTGTCGGTGGTGTCCGGGCACATCCGCGGACGCACCAACACGCTGCCGCTGCATGTGGAGATCCTCTACAACGAATACGCCTACAGCGCCGCGTTCGCCGCCGCTTCGCTGCTGGCGCTGTCCGCGCTGCTGACGCTGGCGCTGAAGTCGTATCTGGAATGGCGCCACGGCGAGGCGCTGGCCGCCAATCACCGGCACTGAGGCAGGAACATGGGCATCACCATCGAACACGTGGGCAAGCAGTTCGGCAACTACGCCGCGCTTGAGGACATCCAGTTGGACGTCCGGCAGGGCGAACTGCTGGCATTGCTGGGACCCTCCGGATCCGGCAAGACCACGCTGCTGCGGATCATCGCCGGACTGGAACACGCCGACCGCGGACGGGTGCTGCTGGACGGCGAGGACACGGCTGGCCTGAGCGTGCAGGCGCGCCGGGCCGGTTTCGTGTTCCAGCACTACGCGCTGTTCCGCCACCTCGACGTCGCCGGCAACATCGCCTTCGGCCTGCGCGTGCGGCGCGGCGCGCAGCGCTGGCCGGAATCGCGCATCCGCGCCCGCGTGGAGGAACTGCTTGCGCTGGTGCAATTGGAAGGGCTGGGCGGACGCTATCCGGCGCAGTTGTCCGGCGGCCAGCGGCAACGGGTGGCGCTGGCGCGCGCATTGGCGATCGAACCGCGCGTGCTGCTGCTGGATGAACCCTTCGGTGCGCTCGATGCGCAGGTCCGCCGTGATCTGCGCCGCTGGCTGCGCGAACTGCACGATCGCACCGGCCTGACCACGCTGTTCGTCACCCACGACCAGGAAGAAGCGCTGGAGCTGGCCGACCGGGTGGCGATTCTCAACGCCGGCCGGCTGGAGCAGGTCGGCACGCCCGCCGAGGTCTACGACGCGCCGGCGTCGCCCTTCATCTATTCCTTCGTCGGCGCGGTGAACCGGTTGCCGGCGCGTTGGCGGGAGGGACAATTGCATGCGGAAGGCGCGGCGTTGCCGGTCGCCGGACGCACGCGCGGCGATGGCGCGGCGGAACTGTTCGTGCGACCGGAGGATCTGCGCATCGATCCGACCGGCCTTGGCTGGCCGGCCACCGTGCTGTCGGGACAGCGCAACGGACCGCGCCTGCGCCTGCGCGCGCAACTGGCCGGTTCCCGCCATGAAGTGGAGGTGGAACTGCCGGCCCATGAAACGGCCCACCCGGCCGGACAGCAGGTGCATCTGGTCCCGGCGCGGTTCGGCTGGTTCCCGGCCCCGGCGGGCTGGGGGGAGGGCGCTTCGGGCACTTGACGGCGGCGATTGTTGCATCGCAATATCCGGGCGACGGTTAAAAAACCGTAAACACGTGGCTTGCCGCACGTGTTCAAGGTCGGAGTGGGACCGGCCTGCGCGATCAACACGCCGATACCAACCTGGAGAGAGCCCGGATGAAGCCAATCAAGTTGTGCACCGCCCTTGCCGTCGCCCTGCTGGCGGCGGTTCCGTTCGTTTCGTTTGCGCAGGAGGCCGCGGCCGAAGCCGAGGCCGAACCCGAATCCCCGGTCACCTGGTCGGTCGCCGCGACCACCGACTACGTCTTCCGCGGCGTGTCCCAGACCGATGAAGGCCCGGCGTTCCAGGCCGGCCTGACCTACACCGCGCCGTTCGGCCTGTACGTGGGCGTGTGGGGCTCCAATGTCGACTTCGGCGACCCGGATCCGGAAGCCGGCCTGCGCGGCCCGAACTTCGAGCTCGACGGCTTCGTCGGCTACAGCTACGACTTCAACGACCGCTGGAACCTCGACGTCAGCGCGGTGCGCTATTCCTATCACGGCGCCAGCTCGGGCGTGCCGAGCGGTGACTACAACGAATTCATCGCCAAGGTCACCTGGGCCGGCCCGGTGGAAATCTCCGGCATGCTCGCCTACGCGCCGGACTACGGCGACCTGACCCCGAAGGCCAAGGAAAGCTACGCCAACCTCGCCGCCGCCTACGACATCGGCGACAGCGGTTTCTCGGTGGGCGCGTCGGTCGGTTACACCTCGGTCGACTATGGCGAGGAGTGGAGCGAGGGTGAGCGCATCAATCTTGGCGTCTCCGACTACTTCGACGGCGCTCTGACCTTGAACAAGACCTTCGGTCCGGCCACCGCGACCCTGGGTTACTACACCACGTTCGGTTCCGACGCCGGCGATCTGAAGGCCGACGGCGATATCTACGACAACCGGGTCGCGCTGACCATCAGCATCGGCAACTGAGTTCGTCGGACATCGGCAAAAAAGAAGGGCGCCGCGAGGCGCCCTTTTTTCTGCTATCGGCTGCTGCAAAGCAACTTCAGTGCTCGCCCCCATCCGACCTCGGCACCCCGCATCGGGTACGGGGCAGGCTCGTCCCCCGCTCGCGGGGGAAGGAACAAGGACTCAGGTCCAGCTCAACACGACCTTGCCGGCCTTGCCGGCTTCCATCAGGTCGAAGCCCTTCTGGAAATCGTTGATCGGCAACTGGTGGGTCAGCACCTTGCCCAGCGGGAAGCCGGACAGCACCAGCTGGGTCATCTTGTACCAGGTCTCGTACATCTTGCGGCCGTAGATGCCCTGCACGGTCAGGCCCTTGAAGATGATCCGATCCCAGTCCACGCCGGCGCCCTTGGGCAGGATGCCGAGCAGGGCGATCTTGCCGCCGTGGTACATGCAGTCGAGCATGTCGTTGAACGCGCGCGGATTGCCGCTCATTTCCAGGCCCACGTCGAAGCCTTCCATGTGCAGATCGGCCATCACGTCCTTGAGCGAGGTGTTGGCGACGTTGACCACGCGGGTGGCGCCCATGTCGGCGGCCAGTTTCAGCCGGTAGTCGTTGACGTCGGTGACCACCACGTTGCGGGCGCCGATGTGCTTGCAGATGCCGGCGGCGATGATGCCGATCGGACCGGCGCCGGTGATCAGCACGTCTTCGCCGATGACGTCGAATTCGAGCGCGCAGTGCGCGGCGTTGCCGTAGGGATCGAAGAACGCGGCCAGCTCGCTGGGGATCTGATCCGGAATCGGCCACAGGTTGCTGGCCGGCATCACCATGTACTCGGCGAAGGCGCCGTCGCGGTTGACGCCGATGCCGACGGTGTTCGGGCACAGATGCGGGCGGCCGCCGCGGCAGTTGCGGCAGTGGCCGCAGACGATGTGGCCTTCGGCCGAGACCCGCTGGCCGACGGTGTAGCCGGTGACGCCGGGACCGATCTGGGCGATGCGGCCGACGAACTCATGGCCGATCACCAGGCCCGGGCGGATGGTGCGCTGGCTCCATTCGTCCCACAGGTAGATGTGCAGATCGGTGCCGCAGATGGCGGTCTTCTCGAGCTTGATCAGCACCTCGTTGGGGCCGGGTTGCGGCACCGGCACGTCTTCCAGCCAGATGCCCTTGGCCGCTTCGCGCTTGACCAGCGCCTTCATCATTTGCGTCATGGAATGTGTTCCGGGACCGGGACGGTGAGGGCGCGGATTATACGCGGGCGGCCGGAACCGTATGGTAAGGCGCGGCCCGCGCCGGCTTTCGTTCCGGTAGGGCGGGATGGATGGCCCTCGGGGCATGCGTCTAGGCCGAAAGTCATGGTCGGCCCAACAGCCTGGACCGTTACAATCTAACGTTCATTTTTCCGAGGGGATGTACCCATGCGCCTTAACCTGCTTGCTGCTTCACTCGCCGTGGCCTGCCTCGCGCCGTCCGGCCTCGCCCATGCCGGAGAGGGCATGTGGGTGCCGCAGCAGCTGCCGGAGATCGCCGGTCCGCTGAAGAAGGCCGGCCTCAAGCTGTCGCCGGAACAGTTGTCCAACCTGACCGGCGACCCGATGGGCGCGGTGGTCGCGCTGGGTGGCTGCACCGCCAGCTTCGTCTCGCCGCAGGGCCTGGTGGTGACCAACCACCATTGCGCGTATGGCGCCATCCAGCTCAATTCGACCGCCGAGAAGAACCTGATCAAGGACGGGTTCAACGCCCCGACCCTGGCCGATGAAGTCAGCGCCGGCCCGAACGCGCGCGTCTATGTGCTGGACGACATCCAGGACGTCACCGCCGAAGCGAAGGCCGCGATCGCCGCCGCCGGCAACGATCCGCTGGCGCGCACCCAGGCGCTGGAAGCGTTCGACAAGAAACTGGTCGCCGACTGCGAAGCCGAAGCCGGTTTCCGCTGCCGCCTGTACAGCTTCTCCGGTGGCAACACCTATCGCCTGTTCAAGAACCTGGAAATCAAGGACGTGCGCTTGGCGTACGCGCCTCCGGGCAGCGTCGGCAAGTTCGGCGGCGACATCGACAACTGGATGTGGCCGCGCCATACCGGCGACTTCTCGTTCTACCGCGCTTACGTGGGCAAGGACGGCAAGCCGGCCGCGTTCTCCAAGGACAACGTGCCCTACCAGCCCAGGCATTGGCTGAAGTTCGCCGACCAGCCGCTGGGCGCGGGCGACTTCGTGATGGTGGCCGGTTATCCGGGTTCCACCAACCGTTACGCCCTGGCCACCGAGTTCGACAACACCGCCAGCTGGACCTATCCGACCGTCGCGCGCCATTACAAGGCGCTGATCGAGATGGTCAAGGCGGCCGGCAAGACCAATCCGGACATCGCGGTGAAGTACGCCAGCAGCATGGCCGGCTGGAACAACACCAGCAAGAATTTCGAAGGCCAGCTGGAAGGCTTCAAGCGCATCGACGCCGCCGGCCAGAAGCACGCCGAGGAATCCGCGGTGCTCAACTGGCTCAAGGGCCAGGGCGGCAAGGGCAAGGCGGCGCTGGACGCGCACGCCCGGTTGGTGGCGCTGGCCGAGCAGGCCAAGACCACGCGCGATCGCGATCTGGTGGTCGGCCAGTTCGGCAACAGCGGCGTGATCGGCGTGGCCACCACGCTGTATCGCCTGTCGATCGAGAACGAAAAGCCCAACACCGGGCGTGAAGCCGGTTATCAGGAACGCGATCTGCCCGGCATCGAAGGTTCGATGAAGCAGATGGAACGCCGCTACGTGCCGGCGATGGATCGGCAGATCCAGCAGTACTGGCTCAACGAGTACGTCAAGCTGCCGGCGGCCCAGCACGTGGCCGCGGTCGACGCCTGGCTGGGTGGCAACGACGCCGCCGCGGTCAATCGCGCGCTGGACAAGCTGGCCGGCACGCAGCTGGGCAACACCGAGGAACGCCTGAAGTGGCTGAAGGCCGATCGCAAGGCGTTCGAAGCCAGCAACGATCCGGCCATCCAGTACGCGGTGGCGGTGATGCCGACCCTGTTGAAGCTGGAACAGGAGCGCAAGACCCGCATGGGCGAATCGCTGGTCGCGCGCCCGGTGTTCCTGCAGGCGCTGGCCGACTACAAGAAGAGCCAGGGCGAGTTCGTGTATCCGGACGCCAACCTCTCGCTGCGCATCACCTTCGGCAACGTGATGGGCTACGAGCCCAAGGACGGCGTGGCCTACACCCCGTTCACCACCTTGGAAGGCGTGGTCGCCAAGGAAACCGGGCAGGATCCGTTCGATTCGCCGAAGGCGCTGCTCGATGCGGTCAAGGCCAAGCGCTACGGCGGCCTGGAAGACAAGCGCATCGGTTCGGTGCCGGTGAACTACCTGTCGGATCTCGACATCACCGGCGGCAACTCCGGCTCGCCGGTGCTGGACGCGAACGGCAAGCTGGTCGGCCTGGCCTTCGACGGCAATTGGGAATCGGTCAGCTCCAACTGGGTGTTCGATCCCAAGATGACCCGCATGATCGCGGTGGATGGCCGCTACCTGCGCTGGATCATGCAGGAGGTCTATCCGGCGCCGCAGCTGCTGAAGGAAATGAACGTTCCGGCGGCGAAGTAAGCGGTCGGCAAATGGTCTGACCCACCGAAAAAGGGCGGAACCGGGCAACGGGAGCGGTATGATCCGCTCCCGTTGCCGTTTCCGGGGTTGGAAACGGCGCTTCCCCCAGCCGGAATCCCCCACGCATGCGCATCCTGCTTGCCCGCCATGGCGAAACGCCGTGGAACGCCGAAGGCCGCTACCAGGGCCAGATCGACATTCCCCTCTCGCCCATCGGCGAATCACAGGCGCAGGCGCTGGGCCAGCGGTTGCAGGAACTTCCGATTACCCGCGCGGTGGCTTCGCCGTTGACCCGTGCAGCGACGACGGCGCGCTTCGCGCTGGGCCCGTCGCGCGCCGACATGCTGACCACTGACGAGGATCTGCAGGAAATCGCCCACGGCGAGTGGGAAGGCCTGCTGGCCAGCGAAATCCACGAGAAGGATCCGGCCCGTCTGCAAGCCTGGCGCGAAGAACCCGACACCGTGCTGATGCCGGGCGGAGAATCGCTGCGGCAGGTGCTGGATCGCTCCTGGCGCGGGCTGGTGCGCGCGACCGAGGGACTGGGCGATGGCGACACCCTGCTGGTGGTCGCCCACGACGCGGTCAACCGGGTCATCCTGTGCCGCATCCTCGGCCTGCCCATCGCCAAGCTGTGGACCTTCCGCCAGGCGCCGACCACGCTCAACCTGCTGGAAGGACCGGATGTGGAGCGGCTGGAAGTGGTGCGCCTGAACGACTGCGCGCACCACACGCCGTTCTTCGGCGAAGCCAAGCACCGCGCGCTGTAACCGCGTCGCGCGGGCATCCGGCATGGGCTGGAAGCAGACCGTGTTCGGCAGCGAACGGCCGGCCCGCGAACAATGGGTCGGCACGCTGGTGGCGCTGGCGGTTCTGGCGCTGGTGATGACGGGCATGTTCGTGGACTTCGCGCCGGCACCGGTGTTGCGGGGCGTCCACATGGCGGTGATCTTCCTGATCGTGGGCGTGATCGAAACCGCGCTGCTGTTCGCGCATGCCAGCCGCAAGGGGCGCATGGGCACACTGGTCGACAAGGGGTTCCTGAAGTTCCTGTTCCTGCTGGTGGCGATTCCCTGCATGCTCGGCTTCGTTTCCTGGTTGATCGCCATCAAGACGCTGCCGTGGAGCATCACCCGCGTGTTCGGCAGCGAAGTGCGCGAAAGCCACGTGATGGCAACCCGTTACACCCGCAGCCGGCGCGCCTGCGACTACCGGTTGTCCGGTGGCCCGATGGAAGGCGCGTTTCCTTCCTACCTGTGCATCCGCGAAGCGTTCTACCATCGCCACCCGGACCAGCAGGTCGAAGTGGTGCTGGCCGGCCGGCGAACCGTGCTGGGTTTCAGCATCCAGCATGTCTACTCCCAGGAATGATCATGGCGTCCCTCCCGCAAACCCTCGACGACTGGCTGGCCTACATCGAGCAACAGCATCCGAAGTCCATCGACATGGGCCTGGAACGCGTGCGCGCGGTGGCGGACGCGCTCGGACTGGGGCGGCCTGCCAGCCAGGTCATCACCGTCGGCGGCACCAACGGCAAGGGTTCGACGGTCGCCTTCATCGAAGCGATCGGCCGCGCGGCCGGCTGGCGGGTGGCGGCGTACACCTCGCCGCACCTGCTGCGCTACAACGAGCGCGTGCGCATCGACGGCGACGACGCCGGCGATGAACAACTGATCGCCGCCTTCGCGGTGGTCGAACAGGCGCGCGGCGACGTCCCGCTGACCTATTTCGAATTCGGAACACTGGCGGCGCTGTGGCTGTTCCAGCAGGCGCAGCTGGATCTGGCGGTGCTGGAAGTGGGGCTGGGCGGCCGCCTGGACGCGGTCAACCTGGTGGATCCGGACGTCGCGGTGATCACCACCGTCGACATCGATCATGTCGACTGGCTGGGCCCGGATCGCGAGAGCATCGGCCAGGAGAAGGCCGGCATCGCGCGTGCGTGGAAGCCGCTGGTGCTGGGCGAGATCGATTCGCCATCCAGCGTGCTCCGTCACGCCTACGCGATTGGCGCCAACGCGCTGCGGCTGGGCAGCGACTTCTTCCAGGAAGCCATCGACGAACATCGCTGGCGCTGGCGCGAAGTCGGCGCCGAACTCGAACTGCCGAATCCGCCGCTGGCCGCGCCGGTCCAGCGCAACAACGCCGCCGCCGCGATCGCCGCGCTGCGCGCGCTGGAGACGCCACCGCCGGATACCGCCTTCGCCGAGGGCATCGCCGCGGCGCGGCTGCCGGGACGGTTGCAACTGCTGGTCCGCGACGGCGTGGACATCGTGGTCGACGTCGGCCACAACCCGCAGGCCGCGCGCGAACTGGCGGCCTGGCTGCGCGCGCAGCCGCCCGCGCCGACGCAACTGGTGTACGCGGCGCTGGCGGACAAGGACGCGGCCGGCGTGGTCGCCGCGTTCGACGGCCTGGACGTGCGCTGGCACCTGGCCGGACTGGAGCCGGATACGCCGCGGGGGCAGGACGTGGCGGCGCTGGCCGGACGGCTCGCCGATACCGGTGCGGCGTCCGGCCAACCGCACGCCACGGTCGCCGACGCGCTGGCCTCGGCGCGCGGCGAGGCGACGAAGGGTTCGCGCATCCTGGTGTTTGGCTCCTTCCACACCGCCGCCGAAGCACTGCGCGCCCTGCGTTCATCCGAATGACGGGAAGCCCGGAACGGGCACCGTATAATCGCGGCATTCTCGCCGCGGCGTAGCGTGGGTTCTGATGGATACTGCTCTGAAACAGCGTCTGATCGGCGCGATCGTCCTGGTCGCGCTGGCGGTCATCTTCCTGCCGATGCTGGTCAAGGGACCGGCGCCCGACAGCGGCGTCTCGGATGTGCCGCTGAAGGTGCCCGACGCCCCCGAAGGGCAGTACGAAACCCGTGAATTGCCGCTGGTCACGCCGGACGGCGCGCCCGCCACCGGCGCGGTCGGCTTGCCGGCCGCCACGCCGGCGGCCTCTCCCGATGCCGCGGCGCCGGCCGACGCCGGCCTGATGCCTGCGGCCACCGGCGGCGGCAACTATGCGGTGAGTTTCGGCGCCTACGCCACCGCCGCCGACGCCGACGCGGTCATCGCCCGCCTGAAGCAGGGCGGTCTGCCCGGCTACCGCGAAGCCGCGACCATCAATGGCCGCAGCGCCTACCGCGTGCGCATCGGACCCTATCCGGATCGCGCCATCGCCGAATCCCGGCGCTTGGACGCGGTGAAGATCCGCAGCGACGTGAAGGCCCAGGTGGTGGTGCTCGATGCCGCCGCCGAAACCACCGCGTCCCCGGCCGCCGCCGCCACGCCTTCCGTGGCCCAGGCCGCCGCGCCGTCCCCGACGGTCACCACCCAGGCGCTGCCCCCGGAACCGGCGAAACCCGCGCCGGCCAAGCCCGTGCCGGCGCCGGCCACGACCGCCGCGGCGACACCGCCCAAGCCCGCGACCGCGCCGGCGGAGAAGCCGGCCGCCAAGCCCGAACCGCCGAAGACGGCGGCCAGCAGCGTCGGCTTCGCCGTGCAGTTGGGCGCGTTCTCCAAGGCCGAAGAGGCCAACGCCCTGCGCGACAAGGTGCGTGCGGCCGGCTTCAGCGCGTTCGTCGAGCAGGTCCGCACCGACAAGGGCACCCTCAGCCGGGTGCGGGTGGGGCCGGTGGCCAGCCGCGCCGACGCCGATCAGCTGAAGGCGCAGGTGGCGGCCAAGTTCGGCATCAGCGGCATGGTCCGTCCGCATCCCTGACGCCTGACGGATGCCGATGATCGACCTCGTGCTGGCCGCCGTCATCGGCGCGTCGGCGCTGTTCGGCCTGCTGCGCGGCTTCATCGGCGCATTGGCCTCGCTGCTGGCCTGGCTGCTGGCCGGCTGGGTGGCATTCCACTACGGCGCGGAAGTCGCGGGCATCCTCGCCGAAGGCGGCACGCCGGGCGCCACCGAGCTGTTCGGCGGCTACGCGCTGAGTTTCATCGCGGTGATGATCGTGGTCGGCCTGATCGGCTGGCTGGTCCGCCTGCTGGTGAAGGCGATCGGTCTCTCGACGCTGGATCGGATGCTGGGACTGGCGCTGGGGCTGGCGCGCGGCGCGCTGGTGGCCTGCATTCTGGTCCTGCTCGCCGGCTTCACCGATCTGCCGCGCGAGCCGTCCTGGGCGCAGTCAAGGCTGGTGCCGGTGCTGCTGCCGGGCGCGCGGTGGCTGAGCCGCTGGCTGCCGGAATGGACCGTATCGGAACTGGATTTGGGCTTCGGCCCTCCGGCAGGCGATAATGGCGTCCTTCCCGCCTTGCCTCCGCCGCTGGACGAAACCGGCGCGCAGCAAGCTCCAGATTCCCCGCCAGCTTCGAACTGATCGAACCGGAGAGCGTCATCCATGTGCGGTATCGTCGGCATCGTCGGCCACCAGAATGTTGCCGGCCAGCTCTATGACGGGCTGACCGTCCTCCAGCACCGAGGGCAGGACGCCGCCGGCATCGCCACCGCCGACGGCACGCGCCTGCGCGTGCACAAGGACAACGGCCTGGTCCGCGACGTGTTCAACGCCAAGGCGATGAGCGTGCTGGAAGGCCGCGTGGGCATCGCCCACTGCCGCTATCCGACCGCCGGCTCCGAGGGCATGGACGAGGCGCAGCCGTTCTACGTCAATTCGCCCTACGGCATCGCGCTTGCGCACAACGGCAACCTGATCAACACCGAGGCGCTGCGCCAGGAAGTGTTCGCCCAGGATCGCCGCAACATCAACACCGAGTCCGACAGCGAAGTGCTGCTGAACGTGTTCGCGCACGAACTGGACCTGCAGCGCACCCTGTCGCCGGAAACGGCCATCCGCGCGGTCGCCGGCGTGCATCGCCGCGTGCGCGGCGGCTATGCCGTGGTCAGCGTGGTGCTGGGCCTGGGCCTGGTGGCGTTCCGCGATCCCAACGGCATCCGTCCGCTGGTGCTGGGCAAGCGCGAGCACAACGAGGGCGTCGAATACATCGTGGCCTCCGAATCGGCCGCGCTGGACATCCTCGGTTTCCAGCGCGTGCGCGACGTGCTGCCGGGCGAGGCGCTGGTGATCACCGCGCGCGGCGAGCTGTTCTCCGAAATCTGCGCCGAGCCGAAGCAGCACGCGCCGTGCATCTTCGAATACGTCTATTTCGCCCGTCCCGATTCGATGATCGACAACGTGTCGGTGCACAAGGCGCGCATGCGCATGGGCGTGAAGCTGGGCGAGAAGATCCTGCGCCTGCGCCCGGATCACGACATCGACACCATCATCCCGATTCCGGACACCTCGCGCGACGCCGCGCTGGAAATTTCCAACGTGCTGGGCGTGAAGTACCGCGAGGGGTTCATCAAGAACCGTTATGTCGGCCGTACCTTCATCATGCCGGGCCAGAGCGAGCGGGTGAAATCGGTGCGCCGCAAGCTCAACCCGATCCACCTGGAATTCCGCAACCGGGTGGTGCTGCTGGTCGACGACTCGATCGTGCGCGGCACCACCTCGCAGCAGATCGTGCAGATGGCGCGCGATGCGGGCGCGCGCAAGGTCTACCTGGCCTCGGCCGCGCCGCCGGTGCGCCACCCGAACATCTACGGCATCGACATGCCGGCGGTGGACGAACTGGTCGCGCACGATCGCAGCGTCGAGGAAATCGAGAAGCTGCTGGGCTGCGACTGGCTGGTCTACCAGGATCTGGAAGATCTGGAAGCGGCGGTGCGCGAAGGCAATCCGCAGCTGACCCGGTTCGATTCGTCCTGCTTCGATGGCGAATACGTCACCGGCATCGAGCCCGGCTACTTCGAGCGCATCCAGCAGGCCCGCTCTGACGAGGCCAAGCGCAAGCGCCGGGTGTCTTGAGGGCGGGGATTGGGGATCAGGGATTCGGGATTGGCGAAAGCTGAGGCCGGATTGCCTGAAACCGCCACACTTGTCATGAGCGCATTGCCGGGCAATCTGTTCGAGGCCGCGCGCATCTGCCTGGATGCCGCGATGGTCGACGACAAGGTCGCGCTGACCCAGCGATACGCCGATGCCTTCCGGCGCGGTGAACTCGCGCTTCCGGCGGAAGCGCCGGCGCCCGCGCCCATCCGCATGCCGGGCCGTCCCCCGCGACCGACGCTGGTGCATCCGCGCGAGCTGCCACGCCGCGGCCTCGGCAATCCGCAGGGCAGGGCGGCCTTCATTCACGCCATCGCCCATATCGAACTCAATGCCATCGACCTGGCCTGGGACGCGGTGTACCGCTTCCGCGGACTGCCGGAGGCGTTCTATGCCGACTGGGTGAACGTGGCGGACGATGAATCACGGCATTTCGTGCTGCTGCGGGATCGCCTGCGCGAGTACGGCCACGAGTACGGCGATTTCGACGCCCACAACGGCCTGTGGGAAATGACCGAGAAAACCGCGCACGATGGCCTGGCGCGGATGGCGCTGGTGCCGCGCGTGCTGGAAGCGCGAGGTCTGGACGTCACTCCCGGCATGATCGTCAAGCTGCGCGAGCTGGGTGACGACGCCACCGCCGACATCCTGGAAATCATCCTGCGCGAGGAAGTCGCCCACGTCGCCGCCGGATCCCGCTGGTACCGCTGGTACTGCGAGCGCGCGGGCATCGAACCGCGCCAGCGTTTCCGCGAATTGCTGAAAGCGTACGCGGGCGGTTACCTGCACGGTCCGTTCAACCTGCAGGCGCGCCTGCTGGCCGGTTTCGACGAGGACGAACTGCTCGCGCTGCAGGCCGAAGCGCCGCGCTGAGCCAGCGCCTTGGGCGCGACGGCGCGGGTTGCGGCGCGTCAGGCGGAGAAGGGCAGGGATTCCAGGGTCACGCCGGTCGCATCCACCCGCAGCACCGAACCCTGCTCGTACCAGTCGCCCAGCACGATGCGCCGGCAGGCGCGTCCATCGAGGTCGAATTCGTGGACGGCGGGACGGTGGGTGTGGCCATGGATCAGCGTGTCCACGCCGAAGCGGCGCAGGCTGGCATCCACGGTGGCCGGGGTCACGTCGGTGACGGTTTCAAACTGCGTGCGATCGGCCTGGATCATGCCCTGCTGGCGGGCCTGGCTGGCCGCGCGGGCCTGGGCGGCGAACGCCAGGCGGGCCGCCAGTGGCTGGCCCAGGAACTGCTGCTGCCAGGCGGGATCGCGGGTCTGCGCGCGGAACTGCTGGTAGGCGACATCGTCGGTGCACAGCAGATCGCCATGCATCAGCAGGACAGGACGTCCGTACAGCGTCACCACCGCCGGGTCCGGCAGGATGCGCATGCCGGCGCGCCGGGCGAAGGCGTCGCCGACCAGGAAATCGCGGTTGCCGCGGATGAAGTACACCGGCACGCCCAGCTCGACCACTTCGCGGATGCGATCGGCCACATAGGCGCCGGTCTCCGAAGGATCGTCATCACCCACCCAGGCCTCGAACAGATCGCCCAGGATGTAGACCGCCTCGGCCTCACGGCCCTCGCGATGCATGAAGGCGCCGAACAGCTCGGTGATGGCCGGGCGCTCGGCGTCCAGGTGCAGGTCGGAGATGAAGAGCGTGGTCATGCGGGAATGATACGGCCCGGAGGGAGAGTTCGGGATTGATGATCGGGGGACAGGCTGTTTCCCCGAGGAAACCGAAGGCCACGGCGTTGGCTTCCTGACGATCGCGCGGCGCTGCTCCGATCCCCAATCCCGAATCCCCCATCCCGGCCTTCAGGTAAAATCGCCCCATTCAGTTTGCCGAGTCCGTCCATGACCTGCCGTACCCGTTTCGCCCCCAGTCCCACTGGCTACCTGCACATCGGCGGCGCGCGCACCGCGCTGTATTGCTGGCTGGAAGCGCGGCATCGTGGCGGCGACTTCATCCTGCGCATCGAGGACACCGATCGCGAGCGCAGCACCCAGGCCGCCATCGACGCGATCCTGGAAGCGATGGACTGGCTGGGCCTGGACTACGACGAGGGCCCGATCTACCAGACCCACCGCATCGAGCGCTATCGCCAGGTTGCCGAGCAACTGGTGGCCGATGGCAAGGCGTACTACGCCTACGAGAGCAAGGAAGAACTCGACGCCATGCGCGAGGCGGCGATGGCCGCCCAGCAGAAGCCACGCTACGACGGTCGCGCGCGGGATCTGAACCTGCCGTATCGCGAGGATCCCAACCGGGTGATCCGCTTCAAGAACCCCACCGAAGGCAGCGTGGTGTTCGACGACCGCATCAAGGGCCGCATCGAGATCAGCAACAGCGAGCTCGACGACATGGTGATCTTCCGGCCGGACGGTTTCCCCACCTACAACTTCGCGGTGGTGGTCGACGACTGGGACATGCGCATCACCGACGTCATCCGCGGCGATGACCACATCAACAACACCCCGCGCCAGATCAACATCTACGAAGCGCTGGGCGTGCCGGTGCCGAAGTTCGCCCACATGCCGATGATCCTGGACGAGCAGGGCGCCAAGCTGTCCAAGCGCACCGGCGCGGCCGACGTGATGCAGTACAAGGACGCCGGCTACCTGCCGCATGCGCTGATCAACTACCTGGCGCGGCTGGGCTGGTCGCACGGCGACCAGGAGATCTTCAGCCGCCGGGAACTGATCGATCTGTTCTCGGTGGAGGACGTCAACTCCAAGGCCGCGCGCCTGGACATGGCCAAGTTGGGCTGGGTCAACCAGCACTACCTGAAGTCGGACGAGCCGGAGAGCATCGCGCCGCACCTGGCATACCAGCTGCGCAAGCTGGGCCTGGATGTCGACCAGGGTCCGCGCCCGGCCGACGTGGTGGTGGCGATGCGCGACCGTGTGCAGACCCTGAAGGAAATGGCCGAACGCGCCGCCGTCTGGTATCTGCCGCTGGAGAGCTACGACGAAGCCGCGGTCGCCAAGCATCTGGTGCCGGCCGCGCATGCGCCGCTGGCCAAGGCGCGCGAGCTGCTGGCGCAGGCCGCGGAATGGACCGTGGAATCGGTATCCGCCGCGCTGCACGACACCGCCGCCGCGCTGGAAATCGGCATGGGCAAGGTCGCCCAGCCGATGCGGGTGGCGATCACCGGCACCCAGGTCAGCCCGGACATATCCCAGACGGTCTATCTGGCCGGGCGCGAGCAGGCCTTGAAACGCATCGACGCAGCGCTTATCAAGACAGGCGGAGCAGCCTGAAACGAGGGACCCCATGCCCAGGACGCACAGTTGTACGGATCCGAAGCACCACGTCAGCGACGCGCGCGGTTTCGTGCGCGCGGTCGAGCACGCCTGCCAGGAACGCGGCCTGCGGCTGACCCCGATCCGTGCGCGCGTGCTTGAGCTCATCGCCGATGCCGGCAAGCCGGTGAAGGCGTATGAGCTGCTGGACTGGGTGCGCGCGACCAAGGGCGTGGGCGCGGATGCGCCGCCCACGGTGTACCGCGCGCTGGATTTCCTGATGGCGAACGGATTCGTCCACAAACTGGAATCGGTCAACGCCTTCGTCGCCTGCCATCACCCCAACAGCGCGCAGCACTCGGTGCCGTTCCTGATCTGCGATCGCTGCCACAGCGCGGTGGAGCTGGAGGATCGCGAGGTGGTCGGCCAACTGGAACAGCGCGCCAAGGCGCTGGGTTTCCAGCCGCAGGCGCAGACCCTGGAAGTGCACGGCCTGTGCGCCCGCTGCGCGGACGCCGCAAGCGCGGATTGAACGGGAAGCTGTAGGAGCGACGTCAGTCGCGACCTGAAATTGCGGCTACCCGGAACCTTGATTTCCAATGCGGCGTCAACGCGACTCCGGGCGATGGCGGTCGCGGCTTACGCCGCTTCTACAGGCGCATGAAGCATCAGGCCGTCGCCAGCTTGAGGCGCGGGGCGGCTTCCCGGATCGGCAGGTTGGCCGCGGCCGCCAGCAGCGCCAGCGCCATGTCGCCGTACCACATCAGCGAATAGTCGCCGAAGCGTTCCATCACCACGCCGCCCAGCCAGGCGCCGAAGAAGCCGCCCAACTGGTGCGACAGCAGGGTCAGGCCGAACAGGGTGCCCAGGTAGCGCGGGCCGAACAGCTTGCCGACCAAACCGGCGGTCGGCGGAACGGTCGCCAGCCAGGTGAAGCCGAGCGCGGCGGCGAACACATAGAAAGTCAGCGGCGTTGGTGGCGACACCAGATAGATCGCGATCATCAGCGCGCGGCTGGCATACATCACCGCGAGGATCCATTTCATCCGGTAGCGCTGGCCCAGCGCGCCCGCCGCGAGGCTGCCGGCGACGTTGAACAGGCCGATCAGCGCGATGGACGCGGCGGAGACGCTGGCCGGCAAGCCGCACAGCGCGATTTCGCCGGGCAGGTGGGTGACCAGGAAGGCGATGTGGACGCCGCAGGTGAAGAAACCCAGGTGCAGCATCCAGTAGCTGCGATCCCGCAGCGCGATGCGCAACTGCCCACCCAGCGAGATCTCGCTCGCCACGGCGGTCGCGGCGGCGTCGGAAGCGACCGCCGGGCGCCGGCGCAGCGGCCACGCCAGCGGAATCGCGACCAGCGAAGCCAGCGCCAGGCCATACATCGCGGTGGCCCAGCCTGCGACGCTGATCATCATCTGCACCAGCGGCGCGAACACGAACTGCCCCATCGAACCGCCGGCGTTGATGAAACCGGCGGCGAAGGAGCGCTTTTCCGGGGCCATCTGCTGTGCGGTGGCGCCGATGAGAATCGAGAAACTGCCTGCTCCCGCGCCCGCCGCGGTCAGCAGGCCGAGTGTGAACATCAGGCCCCACTGGGACTTCATCCAGGGGGTGAGCGCCAGGCCGACGGCCAGCAATACCGCGCCCAATACCAGTACCCCGGTCGAACCGCGCTTGTCGGCGATCGCGCCGAACACCGGTTGCACCGCGCCCCAGGTGAACTGGCCGACCGCCAGCGCGAAGCTGATCGCGGCGATGCCGACGCCGGTGCTTTCGTGGATCGGCGCGACGAACAGGCCGGTGGTCTGGCGCGCGCCCATCGTGACCATCAAGGTCGCGGCGGCGGCCAGCAGCAATGCCCAGGGCATGCGCGAGGTCGTGGTCATTCGGCGGTCTCCGGCATGTGCAGGCGTTCGGTGAGGGTTTCCAGATCGGCATGCAGGCGGGCGACGGCGTCGCTGCCGAAGGCTTCGTCGATGAACCGTTGCGCGCGCCGCCAGTGTGGGCGCGCCGCTTCCAGCCGCGCGCGGCCGGCGTCGCCCAGCTGCAACAGGCGCTGGCGTGCATCCTCGCCACGCGTTTCGACCAGCAGGCCGGCGGCCAGCAGCGGCTTGAGGTTGCGGGTGAGGGTGGTGCGGTCCATGCCGAGTTCGTCGGCCAGGCTGCCCAGGGTGCGCGGCGATTCGCCGGCCCGGCGCAGGATGCTGTACTGGTTCAGGCTCAGATCCACCGCGGCCAGTTCGTGGTCATAGATCTGGGTGACCCGGCGGGTCGCCCGGCGCAGGTGGAAACAGGTGCAGGGACTGCGGAACGTGGACATGGGAGACGCGCGCCGGAGCGGGGAGATGATTATATGTGTATATACACATATATCAACCCGCCAGGGGCCGCACCGGAGCGGGAACCGGGGCCGGAAAAAAAAACGGCCATCCTCGCGGATGGCCGTTCTTCACGCGGGCGGAGAGAAGCCCGTCAGAAGTAGGCGCGGACGCCGAACGCGACGCCGCGGCCCGGTAGCGGCGAGAAGTCGCGCAGCAGCGAGGTATGCGGGCGCGCTTCCTGGTCGGTGAGGTTGCTGCCGTCCAGGAACACCTCCCAGCTCGTCTCCGGACGTTCCCAGCGGTAGGCCAGGTGGGCGTCGACCAGCGTATAACCCGGGCTGGGTTCCTCGTTGCGGGCGACGTCATCCTGCTTCGCGTAACGGACCGCGCCGACCGACGCGCGCCAACCACCCAGCGACCAGTCGAGATCCGCGCCGACGCGGGTCGGGGCGATGCGCGGCAGGTTGCCGCCCTGGGCCAGGTCCACCGCGTAGTGGTGCGAGTGGTCGCCGTGCGGAACGTCGAACTGCACGCTGCGCGTTCCACTGCCGTCGAGCTCGGCGCGCACGGTGTCGCCGAACAGGCGCAGATTCCACGCGCCCGCCGCATCGGAATCGACCAGCTTGATGCGCGCCTCGGCTTCCACACCCTTGAACTTCGCATCCTGCTGCGTCCACAGGCGCACCGGCAGGCCTTCCTCGATACCGGTGTCGGCGAGGTAGATGAAGTCCTTGAAGTCGGTCTGGTAGACGGCCAGCTTGAACTCGACCCGGTCGGTGTGCGCGTGCAGGCCGATTTCCGCACGGCGGCTGCGTTCCTTGTCGAGATTGGCATCGCCGATTTCCACCGATTGGGTGGCGACATGGGTGCCGGCGGCGAACAGTTCCTCGTTGGTCGGCGCACGCTCGGCGCTGTCCAGCCCGAAGCGCAGATCGAACACCGGATTGATGCGCCAGATCGCCGCGCCGGACAGACTGGTCACGTTGAAGTCGCGCTTCGCGTGGCCTTCCGGATCCAGCTTGACCTGATCATGGCGGCCACCCAGTTCCAGTTTCCAGGGACCGAAATCCTTCTCCTGCACCACGAACGCACCCAACGTATCGGTGAGGGTGCCGGGGACGAAGGCTTCCTCGCCGATCGCGCCGAAATCGCTGCGGCCGTATTGCAGGCCGAACGCGCCGCGCCAACCGGCGAGTTCCTTCTGCACGGCTTCGATGCGGAGTTCGCGGCCGCGATTGGTGAAGCGGGTGGCGGGCTGGCCGCCCTCCAGTTCGACGTGCTCGTAATCGTTGTACGCGCCGCGCAGGTTGATGGCCTGCAGGAACGAGAAGGGATCGTAGACACCGGCCTTCACGTCGACGCGGTTCTGCACCATGTCGATGCGGACCTGGCCTTCCTCCTTGTGCGCTTCCTCTTCCTCGCCTTCGTGTCCATGGCCGTCGTCATGCACGTGCGCACCGGCGGGAATGCCGTAGTTGTTGCGGTAGGTGCTGGCGGCCAGGCCGAAGTAGGCCTTCTCGCCGAGCCAGGTGGCGCCGACCGCGCCGGCGCGCGTGCGCACCGAACTGTTGGGCAGCGTGCCCTTGGGCTGGGCTTCCTCGTGCGCGTGATCCTCATCGCCCTCGTCATGGTGTTCGAGGATGGCGTAGCCGGGGATGTCGTAGTCGTCGGTGTTGCGGACCAGTCCGTCCACATGCAGCACCCAGTTGCCGTTGACCCCATCCAGCCGGAACATGCCGCTGCGCTCGTCGTTGACCGTGTTGCCGCGCACTTCCACCCGGCCGCTGAGGGGATCCTCGGGCAGCGCGTCGGGCAGGCGGCCATCAACCACGTTGACCGCGCCGCCGATCGCGCCGCTGCCGAACAGCAGGGTCGCCGGTCCCTTCAGCACCTCGATCTGGTCGGCGAGAAACGGTTCGATGGTCACCGCGTGGTCGGCGCTGACCGTGGAGGCGTCCATCGAGCCGATGCCGCCGGACAGCACCTGCACGCGCGGGCCTTCCTGTCCGCGGATGATCGGACGCCCCACGCCGGGGCCGAAGAACGTGGTCTGTACGCCTGGCAACTTGGAAACGGTGTCTCCCAGCGTCGCCGACTTGCTGCGGTCCAGTTCCTCGCCGACCAGCACGTCCACCGGCTTGGCCAGCGACTCGGCGCTGCCCCTGAGCGGCGAAGCGGTCACCACCACGGCATCCAGGTCGCGCGGTTGCCGCGAGGTGTCCGCGTCGGCGTCGGCGGCCACGACCGCGCCGGCGGGCGCGAGGACGGCAAGGGCCAGGGCGCTGGCGAGCAGGTGGCGACGGGGCAGGGAACGGGATGGCTTCATGGGGGAGGCGGTCCGGTGTGAGTGGAAGGGGCTTGACGAATGTTATAATATACCAATATCGAAAAGGCACCCCTCCCGGAAGTCATACTTGCCGCCATGAACGAACGTTTCCGCCGCCTGCTGGACCGCTTTGGCGCCACCGGTTCCATGATCTGCGCCATCCACTGCGCGCTCACCCCGTTCCTGCTCGCGGCGATCCCGTCGCTGGGCCTGTCGGCGTGGCTGGGCGACGGGTTCGAGCGTGCGTTCGTGGTGTTCGTGACCGTGCTGGGCTTGTTCAGCCTGCTCTGGGGCTATCGTCGCCATCGCGCGTTCCGGGCGCTCGGACTGCTGGTCATCGGCCTGCTCACGCTGTGGGCAGGCGTGCTGTATCCGCCGCTGCACGAGCCGGTGGTGGTCCACGCGATCGTCATGACCCTGGGCGGCACCCTGGTCGGATTGGCCCATCTGGTGAACCTGCGGCTGAACCACTGGCACATCCACGACGCCAGCTGCGCGCACTGAGACACGCGGGCCAAGGCTTTCAGGCGCCGCTGTGATAGGCTTTGCGCCCTCGCGCACGGCCCCACCGGGCTGTTCCGCCAGCGCGGCAATTCAATGAATCAGGAGAACGACGATGGGCAAGGGTGACCGCAAGACCGCCAAGGGCAAGCGCTACGTGTCCAGCTATGGCAACGCGCGCAAGAGCACCGTGGCCAAGGCTGGCGTCGCCGCCACCGCGACCGCCAAGAAGACCGTGGTGAAGGCCCCGGCCAAGAAGGCCGTGGCCAAAAAGGCCGTCGCCAAGGCGTAAGCCTCCCGCGCCGGGTCCATGGATCCCGGCCGCAGGAACAGAAAACCCCGGCTCGCGCCGGGGTTTTTCTTTGCGCCCGTCTCGACGCCGGGACGAGGGCGCATCACCCCCAGGCTCACTCAGCGCCGGCTTTCGACCAGCATGCGCGCGGCCAGACCGGCCAGGACCGTACCCATCAGCCAGCGCTGCGCGACCTGCCACAACGGGCGCTGCCCCAGAAACAGCGCCATCGAGCCGGCCATCAGGACGATCAGCGCGTTGACGCTGACGCTGATCGAGATCTGCGTGAACCCCAGCAGCAGCGACTGCGTGAGCACGCTGCCGTGCGCCGGCGCGATGAATTGCGGCAGCAGCGACAGATACATCACCGCGACTTTCGGATTGAGCAGGGTGGTGGCGAACCCCATCGCGAACAATTTGCGCGGGCCGTCCGTGGGGAGATCACGGACCTGGAACGGCGAGCGCCCGCCCGGCCGGATGGCCTGCCACGCGAGATGGAGCAGGTACAGCGCTCCGCCGACACGCAGGGCGTCGTAGGCGTAGGGGACCGCCATCATCAGCGCGGTGATGCCGAAGGCCGCGCACAGGACGTAGAACACGAATCCGAGCGCGACTCCGCCCAGCGAGACGAGGCCCGCCATCCGTCCCTGCGAGATCGAGCGGGACACGAGGTAGATCATGTTCGGTCCTGGCGTCAGCACCATGCCCAGGCAGATGAGGGCGAATGCGATCAGGTTGGACGGTTCCGGCACGGGAGTGATTCCAGGAAAGAAAAGCGCGGCGTTCGCAGGGAGGGATGCCGATGCTCGATGAGCAGGCACAGGATCTTCAGCGCACCCGCCGCCCACCCGCGTAGACGCCCGCCACCAGTTCGCCGCCCAACCAGTAGCTCAGCTGCGCCGGCTGGGCGATGTTCCAGAGCACGAAATCCGCGCGCCGTCCCACCGCCAGGCTGCCGCGATCGGCCAGTCCCAACGCGCGCGCGCCCTGCACGGTGGCGCCGCGCAGCGCCTCCTCCGGGGTCAGGCGGAAATGCGTGCAGGCCAGCGACATCGCCAGTCGCAGCGATTGCAGCGGCGCGGTGCCGGGGTTGCAGTCGGTGGCGACCGCCATCGGCACGCCATGGGCGCGGAACGCGTCCAGCGGCGGCAGCCTGGTCTCGCGCAGCACGTGGAAGGCGCCGGGCAGCAAGACCGCCACGGTGCCGTGCTCGGCCATCGCGCGGACGCTGTCCTCGGAGGTGTATTCGACATGGTCCGCGGACAGGCCATCGAACTCGGCGACCAGCGCCGCGCCGTGCCCGTCGCTGAGCTGATCCGCATGCAGCTTGACCGGCAGGCCGAGCGCGCGCGCCGCCTCGAACACCCGGCGCGTCTGCGCGGCATCGAAGGCGATGCGCTCGCAGAACGCATCCACCGCGTCGACCAGTCCTTCCGCATGCAGTTGCGGCAGCCAGTCGCAGACCGCGTCGATGTAGGCGTGTGCGCGCCCGCTGTACTCCGGCGGCAGCGCGTGCGCGCCGAGGAAGGTGGTGCGCACGGTGATGCCCAGCTGCTCGCCGATCCGGCGCGCGACCCGCAGCATCTTGCGTTCGTTGGCGAGATCGAGGCCGTAGCCGGACTTGATCTCCAGCGTGGTCACGCCATCGGCGAGCAGCGCGCGCGCGCGCGGCAGCGACTGCGCGAGCAGCTCGTCCTCGCTGGCGTCGCGGGTGGCGCGCACGGTCGAGACGATGCCGCCGCCGGCCCGCGCGATGTCCTCATAGCTGACGCCCTGCAGGCGCTGTTCGAATTCGCCGGCGCGATCGCCGGCGAACACCGTATGCGTGTGGCTGTCGATCAGGCCGGGCGTGATCCATAGGCCTTCGGCAACGGTCGATGGGCGCGCGTCGTCCGGAGCGTGTCGTTCCCAGTCGGCGCGGCTGCCGACAAAATCCAGCACGCCGTCATGCCAGGCCAGTACGCCGTGCTCGATGACGCCGTAGCCGGCATCGCCATCCAGGGTGATCAGGTTCGCGTCCAGCAGGACGCCGTCGGAAGCAGGCAGGGACGAGGCGGTCATGCGGCCATTCTAGAACGCCACGGTGCTCAGCCGAACAGATCACCGTTTGACAATGCGCCCTCGAGCGTCAGCAGGTACTGCTTGGTCGGCAGGCCGCCGCCGAATCCGGTCAGGCTGCCGTCGGCGCCAATCACGCGATGGCAGGGCAGCACGATCGGCAGTGGATTGCGTCCGTTGGCGGCGCCGACCGCGCGGGTGGCGGTCGGCTTGTCCACGCGCCGCGCCAGTTCCGCGTAGCTGATCGTCTGGCCGTAGGGAATGTCGGCCAGGGTGTGCCAGACCGTGCGCTGGAAATCGGTGCCTTGCGGGGCGAGCGGCAGATCGAATTCGCGACGCTCGCCACGGAAGTACTGGGCCAGCTGGCGCGCGGCTTCGCGCATCACCGCGTTGTCGCCCGGCCGCCATTCCGGCGAGCGCTTGTACGGATGGCGCGGGTTGTCGAATTCGATCACGCGCAGCGCCTGGTCGTCGGCGACCAGCAGCAGCGGACCGACCGGACTGTCGATATGGCGATGGAGCAGGGGCGTGTTCATGGCGAGGCGGGAACGGGCAGGGGTTTGGGAGCGGGCATGCTGTCGCGCCACAACTGGATCACCGCATAGGCGCGCCATGGACGCCAGCCTTCGGCGCGCGCGGTCAGCGCCTTGGCGGTCATGCGACTGCCATCGGTGGGCACGGCCTTCTGCAGGACGAGATCGTCGGCGGGAAACGCGTCGGGATGTCCCAACGCGCGCATGGCCATGTAGTTCGCGGTCCAGGGACCGATGCCGGGCAACGCGACCCAGCGCGCGGTGAAATCCTCCAGCGTGCGTTCGCCGCGGAAGTCCACGCGGCCCTCCAGCAGCGCGCGCGCCATCGCGTTGATGGTGGCGGCGCGCGCGCGGGTCAGGCCGATCGCGGTGAGATCGACGTCCACCAATGCCTCGGCGGTCGGGAACAGGTGCGCGAGGCCAGGACCGAACGGCGTCGCCAATGGCGTGCCGTGCTGTTGCGCCAGGCGCGCGGTCAGCGTGCGCGCGGCGGCCACGCTGACCTGCTGGCCGATGATCGCGCGCACCGCGATCTCGAATCCGTCCCAGCCGCTGGGCAGGCGCAAACCCGGGCGCCTGCGCAGCAGCGGACGCAGGCGCGGATCGGATCCGAGCGCGCGCGCGATCGCCTGTGGATCCGCGTCCAGATCGAACATGCGGCGGATCCGGCTGACGATGGCGAGCAACTGCGCGGGGGCGGCGCCATGCAGTTCCAGCCGGAGTGCGTGCTCGTCAGGCTTGCCGCTCCAGCGGCTGACCCGCAGCCAACCCGGCGCGTCGGCGTTGCCGATGACCCGCGCGTAGCTGTGCGCATCGACGTATTCGACGCCGGGCAGCGCGCGGCCGCGCAGGAAGTCCAGCATCGCCTCGAAGTCATACGGGGGCCGGTAGCCCAGGCGCAGGGCGACGCCCTCGTCGTCCACCGCCGATTCGCGCTTGCGCAGATCGCGCGGCGCCATCCGGTAGGCCTCGCGGAAGCTGGTGTTGAAACGGGTCAGGCTGCCGAATCCCGCCGCGAGCGCGACCTGGGTGATCGGCAGGCGGGTTTCGGTGAGCAGTTGCTTGGCGAACAGCAGCCGGCGGGTGCCGTGCACGCCGATCGGGCTGGCGCCCAACCGGTCGTTGAACAGGCGCCGCAACTGGCGTTCGCCCAGCCCCAGCGTATCCGCCAGATCCGCCAGCGGGCGGTCGGCCAGCACGCCCTGGTCGATCAGCTTCAACGCGCGCGCGACGGTTTCGTCACCGCGCCGCCATGCGCCGTCGCCCGGCGACAGTTCGGGCCGGCAGCGCAGGCAGGGGCGGAAGCCGTCGGCCTCCGCGGCGGCGGCGTTCGGATAGTAGGTGACGTTGACCGGCTTGGGCGCGGGCGCCGGACAGACCGGACGGCAATAGATGCGGGTGCTGGTGACGGCGGTGAAGAACAGGCCGTCGAAGCGCGGATCCCGGCTCAGCCGCGCCTGTTCGCAGACGCGGTGATCGGGCAGGCCGGCGGGGTGGGGCGCGGTGGACATGCGAGCAGGCTAGCACCGCCCCTGGCCACCGACTCACCGTTTTCGGACATCAATGCGAAGACGCCGGGGCGGCCTCGGCGGGGTTCAGGATCGGCAACAGGGTCTGCGGATTGCCGTCGTTCGGCGCGGGCGCGATACCCAGCAGGCGCGCCAGCAGCGGATAGACATCCACGTTGTCGAAGCCGGGCACGGTGACGCCGCGCCGGAATGCCGGTCCGCGGGCCAGGAAGATGGCCCGCATCGACGGCGCGGCCGGGTCGTAACCGTGCGAACCGCCGCCCTTCCAGCCGTTGCGGCGCCAGCGCTCGACCGCCTCGCGCTTCACCAGCAGCCAGCCTTCGTCGGCCTGGCAGACGATCGCCGGCACGCGCGGATGGGTGCCGTAGTGCCAGCGCGCCGGCATGTCCTGCTTGCGCCAGCATTCGGCGTGATCGCGACGGCCTAGCAGTTGCCGTTCGGCGGCGGCCTCACGACCGGGGCGGGGATTGAAACCGACCACCTGGCCCACGGTGACGGCCTGCGCGTCGTCCGGCGACACCCGGTCCTCGACGGTCACCACGCGTTCGGGCGAAGTCGCGGCCATACCGTGATCGGACACCACGATGAGGTTCACGCGATCACGCTCGCCGCGGGCGTCGATACCGTCCAGGAGCTGGCCGATGGCGGTGTCGATCGCCTTCAGCGTGTCTTCGACATTGCGTGATTCCGGACCGTTGTCGTGGCCGGCGGTGTCGACATGCTCGAAATACAGGGTGATCAGGCGTGGCCGTTCGGCGGCCGGCAGATCCAGCCACGCCTGCACCTGGCGCACGCGATCGTCGATGGCGAAGGCCTTGTCGAACGGGAACCACTGGCTGGGGCGAACGCCCTGCACGGCGGCTTCGGATCCGGGCCAGAACATGGTCGCGGTGCGCAGGCCGGCCTTCTCGGCACCCACCCAGATCGGCTCGCCGCTCCACCAGCGCGCATCGCCGACGGCCTCGCGATCGCTCAGCGAGAATCCGCCCAGGTGCTCGTCGGTCATCGTGTTGTTGATGATGCCGTGATGATCCGGGCGCAGGCCGGTGACCAGGGTGTAGTGGTTGGGGAAGGTCAGCGAAGGGTAGGACGGGTTCATCCATTCGGCGTGCACGCCGTCGCGGGCCAATTGCGCGAGGTGGGGGGTGATGCCGCGCTGCAGGTACTCGGCGCGGACGCCGTCGAGCGAGATCAGCAGGAGGGTGGCCGGTTCCCGGGGCGGGGTGGAGACGGTGTGCGGAGCGCGGGTCGCGCAGCCGGCCGACAGCAGCAATGCGGCGGCCAGCCACGCGGCCCTGACGAATGGCAGGCGCATGGAAGGACGGAAAGGGAATGGAATGCCGCGAAGCTTGGCAGGTTTCGGAGAACTTCGCATGACAGCAGGTCTACGACTTTCGTGGTTGCCGCTGCTCGCGGTCCTGGCGACGGGAGCCCGGGCCGCCGAGACGCCAGCCGCTCCGGCGGCGGCGGGCGACGCCGCCCGTTGCGCGGTGTGGGCCCGGGAACTGGGCTTCGCCGACGCCCTGGCCCGGCATGACGCCGAGGCGTTCGCGGGCTTTCTCCATGCCGACGCGGTGTTCGGGGTCGGGCACCAGCCAACCCGCGGCCGCGCCGCGATCCTGGCCGACTGGATGCCGCTGATCGAAGGCAAGGCGCTGGAACTGCGCTGGTACCCGGAGCGGGTGTCGGTGGGCGGCGATGGCCGGACCGCGTATTCCAGCGGCCCGGCGCTGTACCGGAACCCGAAGGACGGCAGTTACCGGCTGGGCCGGTTCGGGTCGGTGTGGCAGCAGGATGCCGACGGCCAGTGGCGGGTGATCTTCGACGACGGCGTCCGCCCGGCGCCCGTCGATGAAGCCGGGGTCAAGGCGTTCGAAGCCGGACGGCGCGACGCCTGCCCGGCGAGCTGATTCGGCGGTCGGCGGCCTGCCCGGTCACATGGCGCAGGCCACCTTCGAGATGGCGCAGGAAAACGCCGTCCGCGTACAACGCCGCGTCGTGTCCCAGGCGGTATGCCAGGCGCGGCCGGCGTCGACGCGATGGCATCGGGCGATCGGTTGATCACGACCCGGGGTGCCGCCCGGGTAGTCGCGCTCGTCCACGGTCGCGATCACCTCGACCCGTCCACGCGGATTGCGCCGGTAGTGGTGGATCTCGTCGGTGACACGCCATTCGCGGCCCCCCACCGGTGCCATCCACGGCGAACGCACCCGCGTGGTGGGTGGATGGCGGAGAACCAGGCGCCGACCAGTTCGCCGTAGCATGGCCGGTCGTACTGGGTGTCGGCCGCGGCATGCACGCCCATGAAACCGCCGCCTGCGCGGATGAAACCCTCCAGTGCCTGCTGCTGTTCGGGATCGAGGATGTCCCCGGTGGTGTTGACGAAGATCACCGCGCGATAGCCGCGCAGCCGTTCCGGGGAGAACGCCTCGGCATCCTCGCCGGCCTTCGCGCGCAGCGATTGCACTTGCGCGATGCCGCGCAGTTTTTCCACCGCCACGGGAATGGACTTATGCCGGTAGCCGGCGGTCTTGCTGAGATCAGGATGCGCGTTGGCGTCGCAAGTGCGGCCCGGCACGCCGCACAGAACGAACGCGAGGAACAGGGTGAATCGTCGGGACGTCATCGCGCGGGTCTGCCACGCTGCGTTCGTTGCAGGCGCAACGATGCTGCACTGCGGTTTTGCCGACGCGGGACGATGACCTAGGCTGGGTGCCAGGAGTTTCTCCCACGCCGGACGCGTCTCTCTCCCAAGAGGTCATCCATGCGCCATTGGCCAATCCGCGCCAGGTGTTTCCTGGTCGGATGCTTCCTGTCATTGCCGACCCTGTCGGCATTCTCCGCGCAATCGCAACCCGGCGCAGATGCGCTGCCCGTCTGGTCGATCGGACAGCCGAAGGAGAACCGCTACGTGTCCGCGCATGGCCTGCGCGCATTCGCGGGCGGCTACTCGGAGGACGGGCTGGAGATATGGACGTTTCCGTTGCAACTGGCATCGGACTATCGCCTCGTCTTCGTCATCGATGGCCGGAGCGAAGACGCCCTGGCGTACCTGGCATCGGCGGACGTGGATCCGCTGGGCGCGACCCGCCACTATGCCGGCCCCGGTTTCACGGTGCGCGAGCGCATCGAGACGCGCGGCCGGCATCCTGGCGTGATCATCCGCTACCAGGTGGAAGGAAAGCCGGTCGACCTGCGCGCGCGTTTCCGCCCGTCGCTCAACCTGATGTGGCCGGCGGCGGTCGGTGGACAGGAGCTGGCGTGGGATGCGCAGGCGAAGGGATTTCTTGTCGGCGAGCCCCGCAGGCAATTCCGCGCGCTGGTGGCTTCGCCGCAGGCCACGGCGCACTCCGAACCGAACAACGATCGGCGCGGCAGCGAGTTCGGCCTGCCGCTATTCCTGCAACTGGCGCCACAACCCTGTGGCGCACGGCGCTGCGCCGAACTGATGTTCGCCGGCCAGAGCGAGCGGGACGAGGACGTGCATGCCACCGTGGCCGCGTTGCGGCACGCCCCGAGCGAAGAGGATGCCGCGCGCTTCCGGCCCGCCGGGCAACTGCGCATCACCACCCCGGATGCGGACGCCAACCGCGCGTTGCAGTGGGCGCAGATCGCGCTGGAACAGGCCTGGACCTGCAATGCGCGGCTGGGCTGCGGACTGGTGGCCGGATACGGGCCTTCGCATGGCGCGCGCCGGCCGCAATACGCATGGTACTTCGCCGGCGACGGACTGGTCGGCGCGCGCGCATTGATCCACGAAGGGCGCTTCGAACGGGCGGCGGAGGAACTGGCCTTCATCCTGCGCTACCAACATCCGGACAACGGGATGATCTGGCACGAGATGTCGCAGAGCGCCGGTTTCCTGGACTGGGCCGGCGACTATCCGTACATGTACGTGCATGTGGATATCGCGTTCGATTTCATCAGCGTGCTGGGCGAGTACCTGCGCGCCAGCGGCGATCATGCCTTCCTGCACCGGCATTGGCCGGTCATCCTCAAAGCCTATCGCTATTGTGTGTCCACGCTGGATCCGGACGATGGACTGCCGCGCGTGCCGGCGGACAAGATGAGCGCGAACGAGCAGGATCGCCTGACCGACGAGCTGACCCTGTCGGCGGCCTGGGTCGAGGCCGCGTCGGCGATGTCGGGGCTGGCCGAGGCATACGGGGACGCGGGGCTGGCCCGCGCGGCCGACAAAGCCGCCGGGCGCGCGCGCAAGAGCCTGCGCGCGCGCTATCGCGACGAGGCCGGCCAGCGCTGGGTCAGCGGCTTCACCCATGCCGGCAAGGCCGCTGAAAGCACGTCACCCGCCGACCTGGCGGCGATTCGTTCCGGGGCGGCGACCGCGGCGGAGGCCGAAGCCACGCTGCGGCAGCTGTCCAGTCCGGCCTACCTCACCGCGTGGGGACTCCGCAGCCGGCCCGAGACGGCGGCGGACTACGATCCCGAAGCCTATTCGCGCGGCAGCGTCTGGGGCCTGGGCACCGCGATGGCGGCGGAGACCCTGTGGCGCGAGGGTCGGGCGGAACAGGCCGCTACGCTGTGGCGCAGCCTGGTGTCGTGGGCGGACGCGGATTCACCCGGCCACCTGCATGAAGTCATGCGCGGCGATCGGCCGGAGCCGCAGCGCGAATCAGTGCCGGAACAGACCTGGTCCTCGGCGGCGTTCCTGTCGGCCGCCATCCACGGCATGCTCGGCCTGGACGCGGATGCGCGGGCGAAGCGGCTGCGATTCGCGCCGCGACCGCCCGCCGGGTGGAATCACCTGGATGTCGACAATGTCCGGCTGGGCGACGGCCGAATCGATCTCCATTGGCGCAGGCATGCGGATCGCGTGGACCTGGAGATCGAGAATCGCGGCGCGCCTTTCCTGCTGATCTGGGAGCAGCGCGGCGGCGGGGACGCCGCGCCGATGGTGATCGAACACCAGGTGGGCGCCGGTAGAACCCGACTGGGCACGCCCTGAGCCGAGGCGTCGAGCGGCCCGTCCCGCAGCGCGGATGCAACCGGCGCCGCCATGTGGCGCCGGAGCAGCGGAGCAGCGGAGCAGGCTCCGCTCTCCGTACTGAATCCAGGCGAGGGCCGGACTACTTCAGATCCACCACCGGGGCGAAGCCGCCGAAGATCATCCGCTTGCCATCGAAAGGCATGGGGTTGGCGGCATCCATGCGCGGATCCTCCATCATCTTCTTCATGCCGATGTCGCGGGTCGGCTTGTCCGGCCATTCGACCCAGGAGAACACCACGGCCTCCTCGTCGGTGGCCTTCACCGCGCGGCGGAAATCGGTGACCTGGCCGTCGGGCACGTCATCCCCCCAGCATTCGATGACGCGAATGGCGCCGAGCTCCAGGAAAATCGGATCGAATTCCCGGGCATGGGCGATGAACTTCTCCTTGTTGGCGTTCGGCACGGCGATGACGAAACCGTCGATGTAGGACATGGTGGAGCTCCTGGTCTTGAGAGGGATGAAAGGTCCGCGATGCGGGCCTTCACCGTTTCGACGAACGGGCGGGGCGGAAATCGACAGGGCCCGACGCCCTGTTCAGCTGACCGTTCCGGGCAGGCCGACGCGCGCTTCGGCCATGGGCGCAGCGACACGGTTAACATGGGTGGACGCCGGGATGCGTGAAGGCGCATCGCCGCGAACGAAAACGCATGGCCGCACGACGATGACTGCCGAAATCCCCGCACGACGCGTCCAGGACGCACTCGACAATCCGTTCTGGTCCTCGCTGCGGAGCCTGCACCGCGGCATCGCGTTGCAGGCGGGCGACGTGAGCCGCTACCCGGCCGAATACGCGCCGTTCCTGGGCGTGGCGGAGGAAGGGCAGCGGGTCGAGGCGGAGCTGGAGGCGCTGGTCGCGCCCGCCGAATCGGTATACCTGATCGGCGTCGCGCCCGAGCCACCGCCCGGATGGCGGCTGGATGCCTTCAGGCCGCTGGCGCAGATGATCCGCGCCACGCCGCTGCCGGTGGCCGACGGCCCGGAGATCCTGCCGCTGGGCGAGGCGCACCGCGCCGACGTACTGGCGCTGACGGCGCTGGTGTATCCGCACTACTTCCGCGCGCGCACGATGGACATGGGGCGCTACTTCGGCATCTACCAGGACGGCCGCCTCGCCGCGATGATCGGCGAGCGCCTGGGCACCGGCGAATGCCGCGAGATGAGCGCCATCTGCACCCATCCCGATTTCCACGGTCGCGGCTACGCCGGCCGGCTCACCGCCATGCTCACCAACGACACCCTGGCGCGCGGCGCGTTGCCGTTCCTGCATGTCAGCCACGAGAACCCGCGCGCGCTCGGGCTGTACGAGCGGCTGGGTTTCCGGCATCGCCGCGACATCGGTTTCTGGTCCCTGCGCAGGGGGTGACGCGGGGGCCACGCCGCTGTCCGGCGATCCCCGCGACACCTGGACGGCGGCGCTGTCATGTTCCTGTCATTTCACCGAAGCAGGATCTTCACGAAACCGTAAAGCGCGCCCATCGCGGACGCGCCGGGCAAGGGCGGACGCATGAAGATCAAGGCTTGGCTGCTGGCGGGACTGGCGATGGCGTGGATGTCGGCGGCGTTCGCCCAGCAGGCGCCGCACGTCAACATCGAACAGCGGCTCACGCCCGAACAGATGCGGGCCACCGGCCTGGACCAGCTCAGCCCGGCGCAGCTGGAACTGCTCAACCGGCTGTTGTCCGAACAGGTGGAAGCACGCGCGCAGGAACGCGCCGAAGTCATCGCCCGCAGCCAGCCGCCGGCGCGTCCGCGCGACGAGGGCTCGCTGATCGGCCTGAACGACGAACCCATACGCGCGCGCCTGAAGGGCACCGTGACGGGATGGGAGCCGGGCACGGTGTTCGAACTCGACAACGGCCAGCAGTGGAAGGTACTGAAGGGCAGGATGAAGCTGTCGCGCCCGCTGGAATCGCCGGACATCGTGGTCGTGCCGGGCGTGGCCGGGCGCTGGTTCCTGCAGGTCGAGGAAGACACGCCGAAAGCGCGCGTCTATCGCATCGACTGAACCGTCCTCCCGCGCGCGTTGACGCGCCTGCGACATCCGCGCGCGGACGATGGCCATGGACAACTGCCGGAATCCGCGCATGATCGAGAGCATTCCCGCGCCGCCGCACGTGGCGGCCTTCCGCTTCAGCGGCCAGCTCAGCGGCGAAGACTACGACCGCTGCATCGCCACCCTGGAAGCGCATCTGGCCGAGTACCGGCGCATCGGCGTCTTCACCGACCTGCGCGACATGACCGGGCTCAGCGCCGAGGCGTTGGCCAAGGATCTGCGCTACGCGGTGCAGAAACTGGGCGAGTACTCCCGCTTCGCGCGGGCGGCGGTGGTGACCGACAAGCAATGGCTGGGGCGCATCTCCGAACTGGCCGGGCACCTGTTGCCGGCCACGGAAGTGCGCGCCTTCGAACCGGCCGAGGCCGGGCAGGCGCTGGCGTGGGCGGCGGAAGTCACGCCCGAGAGCAACGACCCGGCCTGAACGCGCGCCGTTATCCCAGCAGCGCGCCGAGACTGGCGCTTACCGCCGCGCCAAGCAGCAGGCATCCCAGCATCGCGAGCCAGTGCAGCGAGCGGGCGTAGAAGGTTTTCATCGAATCTCCGTGTGCCGGACCCGGCAGGTCCGTTCCGGCCTGTTCCGTGGCCCCTGTACGCGCACCAACGCCACGGAGGGACGGCGCCGGCCAGGGGCGGCGGGGGCGGCCGACCAGTGGCATGATCCGCCGATGCAAGGCGTGCCCGAGCAGTTCGAATCCACCCGCGACGCGGCCCAGTTCCGCCACCCGCCACACCGCGCGGGGGTGGAACTGTACCGCGCGCACATCGTCCGGCATGCGTTCGAGCCGCATACCCACGAAGCCTTCGGCCTGGGCGCGATCGAGTCCGGGGTCGAGCGCTTCCGCTATGCCGGCGCGGATCATCTGGCGTCGCCCGGATCGCTGGTGCTGATGAATCCGGAAACGCTGCATACCGGACGCGCGGAAACCGAGGACGGCTGGCGCTACCGGATGATCTACCTGGATCGCACGGCGCTGGAAGCGGTGACCGGCGAAACCGGCTGGTGGTTCGCCGACGCCGTGCGCCAGGACGGCGCCCGCGCGGCGCGGGTCACCCTCCTGCTGGACGCGCTCTGGCACGCCCGCGAACCGCTGGCGTTCGACAGTCTGCTGCTGCAACTGCTGGACACCCTGCGCGATCACGCGCGGATTGGCCGGCCCGCCGCGCAGGATCCGCCGGCGCGCTTCGCCGATGTCGTCGACTACCTGCATGCGCACCTGGGCGAACGGATGACCCTGGAGTCGCTCGCCAACGTCGCCGGTCTCAGCCCGTTCCATTTCCTGCGCCGGTTCCGCGACCAGTACCACGTCACCCCGCAGCAGATGCTGATGGCGTTGCGCGTGCACGAAGCCAAGCGCCGGCTGGGCGCGGGCGAGGCGCCCGCCGAGGTGGCCGCCGCCACCGGCATGGCCGACCAGGCCCACCTGACCCGCGCGTTCGCCCGCCGCTACGGGGTGACGCCGGCGCGCTACCAGCGCCAGGTGCGCGGCTGAGCCGGCGCAATCTGGTGCAAGACGGCGCCGGCGCCGGCGCCTAGAGTCGGCTTCTTTCGAGCGGGACGAACGATCCGATGTGGGTGGGAACGCTGTATGCGCTGGCCGCCGGGCTGATGTGGGGCCTGGTGTTCGTGGGGCCGCTGCTGTTGCCGGAATATCCGGCGGCGCTGCAGTCGGTGGGCCGCTATCTGGCGTTCGGCCTGATCGCGTTGCCGCTGGCCGCGTTCGATCGCGCCGAACTGCGCCGGCTGCGCGGCGCCGACTGGCGCGAGGCGCTCAAGCTCGCCGCGATCGGCAACCTGCTCTATTACTTCTGCCTGGCCAGCGCCATCCAGCGCGCCGGGGCGCCGGTGCCGACCATGATCATCGGCACCCTGCCGGTGGTGATCGCGATCAGCGCCAACCTGCGCAACGGCCATCGCGACGGCCACCTGCCGTGGCGCAGGCTGGCGCCGTCGCTGCTGCTGATCGCGCTGGGCATCGCCTGCGTCAACCAGGTGGAACTGCAGGCGCTGCGCGATGATCCGCAGGCCGATCCGTGGCGCTATGCCAGCGGCGCGGCGCTGGCGCTGATCGCGGTGGCCTGCTGGACCTGGTATCCGCTGCGCAACGCCGACTGGCTGCGCGCGCATCCGGATCGCAGTCCGCGCGCCTGGGCGACCGCGCAGGGCGTGGCGATCCTGCCGCTGGCGCTGCTGGGGTATGCGCTGCTGTGGGGCGTAATGACGCTGCGCGGCGCGGATTTCCCGATGCCGCTGGGACCGCGTCCGGCGTTCTTCATCGCGTTGATGGTGGCCATCGGCCTGTTCGCGTCGTGGCTGGGCACGCTGTGCTGGAACCAGGCCAGCCAGCGCCTGCCGACCGCGCTGGCCGGGCAGCTGATCGTGTTCGAGACGCTGGCCGCGCTGGCTTACGCGTTCATGCTGCGTGGACAGGCGCCGAAACCGCTGACCCTGCTGGGCATCGGCCTGCTGATCGCCGGCGTGCTGTGGGCGGTGCGGGTGAAGCCCGAACCGGCCGTCCGCATGGAGGAAGGGCACGGCCTGTAGCGGTTACCATCGCCGGCAGTCCAGGCGGAGGCCGGTGCGATGCGACAGGCGACGTGGAACGTGGTGGGCATGTTGTGGGTGGCGCTGCTGGCGACGCCGTGCGCATGGGCCGGCGACGCCGAGGACCGGCGCGACATCCTGGCGGTGGAGGCCGCGTTGTGCCGGGCCTTCGAGGACGCCGACGCGCAGACGCTGGAGCGGCATCTGGATCCGGGCTTCACGCTGATCGATTCGCGCGGCGTGATCACCGATCGCGCCGCCAACCTGGCGGAGGTGGCGGGTCGTGAGCCGCGCTACCGGGTGTTCCGCAACCAGGATCAGCGGATCCGGCTGCATGGCGACGCGGCGATCGTCACCGGAGTGACCCACATCGAAGGCGAAGCGCAGGGACAGGCGTTCACCGCCGACTTCCGCTTCACCGACACCTGGATTCGCCATCCGGACGGCTGGAAACTGGCCGCGAGCCACGCCAGCCGGTTGCCGGCGGCGCCCTGACCGGGTTCTCCTTTCAGGCGTGTCCGGGCGCGTTTTCGCGCCATGCCGACCACGCGCTGGACAGCACCCGCCAGGCGGAACGCAGGAACAGCAACAGCAGCGCGGCGCCCACCAGCAGGTCCGGCCAGCCGGCGCCGGCCAGCCACACGCCGGCGGCGGCGAGCAGCACCGCCAGCCCTTCGTAGACATCGTTGCGCGAACATTCCCACGCCGAGGCGAGGTTCACGTCGCCGGAGCGATAGGGTGTCAGCAGGCGCAGGCAGATCAGGTTGGCGCCCAGATTGATGAGGCCGACCAGGCCGATGGTCTCGAACAGCGGCACCGCCGGGTGCGCGAGCCGCCAGCCGATCTGCGCCGCCACCGCCAGCGCCGCGGCCAGGATCAGCAGGCCCTTGACCAGGGCGACCTGCGCCTTGGCGCGCGCGCCGGCGCCGACCACCATCAGGCTGAGCGCGTAGGTGGCGGCATCGCCCAGATTGTCCAGGCTGCCCGACAACAGCGAAGTGGAGCGGCTGTACCAGGCGGCGGCAATCATCATCAGGAAGGTGGCGACATTGATCGCCAGCACGATCGCCAGCACCCGCCGCTGGCGCGCCTCGAGCGCGGCGACGTCTATCGTCTTGCCACAGCCACAGCAGGAATCGGACATGTCGGTGCGCGTGCGGAAGATCCGCGGATTCTAGCGCCGCCGGGCCGGCGCCCGCCGGATTCAGGCCGCCTGGCGCTGGCGCTGGAACAGCACCCGCTCCGGCCGATGCAGGGCCATGCCCTGGCCGAAATCCACGCCCAGCCCGGTCAGGGTGGCGATCATCGCGGCATTGCCCACCCATTCGGCGACCACGCTCAGCCCGCGCTGGTGCCCGATCTGGGCGATGGCGTTGACGATGGTCCGGCTCATCGGGTCGGTTTCCAGATCGCGGATGAAGCTGCCGTCGATCTTGATCACGTCCACCGGCAGGTTCTTGAGGTAGCCGAACGAGGACATGCCGGCGCCGAAGTCGTCCAGCGCGATCCGGCAGCCGGCCTTGCGCAGGCGCTCGATCACGTGGACCACCTTGAGCAGGTTGCGCACCGCCACCGTCTCGGTGATCTCGAAGCACAGCCGCGAAGGCGGCACCCGGTGTTCGGCCACCAGTTCCAGGATGAAGTCGGCCAGATCCTCGTCCTCGATGCTGGCGCCGGACAGGTTGATCGCGCACTGCTGCAACGGGCGGCCGTCCGCGTGCAGCTGGCCGAAGTGGGTGAGCGCGGCGCGGATGACCCAGCGATCCACCATCGGCATCAGGCCATAGCGCTCGGCCGCCGGCAGGAACGCGCCGGGCAGGACGATGCGGCCGTCCTCGTCGCGCAGGCGCAGCAGCAGTTCCACCCGCGCGCCGTCCTCGCGACGGCCGTCCAGCGGCACGATCTCCTGGTAGTCCAGCAGCAGGCGCTGTTCCTCCATCGCCCAGCGCAGCCGGTTGGCCCATTCCATCTCGCCATAGCGGCGGGTGGCCTCGTCGTCGTCGCTGTAGACATGGATGCGGTTGCGCCCGTTTTCCTTGGCGACGTAGCAGGCGGTGTCGGCCCAGGACAGCAGATCCTTGAGGGTGGCGTTGTCCTGGTCGACCACCACCACGCCGATGCTGGCGCTGACGGTGTAGGTGCGTTCCTGCCAGACGAACATCTGCGATTCGATGCCGGTGCGCAGGCGTTCGGCCAGCGCGCGGGCGCTGGCGGTGTCGACGTCGAACGCGAGCAGGCCGAACTCGTCGCCGCCCAGGCGCGCCAGCAGGTCGTCGCCGCGCAGCTGCATCCGCATCGCCAGCGCGAGCTGCGCGAGCAACTGGTCACCGGCGGTATGGCCGGACACGTCGTTGATCAGCTTGAACTGATCGAGGTCGATGTAGAGCAGCGCGCAGGAACGCCCGCCCCGGCGGCGCTCGGACAGCGCCTGTTCGATCCGGCGCTCGAACTCGCGCCGGTTGCACAGTTCGGTCAGGGCGTCGTGGGTGGCCTGGTAGCTCAGGCGCTCGGTCAGCTCGCGCTGCTCGGAAATGTCGGTGGCGACCATCAGCAGGCGCGGCTCGTCCTCCATCTCGACCCGCGCGATCGAGGCGTTCGCCCAGAACTCGCCGCCCAGGCCGATCAGCAGCGCTTCCACGTTGCCCCAGTAGTCGCCGGTGCGGGCCGGTTGCCGGACCCGTTCGCGGAAGTCGGGATCGGCGAACAGCGCGGTCAGCGGCACGCCCGCGGAGACCACGTCGCCCAACCGCTGCCGCGCGGCCTGGTTGGCGTACAGGATGCGGCCGTCGCCATCGGACAGCAGCACCAGCGCGGGCAGCAGTTCGTTGAGCGCGCGGAACTGCGCCTCGCTCTGGCGGTACAACGAGCTCATCTCGTGGCCCAGCGTGATCGCGCGCTGGCGGGTGGTGGCCAGCGACCACAGCAGCGCGGCCAGCAGCAGGCTGATCACCGGACCGGCGGTGAGGATGACCTGCAGGCGCTCGCTGTCCGGCGGCGAAGGGCGCGGCCACAGGCGCAGTTCCCAGCGCCGGCCGCCGAATTCGAGCACTTCGCGATAGAGCCGCGCGCCGCTCGCGGCGCGGCCCGCGGAGTCGAAGAACGGCGCGGTGTCGGCCGCATCGAGATCGCGGACGCTGGCCTGGAAGGTTTCCAGCACCGGGCCGCGCAGGGCGTCGTGCACCAGCGGCTCCAGGCGCAGGCTCACCGCCAGCGCGCCAATCGCGCGCGCGCGCCGCGCGGCCACGCCCACCGGCTCGGCGCCGTCGGAATACACCGGCAGGCGCACGGTCACGCCGAGCCGCTGCTGGTTGCCCGGCACCGACTGGCGCAGGACGAACGGCGCGGACAGCACCACGCTGTTGCTGTCGCGCGCGCGTTCCAGCGCCAGCAGGTTCTCGTGCTGGCTGGCGATGTTCAGGCCCAGCAACACCTCGTTGCCGCGGAACGGGGTGATGAATTGATAGCGATAGGCGGATTGGCCGTCGACGCCGGATTCGATCCGCTGGGCGAACGCGGTGGCCACGCGCGCCGGGCCGATGCGTTGGCGTTGCAGGTTTTCGGTGACCTGGGTGAAACGGACCTGATCCATCCGATCATTGGCCAGGAACACGGTCTGCATGGCGCGCAGTTCGGAGGCGACGGTCTGCAGCGGCGCGCGCAGCTGGCGGACCGCGGCCTGGGCCAGCGCCTTGCGCTGCGCGTCGGTGCGTTCGTTGAGATCCCGCCATTCGCCCAGCGCCAGCCAGGCGGTGAAGGCCAGGCCCATCGCCAGCACGGCCAGCGCCCAGCGCCAGGGGCCGGCTTCGCGGCGCGGATGTTCCGCAGGCGAGTGCGCCGCCGTCGCCGACGGCAGCGGGCGGGGTGACGGGACCATCACGGCATCCACCTGTCCATCGGAAGGGCGCGTGCTCCGGCACACCGGGCCGTCCGCGCACGCGTGGCGTCAGTGTGGGACGGGTGGCGGCGGCTGTCGACCCCGTGCCGGGAGAAGTCCCGATGGCGGGCCGATTGGCTGGGCCCCATGGGGTCTCCTCGATGGGCACGTCTGGAGTCCGGTATCGGCAAGGCCGGCGGCTTCTTGAGATCGGCGGTACGCGGCATGGCCGCCCCGGCCGCGTCCGCCACGCCGTCGGCGGCGGGCTCGACCGACCGCCTTCCTCGCGGCGCTGCGCCATGCGGCGCCGCGGGCAGGGCGCTATCCTCCGCGGCTGTCTGGGCAAGGGAAACCCGCGATGGCCAGGGTGGTGCTGGCACCGGCGCTGACGCGCTGGCTGCCGCCAACCGAAGGACATGCCGGCGGCGAGCTGTGCATGCAGCTGGCCGGCGCCAGCGTGGGCGAACTGCTGCAGGCGGTGTTCGCGCGGTATCCGTCATTGCGTGGCTACGTGCTCGACGAGCAGGGCGCGGTGCGCCACCACGTCGCGGTGTTCGTCGATGGCCAATGCCTGCGCGACAAGCGCGACCTCGGCCAGGCGGTGGGCGGGGATGCCGAACTCTACGTGATGCAGGCGCTGTCGGGAGGCTGACATGTCGGATCGATTGCTGGTGTCTTCGCGCAAGGGATTGTTCGTGCTGGGCCGTGACAGCGGCGACGGCGAGTGGCGGATCACCGATACCGCCTTCCTGGGCGACAACGTCGCCCAGGCCCTGGCGGATCCGCGCGACGGCAGTTGGTACGCCGCGCTGGATCTCGGCCACTTCGGCGCCAAGCTGCATCGCTCCACCGATCAGGGCCGGCACTGGGAGGAGGTCGGCGTGCCGGCCTACGGTGAAGGCGACGAAGTGATCACCGGCGACGGCAAGCCCGCGCAGCCCGCGACGCTGCGCTTGATCTGGTCGCTGGAGGCCGGCGGCGCCGACGAGCCGGGCCGCCTGTGGGCCGGCACGATTCCCGGCGGCCTGTTCCGTTCCGACGATCATGGACGCCAGTGGCAACTCGTGCGCGGCCTGTGGGATCGACCGGAACGGCAGCGGTGGTTCGGCGGCGGCTACGATCATCCGGGCATCCATTCGGTCTGCGTCGATCCGCGCGATCCGCGCCGCCTGCGGGTGGCGATTTCCACCGGCGGCGTGTGGCGCAGCGACGACGGCGGCGACAGCTGGACGCAGACCGCGCAGGGCATGATCGCCCGCTACATGCCCGAGGGGCGGCAGGGCGATCCCGACAGCCAGGACGTGCACCGGCTGGTGCAGGCGCCTGGCGCGCCGGATGTGTTCTGGGCCCAGCATCACAGCGGGGTGTTCCGCAGCACCGCCGGCGGCGGCGACTGGCACGAGATCACTGATGTGCCGCCTTCGGTGTTCGGTTTCGCGGTGGCGGTCCATCCGCGCGATGCGGATACCGCCTGGTTCGTGCCGGCGTTGAAGGACGAAAAGCGCTATCCGGTCGACGCGCAGCTGGTGGTGGCGCGTACGCGCGACGGCGGGCGCAGCTTCGAGACGCTGCGGCGCGGCCTGCCGGAAGGGCAGGCCTACGATCTGGTCTACCGGCATGGACTGGCGGTGGACGCGGACGGCGAGCGGCTGGCGTTCGGATCGACCACCGGTGGCCTGTGGACCAGCGACGATCAGGGCGAACACTGGCGGGCGCTGGCGGCGCGATTGCCGCCCATCCACGCGCTGACCTTCGCCTGAGCGTGGCACGGCGGCGCGGCGCCGCGCCCGCTCGACCTGAACCGGTCGAGGCCGCATTCACCACCGATTCGGCCCGTCGCGGGCATCGGGCCCTAGACTAGCGGTCCGTTCCCCACGCCATCGCCCGTGCCCATGCGTCCCGTTTCCGTGCTGTCCTGCTGCGTGCTTGCCGGCGCCGTCTTCCTGGCCGGCTGCCGCGCCGAAGCGCCGGCGCCGCCGGCGCCGGAAAAGCCCCGCACCGAGACCACCGCCAGCAGCGAGGACAACGGCGCGATCAGCACCGGTCCGGTCAAGCCGGCGCCGCGCAAGATCGATCTGGCGCGCACCACCGACTGGCCGGAGGCGGCGCTGACCGCCGGCGTCACCTGGGTCAGCTGCGAACTCGACTACGCCCAGCACGGCGACGGCACGGCGGTGGACAAGCTCGACTTCCAGACCCTGGTCGACGCGGTGAAACCCTGCCAGGCCGCGGGCGTGATGCGGGTGCGCTACACCGGCAAGATCAATGCCGAGTTCACCGCGCTGATGGAGCGCATGTCCAACGTCGCCAACCGGCTGGCGATCGAGAAGCGCGTGCTGGACATCGATTCCAGCGGCGGCCGGGTCGAGGACGGCATCCGCGCCGGCGACATCATCGGCGCCTCGCACTGGACGCTGTGGGTGCGCGACGGCGCGATCTGCCACAGCTCCTGCCTGTTGATCCTGGCTTCCGGCGACAACCGGGTGATTGCCGGCAAGGTCGGCATCCACCGGATGATGCGGATCAATTCCGGCGCCAATTCGCGCGCCGAACTGGCCGAGGAGCTGCGCCAGGTGTACGGCCAGCTGAAGGACTACCTGGAGCGCAATGGCGCGGCGGTGACGGTGGCGGATCTGATGATGACCGTGCCCAACCGCAAGCTGCGCCTGCTGACCGCCACCGAGCTGGAGGAGTACGGGCTGCAGGGCACCAACGCGGCGCAGGACGATCTGGATCGCATCCAGCTGACCCGCAAGTGCGGCGAGGAATTCGTGCGCCGCAAGGATGACTTCATGCTGGCGTTCGATCGCCAATGCGGGCAGACCGAGACCGCGCTGGAGGACATCAACACCTGCGGGCTGGAACTGCGCAAGAGTTTCGGTTTCCCGGACAGCACCTGCCCGATGGAAAGCCCGATGGCCGAGTTCGATCGCGACGCGTCCGGCGTGCTGTAGGCGGGCCTGCCGTAGCCAGGCGCGTGGTAGGACGGCATGCCGGGGACCTGCGTGCCGTAGACCGGATCCCGCGCCGCGCCTATACGGCGCGGACGTGAATCTCGATGCCGTCGAGGGCGACCACCTGCCCATCCCGGATCTTGCAGGTCTTGCGCAGCTCGACCGCGCCATCCACCCGCACCGCGCCGGAAGCGACCAGGGCCTTGCCGGCGCCGCCGCTGTCGACCACGCCGATCAGCTTGAGCAACTGGTTGAGTTCGACGTGTTCGCGGTCGAGTTCGAAATCGAGGATCTGCATCGCGCCAGTTTAGTCGCAATCCCGGCCGGACCGCCTCACTCGCGCTCGAACCGGGACAGCTCGTCCAGGACCCGCTGGCTGCGCTGGATGCTGGCGCCGCTCAGCACGTCCTGGAAGCATTCCTCCGAGCCGGCCCGCCGGCGGCGATGGCGGTGGATCCAGGCCGAGGCGATCAGGCCGGGGATGCCGATCGCCAGGCACACCACCAGCATGCCGGGGGCGGCCGGGGCGAGATTGCCGCCGACCACCGCGCCCAGGGCGATGACGAAGGGCAGCCACAGCAGCCACCAGGACAGGCCGGCGATCATCCCGTTGCAGATGTAGAAGCGCCGCAGCCGGGCCAGGTGGCGCTGGATGGTCAGCACCGGCGCGGAATAGTCGATCAGGCCAATCAGGCCGAGCGTCAGTCCGGCCATCGCGGTGGTCACCACCCCGTAGGCGTGCACGATGATGCCGGAGACCAGCAGGACCGGCAGATCGCGGTGCGGGGTCCAGCAGGCGACGCCCAGCACGATCATCGCCACGCCGAACACGATCTGGATGAGCTGGCCCCAGAACAGCGGGCGCAGGCTGTGGCGCGCCTTTTCCAGGCGGCCTTCGCGGAACAGGTGCAGGCTGAGCTGGTCCTGCTGGGCCATGCGGCGCTCCAGCGCCTGCCAGGCGGCTTTCAGTTCGTCGGTTTCCATGAGGATGTCCATAGGGGATGTCAGAGTTCGTTGCGGATGCGTTGCTTGAGGCGGCTGATCTTGGTCGCGACATTGGTTTCGCTGATGCCCAGGATCTCGCTCATCTCGCGATAACTTCGGTCCTCCAGGTACAGCAGCAGGAGCGCGCGGTCGAGCGGGGCCTGCGCGTGGATGAAGCGGTGCAGGGCGCGTACCTGCTGCTCGGCCTGCGGATCCGCGGCCTGCGCATCGGCGATGTCGTGCAGTTGATCGTCCAGCGGGATCGCGTGGCGGCGGCGCTGGCTGTTGTCGCGCACGAACGAGATCGCGACGTTCAACGCGATGCGGTACATCCAGGTCGAGAACGGGCGCGCGGGATCGAAACGCGGGTAGGCCTGCCACAACCGGCTGGCGATTTCCTGCGCCAGTTCGGCGCGGTCGTCGGGGTCGCGGCAATAGGTACCGGCCACCTTGACGACGATGCCCCGATGGCGCTCCAGTTGCTGCGCGAAGCCCTGCCGCGTGTGTTCCGCCATGTCTGCGACGTGTTCCATTTCCCGCCCGTGCCGATTGTGCGTGTCGGAAGGTGATTCGCGGCGGCGGGGGAAAAATCACAGGCCGCCGCGCGCAGGGGGCAAAATCGGCCGGAACCTCCGCCAAATCAAGGATTTGCCTGAACGGCGGGACAGGACCTCCCGGCGGCCGGCAGGACAGGAGGGGGCCGAAAAGCGCACAATACGCTGCTTGCGTGCGCACTCCGCGACGCCCGGAGTCCTCTCATGTCCCCCGAATCCACCCCCTCTTCGCTCGTTTTCGCCGATCTCGGCCTGTCCGCGCCGGTCATGGCCGCCGTCACCGAGGTGGGCTACGAATCGCCGTCGCCCATCCAGGCGGCCACCATTCCGGCCATGCTGGCCGGCCGCGACGTGCTGGGCCAGGCCCAGACCGGCACCGGCAAAACCGCCGCCTTCGCGCTGCCCCTGCTGTCCCGCATCGACCTGTCGGCGGGCAAGCCGCAGGCGCTGGTGCTGGCGCCGACCCGCGAACTGGCGATCCAGGTCGCCGAGGCGTTCCAGCGCTATGCCGCGAAGATGCCCGGCTTCCACGTGCTGCCGATCTACGGCGGCCAGAGCTACTACCCGCAGCTGCAGGCGCTCAAGCGCGGCGTGCACGTGGTGGTCGGCACGCCCGGCCGCGTCATCGATCATCTGGAGCGCGGCTCGCTGGACCTGTCCGGGCTGACCACGCTGGTGCTGGACGAAGCCGATGAAATGCTGCGCATGGGCTTCATCGACGACGTCGAGACGGTCCTGAAGAAGACCCCGGAATCGCGCCGGGTCGCGCTGTTCTCGGCGACCATGCCGCCGGCGATCCGGCGCATCGCCCAGACCTACCTGAAGGATCCGGTCGAAGTCACCATCGCGGCCAAGACCACCACCTCGGCCAACATCCGCCAGCGCTACTGGTTCGTCAGCGGCCTGCACAAGCTGGACGCGCTGACCCGGATCCTGGAAGCCGAGCCGTTCGACGGGATGATCATCTTCGCCCGCACCAAGGCGGCGACCGAGGAACTGGCCGGCAAGCTGCAGGCGCGCGGACTGGCCGCGGCGGCCATCAACGGCGACATGCAGCAGGCCCAGCGCGAGAAGACCATCCAGCAGTTGAAGGACGGCAAGCTGGACGTGCTGGTGGCCACCGACGTGGCCGCGCGCGGGCTGGACGTGGAACGCATCAGCCACGTGCTGAATTACGACATTCCGTACGACACCGAAAGCTATGTGCACCGGATCGGCCGCACCGGCCGCGCCGGCCGCAGCGGCGAGGCGATCCTGTTCGTCACCCCGCGCGAGAAGGGCATGCTGCGCGCCATCGAGCGCGCCACCCGCCAGCCGATCCAGGAAATGCAGCTGCCGAGCGTCGACGCGGTCAACGATCGCCGCGTGCAGAAGTTCCTGGGCCGCATCACCGATACGCTGGCGGCGAACACCACCGGCGAGTTCCGCGGCCTGATCGAAGCCTACGAGCGCGAGCACAACGTGCCGGCGATCGAGATCGCCGCCGCGCTGGCGCGCCTGCTGCAGGGCGACACCCCGTTGCTGCTGCCGGCCGAGCAGCGCCGCGAGGCCCGCGCACCCGGCGAGCGCCCGGCGCGCGAGGAACGCCCCGCGCGCGGCGAGCGTCCCGCACGCGCCGAGCGGCCGATGCGCGAGGAGCGTCCGGCGCGCGCGCGCGACAACGCCTTCGTGCCGCCGGAGGCCCACGAGGGCGCGCCGCGCATCGAGCGTCCGCGCTTCGACAAGCCGCCGCGCGCCGAACCCGAAGTCGGCATGGAGACCTTCCGCATCGAGGTGGGCCACATGCATGGAGTGAAGCCGGCCAACATCGTCGGCGCGATCGCCAACGAGGCGGGGCTGGAAAGCCGCTACATCGGCCGGATCGACATCCACGACGACCATTCGGTGCTGGACCTGCCCGAAGGCATGCCGCCGGAAGTGCTGTCGCACCTGAAGAAGGTGTGGGTGTCCGGTCAGCAGCTGCGCATCCAGCGCGTGGGCGCGGATGGCGGCCATGCCCCGCCGCGTCGCCAGCGCCCGGAAGGCAAGCCGCCCGGCAAGCTCGGCGGTGGTTTCGCGAAGAAGGCGCGGAGCGAACACGCGCCGAAGCCGCATCGCAAGGGAAAGCCGGCGCCGCGCCGCGACGGCTGAGCGTCGCGGTCATCGGCGCGGGATTGGATCAGGTGTAGGGCTGGCGCAGCGGCGTTTGCGGGCGCGCGTCGGTCGCGTGCGCCTGGCCGTCGTCGCCGAGCGGCGCGCCCATGCGCCGCCAGACCTGGCGCAGCAGGTTTTCCATGTGGTGCCAGTCGAGCCGGTCGAAGTGATCGAAGCGCTCCTCGTACCGGCGCTCCAGTGTGTGCAGCAGTCCATCCAGCGGCACCTGGTGGTACTGCAGATAGCTGTCGTAGGCGAACAGCAGGCTGGGTTCGTAGCGGGTGAACGCCGTGCCCGGCTGATAGAACGCATGCGCCGGAATATCCACGCGCCATTCGTCCAGCTCGGCCTTCACGTCCACCACCTCGCACTTGCCCGGACCGGCCTGACGCGGATATCGATGGATGCTGCCCATGCATGTCCTCCTTGTTTGACGGGCCCCCATCATCGCGATCAGCGTCGTCACGAATGTAAACATCAGATGCAGAGAATATTAAGTCGCGACGCAGTTCGCGGTTTTATGGCGCCGCCGAGCCAGTCTGCGTTCACCTGCCCATCATCGCGGTGGCACTAACAAGACGGGAACCGCTACCGCGAGAACGCGCCATGGCACGCCCCATCTGGACAGGCACGCTTTCCTTCGGCCTGTTGAACGTCCCGGTCTCGCTGATGTCCGGCGAGCGCAAGGTCGATCTGCATTTCCGCATGCTGGATTCGCGCGACCGCAAGCCGATCCGGTTCGAGCGGGTCAACGCCGAGACCGGGGAGGAAGTCCCCTGGAAGGACATCGTCAAGGCCTACGAATACGACAAGGGCAACTACGTGGTGGTGGAGCAGGAGGACATCCGCGCCGCCGCGCCCGAAAGCCACGAGACGGTGGAGGTGGAGGCCTTCATCGAGCGCGACGCCATCGATCCGCGCTACTTCGAGAAGCCCTACGTGCTGGTGCCGGGCAAGAAGGCCGAGAAGGGTTATGTGCTGCTGCGGCGGACGCTGGAATCCACCGGCCGGATCGGCGTGGCGAGGGTGGTGATCCGCACCCGCGAGTATCTTTCGGCGGTGATGCCGCTGGGCGACGCGCTGGTGCTGATCCTGCTGCGCTATCCGCAGGAACTGGTGGATCCGGACGAGTACAAGCTGCCGTCGGGCAGCGCCGCTTCCTACCGTATTTCCGCCAAGGAAGAGGAAATGGCCGCGCAACTGGTGGAATCGATGTCGGGCAAATGGACGCCCGATGCCTACCACGACGAATTCCGCACGCGTCTGCAGGCGATCATCCGCAAGCGGATCAAGTCCAAGGGCGCGACCGCGCGGGTCGAGGAACCGGAGCGCGAGGAGGAAGCGGCCACCAACGTGGTCGACTTCATGGCGCTGCTGCAGAAAAGCCTGGCGGACAAGAAGCGCACGCCGGCGAAGAAATCCGCGGCGAAGAAAACCCGCAAGACCGCGCGCAAGGCATCCAAGACCGCCAAGACGGCCGGCAAGCGGGCGACGAAGAAGACCGCCGCGCGCAGGCGCTGAGCGGCGCCGCGGCAGGACCGCCTGCCGCGGGCGCGGATCGCTCAGCCGGGCTCGCCCTCCACCGACGCCTGCAGGGCGGCGGCCAGGCCGGCGTCGCCGGACACCAGTTCCGTCCAGCGCAGTTCGACGCCTCGCCGGCGTCCTTTTTCGGTCAGTTTGAGTCCGACCGGATCGATCACCAGGGTGTAGGCGACGTCGTTGAGGAGCAACTCGCGGCGCAGGGGCTTGTCCAGAGGAGTCATCTTCATACATCCCGTTGACGGAATCCCGACCATAGTGGACGCCATGTGATGATCAGGTTCACCGATGAGTCTGGTGGAATACGAGCGCAAACGGCATTTCGGGCGCACCCGCGAGCCGGCGCCGGGAAAGCCCGCGCGGGCGCGGGCGCGCCCCATCTTCGTGGTCCAGCTGCATCACGCCAGTCATCGCCACTACGATTTCCGCCTGCAGATCGGCGATGCGCTCAAGAGCTGGGCGGTGCCGAAAGGACCCAGCCTGGATCCGGGCGTCAAGCGGCTGGCCGCGGAAGTCGAGGATCATCCGATCGGCTATGCGGATTTCCAGGGCGAGATTCCGGAAGGCGAATACGGCGCGGGCCATGTCGCCTTGTTCGATCGCGGCCTGTGGTCGACCTCCGGGGATCCGGAGGCGCAGCTGGCGAAGGGACACCTGCGCTTCGAACTGTTCGGCGACAAGCTCAAGGGCGGCTGGCATCTGGTGCGCACGCGGCGGACCTCGGGGCGCACGCAGTGGCTGCTGTTCAAGGACGACGACGCCCACGCCGCGCGGCGCGAGGCGGACGACATGCTGGACGACGTGCCGGCGCCGACCGCGGGCGCGGGCCGTCGCCGCGCCGCGCGCGCGGACACGGCGAAGACCACAAGGCGGACGTCGAAAAAAAAGGTCGCCGCCGGTTCGCGCACGCGGACACCCTCGCGCACCGCCGCGCGCTCGCGCGAAGCCTGGCGGGCACGCGCGCTGGCGTTGTCCGGCGCGCGCCGCGCGCGTTTGGCCGACGGCCCGTTCAAGCCGCAGCTGGCCACGCTCGGCACCGCGCCGCCCACGGGCGATGACTGGTTGCACGAGGCCAAATGGGATGGTTATCGGCTGCTGACCGTCATCCACCGCGGCCAGGCGCGGATCTGGTCGCGCAATGCGCTGGAATGGACCGCCAAGGTGCCCGAGATCGCGGATGCGCTGGCGCAGCTGGGCCTGGAGCAGGCCGCGCTCGACGGCGAACTGATCGCCGGCGCCGGCACCCAGGCCGATTTCAGCCTGCTGCAGGCCACGCTGGCCGGCGAGAAGAACGCGCCCTTGACCTATGTGCTGTTCGACCTGCTGCACCTGGACGGCGTGGATGTCAGCCGCGCCCCCCAGATCGAACGCAAGCAACTGCTGGCGGCGGTGCTCGAGTGCGCGCGTCCGCCGCTGATCTACAGTTCGCATGTGCTGGGGCACGGCGAGCGCGCGTTCGCGGCGGCGGGCGAACGCCATCTGGAAGGCATCATCTCCAAGCGCGCCAACGCGCCCTATCGTGCGGGAAGAGGGGATGACTGGCGCAAGACCAAGCGCCAGGAAAGCGATGAGTTCGCGGTGGTCGGGATGACTCCGCCACGGGGCAGCCGCACCGGTTTCGGCTCGCTGCTGCTGGCACGGCCGGATGGACGCGGCGGCTGGTCGTTCGCGGGACGGGTGGGCACCGGTTTCAACCAGGCGATGCTGGCCGAACTGGGGGAAACGCTGGGCCGCCGCGCGCGGGCGACGCCGACCGTGGACATTCCCGAAGGGCTGGACACCGATCTGCGCGGCGCGCGCTGGTTTCCGCCGAAGGCGGTGGTGGAAGTGTTCTATCGTGGCGTCGGCAACCAGGGGCTGCTGCGGCAGCCGTCGCTGAAAGGGTTGCGGCCGGACAAGCGCGCGGCGGATCTGCGATCGTCGGATCGGGACGCGGCGGAACGGAAGGTACCGGAACGGAGCAGGCGCATGGTCAAGTCCAAAGGCACGCGAGCGGGCCGGCATTCCGGCGTCGATGACGGCGCGGCGGACGGGATCGAACTGACCCATCCGGATCGGGTGGTCTACCCCGACACCGGCACGACCAAGCAGGACGTGGCCGACTACTACGACACGGTGATGGAATGGCTGTTGCCGGAAATCAGCGGACGGCCGCTGTCGATCATCCGCTGCCCGCAGGGCTCGACCCGGCCCTGCTTCTTCCAGAAACACCTGGCGCCGGGCATGCAGTACGTGGACCGCGTGCCGCTGAAGGAGGAAAGCGGCCAGACCGAGGATTACCTGGTGGTGCGCGACGCGCGCGCGGTGCGCGAGCTGGTCCAGTTCAACGCGCTGGAATTCCATCCCTGGGGCGCGCACGCCGACGCCCCGGACGTGGCCGACCGGGTGGTGTTCGATCTGGATCCGGGCGCGGACGTGCCGTGGGCGGAAACCGTGGCCGCCGCGCGGCAGATGCGCGGGCTGCTGGAAGACGCGGGACTGCAATCGTTCGTGCGCACCTCCGGCGGCAAGGGCCTGCATGTGGTGGTGCCGCTGAATCCCGGTTGCGACTGGGATCTGGTGAAGCCTTTCGCGCACGCCTTCGCCGAATCGATGGCGCAGATGGATCCGCTGAAGTTCGTCGCCACTTCCAGCAAGCGCCTGCGCAAGGGCCGCATCTTCATCGACTACCTGCGCAACGGTCGCGGCGCGACCAGCGTGGCGTCGTTCTCGCTGCGCGCGCGTCCCGGCGCGCCGGTGGCGATGCCGCTGCGCTGGGAGGAACTGGGACGGGTGAAGTCGGGCGGCGCGTTCGACATCCGATCGACTCCGGCGCGGCTGCGTCGGCTCAAGCAGCATCCCTGGGCGGGCATCGAACGGATCCGGCAGAACCTGGCGCGGCTGACGCCCGGCGAAACCTGAGCAAGGCCGGCGACGCGCTCATCTGCGCGCGGAGGCGGCGCGCAGGGACGCGAGCCGGGACTTGTCCAGCATCGCGGCCACCCCCGCGTTGCGCCCGGCCAGGGTGGTGATGCGGTATTCCACCGCCGCGCCCAGCAACTGGCTGGCTTCGGAAAGGCTGAGCCGGTAGTCCTGCTGCAACCATTGGATCAGGCCGTGGGTGGCCGCGCGCACGGCCTCGTCCAGCGAGCCCGCCTGGCCGACCGCCATCAGCCGGGTCGCCGATTCCACCCGCGGCGTCGCCTGCGCGCGCGCCTTGATCACCGCCACGCTGAACTCCACGTCCATCGAGGTCTCCAGCGCGTACTGCGAGGTCTCGCCGTCGCCCTGCGCCGCGTGCGCGTCGCCGAGGTAGAGCAGGGCGCCGGGTTGCGACACCGGCAGATAGACCGTCGTGCCCTCGACAATCTGGTTGAAGTCCATATTGCCGCCGAAACGCCCGCTGTCGCCGGTCGACATCGGGGGCGAACCGAAGCCGGGCGCCACCGCGATCCCGCCCAGCATCGGCCGCAGCGGAATGCCCAGGCCATCCAGGCCACTGCCCGGCGGCGGCAGCGCGATTCCGCGCTCGCGATCCAGCCGCCAGCGCACCGGCTTGCCGAGCGCGCCGGCGTGGGCCGCCAGTCCCGGGCCCTGCGCGCGTCCGACCAGCGCATCGAGGCTGTCGGCATAATCGCGGTTGGGCCGCAGGCGATGCAGGGTGATGGCCAGGACGTCGCCGGGTTCGGCGGTGTCCACGTAGAACGGACCGACCTGCGGATTGCCGAACAGCGCGCGGGTGACGCCGTGTTCGTCCACGCCGCCGGAATCGAGGGTGCGCGTGCGCACGGTGTCGCCGGGCCAGAGGATCATGACCGGCGCGCGATCGGCGCTGAACACGTTGGCGTAGTCCTGTGGAGTGAAGTCGATCACCCGCGGTGGCCCCGGTGGCCGCGACGGCAATCGGGTGGCGGTGAAGGCGTGTTCGGCCCGACGTTCGGGTGCGTTGGGATCGGGAAAGTCGGCGACGCCCGCCAACGCGTCGCCGTCACGGGTGCCGCGCAGGCGGTACTGCCGGCCGTTGGCGGTGGCGGTCAGCTGCAATTGCGCTCCTTCCACGCTGCCGGTCAGCGGATCGCCATCGAGCGTCCCGCTCAGCCGCGCGCCGTCGCGGGTCAGCTCGAGCGTCTGGTGGACCGGATTGCCCCACAGATCGATCACCACCCGCCAGCGTTCGGGCTCGGCGGCGCCGACGCGAAAGGACCACAGGCAGCAACAAAGCAGGACAAGGCGGACGAACATGCGCGATCTCCATGGGAATCCCGTGAAGGAGATGCGGCGAGCGGGCGTGATCGTCGCGGGTCCTGTTGAAATCCGGTCGGGACGCCGCCTGGCATGCCCGGCGTCATGAGAAATCCCCTCTCAATCCCCTTTTTTGACCCGCCATCCGGCGGTTGAGACGCTGCGAAGGGGAAGGCGAAAGCAAGGCATGCTTCTTCCAGCGCGGCTTCCGGAAAATTCGCCCCCCTTTGGAAAAGGGGGCAGGCACCTGCGCGGCAGGTGACGGGAGATTTGTCGTTGGCGCGAAGTCCAGGCGCTCCTCCAACGCCGCACGGCAGGTCAATCCTCGAGGTTCCTTTTTTCCGGGAATGGCAGGCAAGAGAGCCGACCCATGGTTCACCCGGGTCCGCGGACACTGGAGGGGCACTGAAGCTCAATGTCCGGGCATGCGTCGGTAATAGGTCCGCGTATCGCCCAGCGACAGGGTCAGCGCGCGGACTTTGCCTTCGGCGTCGCGATGAAAGGCATAGCCGGTGGAGAACACGGTGGGCGCGATGAAGCGGTTGGGCGCCAGCGCGCGCAGCAGGCCGGTTTCGTCGGGCAGGACGACCGAGAGATCCCTGCCGTCGAAGCGGATGTCCAGCGTGGCGGCGCCGTCGTCGAACGCGTCCGCCTGGGCGCCGCGCAGATCCTCCGGGGTGTGCGCGGCGCGGACGTACTGGCCCGCGTAGTCCGCGAACCGACCGCTGGCCGCGTCCAGCGCAATCGTGCGCAGCAGTGGATTGACGCCGTGCCCGATGGCGTCGGACAACGCATTGCGGATTTCACCGCGCAGGGCCCAGCCGTTCTCGCCGTTGGTGAGGATGACGAAACCGTCGCCGGTCTCCGGGTAGCCCTCGATCCAGGCGTGGTAGCTGTCGTTGGAACCGCCGTGGTGGAACACCCGCCGTTCGCCTTCGCCCTCCAGCCGCGGCCCCAGGCCGAAATTGCCCGGCGCCACTTCGGTCAACATCTGGATCGCCAGCGGGCGCGGCAGGTAATCGTCGTGGCCCTGATAGCTGCGGATGAGCGCCCCGACGAATGCACCCAGTTCGTTCGCGCTGGTCCACAGGCCGGCCGGCGCCTGTTGCGGAAAGCGCTGCCAGCCCCGTGGCAACGCGACCGTCCTTCCTTCCGCGTCGTGCGCCAGGGCGACATTGGCGCGCGCGGCGTCCCCGGGATCCCGGAAGGTGCTGCGCGCCATGCCGATCGGCGTGAACACCTCCGCGCGCGCGGCGTCTTCCAGCGGCTTGCCGGTGACATCCTCGATCATCAATTGCTCGATCACGGTGCCGCCGCCGGAGTAGTCGACCATTTCACCGGGGCGGTGCCGCAGCCGGATGGCCGGCGTGCGCGCGGGGACCTGTCCTTCCAGCGTCTGCAGCAGGGTGGGCGTGGCCTCGCCCGGCAGATAGTCGGGGAAGCCGTGTACGTTCAGGCCGGCGGTATGCGACATCAACATGCGCAGGTTCACCGTCTCGCGCGGATGGCCCGCGCGGGACGGCAGCCGCCACGACGTCAGGATCCGGTTCACGTCGCGATCCAGATCCAGGCGCCGATCCGCGACCAGGCGCAGCGAAGTTGCCGCGGTCACGACCTTGCTGATCGAGCCGACGTTGAACAGCGTGTCGGCATCGACCGCGCCCTCCTGGTCCGCGCGCAGCTGGCCGTAGCCGGCGGAGGCCACCACCCGGCCATCGCGCAGGACCGCGATCGCCACGCCAGGCACGCGGTGATGGGCCATGCGTTCGCGCAACGACCAGTGGGGAAGCGGTTCGCCGCGGGCCAGCAGTTTCGGACGCAGGCCGTTGTCCAGCGCCGCCAGTGGATTCGATTTCGCGGCCGCCGCCATCGCCGGCTGGTCCGCGCGGAGGGACGTGGCGGGCAGCGCCAGCACCGCCAGCAGGAGCAGGGCGATTCCGGACACGGAACGGACAACGCGTCGCGGCCGACGCGCGGGGGGAGGAGTGGAGATACGCATGCCATCGGGTTCCGGAGCGGGGAAACCCGACTGTAGGCGGTGGCGTGCGCGCGTGGCGCGGCATTGCGCCGGGCCGTGCGCTGACTGCGCCGCGTCGTGCGCGATGGGTTCAGCGCGCGGGTTGGAGGTGGGCGAGCAGTGCGTCGATGTAGGTTCGGCTGGCGCGCAGCGGGGTGCCGTCCCGCAACCGCAGCAGGGCGTCGCGATTGGGCAGCGACTGCAGTTCGGCCACGCAGTCGATGCGCACGATCGCCGAACGGTGCACGCGCAGGAACCGCAGCGGATCCAGGCGTCCGGCCAGGCGTTGCAGCGACTCGCGCAGCAGGTGGCGCTGGCCGCGCGCATGCAGCACCGCATAGTCGCCGTCGGCCTGGATCCATTCGACCTCATCGGCTTCCACGAAGGCCAGGCGGCGGCCGATGCGGACCGAGAACCGGCGCACCGGTCCGTTGGCATCGCCGCCGGCGGGGACGCTTTCCGGATCCGGATCCGGAACCGGGGCGTGGCCCGACTGCCGCCATTGGTGGAACTGGCGCGCCCGGGCCAGCGCGTCGGCGAAGCGTTCGTCGTCGATCGGTTTGAGCAGATAGTCAACCGCCTTGAGTTCGAACGCGCGCAGGGCGAAGCGATCGTGGGCGGTCAGCAGGATGCCCAGCGGGCGCTGTCCGGCGGGTAACGCCGCCAGCATCGACAGCCCGTCCAGGGTCGGCATCTGCACGTCGACGAAGGCCAGATCCACCGGATGCCCGCGCAGGCCTTCCAGCGCGGCCTGCCCATCGGCGTATTCGCCGGCCAGGACGATGTCCGGATACGCGGCCAGGCGCGCGATCACGCCCCGCCGCGCGAGCGGTTCGTCGTCCACCACCGCCACCCGCATCACGCGGCCTCCCGCGCGGAAGTCTGATCGGTGGCCAGGACCCGGAAAGGCAGATCGAGGGTGACGCGGTAACCGCCGGCCTCGGCGCAGGGACCGGCCTGGAAATGGTGGTCGCCCGGATACAGCCGGGCGAGCCGCTCGGCGACGTTGCGCTGGCCGACGGCGCCGCCGCGCGCCGAGGCTTCGGCAAGCGGCGCCGCGATGTCGTTGTCCAGTTGCAGCAACAGGCGATCGCCACGACGGGAAAAATGGATGTCGAGCCGGCCGGCGGCCGCGCGCGGGGCGATGCCGTGGCGGATCGCGTTTTCCACCAGCGGTTGCAGCAGCAGGTAGGGCATCGCCGCATGCAGCAGCTCGGCTTCGATGCGCCAGGCCACCTGTAGGCGCTCGCCCAGCCGCGCCTTTTCGATTTCCAGATAGGCCTCGGTCAGGGCGATTTCCTCGGCCACGCTGACTTCATGCCGGCTGTCGCCGGCCAGGGTCGCGCGCAGGAATTCGGCCAGCTGGCTGATCATGCGGCGCGCGTCGCGGCCACGTTCCTCGGCCACCAGCGCGGAAATGGCGTTGAGGGTGTTGAACAGGAAATGCGGGTGCAACTGGTAGCGCAGTGCGCGCAGTTCCGCGTCGCGCGCCAGCAGGCGGGCCTGCTCGCGCTGCTGCTTCTCGTGCTTGAGTTCCACGTAGTAGGCGATCACCGCATGCATCGCGCAGAACGCAATCAGGGCCAGCCAGCAGCTTTCCAGGCCCCGGAACAGATCCGCGACGCGGTACTCGTCCGCGCGCGACCAGCCGGCGATCTGCGCCATCAGATCGCCCAGCAGATTGTTGAACACGGACATCGCGTAGGTCGCCAGCAACAGCGCGCCGCCGATCAGGGGAATCGGCAGGCGCCGGCGCCACAGGCCGCGTTGCAGCGCGACCAGCGGCGGCAGCCAGGCCAGGAACGCCAGCAGGTAGAGCACCCGATAGGCGGTGGCATGTCCGTGGCCCAGCGCCGGCAGCGCCATCACCACCAGGCACAGGCCGATCGGCAGGCCGGCCAGCAGCGGCAGCCAGAACGGCGGCTCGGCGGGAGCGGGACGGGACAGGTGCGGCGCGTGGGCCATGCGAAGGCAATCGGAGGAACGGCGGCGCCATCATGCCACCGCGCTCCCGGTCCGGCGTCAGCCGGCGGTTGCCGGCCGGGGCGGCAGGTTCATCGACCAGATCACCGACACGATCCGCCAGCCCGCCTCGGTCCGCACCAGGTGCCAGGCCTCCACGCCGTTGTTGGTTTCGCGGTCGCCGGAATGAAAGGAGTAGTCGAACACGACCGAGGCGACGTCACGGTCGCCGTCGATGCGCAGGTTGCGGAATTTCTCCTCGCTCGATTCGGCGTCGGCGACGATGCCGTCGATGAAGGAGACCGGATTGTGTTGCGGGTCCGGCTTGACCTTCTGCGTCTGCGGCCTGTTCTCGCGCAGGCGACGCAGGCTCTCGTCGCCGATGGCGCTTTCCCAGGCCACGGTCCCCGGCAGGAACAGGGCCAGGAAGCCGGCCTTGTCGCGGGTGATGATGGCCGTGCGGAAGCGTTCCACCACGTCGCGGATGGCGGCTTCGTCGGCGGGCGACATCCGCGCCTGGGGCGCGAGCGTGGACGAGGTGACGGGCTCGCCGGCGACGGCGGGCAGGGAGGCCAGGGCAAGCAGCGTGGGCAGCAGCAGGCGGGCCATCGGTGGGCGGAAGGTTTTCATCGTGGGGTTCCGGTGGTCGGGTGCGGGCATTACACGCGGCCCGGCGGGTCCGGGGGAGAGGCGCGACGCGGGATTGCGGCGGACCGGTAGCCGGGTGCGTCGAACCGGGGGACCGGCGTGGCGGCGGTCCAGGAGTCGGCTGGGCACCCGCGCGGCGACCGGCTACGCTCGCGCCATCGCCGCGGCGTCGCGCGCCATTCCGGCGCGTCCCGGGCGGCTGGAAGGACGCGAGGGGCGCGGATGGATTTCCTCAAACTGCTCAAGTCGCTGGAAGAGTTCCTCTACGAGGTCATCACCTGGCTGGTGTTCTTTCCGCTCACCTTGTGGCGGGTGGCGCGCCATCCGCAGCGGATGGCGCGCTACGCGGAGACCGAACTGGCGGACACGCCGGAGCAGCAGTTCGACGATGCGCTGAGCCCCCCGCTCTTCCTGATGCTGGCGATCCTCGCCGCGCACGTGCTCGAACTGATCCTGCACCAGCAGGTCCAGGCCACCGGCGAGCTGTCGCAGCGGATCATGGACAACGAACAGGGCCTGCTGCTGTATCGCACGCTGACCTTCGCGCTGTGGCCGCTGCTGATGGCCATCCATTGCCTGCGCCGGCGCGGAATCCGGCTCAGCCGCGAAAGCCTGCGGCATCCCTTCTATGCGCAGTGCTACCTGGCCGCGCCGTTCGCGATCAGCCTGTCGATGGCGATGCAGCTGGTGATCAAGCCGGGTCTCGTGTCCACCCGGATCGGCTGGACGCTCGCGGGCGTGGCGGCCATCTGGTACCTGTGCGTGCAGGCCCGCTGGTTGCGGGACACGTTGCGGGGGAGCTGGGGGCGCAGCCTGCTGTCGGCGGCGTGGGTGCTGCTGCTGGGCGGGGCGGTGAACCTGGGCATCGGCGCGGTGCTGGTCCTGAACTGAGTTCTTCACCCCGCGTCGACGCGCCCCGCCTACCCTGCGTGTCGGGGATCGGTCCAGGGAGGTTCCGGTGCGCACAGGATTCCGCTTGCCGCTGTCCTTGATGGTCATCGCGCCGTTGCTCGCGGCCTGCGGGCCGGAGCAGCGGGCGCCGTCGGCGACCGGACCCGCGCCGACCGCGTCGCCGGCCACGCGCGCCCCGCCGGTGGCGCCGCCGCCGCCGCAGGTGCCGACCGATGCCGGGGCGACCACCACCTACCTCTACCAGTGCGGAGACTGGGAAGTCACCGCCAGCTTCCATGGCGAGAACGACGCCGACATCAGCTTCAACGGCCGCGTGCTGAAGCTGCCCCGGCACCCGGGCGGGGCCGGCGCGCGCTACGCCGATGCCGCCGGCAACCTGTTCTGGGTGGTCAGTGAAGGCGAGGCGTTGCTGAGCCTGCAGGGGCAGGCCGACCGCCGCTGCACCCGGCCGCCGCCGGCGTTCCGATGAGCGGTGCCCCGCCACGGCGGGGCGACCGCCCCGCGCGTGCGTCGGGACAGTTAAAGTCCGGCGTCCGGACGCCGATGTCATGGCGACCGTACCGCCGTCGCCGGGGGACGGCACCGGGTTTCCCGGTGCGGGCGACGGGGCATGGCCGGGGGCGAGCTTGCGTGTCGTATCGGGGGTACGTAAGGTCGGGACAGGCATCGTAGGGGAAGCGATGTGGGGATGGAGCGTTCGCGCGCGAATCACGAGATGGCCAGGGATGGCAGCGGCAAGGGACTGCCCGCACGGGTGGCGGCGATCATCCTGTTCGCGGCGCTGGGCGCGCTGCTGACCGCGACGGTGCTGGAGATCCAGGCCGGCGCCACCGCCTACATCGTCGGCGAGAGCCACTGGTCCAAGGCCCAGCAGACCGCGGTGTCCGCGCTGTACCGCTATGTGTCGCACGGCGAACCGGCGGATCTGGCCCGGGTCCGCGAGGCGCTGAAGGTGCCCTTGGGCGACCGCGCCGGCCGCGAGGCGCTGGACCGCCGCCCGATCGATTTCGCGACCGCGCGGCGCGGTTTCCTGGACGGCGGCAACGCGCCGGCCGACATCGATCGCCTGATCCGGATGTACCGGTTCTTCGCGCGCGCGCCGTATTTCCGCGAATCCGTGCGCCTTTGGAAAGAAGCGGAAGTGGACATCCTGCATCTGCAGGCGCTCACCGACGACATCGAACGGCAGCGGCGCGACGGGGTGATGGACGAGGCCGACGTCCTGCGCCACCAGCGGGCGTTGCTGCAAATGGATTCCCGCCTGCGGGTGGCGGAACTGGCGTTTTCGCAATCGCTGGTGGACGGCGCGCGCTTCCTGCGCCTGGCGCTGACCGCGCTGGCGGTGCTCGCGTTCTTCGCCCTGGCGGCGTACGCGCTGGCGGTCATGCGCCGCACCCTGCGCCACATACGCCGCACCGAAACCGAGTTCCGCGCCGCCTTCCACCAGGCGGCGGTCGGCATGCTCAAGCTGGATCGCGAAGGCCGCATCACCCAGGCCAACGAAGTGCTCGCGCAGATCCTGTCGCGCCCGCTCGAAGAACTGCGCCGCGGGCACCTGCACGATCTGCTGCATCCGGAGGATCTCCACCTGGATGCCGACGGCCGTCCCGACTGGGCGCGGATGCTCCAGTCCGGCGAGCGCCGCTTGCGTCGCCGCGACGGCAGCAGCCGCTGGGTGCGCTGGAGCGCTTCGGTCATCACCGGCAGCGGAAGCGAGGGCGAGCGCATCTTCGCGGTGGTCGAGGACGTGTCCGAGGCGCGCGAGCTGGCCAGCGAGATCGCCCACCAGGCCAGCCACGACGATCTCACCGGCCTGATCAACCGCCGCGAGATCGAGCGGCGACTGGGCCAGATCACCCTGGCCGTGCAGCGCCAGCCGGCGCGGCACGCGCTGTGCTTCGTCGATCTGGATCAGCTCAAGCTGGTCAACGACACCTGCGGGCACGCGGCCGGCGATCGCTTCCTGCGCCAGTTCGCCAACGCGCTGTCCTCGCAGCTGCGCGGTGAAGACTGGGTGGGACGGCTGGGTGGCGACGAGTTCGCGATCTTCCTGGCGCACGCGGCGCTGGAGGATGCGGAACGGGTGGCGCAGCGCATCCATGCGCGGCTGGCGCAGTCGGCGTTCCACTGGAACGACCGCAAGTTCGGGCTGGGTTGCAGCATCGGCGTGGTCGAGATCAATCCGGAGACCAGCGACGCCGACTGGCTGCTGCGCGCCGCCGATACCGCCTGCTACCTGGCCAAGGAGGAAGGCCGCAACCGGATCCGCTGCTACCGCGAATCGGACGAGGCGTTCGCGCGCCGCCAGACCGAACTGGACTGGGTCGCGCACGTCCAGCTGGCGATCGCCGAGGACCGCCTGCTGCTGTACGCGCAGCGCATCAAGCCGCTGCGTGGCGAGGAACGCCTGCAATACGAGGTGCTGGTGCGGATGGTCGATCACGAAGGCCGCATTCACGGCCCGGGCTACTTCCTGCCGCCACTGGAGCGCTACGGACAGGCGATGATGCTGGATCGCCACGTACTGGCGGCGACGCTGGAGCTGATCAGCCGCGACACCCGCCATCTGCTCAGCCTGGATCTGTGCCACGTCAACGTATCGGCGCAGTCGATCGCCGATCCGCTGTTCCGCCAGTTCGCCGCCGAGCAGCTGGATCGCCATCCCGGCGTGGCCAACAAGCTGTGCTTCGAGATCACCGAGACCGCGGTCATCGGCAATCTCACCGACGCCTGCCTGTTCATCGAGGCCATGCGCGCGCGCGGTTGCCGGATCGCGCTGGACGATTTCGGCAGCGGCCTGTCCTCGTTCGCCTACCTCAAGAGCCTGGACGTGGACATCCTGAAGATCGACGGCGCCTTCATCCGCGACCTGGGCCGCGACAACGTCGACCTGGCCCTGGTCCGCTCGATGGGGCAGGTGGGCCGGGCGCTGGGCAAGCGCACCATCGCCGAGTGGGTGGAGAACGAGGCGGCGATGGCGCGGCTGGCGGAGGTGGGCATCGACTATGCCCAGGGCTACGCCATCCACGCGCCGGTGCCGCTGGCGGGCCTGATCCGCGAATGGAAGGCGACCCGGCCCGACCCGATCGGGGCGATGTCGGGCTGAGCCTGTGGCCGGGGCGGGAATCGTCGATAATTCCCGCATGACCATCCGCCTCAACAAGCACATCGCCGAAACCGGCTTCTGTTCCCGCCGCGAGGCCGACCGGCTGATCGCCGAGCGCCGCGTCACCGTCAACGACCAGCCCGCCGGCGTGGGCGCGGTGGTCGGCGAGGGCGACGAGGTCCGCGTGGACGGCCAGCCGCTGAAGGCGCGCGCCGCGAAAGCCGGCAAGCGCAAGCACGTCTACATCGCCCTCAACAAGCCGGTCGGCATCACCTGCACCACCGAGAGTTCGGTGAAGGGGAACATCGTCGACTTCGTCGGCCACGAACAGCGGATCTTCCCGATCGGCCGCCTGGACAAGGACTCCGAGGGCCTGATCCTGATGACCAGCAACGGCGACATCGTCAACCAGATCCTGCGCGCCGAGAACCGCCACGAGAAGGAATACCTGGTGGCGGTGAACAAGCCGGTCACCGACGAATTCCTGCGCGGCATGGCGCGCGGCGTGCGCATCCACGGGCAGATGACCCTGCCGTGCCGGACCAGCCGGATCGCCAAGTTCGGTTTCCGCATCATCCTCACCCAGGGCCTGAACCGGCAGATCCGGCTGATGTCGGCGGAGTTCGGCTACCGGGTCACCCAACTGCGCCGCGTGCGCATCGACAACCTCAAGCTGGGCGCGCTCAAGCCCGGGCAGTGGCGCAACCTGACCGACCTGGAACTGCGCGGCCTGCTGCCGCAGCAGCAGGAGTGGTAGCGCCGCCGGCGGCTTGATCCCGATCAAAGCGGCTGCGCGCAGGACTCCGTAATCTGGAACCAGGGCCGGTATCCGTCCGGTCGACCACGAAGGAGCAACGCCATGAAGATCCTCCTGGCCGTCGATGAAAGCGAGACCGCGCTGCAGGTGGTCAAGCACGCCGCGCAACTGGCCAAGCAGCTGAAGTCGCCGCCGTCCATCGCCCTGGTCTACGTCAACCTGCCGTTGCCCAAGGCCGTCGCCAAGGAACTGGGCGCGGAGGGCGCGGAAGCCTATTACGCCGATACCGCCGCGACGGTGCTGCGCAAGGTGCGCGCGGCGATGAAGCGCACGCGCCTGCCATTCACCGAACACCGCGCGGTGGGGCCGGTGGCCGAAACCCTGACCCGCTTGGCCAAGGCCGATCGCGCCGATCTGATCCTGATGGGCAGCCATGGGCGCGGCACCCTGAAGAACCTGCTGCTGGGTTCGGTCACCACCAAGGTGATCGCCACCAGCCCGGTGCCGGTGATGGTGGTGCGCTGAGGCTTGCGCCGGGCCATCGTCCTGTCCATGCGCGGTGGCGGCGTGACCAGAAAAACAGAGTCCCGATGACCCGCTGCGCGGTTGACCGCCCCTTTGAAAAGGAAGCGGTCGAATGCAAGGGCGGCTATCGAGGCTGCGCCGTGGATTCCGCGCCTACGGCGAACCGGCGCTGCGCCACAACGCGGGCCAGTCGCCGGGTTCTCCCCCGCGGCAACCGCCCAGGTAGTGCCATTCGGTGAGCTGGAAGTCGCGGCCGTCGAACACCCAGCTGGCGCTGTCGCCGCAGTCGGCCAGGCCACGGCCCTTGGCGAAGTGGTGAAGCGTCGAGCTGTCGTTGCTGTAGTCGGCATTGGTGAAGGCGTCCCACGCGACCTGACGGCCGTTCTCCGGCGAGGGAGCCATCGGGAGAGGCAGGACCAGCCGGCGCGCCCCGGCGGGGCGCTCCATCGGGGTGCGGAACGCCAGGTGGGTCGACTGGTAGGCGCCGCGCCAGCATTCGAGCAGCACCAGCGCTTCCCGTGGCGTCAGCGCCACCGCGACGTCGAAGGCGTTGTCGGCATGGTCGCCTTCCATCGCCACGTGGCACTCCTCTTTTTCCAGCAGCGCCGACTGGGCTCGTCGCACCCCGTCGATCAGACGCTGCCGGGTATCGTCGTCCAGGGGCGGCATCGCCGGCGCCGGCTTCACCGCGGGCGGCAAGGCGGGCGCGGCGGGCACCTGCGTCGCGGGCCTGGCGCCGCCACGCAGCAGCGCGGTGACGGTGCCGATCCGGCCCTGGGTTTCGTCGATCAACAGCAGGGCCGCGCTCAGTCCGGCAAGCGATACGGCGCGTTGGTCCTCGCCGTCGCCCAGGGTCAGTTCATCGCCATCGCGCAAGATCTTCAGCAAGGCGCGCACGCTGTCCGGAACCGCGCTTTCCAGGATCTGCACGCCGTCCTGCTCGGGCGAAAGCGTCCAGTGGCGGGCGTCCAGTCCCGGCGGCCGTTCGTCGACGCGCAGCGAGGCGAGGTCGATGGGCATGCCGGCTTCCAGCGCCAGCGACAACTGGCCGCTCGGGCCGGCCTCGGCGATCAGCCGCAGCATCAACGGTGACCCTTCGCTGACGCCGCGCGCCTCGCAGCGGGCGGTGTTGTCGCAGGCGATCACCCAGTCATCGAACTGCCGGTAGACCGGCGTGGCCGCGCTGGCGCCGACCGAGACGCACAGCAGCAACAGGGGGAAAAGACGGCGCATGTTCTGGATTCCTTGATGAGGCGGTTTTTCTTCGTTCCCGCGGAAGCGCTGCCCGGCGGGCATGCCCGCGCGCTTGCGGGGCAGCCCTGCCACGACCGCCGTAAAACCGGCGCCTGTCTTCAAGCGCCGCACTGAGGTGGTCGCGCCCATGGCCACGCCGTGACAGATCCGTGCCGCCGCGGTCCGCTCATCGCGCGCCGGCCACTCGTTCAAGCCAGAGGCACTTTTATCAGGATTTCATCCCTGGGGATGCGCTGGGTGACGGCAACATGATCATCCGTCACTACCAGGTCCTTGAACTTATAGTGAAATGAGACTTCATCGGGCGGGGTTTCCAGGATGTTTCCATCATGGAGAACGACGCCATCCTTTTCTATGGCCAAGTTCAGGACGAATGCCTTGGAATCCATGAAGCAGGTCAACTTGGCCTTCGTCTTCGATTTTCTTATGGATTTCTCTTTGTAAATCCAGCTGTCGATGAAGTTGTTGCTTTCCAGCTCGTCAATCACTTCCAGGATTCGCTCGATTGGAATCCGGATCTGCCTGTTGAATTCAAGCAATCCGTTTTTAATCAGGGAGGCATGGTAGTACCTCAGTTCCCCGTCGGTGGATTTTTGGAACATTTTCATGTCGAAAGGTATGGAAATATTCGCGACCGACTCGCTGTTGATGATGATTTGGCCGGTGGGGTTCAATGAGGGTTCGATGACAATCCTGTTGAAATTACCTGCCGAGTATTTTTCGGCGGCAAACAATCTTTGGATGCGATAGGTGATGTGTCGGCTCTGATCCTTCAATTTCAGGCACATGTCGGCGGGGAAATATCTTCGATCGAGATAAAGGAAAATCGAGTTGAGGATCATGATCGTTGCCACCGCGACCGCTTGTTGCGCGCCAGGGGATGATGGGGAGGATAGGCAATCTGTACCCCGCGGGCCGAGGGTTCAACTCACTTTGAACCGCGCCATCCGGGTCAATCCACCAGGTTCTTGGCCTCGGAGGTGCCCAGTACTTCCGGATGATGCACGGTGCCGGCGGATTTACGTCGTTCCAGCAAGGGATGCAGGAACACCGCGATCAGGATGATGGCCACGCCCAGGTAGAACAGCGGCGTCAGTTCGCGCTGTTCGCCCAGCAGCAGGATGGCCAGCAGGATGGCGTAGATCGGTTCGAGGTTGGTCACCAGCTGCACGCCGTAGGCGGTCAGGTGGCGCAGCGCCACCAGCGACAGCGCAAACGGAAGCAGCGTGCACAGCAGCGACAGCGCCAGCAGGTAGGCGCCGTCGCGCAGGCCGGGCACGATCAGCAGATCGCCGGCGAAGGCGGGGAACAGCATCGGCATCACCGGCGCGAGCAGGGTCAGCAGCAGCGTGCCGGCCCCCAGTTCCAGCGCGGTGACGGTGAGCGGATCGCCGTGTTCGACCAGGCGCTTGTTGAGCGAACCGAACAGGGCCACGAACAACGCGGACACCGCGCCCACCACCACGCCCAGGCGCATCCCGTCGGGCACGCCGCCCACCACCAGCGCCACGCCGGGCAGCACCGCGACGCCGAACGCCAGTTCGCGTGCGGAAAACGGACGCCGCGCCAGCCACGGTTCCAGCACCGAGGTGAAGGCCGGCGCCAGCGCGATGCAGGTCGCGGCCACCGAGGCGTTGGCCAGCTTGATGGCGCCGTAGAAGGTCAGCCAGTGCAGCGCCACCAGCGCGCCGATGCCGGCGTAGGCCAGGACCAGCCGCGGCGACATCGCGCGCAGTCCGCGCCAGACCCGCGGCAGCAGCGCCAGCGCGACCACCACCAGCAGCATGCGCCACCACACCAGCGGCAGCGCCGGCAGGGTGATCAGTTTGCCGAGGATGGCGGTGAAGCCCCACAACAACACGCAGAAATGGATTTGCAGTTGCGCCTTGGCGTGCGGGGTCATCGACATGTGTCCATTGTCGCCGAACACGCGCACACTGGCGACGTCACCCGGTCGGACGCGGGAGCCATTCATGGCGGTGCATCACGAATTCGGCGAGTACCTGCGGGAACTGATGGCCGAGGTGGGCGAGATCCGGCTGCGTGCGATGTTCGGCGGGCTGGGGGTGTATCTGGACGACCGCATGTTCGGCCTGGTCCTGGACGACACCCTGTACCTGAAGACCGATGCCCTGACCGTGGAGGAATTCCGCGCCGCCGGCGGCGAGCCTTTCATTTACCGGCCACGGCGCGAAGGACAGGTCCCCGGCTACTGGACGCCGCCGCCCGACGCGCTGGAATCGGCGCAGGCGATGCGGCCCTGGGCGCAGCGGGCGATCGCGGCGGCGCGTCGCAAGCCACTCCGGCGGTCGCGCGGGCCAGCCCGCTGACCGGGCGGCCCCGGCCCTGCACATCCGCCCAGCCGCCCGGCGCGGAAAGCGGCAAGCGCACCGACCACCACACACGGCTCCCTGCCCGCCTGCGGGGGAGAGCTGGGTGGGAGCCATCGGAACCGGGTGTTCCCCTGGCCGCCAAACCCGCCCGAAGCCCATTGCCTCCTTTCCCAGAGCGGACAGCCCGGCGCCCCGTCGACTTCTCGGGCCCGCACACGACGAGCCATCCAGTTCCACCCCGATCTATGACAGGCTGACGGCGTCTCCATGCCGATCACCCGCCGATGGAACCTGGCCTGACCCCGAAAGGACGCGCCTTCGCCGCCGTGGTGATGGCGGTGTCGCTGGCATCGCTGCTGCTGCAATACGTGTTGTTGCTGGAACTGACCCGCGACAACGTCGGCGCGCTGCTGGGCACGCTGCGCTTCTTCAGTTACTTCACCATCCTCAGCAACCTCGGCGTGACGCTGGTGTGCCTGGGCGCGCTGCGTGGCGGCGGTGGCCTGTCCACGCGTGCCCGCGTGCGCGGAGCGGTGGCGCTGTACATCGGCGTGACCGGCCTGATCTATGTGCTGATCCTGCGTCATCTGTGGCAGCCGCAGGGATTGCAATGGTGGGCGGACACCGGCCTGCACTACGCCGCGCCCGCGCTGTACCTGGGCTGGTGGCTGCTGGCCGCGCCGCATGGCCGGCTCAACCTGCGCGATGCGGTGGCCTGGCTGCTGTTTCCGCTGCTGTATCTGGCCTGGGCGCTGCTGCGCGGCGCCTGGCTGGGCGAGTATCCCTATCCGTTCATCGACGCCGGCCAGTTGGGCTATGCCAGGACCGCGATCAATGCGGCGGGCATGTTGCTGGTGTTCCTGGCACTGGCCGGCATCCTGCTGGCGCTCGACCGCCTGCTGGCGCGATGCAACCCATCCGTGCAGGAGGGACGTGAGTCGCGGCCGTGATCCTGGAGTGGGGGAAGGGATGCGGTGGGGGTAGACCGCAAGAGGCGGTGAAACGCATCGTGAAAAGCTCGCGACCTGCGTCGCTCCTACGGGGGGAGGGCCCTTGTCCCGCAGGGATCGTGGTGGACGAAGGCCCGGCGGGCGTGCCATGTTCGCCGCCTTCGGCGAATCCGGACCCCGCATGACTTCCCTCGAAGGACAACATCACCGGCCGTTCAACCGCCAGGACGCCAAGACCCTCGGCCTGGCCGCGCTGGGCGGGGCGCTGGAGTTCTACGACTTCGTGGTGTTCGTGTTCTTCACCGCCACCCTGGGCAAGCTGTTCTTCCCGCCGGGCACCGAATCGTGGCTGGCGCAGTTGCAGGTCTACGGCATCTTCGCCGCCGGCTACCTGGCGCGGCCGCTGGGCGGAATCGTGATGGCGCATTTCGGCGATCGCGGCGGGCGCAAGCGCATGTTCACCCTCAGCGTGCTGCTGATGGCGGTGCCGACCCTGTTGATAGGCCTGCTGCCGACCTACGCGCAGATCGGCGTGCTGGCGCCCCTGCTGCTGCTGTTGCTGCGCATCGTGCAGGGCATCGCGGTCGGCGGCGAAGTGCCCGGCGCATGGGTGTTCGTGGCCGAACACGTGCCGGCGCGCCATCTCGGCTTCGCCTGCGCCAGCCTGACCGCCGGACTCACCGCCGGCATCCTGATCGGTTCGCTGCTGGCGGCGTGGATCAACACCACGCTGACCCCGGAACAGGTCGCCGGCGGCTGGTGGCGGCTGCCGTTCCTGCTGGGGGGCGCGTTCGGCCTGTTCGCGGTGTTCCTGCGCCGCTGGCTGCAGGAGACGCCGGTGTTCGTGGAGATGCGCGCGCGCCGGCAACTGGCCGAGGGCCTGCCGGTGCGCCAGGCGCTGGCCGGACATGCCGGCGCGGTGCTGCGTTCGATGCTGGCCTCGTGGCTGCTGACCGCCGCGATCGTGGTGGGCGTGCTGCTCACGCCCAACCTGGTGCAGTCCTCGTTCGGCCTGCCGTCGGCGCTGGCGTTCCAGGGCGGCAGCGTGGCGACGGCGGCGCTGATCTTCGGCTGCCTGGCGGCGGGCTGGGCGGTGGATCGCTTCGGGGTGGCGGTTACCCTGCTGGTCGGCTCGCTGGCGCTGCTGGTGGCCATCTACGCGCTGTATCTGCCCTTGGCCGCCGGGGATGCCTCCGGCTTCATCGCCCGCTACGCGCTCGTCGGTTTCTGCATCGGCGTGGTCGGCGCGGTGCCGGCGCTGATGATCGCGGCGTTCCCGCCGGCGGTGCGGTTCTCCGGCGTCTCGTTTTCCTACAACGTGGCCTACGCGCTGTTCGGCGCGCTCACGCCGCCGCTGGTGGCGTATCTGTCCACCCATCTGGGCAAGACCGCGCCGGCGCACTACGTGGCCTTGACCTGCGGCGTCGGCGTGCTGGTGGCGTTGCTGTCGATGCGGCGCCCGGCATGACCCCATCGTGGGAGCGACGAGTCGCGACCGGAAACCTGGCCGGGGCGCGACTCACGTCGCTCCTACCGCTGTTGCAGCCGTGACAACAACGCCATCGCCGCGGCCGGATTGCGTTCCTTGGCCGCGCTGATGAAGTAGACGAACACGTCGCGCGGCGCCTTGCCCGGACGCGGGGATTCCACATGCGGCAGTTCGGCGGGATCGCCGCCGGCCGCCCATTGCCGGGCGCGCTCGGCCCAGGCATCCAGTTCCGCATCCGGATAGCCCTGCGGAATCTCGCTGCGGGTACCCATCAGGCGCGCGTAGACGAAGTCGGCGGTGAGATCGGCGAAGCGCGGATAGTCCGGTGAATCGGTGAATACGGTCGCCATCCCGTGTCGGCGCGCAAGGGCGAGGAAATCCGGGGTGATGAAGGCCGGATCGCGCACGTCCAGCACGTGGCGCAGGCGCCGCCCGCCGGCCTCGCGCGGCAGCAGGTCCAGGAACGCGGCGAAGTCTTCGGCGTCGAGCTTGCGCCCGGCCTCGAACTGCCACACCAGCGGTCCCAGCTTGTCGCCGAGTTCGACGATGCCGCCGACGAAGTCCTCCACCTGCACGCGGGTCTTCGCCAGCGCCCGCGACTGCACGATCCGCTTGGGCGCCTTGGCCGAGAACAGGAAGCCGTGCGGCGCCTCGTCGCGCCACTTGGCATAGGTCGCCGGCTGCTGGGCGCCGTAGTAGGTGCCGTTGATCTCGATGGCGGTGACATGCCGGCTGGCGTATTCCAGTTCGCGCCGCTGGACGAGGCCGGCCGGATAGAAGTTGTTGCGCCAGGGCGCGAATACCCAGCCGCCGATGCCGACCCGGATGGCGTCGGATGCGCGCGAGGCGCCGGAGAACAGATCACTCATGCGGGCGGCGGGTCCGGTCAGGTCTTCCAGGGATCATAGCTGCCGAACCACCACAGATGACCCTCCGGATCCTTGCACGCATAGCCGCGCCCGCCGTAGTCCTGGTCGGCCAGTTCGATGACGATCTCGGCGCCGGCCGCCTTGGCGCGGGCGTAGTGCGCGTCGGTGTTGCCGACGATCACGCAGGGACTCTGGGTTTCGCGTCCACCGGCCTCGCCGGGCTGGACGATGTGCCGGCCCCATTCGCCGCCAGCGGATGCGGAGCCGAGCATGATCATGCCGTTGCCGAAGGTCAGCTGGCCGTGGTGGACCGTGTCGCCCTCGGCGTGGACGGCCTGGCGCTCGAAGCCGAAGGCCTCGCACAGCCAGTCGATGGCGGCGCGGGCGTCGCGATAGCGCAGGCAGGGGATGATGGTGGCGGTGGTGGCGGCAGCCAGGCTCATGCGGGATCTCCGGGACAAGTGGCGACCGGCAGGATAGTCCGTGCCGCGGACCACCCTGTGAACGTGTTCACTTTGCGTTATCGTGTCGCCGTCCCGGACGCCCCCACCCATCGCCCGGTCTCCCTCCCGTACCGGAACTTCCCATGCGCTCGACAGGAATCCTCCTGCTGGCCGCGCTGGCCCTGTGCAGCCTCCCGGCCGCCGCCCGCGACTACTGCAACGAATCCACCGATCTTCCCCCCACCGTCAATTTCCGGGTCGACAACGATCTGTTCGGCCAGCAGGACCAGGGCTACAGCAACGGCGTGATGCTCACGCTGGTGTCGCCCAACCTCAAGGACTACACCGGCGATCCCTGCCTGCCGCGGGTGGCGCGCTGGATCAACCGCCATCTGCAGGCGGTGACGCCGGAAGGCTTCGAGCAGCAGAACATGGTGGTGAGCTTCGCCCACGGCATCTTCACACCGACCGATTCGGCCCGCCGCGACGTGATCCCCGACGACCGGCCGTATGCCGGCGTGCTGCTGGCGAGCCTGGGCTACAACGCCCGCAACGGCGACCACCTGCGCACCACCCAGTTGCAGTTCGGCATCGTCGGGCCGTCCGCGCTCGGCAAGCAGGTGCAGAACGAGGTCCACAAGATCACCGGCGGCGAGAAGTTCGAGGGGTGGGACAACCAGCTGCGCGACGAGCCGGTGTTCCGCATCGTGCACGAACGCATGCGCCGGTTCGCGCCCGAGCAGGACGGCATCTGGAGCTGGGACGCGGTCAGCCACTACGGCGGTACCCTGGGCACCCTGACCACCTACGCCAACGTCGGCGGCGAACTGCGCTTCGGCCGCTACCTGCCCAACGATTTCGGCAGCACGCCGCTGCGCCCCGCCGGCGAGAACACCGCGCCCACCGGCAGCCGGATCCCGCCGGACGTGCTGGGCTTCCACATGTTCCTGACCACCGACGCGCGCTGGGTGCTGCGCGACATCACCCTGGACGGGAATACCTTCAAGCACAGCCACAGCGTGGACAAGCGCGCCTTCGTCGGCGAGTACGGCTACGGCGTGGCTTTCATGTACGGGCGCTGGAAGTTCGCGCTGGCGCGCTACCACAGCACCCGCGAGTTCGACGGGCAGAAAGAGCGCCCGGTGTTCGGCAGTTTCACCATCAGCCGCACGCTCTGAGCGGCGCCGCGGAGGCAGCGATGGACTGGACCACTCCCGATCTCTGCGATGCCCATCCCGAGGTGCAGGTCGTCGAACCGCGGTTCCGCGGATTCGGCGGCCGGGTGGCCTTCCATGGCGCCATCGCGACGGTGCGCTGCCATGAAGACAATTCGCGGGTGCGCGAGCTGGCCGGCACGCCCGGGCAGGGACGGGTGATGGTGGTGGACGGCGGCGGCTCGCTGCGCCGCGCGCTGCTGGGCGATCAGATCGCCGCCAACGCGGCGCGCAATGGCTGGGCCGGTTTCCTGATCCACGGCGCGGTGCGCGATGTCGAGGTGCTGGCACAGCTGGATCTCGGCGTGCAGGCGCTGGCCACGCATCCCATGAAGACGGAGAAACGCGGCCTGGGCGAGGTGGACGTGCCGGTGGGCTTCGCCGGCGTGGATTTCCATCCGGGCCATTGGCTGTACGCCGATGCCAACGGCGTGATCGTCAGCATGCGTCCGCTGACCTGAAAAAACTTGTCCGATTCCCCGTAGTCCGATTCCCCGCAGGGGCGACGCAAGTCGCGACCGTGTCGCATGCGGTCAATCAGGCATGACGGTCGCGACTTGCGTCGCTCCTGCGGAGGGTAGCGAAAGCGGGAGGGAAAATCCCTCCCGCCCGGCATCGATCACTGGATCGGTTCGTCCAGCATCAGCTCGCGCACGAAGCGCACCGGCGGGGCGCCGTAGGACAGCACCTGATCGTGATAGGCCTTGGCGTTGAACTTGTCGCCCAGCTTGGCCTCCATCGCCTTGCGCAGATCGAAGTGCTCCTGCGCGCCGACGAAATAGGTCGGCAACTGGGCCGAGCTGAGCTGCGCGCGGGTCCACTTGCCGGCGGCCTCGCGCTCCTGCTGGAAGGTCTGGCGGACCATCAGATCCATCGCCTGCTCGCGGCTCCAGCCGTCCACGTGCACGCCCTGGTCGAGGATGGCGTTGCCGATGGTGCGCAGGTAGAACTTCAGTTGCACCAGGCGGAACAGCGGATCATTGTCCAGGTAACCGGCGTCGGCCATCATCCGCTCGGTGTAGACCGCCCAGCCCTCGGCGAACAGGCCCGAGCGCAGCACCGCGCGCAGGGTCGAGGGGAACTTGGCCGAATGCCAGCCTTCCAGATAGTGGCCCGGCGTGCCTTCGTGGATGCTCAGCAGGTGGATCATCCGGCTGTTGTATTCGCGCAGGAACGAATCGACCTGGGCCTGGCTCCAGTCTTCCGGAATCGGCGAGATGGCGTAGAAGGTCTTGAGGTTCTTGTCCAGCGGACCGGGCGAATCGCAGTACGCCACCGCCACGCCGCGCTGGAACTCCGGCATCGGGATGATGTCGACCGGCGCGTCGGGCAGGGTCACCAGATCCTTGGCGCGGACGAAGTCGGTGGCCGACTTCAGCGCGGCCTCGGCGTCCGGCACCACCTTGTCGCGTGCCGGACGTTCGGCGTAGGCGAGTTCCAGCGCCGCCTCGATCGCCTTCTGCTGCTGTTCGTCGCTCGGGTTGTCGGTGAGCGACGGCGCCCCCGGCTTGTCCTTCAGCACCTGCTGCGCGATCGCGTACATCTCGCCGCGCACGCGCTTGAGCTCACCCTCCGCGCGCTGCTTGATGTCGGCGCGCGACAGCGAGGACAGCAGGGCGAACTTCAGCTTCTGGTCGTAGATCTTCTCGCCGACCCGGAAGTCGCCCCTGGCGTTGGGCACCAGGGTCTTGTCCAGCCATTGCTGGTGTTCTTCGACCGCCTTCTTCAGCGTTTCGGTGGCGGCGGCCAGGCGCTGCTGATCGGCCTCGGGCAGTTCCTTCGCATGCGGGGTGATGAAGCTGTCGACGATGCTGAGGATGCCGGCGTTCTGCTTGGCCACCGTCTCGGCGTGGATCTTCGGCACCCGGGCCGGATCCAGGTTCGCGCGCGCCTGCGCCAGCAGGGTCGGAATCTTCTCCATGCGGGTGATCGCGGACTTCAGGCGATCCGGCAGCGGCGCGAATTCGCGCGCCATCAGGTTGTAGAGCGCGCCGCCGGCCAGGCCGCTGTACACCTGCGGATCCCAGGCCCAGGCCTGCAGGGTCTCGTTGGTCCAGGCGTCGTACTCCAGCTGGTTGCGCAGGATCGCCGCGTCCACCTGGTTTTCGCGCGACAGCTTGGAGACATCCATCGCGGCCAGTTCGGCCAGCATCTTGCGGCTGAAGTCCAGGCTCTTCTGCCGGCCTTCGGCGCTGAGATCGTCGATTTCGCCGTCGTAGCGGTGTTCGCCGATCTGGGTGGCGCTGACCGGCGACAGCTGCAGCCAGCCTTCCAGCGCGCGCTTGGACAGATCGGCGAAGCGGGCATCGGCCTGCGCGTCGGTGGCGGCGGCGGTCGCCGAAGGAGCATCGGCCGGTGCGGGCGCATCGGTCTTCTGGCAGGCGGCCAGGCTGGTCAGGAGGGCAAGGGCTAGCAGGCTGTGGCGCATGGAATTCTCGCGGCAGTGCACAAAGGGTGAACTCAACACATTAGCGGTTGCGGCGCCCCACCGCATCTGCCATTCGATTACCCTTGGCGCTCCCGTGGACGGACGTGCAGGAGCGAGCGAAAGATGAAGCACCAGGGAAGTTGCCATTGCGGCCGCATCGCCTTCGAGGTGGAAGGCGATATCGCCGAGGTCTACGACTGCAATTGCTCGATGTGCCGCCGACGCGGCGGGCTGCTGTGGTTCGGGCCGCGCTCCGCGTTCCACCTGACCAGCACGGAAGGCGACGTGGGCACCTACACCTTCAACAAGCACGCCATCCAGCATCACTTCTGCCCGAACTGCGGCATCGCCGTCTATGGCGAAGGCGACAACCCGAAGAGCGGGCCGATGATCGCGATCAACGTGCGCTGCCTGCCCGACGTGGATCTGGCGGGGTTGAAGGTGGTTGCCATCGACGGCGCCAGTTTCTGACATGGCCGCGACGAAGGGAAACTGGCGCCTGGGCGCGGGCGCGTTGCTGGCGCTGCTGGCGGCGGCGGGATGCGCGCGGCACGAGGGCGGCGCCGCGGTCGCGGCGGACGCGGTGCGCAACCCGGCCGGCGGCATGCTGGCCTACGAGCACGACGTCGAGATCCTGCTGGAGGAGAAGACCATCCCCGCCCGCCTCAAGGCCAGCCAGCAGGCCTGCGGCAGCGGAAAATTCGGCGCCTGCAGCGTGCTTGGGGTCAGTCAGCAGGGCGGGGATCATCCACGCGCCAGCCTGACCGTGCGCATCGCGCCGGCCGGCGTGGAGCCATTCATCGCCCAGGCCGCGCAGGGCGCGGAAGTGGGCAGCCGCAACACCCGCGCCGAGGATCTGGCGCAGGCCGTGGGCGACAACACGCTGCAGCAGGACCGGCTCACCCGCGAGCGTGATCGCCTGCTGGAATTCCAGCAGCGTCGCGACCTGGCGGTGGCCGACATGATCGCGCTGTCGCAGCAACTGGCGCAGGTCGAGGCGCAGCTGCAGGCGGCGCAGCAGGAAGGCGCGCAGCATCGGCATCGCATCGATACCCAGCGCGTCACCCTCGAATTCGTGCCGCCCGGCGGGCAGAGCGGACGCGGCGAGATCCGGCAGGCGCTGCGCGATTTCACCGCCACCCTGTCCACCGGCACCGCATGGACCATCCGGGCGGTGGCGTTCCTGATTCCGGTCGGACTGGTGCTGTGGGTGGTCGTGGCGGTGCTGCGTCGCTGGCGTCGCCGGAAAACCTGACCAGGCATCGCTTCGCCTTTCAATCTTTCACGGAGAACCGGACATGTGGCATCGCATCGCGTTGACGGCAGCTTTCCTCGTGTCCGCCCCGGCCTGGGCCGGCTGCCCGCCGGAGGGGACGGATGCGGCTTCGCTGCGCCTGTTGAAGGAGCAGAAGTTCGCGATGGAGGACGCGGCCGCGCGCGACGCGCTCGCGGTCGGCCTGCTCGATTGCCTGTCCGATCCGGATCCGGAGATGCGCGACGGCATCGCCTACGAGGCGATCACCGCATGGCTGCGCGGCGACCAGCTGGCCGAGCCGGTGCGCCGGCAATTGCTGGAGCGCCTGTATGCGCAACTGGATGGCAAGGATCCCGAGGGCTTCACCCATCCGTTCGCGGCGTTGATGCTGTCCGAACTCGCCCGCACGGATCGCCTGCAACCCTGGTTGAGCGCGGACGAGCGCGCCGACATGGTCAAGCGCGCCACCCGCTACCTGGCATCGGTGAACGACTACCGTGGCTACGACGCGAAGGAAGGCTGGCGGCACGGCGTCGCCCACGGCGCCGACTGGCTGCTGCAACTGGCCTCCAACGAGCAGGTGAACCGCGATCAGGTCGAGCAGATCCTGGCCGCGCTCACGGTCCAGATCGTGCCGGAGCAGGCGCATGCCTACGTGTTCGGCGAACCCGGCCGGCTGGCCCGGCCGATCATCTTCATCGCCCGCCGCGGCGTGCTGGGCGACGCCGAGTGGCAGGCCTGGTTTACCGGCCTGCCGCAGCGCCTGGGCAACCAGGAACAGGCCTATCGCGATGTCGCGTGGCTGGCGCGCCGGCATGATCTGATCGCGTTCATGGGCAGCCTGTACGTGGAAGCGGATCAGTCCGCCGACCCGAAGGTGCAGGCGCTCAAGCCGGCGGTGGTGGCGGGGATCAAGGCGGTGCCGTGAAGGCCGCGTGAGTTCGCCAAACCCGTCGCGCGCGGAATGTGCGCGCGGCGGCGCCGCGTCGGTAGCGCGGGTTACGTTCGCGCGCTGTAAACGGTTTTGTCCCTGTTCGGTCAGGTGGACCCGGGCGTAGATTCGGGCGACGCGCGCCGCGCGTTTCCATTCGCCCACCGGGGATCGCCTATGCAACGGAACCGTCTGTCCTTCTTCGTGCGTTGTTCCCTGGTGTTGATGGCGGCCGCGCAGGGCGTGGCGGCGCAGGAGCAGGGGCCACCGGAGGGCGGACAGGCGCAGGCGACCACGCTGGATCAGGTGACCGTGCTGGGCTCGCGCCGGGTCGCGCGCAGCTCCGACACCCAGTCGCCGGTGCCGGTGGACGTGATTCCCATGGCGCAGGCGGCGGAGCAGGGCGCGCAGTTCGATCTCGCGCAGACCCTGCAGTACACCGCGCCTTCGCTGATTTCCACCCGCCAGACCGGCGCCGACGGCGCCGATCTGATCGACGGCGCGGCATTGCGGGGCCTGGGCTCGGATCAGACGCTGGTGCTGGTCAACGGCAAGCGTCGGCACACGGTGTCGCTGGTGAACATCTACGGCGCGCGCGACCGCGGCAACACCGGCACGGATCTGAATTCATTGCCGATGCTGGCCATCGATCGGGTGGAAGTGCTGCGCGACGGCGCGGCCGCGCAGTACGGGTCCGACGCGATCGCGGGGGTGATGAACATCGCTCTCAAGCGGCGTCCCGGCTGCGAGGCGATCGCCGGCTGGGGCCAGTATTCGCGCGGCGATGGCGAGAACTGGATCGCCTCGGCCTATTGCGGGCTGGCGCTGTCCAACGGCGGCCACTTCGCGGTGACCGGCGAATGGCAGGATCGCGATCGCTCCAACCGCGCCACCGCCGAGAACCCGCTGCGCATCATCGGCGACAGCCGGGTCAAGAACAAAACCCTCTATCTGAACGGCGATCTGCCGCTGACCGATTCGGCCGAGTTCTACTTCACCGCCGGCATGCAGGATCGCGATGCGTCCTCGGCGGCCTTCGCGCGCGAGGGCATCGGCTCGGAGGACATTCCCTCGCGCAATTCCGCGGCGATGTATCCCGATGGCTTCGTGCCGTTCATCGACGGCGATCTGCAGGACCGCTACAGCATCGCCGGCGTGCGCGGCGACGTCGGCCAGTGGCACTGGGACGTATCGCATACCTACGGCTACAACGAGCTGCGCTACACCATCGATCACACGCTCAATGCGTCCATCGCCAACCTGGATCTGATCAACGGCGGCGCCGGCATCAGTCCCAGCCGATTCGATGCCGGCGGTTTCTCGTTCAAGCAGAAGACCATCAACGCCGACGTCTCGCGCTATTTCGACACCGTGCTGCATGGACTCAACCTGGCCTTCGGCGCCGAGCACCGGCGCGAGGATTACCGCATCCGCGCGGGCGAGCCCGGTTCCTATCTGGATGTCGACGGCGCGGGCGAAGGCGGCAATCCGGGCAGCCAGGGTTTCCCCGGCTTCCAGCCCGGCGACGTGACCGACAAGCATCGCGACAGCTGGGCCGCCTACGCCGACGTGGAAATCGACTTCACCGAACGATTCATGCTGGGACTGGCGGCGCGCTATGAGGACTACAGCGATTTCGGCAACACCCTCAACGGCAAGCTGGCGGCGGCGTTCCGGGTCACCGACGCGTTCCTGCTGCGTGGCTCGGTGAGCACCGGGTTCCGCGCGCCTTCGCTGCAGCAGAAATACTTCTCCTCGACCATCACCGACTTCATCAGCGGCGAGCCGGTGGACGTGGTGATCGCGCCCAACGGCGGTGCGCTGGCCAACCTGGCCGGCATTCCCGCGCTGAAGGAGGAAACCTCGCGCGGCGCCACGCTGGGCTTCACCTGGTCGCCGGCGACCGCGGTGTCGCTCACCCTGGACGCGTACCGGATCGAGATCGACGATCGGGTGGTGCTGAGCGGTGAGTTCGATACCAGCGACCCGGTCATCGGCGCGGCGCTGGAAGCGCTGGACGTGGGCCTGGCGCGATTCTTCTTCAATTCGGTGGACACCCGCACCACCGGCGTGGATCTGACCCTGTCCTGGGATGCGCAGGCCGGTGCCGGCAAGCTGAGCACCTACCTGGCTGCCAACTACAGCAAGACCGAAGTGACCCAGGTGCACACGCCGCCTTCGCTGGCCGGGCGCGAGGACGTGCTGCTGTCGCCGCGGGATCGCCTGTTCGTGGAGAACGGCGCGCCGCGCAACAAGGCCGTGCTGGGCCTGGACTACGCGCTGGACCGCTGGGACTTCGGCCTGAAGATCATCCACTTCGGTTCGCAGACCCTGGGCACGTTCTCGGGGCCGCCGGTGCCGGATCAGCATTACAAGGCCAAGACCTCGGCCGACCTCAGCATCACCTACCGCTTCACCGACAACGCCAAGCTGACGATCGGTGGCGCGAACCTGCTCGATGTGTTCCCGACCCGGCAGGATCCCAACGAGACCGACAACGGCCACATCTACGAGAGCGTGCAGTTCGGCCTCAACGGCGCGTCGTACTTCGCACGGTTCTGGTACCGGTTCTGAACCGGCGCCGGCGGGCGCCGCTCAGCGGCCCAGCAGATCCGCCGGAATCGGCGGCAGCGGCGTGCGTTCGTCGTCGACTTCCGCCTTCAGCCAGTCGATGAAGGCCAGCGCCGCCGGCCGCGGCGCGCGATGCGAGGGATGCACCACGTAGTAGGCGAAGCGGGCTTTCAGCGACGGACCGGGCAGGCGGATCAGTTCGTAGCGTTGCAGGTAGGGCAGCGCGATCACCTTGCGCGCCAGCGCCGCGCCCACGCCGTAGACGCTGGCGCGCATCACGTCGGTGCTGTCGCTGAAGCTGTGCATCTCCGGCAGGCGCAGGCCGCGCACGCCGGCCGCGCGGAACCAGTCGCGCCAGCCCTGCAGGGCCAGGTCGGTGACCAGCGGCAGGCGCGCGATGTCGCGCGGCGTCTTGACCGTTCCCACGCCCGGCAGTCCGGGCGAGGCGACCGGGAACAGTTTGTCGTCCATCAGGTGGTGCGCGGTCAGCCCCTGCCACTGGCCGGGGCCATGGCGGATGCCCAGGTCGGGGCCGCCTTCATCGAACCGGGTCAGGGCGATGCCGGTATCCAGTTGCAGGCGGATGTGTGGATGCAACGCGGTGAAGCGCGGCAGCCGCGGGACCAGCCAGCAGTAGGCCAGCGAATGCAGGGTGGTCACCCGCAGCACCGAGACGCCATCGGTGTGGCGCAGGTTGGCGGCGACGCCTTCGATGTCGGTCAGCGCGGCGGTCGCCGCGTCGGCCAGTTGCCGGCCTTCCTGGGTCAGCTTGACCCCGCGCGCATGGCGCTGGAACAGGGCCACGCCCAGCAGCGATTCCAGCTTGCGGATGTGGTGGCTGACCGCGCTGGCGGTGAGGTGCAGCTCCTCCGCGGCGTGGGCGAAATTCTGGTGCCGGGCGGCGGCGGCGAACACTCCCAGGGCGGGCAGCAGGGCGGGGCGCAGGTTCATGGATAGACATCAACCAGATTTGTGGCTCGCCCGCATAATATGCGCTTGCGGGCCGTTGCGGGCGCGCCAGAATGGCCGAGACACAAAACAGGTGCACGGCGATGGCGGGCAATGGCGCGGTGGCGGATGCGGGCAAGGCGGGTTCGTTGGGAGGCGGAATGACACGTGATTGGCGAACCTCGATCGAACTGCTGGTGCTGGGCGCCATCTGGGGCAGCTCGTTCCTGTTCATGCGCATCGCGGCCGAGCCCTTCGGCGCGTTCGCGCTGGTCGATATCCGGCTGACCCTGGGCGCGCTGGTCCTGCTGCCGTTCCTGTGGCGCGACCGCGCGGTGTTCACCCGCGCGATGTGGCCGAAGCTGGCGATCATCGGACTGATCAATTCAGCGATCCCGTTCCTGTTGTTCGCATGGGCGGCGCAGCGTTCGCCGGCCGCCATCGGCGCGATCTGCAATGCGATGACGGTGCTGTTCGCCGCGTTGATCGGTTTCCTGTTCTTCGGCGAGAAGATCGGCGCCCGCCGCGCCATCGCGCTGCTGGTCGGATTCGGCGGCGTGGTCCTGCTGGCCACCAGCAAGGCCGGCGGCATCAGCGTGGGCCTGGCGGTGATCGCCGGCTCGACCGCCGCGCTGCTGTACGGCGTGGGCGTCAACCTGGTGCGGCGCCATCTGGGCGGCATTCCCCCCGCCGCCGCCGCCGCCGCGACGCTGGGGTGTTCGGCGCTGTTGCTGGCGCCGTTCGCCGCCACCCACTGGCCCGCCCACCCCATCTCGCCGCTGGCCTGGGGCAGCGCCATCGCGATCGGCGTGCTCTGCACCGGCTATGCCTTCCTGCTGTACTACCGGCTGATCCAGCGCATCGGCGCCGCGCGCGCCGCCACCGTCACCTACCTGGTGCCGTTGTTCGGCGCGGCCTTCGCCTGGTTGTTCCTGGGCGAACCGGTGACCCCGGCGATGCTGGCCGCCGGCCTGCTGATCCTGGGCAGCGTCGCCTTCAGCCAGCGGGCGCCCAGGCCATGAGCGTGGCGACCGGACAGAAGCGGGTCGTGTTCGATTTCGAGATCGACTTCAGCAACGGCGGTGGCCTGCAGGGCCAGGATTTCCGCCTGGACCTGCATGGGGACGACATCGAGGACGCCGCGCTGGCCGACTACATCGTGCGCGATCTGCGCCTGCTGATGGTCGGCGCGGTGCGCATCCGCAACAAACGCATCATCCAGGAAGCGCACAAGCGCGCCGAAGGCGACGGCTGACGACAGGCCTGACGGTCACGGCCGCGCAGACGTACACTGCCGGCGGATTCGGTTTCCGGGAACGTGCGATGAAACGTTGGCTGGCTGGGGGATGGACGGCGCTCGCGCTTGCTTCGCTGGTGCAGGTGCCGGCGTACGCGCAGGACGGAACGGAACCGACCGCGCGGGCGGCCGCGCCCCTGGACCCGGAACAGGTCGCCTCGATCCCGCTCAAGCAGGCGCTCACCGACTGGCCGCAACTGGCGCGTTACCGCCAGGACAACGCGGCGCTGCCGCCGCCGGCACCCGGCGAACAACGGGTGGTGTTCTACGGCGACTCGATCACCGACGGCTGGGGACGCGTGGACGGCACCGTGTTCTTTCCCGGCAAGCCTTACGTCAATCGCGGCATCTCCGGGCAGACCACCGCGCAGATGTTGGTGCGCTTCCGCCAGGACGTCATCGATCTGAAGCCGGCCGCGGTCGTCATCCTCGCCGGCACCAACGACATCGCCGGCAACACCGGACCGTCCACCCTGGAAATGATCGAGGACAACCTGCGCTCGATGGCCGAACTGGCCCGCGCCAACGGTATCCGCGTGGTCCTGGCCTCGGTGCTGCCGGTCAGTGACTACCCGTGGCGGCCCGGGCTGCATCCGGCCGGCAAGGTCCGGGAGTTGAACGCCTGGTTGCGTGGTTACGCGCGCGATACCGGCGCGGTGTACCTCGACTATCACGGCGCCATGAGCAACGCCGAAGGCGGGCTTGATCCGAAGCTGGCCGCCGACGGCGTGCATCCCACGCCGGCCGGCTATGAAATGATGGCGCCGCTGGCGCAACGCGCCATCGATCAGGCGCTGGCGAAGTAGGCCAGCCGCCTCAAGCAAACAAGCCGTCGCTGGCGACCAGCCCGTCGGTGCGCTCGGCGGCGTTTTCCACCGCCATCCTCAGCATGGCCGGCGCCACGTATTCGCGATGCACGTGATCGATCAGGGCCAGGTAGACATGGCCGAACGCGTTGCTGCATCGCACGCGCGTGCCGAGGCTGATGTCGATCCGATCGTCGGACACGATGGTGACGCCCACGCAGGAACGGAACACCAGGTGGCGGTCGTCCGCGCCGAGCACCACCTGCGCGTCGCGGTCCGTCTCGCCGGTCCGCTGCGCCAGCACCGGGAAGCGATCCAGGAACAGATGATCGCGCTGCGCGGACAGCAGCGAGGACACCGGACAGCCCAGGGGAGAAGTGCGCAGGCGCAGCGGCCGGACCAGCACGTTGCGCAATTTCATCAGCGCGCTGACGCCGGCGGGTCGGTGTTGCAGGAAACCGTCGAGCACATCGCCCAGGATCCGCGAGGCGCGCAGGCCGTGGAATCCATTGCCGCGCACGCTGAGCACGAAGGTGTCCTGGTGATCGAATCCCTGCGCGAGTTCGCCGTGCAGCAGCGAGCCGGCCGGTGGCGCGGGCAGCGCGACCACGCGCGGCCGGCGACCGTCGATGAAACCGGCGGCCGGCCGCGCGCCGGACACCATGCCGCGTATCCGGCCGAGCACGCCGCGCACGGAAGCGCACAACTGTTCCTTGCGGCTTCCGGGCACGGCGTCGAACGCCAGCGCCACGGTCGGGATGCCGGCGTCGTCGAGCCGCCGTTCGGCCAGCAGGGCGCGCACCGGTTCGGGCAGCAGTTCGGTCAGCGACGCCAGGTTCGCCTCGCCGCCGAGCACGCGCGCGCGCTCGGCTTCGGGCAACGGACCGCCCAGCTCATCGGTGTGGCAGGACAGGGCGAAGAACACCGGATGCCGCGAGCCGGCCTGCGGCGCGACGAACTGATGCCAGGCGCCATCGCCGAAGCGGACGGTGAACAGGCTGTCCGGCGGCAGGCGGATGTGGTGGAGCGCATCGAGGAAACTGCGCGGGTCGGCGGCGATCTGCGCATCCGACGCGGTGGAGAAGCGCAGCAGCGCGCCGCCGCTGCCGGTCACCGCTGTGAACACGCGATGGCCGGCGTGGCGGTGGAACGGATGGCCCTGCGGGCCCACCGCAAAGGTATAGAGCGCGGTGGCGTCGCCCTTGTCGAAATCGGTGCCGGCCAGTTTGGCCGAAGGCTCGTCGAGTTCGTCGATGAACCGCGGATGCGCGCGCTGGCGCGCCATGGCCTCGGCGAACATGCGGTCGCCGGCGCCATGCCCCAACTGGGCGATCAGGAACACTTCCACCGGCAATCCACCGGCGTGCGATCGGATGCGGGCATGGGGAAAGGTGGCGACGGGTTCGGCGGTGCTGGCCATCGGGCGCGTCCTGGTCGGTGTGACGGCGGAAAAAACGGGGGGAGGGGCTGGGTGGATTCAGCCGGGTTTGGCGGCGCGCTTGCGCGCCTCGCGCTTCAATGGCCCGGCGGTGGGGCAGATCTCGAACGCGAATCCGGTGAGCGTATTGACCAGGCTGTCCGGCACCAGCCGGTACACCACGAACTGTCCGCGCCGCTCGCTGCTGACCAGACCGGCGTTCTCCAGCACCGACAGATGCCGCGAGATTGCCGGCGCGCTCATCTCGAAGCGTTCGGCGATCTCTCCGGCGGTCAGTTCCTGCGCGGACAGGTAGGCAAGGATCTCCCGCCGGGGACGGGAGGCCAGGGCTTCGAAGACGCGGTCAACGGCCATTAGAAATTTAATCAATTAACGTAATGGTTAAATATTGGGCGTATCCGCCGGGTGCTGTCAAGCCATTGCCCGATCCGCGGCGGCGATGTCCATGTCGCCGACATCGGACCCATGCGCGCGCAAGAAAAGGATATGACGCCATCCGGACCGGAAAAGAAAAACCCCTCTCCTGCAGGGGGAGAGGGGTTCGTGCGTGTCCGGATCCGGTGTCGGAACCGGTCGTGGTTCATCCCTGCTTGGGAGTACGCACCGGCAGCGGCACGTTGCACAGATCGATGTGGCCGGCGGGCCGCACGTACCAGGCGTCGCGGCGGTTGCGGCGCGCTTCGGTGGCGTCGGCGAAGGTCCTGGAATCGGTGCGCAGCAACTGCAACGGCGTGCGCTCGGCTTCCGGCACGTCGCTGGCCAGGCGGATCGCCTTGATGGGCGTGTAGTCGGCGGGCTTGTCGTACACGCCCATCGGGTCCGGACCGCGCTTGATCACGCTCAGCAGTTCCATGCCCTTCACCACCCGGCCGACCACGGTGATGTTGCGGTCCAGCTGGCGCGGCGACTGGCCGATCACCACGTACAGTTCGGTGGCGTTGCTGCTGTCCGGCGCGGTGTCGCGGCCGGCGCCGAGGGTGCCGTAGCAATGCGCCATCCAGGCCTGGCCGGTGGCCGGATCGCGACCGGCCTGGAAGCCGTCGACGAAACCGACCTGCGGCGCCCAGCCATCGGCGTCGGGCAGGCGGTCGAAACGCAGTCCTTCGGCCTTGCGCTCGAACTCCGCCGGCAACTTGGCCTTGGCGGTGCCGATCGACTTGCGCTTGGCTTCCTCCTCGGTCGGATCGCCGAACTGCACCACCCAGTTGTCCTGCGAACGATAGATGTTCAGGCCGTTCCAGAAACCCTCGTGGGCCAGCGTGCGGATGTTGCCGACGTGCTCGGGCGCGAACGCCGGCGCCAGTTCGATGATCACGCGGCCGCTGTCCAGTTCCATGTACAGCGTGTTGGCCGGATCCAGGGTCCGCCAGTCGCCGGCCGGCGAGGCGTCGAGAATCTCCTGGGCGCTGCGGTACTTGGCCGGTTCGGCCGCCGACAACGGCAGGGCCGCGGCCAGCGCGACGGCGGAGGCGAGCAGGGTGGTGCGCAGGGACATGGGCGATGCGTTCCGGTGATGGGATGTCCGGATTCTACGCACAGCCGCGACGGGTGGCGCGGGCCCTACTTGAAGTAACTGCGCAGCATGCCGGCCAGCGCTTCGCCTTCGGCCCGGCGGGCATCGGTGTCATCCTCGGCGACCACGTGTTCGCGCAGGTGATCGTCGAGCAGGGCCAGCATCAGCGATTGCGCCGCGCCCCGCACGGCGGCCGCCTGGGTCAGCACGTCCAGGCAGTCGGTGCTTTCGGCGATGGCGCGATCCAGCGCTTCGACCTGCCCCTTGAGGCGACGGACGCGGGCTTGCAGGCGGCTGCGTTCATGGGCGATGTGCGACATGGCGGGAATATACCCCTGGGGGGTATAGAATGCGAGTAGCTTCCGCTACGCGTTTCCGCCGCCATGACGCTCCTCGCCGCCATCGCCGCCCGCCGCCACGATCACGTCTTCGACGATGGCAATCCCCTGGCCGAACGCAATACCCGCCGCGCGGTGCTGCTGACCGCGGCGATGATGGTCGTCGAGATCGCCGGCGGCTGGTACTTCAACTCGATGGCGCTGCTGGCCGATGGCTGGCACATGAGTTCGCACGCGCTGGCGTTGGGCCTGTCGGTGTTCGCCTACCGGTTCGCGCGCCGTCACGCGCGTGATGAGCGCTTCGCGTTCGGCACCTGGAAGGTGGAAGTGCTGGGGGGCTACACCAGCGCGATCCTGCTGCTCGGCGTGGCCGCGCTGATGGCGTTCCAATCGGTCGAACGGTTGATCCATCCGGTGGCGATCCACTATCGCGAAGCCATCCTCATCGCGGTCGTCGGCCTGGGCGTGAACCTGCTCTGCGCCTGGTGGCTGAAGGATGGGCATGCGCATCACCCGCATGGGCATGGTCATCACGATCACAGTCATGGCGATCATCATGGTCACGGCCACAGCCATCATCACCCCCATGGTCATGCCGACGGTGGACATGCGGGCCACGACCACACTCATCATCATCGCGATCTCAACCTGCGGGCCGCCTACCTGCACGTGATCGCCGATGCCGCCACCTCGGTGCTGGCCATCGTCGCGCTCATCGCCGGCTGGATGTGGGGGGCGCGCTGGATGGATTCGGTGATGGGGCTGGTCGGTTCGGTGCTGGTGCTGACCTGGGCGTGGGGCCTGCTGCGGGCCAGTGGACGCGTGCTGCTGGACGCGGAGATGGACGCGCCCGTGGTGGCTGAAATCCACGAGGTGATCGCGGCCGAACCGGACACCGGGATCGCCGACCTGCACGTCTGGCGCGTCGGTCGCGGCAAGTACGCCTGCGTGGTGACGCTGGTGGCGGCACAGCCGCGTTCGCCGGACCACTATCGGCGGGCGCTGGGGATACACGAGGAGTTGGTGCACGTCACCATCGAGGTGCATCCCGCGGGGTGACCCCCGATGGGAGGTGATACTCCCGGCGCGGAAGAGAGAGCGACCGCGCCGGAGAGTATCGGGAAACGCTACGGCTGCCGTGCCATGAGCCGCGAGATCAGGAAGCTCATCCGCATTGCCATCAGATCCGGGTTGCGCAGGGCATCGCTGACGCCGTGGCCGCCTTCCTCGTCTTCCAGGAAGTAGGTCGGGGCGCCCACCGATGCCAGCCGGGCGGCGAGCTTGCGGGCATGGCCCGGTCCCACCCGGTTGTCCTCGGTCGAGATGGTGATCAGGAACGGCGGATAGCGGGTGTCGGCGCGCACGTTCTGGTAGGGCGAATACGCGAGCATGGCGCGCGCTTCCTCCGGCTTGTCGGGATTGCCGTACTCGTTCATCCAGGCCGCTCCCATGCCCATGTGGCGCATGCGGATGAGATCGGTCAGCGGGACATCGCTGATCACGGCGTTGAACAGATCCGGCCGCTGGGTGCCCAGGGTTGCTGCCAGCAGGCCGCCGTTGGAGGAACCGAACACCCCGGTCTGCGCGGGCGTGGTGTAGCCGCTGCGCTGCAGCTTCTCGATGACGGCGATGAAATCGTCGTACGAGTTCTGCCGCTGCTCGCGCATCGCCGCGCGATGCCAGGCCTCGCCGCGCTCGTTGCCGCCACGCGCCGCCGGAATCACGAGCGAACCACCGCGATCCAGCCACAGTTTGAACGCCGGTCCGCCGACGATGTAGTCGAAGTATCCGGGACGGAACGAGGTGGCGAACGCCGCGTAGCCGGTCACCAGCAGCGGTTGCGGCTGTGTGGACGCCTGTTTCGGACGCAGCAGGAAGTAGTCCACCGGGGTGCCGTCGCGGGAAGTGGCGCTGCCGATTTCCGTCACGTAGCCATCGGCTTCGTACATCACCGGATCGCGGGCGAGCAGGGCGACGGGCTTGCCGGGACGATGCAGTTCCTGGCGGCGCGGGGTGGTGAAGCCGTCGGTGGTGACGATCAGTTCCTCGCCGCCGCGCAGGGTCACGGTATCGCCGGGCTCGGCCTGGAATACCTCATGCGTGCTCCAGCCGTCGTCACCCGGCGTCGCCAGCAACAGGCGCTGGCGCAGGTTGCGGTTGCTGACCAGCGCGACCTTGTCGCCGACCGAGACCACGTCGGCCTTGCCGTTGACGAACTCGCCCTGCCCCGGCGCGAAGATCACGCTCGCGCGGCGACCCTCGGCGAGGGTGTCGTCGAGGTGATGGGCCAGCACCGTCTCGGCCTCGTAGCGGCGGCCATCCACGGTCGCGGGACTGCCCAACTGCACGATCACATGGGTGTCGGTGACGTCGATGGCGCCCATCGGCGCGAGATCGCGCGGCAAGGGCAACAGATGGCTGCGCCCATCCGGTTCCACCACGTGCACTTCGAAGGTGGAGTAGTCCAGTGCGCGGGTGATGACGCCACGCGGCATCCGCGGGTCACGGCTGGCGGACAATTGCAGGATCGCGTCGGTGGCGGCGCCCTCGTATACCACCTTGGCCTGCGCCAGTGGCTGCCCGCGCTTCCACAGCGAGACCTGCGCGGGCCAGCCGGCGGCGGTGCGCGGACGGTCGCCGGCGGTCGTTTCCACCAGCACGGTCTGCGGACCCATCCAGTGGGCGAACGCGCGCGAACGCGGCACCTTGAATCCGTCCGCCGCAAACCGGCCCTGGGCCAGGTCGAACTCGCGGATCTCCACTTCGTCGCCGCCGCCCGGCGACAAGCGCAGCAGGCAGCGGGCGGTCTGCGCCAGGCAACTGCCGCCGAGGTCGTAGGCCTGCAGTTCGAACGCGATGCCTTCCTCGGCGCGCAGGCGGGCGACATCCAGCACCGTCTTCCATTGCGGCAGCGGAATCCCGGCCGCGTCGCGCGTGGTGGTCTGCAGGAGTCCGTAGGGATGCGCGGCGTCCTTGAGGAAACGCACCGCGCGCTGACCCAGCAGGACCACGTCCGGTTCGGCCGGGCGCGCCTTCAGCAGATCGCCCAGTTCCTTGCGGACATCGGCATAGACCGGCAGCGCCTGCAGCGCGGCGGTGGTGGATCGGGTGGTCTCGCGGGCCCAGGCCAGCGCCCGGGCGTCGTGGGGTTGTTCCAGCCATTGGTCGTCGGTGTCGGCGGCGGATGCCAGCCCACCGGTACAGGCCGCGGCGAGCACGGCCAGTTTCATCATGTTCCTGATCATTCTGTTCTCCCGAAGCAGCCGGGGCATCCACATGGATGCCCCGGAATGTCGTCAATAGTCGTAACGCAGCACGATGCCGAAGGTGCGCGGGCGCAGGCGGTTGGCCAGGCCGGCGGCGGTGCGCGCGTTGAGCGCGCCGTCGTCGTCGGTGAGGTTCTCGCCATACAGGTAGCCGGACCAGCCGTTGGGCGACTCCAGGCCGATGCGCGCATTGGCCGAGGTCACCGCATCGCCCGGCGTGCCGGCGGTCAGCGCCGTCTCGCGGCGCGCGTCATGGACCACGCCGGCCCGGGCGATGCCCTTGAGGCTGTCGCCGACGGGCCAGTGATAGGCGGCCGAGGCGCTGAAGCTG
>NZ_JBQCIJ010000036.1:0-262648 GCF_051953815.1 Pseudoxanthomonas sp. | reverse complement strand
GCTTGTCGGCCAGTTTCTCGCGCTGCGCGTCCTTCACGATGTCGCGCTCGGAAGCGCCCAGGCCGTCATCGGCCAGGTCCTCCGCCAGCGGGTCCAGTGCCAGTCCCAGCGCCTTGCGCTCGGCCTGGCGCTGCTTGCGCTGCGCCTCCTGGCGGTCGCGCTCGGCACGGCGTTCGGCCTCGTTGAGCGAGACGTACTTCTTGGCAGCCTCGGCACGGAACTGGGCCACGTCTTCCGACCACCACTGGAATTCCTTGTCCTTCGCCGAGCGCGCGGCGTGCAGCGCCTGCAGGCGCGGCAGCAGCGGCGCGAAGTTGCCGTACTGCAGGTGCGGCACGGCGGCGATGCGCGTCCACGGCAAGGCATTGTCGTAGGTGCTTTCGCCGTACTCGCTGGCGTCCACGCTCACCGGGAACGCGATGTCCGGCACCACGCCCTTGTGCTGGGTGCTGCCGCCGGCCACGCGGAAGAACTGGGCGATGGTCAGCTTGACCTGGCCGAAGCGCGCGGTCTCGTTGGCCGGCCAGCGATCCAGATCGACCATGTTCTGCACGGTGCCCTTGCCGAAGCTGGTCTCGCCGATCACCAGTCCGCGGCCGTAGTCCTGGATGGCGCCGGCGAAGATTTCCGACGCCGAGGCCGAACCGCGGTTGATCAGCACCGCCAGCGGACCGTCCCAGGCCACGCCCGGCTTGCGATCGCTGTTGACGGTGACGCGGCCGCCGGATTCGCGCACCTGCACCACCGGCCCCTTGTCGATGAACAGGCCGGTCAGTTCGACCGCCTCGTCCAGCGAACCGCCGCCGTTGCCGCGCAGATCCATCACCACGCCGTCGACGTTCTGGGCCTTGAACTGGGCCAGCAGCTTGGCGATGTCGCGGGTGGCGGAGGTGAAGTCGTTCGGATTGCGGCGACGGCCCTCGAAATCCTGGTAGAACGCCGGCAGCTTGATCACGCCGATGCGCCGCTGCGGCTCGCCGTTGGCGGCCGGCAGGGTGATGGTCTCGGACTTGGCCGCCTGCTCCTCCAGCTTGACCTTCTGGCGGGTGATGGTGACCTGGGCGTGCTTGCCGTCGATGCCCGATTCGACCGGGATGTATTCGATGCGGACCTGGGTGTCCTTCTTGCCGCGGATCTGGGCGACGACATCGTCGATGCGCCAGCCGATCACGTCGGTCATCGGACCGGACTTGCCCTGGCCGACCGCGACGATGCGGTCGCCCACCTTGAGCTTGCCGCTCAGATCGGCCGGGCCGCCGGGAACGATCTCGCGGATCGCCACCAGATCGTCCTGCCGCTGCAGCACCGCGCCGATGCCTTCCAGCGACAGCGACATCGACTGGTTGAAGTTCTCGGCGGTGCGCGGGGTGAAGTAATCGGTGTGCGGATCGATCGCGCTGGTGTAGCTGTTGAGGAACGCCTGGAACACATCCTCGCTCTTGAACTCGTCGACGGTGCGCTGCAGGTTGGCGTAGCGCTTGTCCAGGGTCTTGCGGATGTCGTCGGGCTTCTTGCCGGCCAGCTTCAGGCGCAGCCAGTCGTTCATCACCGACTTCTTCCAGATCGCGTCCAGTTCCTGCGTGCTGGCGGCCCAGGGCGCGTCCTTGCGGTCATATTCCCAGCGCTGGTTGCCGCTGAAGTCGAAGTCCTGCTTCAGGAGCGAGCGCGCGTAGGCCACGCGCTGCTGCACGCGCTGGCGATAGATGGTGAAGATGTCGTAGGCCGGATCCAGTTCGCCGCTGCGGACCGCGTCGCCCATCCGGGTCTTGTAGGCACCGAACTTGGCCACGTCGGCGGCGGTGAAGAACTGCTTGCCGCCGTCCAGCGCGTCCAGATAACGCTTGAAGATGTCCGCCGACAGTGTCTCGTCCAGCGCGCGCGGGCGGTAGGCGTAGCGACTGTCGGACAGCAGGCCGTAGACCAGTTTGGAGGTGGTGGCCTGATCCGCGGTGGGCGCGGTCGGCAGCGCGACGCGGTTGTCGCCATCGCCACGCGCCAGCAACGCCAGCGGCGAGGCCAGCGCCAGGGACAGCAGAAGGACGGCGGGGACTTTCTTCACTTTCATCGGGTACTCGCGGCCAGGTGGCCTTGCTGGAGAACGGCGGGGAATCTGACAGTCAGACAGTGCCCAAAGTTGCGGCGCTTGTCATCCCTGTCTTTCGGCAGGCGGAAGGGCCCGCCGGAAGAGACCCTAACCCCGGGCTCGTAGAGAAAAGTGAACCTGTTTCGGCTGACCGTCCCCGGCCCGCCCGCGGTTCAGCCGGCAGCCGTGTTGCGGGCGCTGGCGGCCGCTTCGGCGGCCTGTCGATCGGCGTGGTAGGAGGAGCGCACCAGCGGGCCGGAGGCGACATGGCTGAAGCCCAGTTCGTTGCCGTAGTCCTCCAGTTCCTTGAACTCCTCCGGCGTCCAGTAACGCATCACCGGATGGTGGTGCGCGGTGGGCTGCAGGTACTGGCCGATGGTGACCATCTCCACGTCGTGGGCGCGCAGGTCGCGCAGGGTCGCCTTCACCTGCTCCATGGTCTCGCCCAGGCCCAGCATGATGCCGGACTTGGTCGGCAGCGCCGGATGCTGCTGCTTGAACTTCTGCAGCAGGGTCAGCGACCACTGGTAGTCGGCGCCGGGACGGACGTTGGGATACAGGTCCGGCACGGTCTCGATGTTGTGGTTGAACACGTCCGGCGGATTCACCGCCAGGATCTCCAGCGCCCGGTCCATGCGGCCCTTGCCGCGGAAGTCGGGGGTCAGGATCTCGATGCGGGTGCCGGGCGAATGCTCGCGGATGGCGGCGATGCAATCGACGAAATGCTGGGCGCCGCCGTCACGCAGATCGTCGCGGTCGACGCTGGTGACCACCACGTATTTCAGGCCCATGTCGGCCACGGTATGGGCCAGGCTGAGCGGTTCGGAGGCATCCGGCGGTTTGGGCCGGCCATGGGCGACGTCGCAGAACGAGCAGCGGCGGGTGCAGACCTCGCCGAGGATCATGAAGGTCGCGGTGCCATGGCCGAAGCATTCGTGGATGTTCGGGCAGCTGGCTTCCTCGCACACCGTGACCAGCCGGTTCTCGCGCAGCTTGGCCTTCAATCGCGCCACCGAGCCGTCGCTGGGGATGCGCACGCGGATCCACGAGGGCTTGCGCAGCACCGGCGCGTCGGCGAACTGCACCGGCGAACGGGAAATCTTGTCGCCACCCAACTGCTTGACGCCCGTTTCCAGCGGGGCGGAGGGCGTGGCGGTGGCGGAGGAAACGACCTGGAGGGGAATCTGGCGCGGGGAGGACTCGTTCATGGCGTGAATTCTACGCCTCCCCCACCCCACCGGCAGCCGCGATTGCCGCACCCGCCGGAATCCAGCATTGCAGGCATCCACACTTGCGGATCCCGCCTGCCGCGGCCAGACGGTCCGTCGTCCGCAATCCCGGATTCCGCACATAAAAAAAGCCCGCAATGGCTAGGCCAGTTGCGGGCTTGCTCCCTCCCCCACGTCGGGATGCGGGGCCATCGTGAAGGAGCGGTTATCGGGCTTGCACGCTGCACTGCAAAACAGAACCGGGCAGTACATTTGAGCGTGGAACCTCGTTTTCTCCAAAAGCCTTGTGCCGCTTGGATGTTACCGATGCCAGACCAATTTCCGGCTTGATCCTGTAACCGCTTTCACGATTCGCGCCCCCTGAACCTGAATAGGGGCAAAACCGTTCAGCTGCGCAAACCGGTTCTCACCGCAGCAGATCCGGCTGCCCCTGGTACCACTCCCGGGCTTTCACCAGATGCCAGCGACGGGCATTGTCCTGCAATTCCAGCCCCGCGCTCAGTACGCCCCAGCGCGCATACAGCTGGCCATTGCGGCGCGGCCCCTGCAGGCGCAGCCGGGCCTGCAGGTCGAAACGGTCGTTGTTGGCCTTCACCCGATCCAGCACCAGCACATCGTCGCGCCACTGCACCCGCCCGTCGGCCTGGGCCTGGCCGGCATCGACCAGCCGGTAGACCCATTTCGGGTAATCCTTCTGGCGGGAAAACAGCGCCAGCAGGAAACCCACGTCCTTCATCTGCACCGCCGCGCTGCCGCCGGCGCTGAGTGGTCGATCCACGTCCAGGCGCGCGCGATCCAGCCGCAGCTTCGCCCACCAGCCACTGCGCGCGTCGCCGCCGGGCTCGCGGAAACCCAGATTGCGGAACTGCACGGTGCTGCCGTCGGCGACGAACGCGCGCCGGCGGAGATCCGCGCGGCGCAGGGCCAGGCCGATGTCCACGTCGCCGCGCAGATCGATCCCCGCCAGGTGCATGCGCGCGCCGCGTCCGGTGATGCGCAGGCGACCCTGGCCGACATCGCCGGCGGTATCCAGCGACAGATCGCCGCTGAGGAAACCGGCGCCGCCATCGAAGCGCATGTGCCGGCGCGGCAGGTACGGGTTGTACACCCGCAGATCCGGCACGTTGGCGTTGTCGAACACCACCCGTCCGCGCATCGCCCTGCGCAGATCCTGCAACTGGCCATCGGCATCGAGGAACAGGCGCAGGTTGCGGCCCTGCACATAGGGGCGATCCGGCGCGCGCACCGAGGCGACATGGAACTGCTCCATCACCGCCCGCAGCCGCGGCAGCAACCGCCCCTTGGCGTCGGCGTCCAGGCGGATGTCGGCATGCGCGCGACCGCGGATTCGATTGCCCATCACCTCGGCCACCGCCTCCACTTCCGGCACGCCGATGCGGCTGCCGGAAGCCAGTTTGCCGTCCACCACCTGCACGTCGGCATCGACGTCGCCAGCGCCTTCCAGTTTCAGCCAGGGCGTCTGCGGGAACAGGCTGGTGATCCAGTGCAGCGAAGCGAAGCGCCAGCGCCCGACCACATGCCCGGAGGCGCGTGGCAGCAGCGACGCGACATCGCCCAACGGGATCTCGCGTCCACGCAGGCGCAGATCCGCATCCGCCGACATCCTCCCTTCGGCCAGCGGCGGCGCCTTCACCCGCAGGGCGATGTCGCGCTGATCCACCGCCAGCGCGATCCCCAGCGCATCGGTGCGCGTCGCGCCCACCGCATCGTGGCCGCCAATCGGCATGCTCCACTGCAGGCGGCTGCCCGGCGTCAACGCGCCCTTGGAAAAACCCAGATCAATCTGCGCCTGGCCGCGCCCAGGCACCAGTTTCAGGGTGACACCACCGGGCACCGGGGTGATGTCGATGGCGCTGGTGATGCCGCGCAGTTTCAGTCGCGCATCGGTCTTGAGCAGCTTGCGCAGGCCGGGCGCTTCCTCGCGGCGGTGCCGGGCGATCGCGAAGGTGGCATCCAGTTCGGCATCGCGCAGCACCTCCTCGCCGTCGCGGACCAGCCGAGCCTTGTGGAAGGTCGCACGCGACGGCAGCAGTTCCATCGGCCCGCCACGCAACTGCTTGACGAAACCGACCCGCGCGCTGCCGTCGCCCTCCAGCCGCAGGCCATCGAATTCGCCCTGGCGCACGCTGTCGCTGGCGATGCGGTCGAAGCGCAGCACCCAGCCACCTTCGGCCGGTGGCGGCACCGGCAGTTCGCGCGCCGCGCGATGGATATTGCCGCGCACTTCGTCGGCCTGCAGCCACGGCACATGCAGTTCGCGTCCCAGCAGCGGCCACAACGCGATGCGGCCACGGACCCGCCCCGCCTGCGCCTGCCAGGCGACGCGCCGGACCTGGCCCTGCAAGCGCACCTCGCGCAGGGTGACCCGTCCCGGCCACCAACTGTGTCCACCGGCCCAGTGCATCTGGAATTTCTCCGGCTTGCGGTTGAGCGTGCGCTCGCCCCAGGCGGTGTTGATCCACAGATTGGCCGCGGCCAGGTAGAGCGCGTACACGGCCAGCAAGGCCAGGACCATTCGCAGCGACCAGCGCCGCGCGGCATTCCAACGGGAAGCGTCCCCGTGATTCGACATCCTGTTCATGCGCACAGCATGCCCGAACCACCGGACCTGGAAAATCGCGGGCTGTGGATTCCCCGATGGTCTTAGACCCCGGCGCGGACCGGCGGGGCGATAATGCGCGTTTTCCGCTCTCCGCCTCCCGCATGTCCAGCGATCGTATCCGCCATCCGCGCCTGCGCGGACTCGTCGTCTCCGCCGAAGAAGCCGCCGCGCACATCCAGCCCGGCGAGACCGTGGCCATGAGCGGGTTCACCGGGTCGGGCTATCCCAAGGAAGTGCCGCTGGCGCTGGCCAGCCGGATCGAGCGCTGGCACTCGGAAGGACGCGGGTTCCAGATCCGCCTGCTCACCGGCGCCTCGACCGCGCCGGAACTGGACGGCGCGCTGGCCAAGGTCGACGGCATCGCCCTGCGCCTGCCGTTCCAGAGCGATCCGGACACGCGCCAGCGCATCAACGCCGGCACGCTGGAATACATCGACGCCCATCTGAGCCACGTCGCCCAGCACACCTGGTTCGGTTTCTACGGCGCGATCGACACCGCGGTGGTCGAGGCCTCGGCCATCCGCGAGGACGGCGCGCTGGTGCCATCGACCTCGCTGGGCAACAACAAGACCTGGCTGGACCTGGCCCGCAAGGTGATCGTGGAGGTCAACGACTGGCAGCCCGAAGGGCTGGACGGCATGCACGACATCTACTACGGCACCGCGCTGCCGCCGCACCGCAAGCCGATTCCGCTGTTCCATCCGGACGACCGCATCGGCGACACCGCGCTGCGCTGCGATCCGGACAAGATCGTCGCGGTGGTGCGCACCCACGGCCCGGATCGCAACAGTCCGTTCAATCCCGCCGATGCCACCAGCGAGCGTATCGCAGCGCACCTGATCGAATTCCTGCAGCACGAGGTGAAACAGGGTCGCCTGCCGCCCAACCTGCTGCCGCTGCAGTCCGGCGTGGGCAACATTCCCAATGCGGTGCTGGCGGGTCTGTCGGCCAGCGGGTTCCGCGATCTGACCGCCTTCACCGAGGTCATCCAGGACGGCATGCTCGACATGCTGCGCGACGGCGTCCTGCGCAGCGCTTCGTGCACCGGTTTCGCCCTGAGCCCGGAAGCCAACGAGGTCTTCAAGCAGAACATCGGCTTCTACCGCGAACGCATCGTCATGCGCACGCAGGAAATCTCCAACCATCCGGAACTGGTGCGCCGGCTGGGCTGCATCTGCATGAACGGCATGGTGGAAGCGGATCTGTACGGAAACGTCAATTCCACCCACATCATGGGTTCGCGGATCCAGAACGGCATCGGCGGCTCCGGCGATTTCGCCCGCAACGGCTACCTGTCGATCTTCCTCAGTCCCAGCGTCGCCAAAGGCGGCAGCATCTCATCGCTGGTGCCGATGGTCAGCCACGTGGATCACACCGAGCACGACGTCTCGATCATCGTCACCGAGCAGGGCCTGGCGGATCTGCGCGGACTGTCACCCAAGCAGCGCGCGCGCGTGTTGATCGCCCAATGCGCGCATCCGGACTACCGTGATCTGCTGACGGACTACTACGAACGCGCCCTGCACGCCAGCTACGGTCGCCATACCCCGCATCTGTTGCCCGAGGCGTTGTCCTGGCATCAGCGCTGGCTGGAGACGGGCAGCATGAAGGGCTGAGAGAGCAATCCCCCTCGGTCCCCCTTCTCCGAAGGGGGAGGCAGATCACACGTTTCGACATCGAGAGCCCCCTTTGAAAAAGGGGGCGGGCGTCCGCGCAGCGGACGACGGGGGATTTGCTCTTGGCGCAAAGCCCACGTTTCCAACGACCGAATGGCCGCTCACCGCCTCAATTCCCCTTCCTGGAAGGGGAAGAAATTCACCGTCGGGGCAATCAGTCCCGCGCGGTGTCCGACGCCTCGAACGCCACGCTGTAACTGACCGCCCCCTGAGGCCGACCGCCATCGAAGGTCAACGCCATGAAGTACTCGGCCGGCGCGCCTTCGTAACGCAGCGTGGCGTCGTGCGCGAAACCGAAGCGCGCGTAGTAGCCGGGATCGCCGAGCACCACGCAGCCGCCCGCGCCGGCCTGGCGCAGCCGGGCAAGGCCGGCTTCGATGAGCGCGACGCCCACGCCCGCGCCCTGCCGATCCGGCGCCACCGCCACCGGCCCCAGTCCATACCAGCCCGACGTGCCGTCGTCGATGGCGACCGGCGAGAACGCCACGTGTCCGATCAGCCGCCCGTCCTGCTCCGCCAGCAGCGAGAGGATCAGTTCGCCGCGCGCGCGCAGGGCATCGACGATCGCCGCCTCGGTGCCGCTGCTGTGTTCGGCCCCCGCGAAGGCCTGCGTGATCAGGGCGCGGATCGCGGGCGGGTCGGCGGGTGTTTCGGAGCGAAGTGCGTAGGCGATCATGGCGACGGGGGGACCAGGAAAGCCGGCATTTTCACATCCGGCTCTGCTAAAGTGCGCGCCGGACGCAGGAGAGTGGAGCCGCACGGCTCCCGCCGAAGGCGCAGGCTCCCATAATCGCTCAGGCCCGGTTGCCATCACGCAACCATCCACTGCGTCCATCCAAGCCGATCTGGAGAGAGGTCTTCGATGACCCGCCGAAGGGGCAAGCGGCCCATGCCGCCGAACTCTCAGGCAAAAGGACAGCGGGAGCGGCACCGGATTCCGGTCACGAACCAGGCTTCTTGTCGCGCGCGCCACAAACGCGTGGATGGCATGCGCGTGGATCGCGCCGGCACCGGCCACTGCCCTTCCGGAGGCCTGCCATGCTGCTGTCCCTGATCTATCTCGTCGCCATCACCGCCGAAGCCATGACCGGCGCGCTGTCCGCCGGCCGTCGGCGGATGGATCTGTTCGGCGTCGTCATCATCGCCTCGGTGACCGCGCTCGGCGGCGGTTCGCTGCGCGACATCGTGCTGGGCCACTATCCGCTGGGCTGGGTGAAACACCCCGAGTACCTGGGCTACACCATCGGCGCGGCCATCGTCGCCACCTTCGTCGCCCGCTGGATGCACCACCTGCGCCAGGCGTTCCTGTGGCTGGACGCGCTGGGCCTGGTCGCGTTCACCCTGATCGGCTGCGCCATCGCGCGCGAAGCCGGGCATGCGCCGGTCATCGCGGTGATCGCGGGCATGCTCACCGGCACGTTCGGCGGCGTGCTGCGCGACGTGCTGTGCAACGAGATTCCGCTGGTGTTCCAGAAGGAGCTGTATGCCAGCGTATCGCTGTTGACCGGTGCGGCCTATCTGCTGCTGCTCCACGCGGGAGTGAACGAATCCACCGCCACGCTGGGCTGCCTGGGCGGCGGTTTCCTGCTGCGGCTGCTGGCGATCCGCTACAACTGGGACGTGCCGAAGTTCGTCTATCGCGACGAAGTCCACTGAGCGCACCGGGGCGCTCCTGCCCTTCGCTTCGCGCAGGAGCGGCCCCGGCATGGCGCCCGCAATCCGGAGGGAGGAGAACGGATTGCTGCGCGTCCGGGCCGCTCCCGCGATCCGTCCTGTTTTCGTCTAGGCCGCCTGCGACACGTTGCGGTCGCGGCGGCGGCGCACCGCGGCCGCGAGGCGCTCCAGCACGGCGACCGAACTGTCCCAGCCAATGCAGCCGTCGGTGATGCTCTGCCCGTAGGCCAGCGGTTGGCCGGGCACCAGATCCTGGCGACCGGCGACCAGGTGGCTTTCGATCATCGCGCCGATGATGCGGGTCTCGCCGGCTTCGATCTGCGCGGCGATGTCCTCGATGACCGCGGGCTGGTTCTCGGGATTCTTCAGGCTGTTGGCGTGACTGGCGTCGATCATCAGGCGCGGCGCCAGGCCCGCCTTCGCCAGCACCTGGCTGGCCGCCTCGACGCTGTCGGCGTCGTAGTTCGGCGCCTTGCCGCCGCGCAGGATCACGTGGCAATCCGGATTGCCGGTGGTGGCGGCGATGGCCGATCGGCCTTCCTTGGTGACGGCCAGGAAATGATGCGGATGCGAAGCCGCGTTGACCGCGTCGGCGGCGATCTTCACGTTGCCGTCGGTGCCGTTCTTGAAGCCGACCGGGCACGACAGGCCGGAGGCGAGTTCGCGATGGATCTGGCTCTCGGTGGTGCGTGCGCCGATCGCGCCCCACGCCACCAGGTCGGCGATGTACTGCGGCGAGGTGGTGTCCAGGTACTCGCAGCCGGCCGGCAGGCCGAGGCGGTTGATGTTGCGCAGCAGGCCGCGCGCCAGGCGCAGTCCTTCGTTGATGCGGAAGCTGCCGTCCAGGCCGGGATCGTTGATCAGGCCCTTCCAGCCCACCGTGGTGCGCGGTTTCTCGAAATACACCCGCATGACGATTTCCAGTTCGCCGGCGAGCGCGTCGCGCAGCGGACGCAGGCGCTGTGCGTATTCCATCGCGGCGATGGGATCGTGGATGGAACAGGGGCCGATCACCACCGCCAGGCGGTCGTCGCGGCCATGCAGGATCTCGTGCAGCGCCTGCCGGCTGCGGGTCACGGTTTCGGATACGGCTTCATCGCACGGCAGTTCCGCGATCACCTCGGCGGGAGGCGTGAGCGGTTCCAGCTTGCGGATGCGCAGATCGTCGGTGTGGGGCGCCATCGTTGAATCTCCAGGTTCGTTGTCTGTTTCGATGTCGCCAGTCCTGGAAGCAAAAAAGCCGCCAGGTTCGCTGGCGGCTTTCGGGAATGCGTCTGAACGTTTCGTCAGGGTGAGCGCAGTCCTTCCTCCGCCAGCGGCATCGGAAAGTAGTACCAAAAGTAAAAGCTGGCGCGGGCTGCGTTCATTGGGCCGTATTGATAACACAGGTTTGCCGCGACGCAAAATGTTTCATTTGCAAGGGTCCTCCGGCTCCCCGTAGGAGCGACGTCAGTCGCCACCGCGCGCGCTACCGCCCAACAAGGTCCCGGAAAGCGGACATTAGGGCCCTGACCTCGCTCCCGCAACCGGTGCGGATCGACCGGCCACACGCTCTACGCGGAGGCCAGCGCCCGGAGATGGGCCGCCAGATCTTCGCTGGCACCAGCCGCGTTGACGGTGCTGAAGTAGTCATGCCAGCCGCTGTTCGTGATGGCATCGACCAGTTGTCGCACCACCGCCGCATCCGCGCAGCACCACACCGCGAAGTAGTCGGCCGGGGCGGCGTGCGGCAGTTGGCGGTCCACCGGCCCCATGGCCAGAGGCGTCACCGCGCCGGGTGCGAATGCCTGCATGCCTTCGGCGATACGCGCGAAGAATGCCTCGCGCCCGGTGGCGTCCAGGGCCTGCCAGGCGGAGGTAGCGGTGTAGAACTCGATCAGGGTGTGGGACATAGATGGGCTCTCCTTTGATGCCGGTTTCAGGTCAAGTTGCGCAGCGCGCGCTTGCGGATGTAGGCGCCGGCGTCGCCCGTATGTGTTTCGGCCCATCGGGCGACGAGTTCGCGGATGAAATCGGGCCGGGTCTTGCCGGCGTCGTTGAGCCAGTTGGCGACCGAATCCTGCACATAGCGGGAGGGGTCCGCGGCCAGCGCTTCCAGCAACGGCAGCGCTTGCCGCGGCTCCTCCTTGAACAGTGCGATGTGCGCGCTCCATACCCCGCGCGGCCGCAGCGCCTCGCAGGCGAAGCGCCGCAGGTTGGCTGATGGTGCGGCCGTCCACGGCAATAGATGTTCCATTGCCAGGAGCGGTGCGGCGATGATGTTCTGGCGCAGGGCGAGCCAGGCCCATTCGCGCACGCCGAAATGAGGATCATCGGCAAGCGGCCGCATGCGCTCCAGCTTCGTCGGCAACGCCACATCCTTTTCAACGGCTGCCAGGTAGCACGCCCAGCCCCGTACGGTGTCGGCGGGATGTCCGCGCAGCGTTTCCATGTCCACGCCGTGCTGTCGCAACAACCGTGCGGCCAGCGTCATGCGCGCCGTGATCCCGGTCGCCGCCGCTGCCTGCAATTCGCCGGTCGCCGTCGCTGGCAGATCCGGCACGGTAGCCCGCATCAACACGGCGAAATCCACTGCCAGACATTCGGACAGATCGGCAGTGGCCACCTGTCCCGTATTAAGCTGCGCCAGCCGCACGGGCGGGATCTGCTTCTTCGCCACGCTCATGCGCCATCCTCCAACTGACCGGCGCCGAGGTCGGTGCGGCGCCAGACCCGCTCCAGCAGCGTGCCCAGCTGTCTGCGTTCGGTCGCGGAGAATCCTTCGAACAGGCTGGCGATCCAGCGGGTGTGCTGCTCGAACAGGCGGGTGGCGAGCCGCCGCCCCCCCAACGTCAGATGCACGTAGACGCGCCGGCGATCCCCTCCATCGGCCCGGCGCTCGAGCAGGCCTTCTCGTTCGAGCCCGTCCAGCAAGCCTGTAATGGTCGCACGGGTGACTCCCGCGCGCTCGGCCAACTGATGGGGCGACAGCGGTTCTCCGGCGCCACGCAGCAGGAACAGCACCATGAATCGGCCTTCACTCAGGCCATGTGGTGCCAGCCGCGCGGCGCAGTCGCCATCGATGGCAGCGGCGAGCGACAGCACCTGGAAACACAGGCGCAGGCCATGCAGATCCGGCCGTCCGTGCCGTTGCGCTTCCGCCAGAAGAGCCTGGTGCTTGGTTTCCAGCATCGGACTTCCCGTAAAATGATTAGGCGGCTAATCATATAGGCGAAAACCCGATGCCGCCACGCGTGCGGCAACCTGTCCTCGATACCGACCAAGTGTGCAAAGCCGGCTTGTTCCTCCCGTGCTTCCCACACGATGGATCGCGCCGTTCGTCTCGCCTCACCTTTTCCGCTGACGCCCCCGGGGCAAAAAAAACCCCGCCTTGCGGCGGGGTTTTCCGGTGTCGCGGTACTGCGTGGAAAGCCGGATCAGAAATCCATGCCGCCCATGCCGCCCATGCCACCGCCCGGCGGCATCGCCGGCTCGTCCTTCTTCGGGGCCTCGGCCACCATCGCTTCGGTGGTGATCATCAGGCCGGCGATGGACGCGGCGTTCTGCAGCGCGGTGCGGGTGACCTTGGTCGGATCCAGGATGCCGAACTCGACCATGTCGCCGAACTCGCCGTTGGCGGCGTTGTAGCCGAAGTTGCCCGAACCGTCCTTGACCTTGTTGACGATCACGGAGGGCTCTTCGCCGGCGTTGGTGACGATTTCGCGCAGCGGGGCTTCCATCGCGCGCAGGGCGATCTGGATGCCGTGGGTCTGGTCTTCGTTGATGCCCTTCAGGCCTTCGATGGCGGCCTTGGCGCGGATCAGGGCGACGCCGCCGCCCGGGACCACGCCTTCCTCGACGGCCGCACGGGTGGCGTGCAGGGCGTCTTCGACGCGCGCCTTCTTTTCCTTCATCTCGACTTCGGTGGCGGCACCGACCTTGATGACGGCCACGCCGCCGGCCAGCTTGGCCACGCGCTCCTGCAGCTTCTCGCGGTCGTAGTCCGAAGAGGTCTCTTCGATCTGCGCCTTGATCTGCTTGATGCGGGCTTCGATGGCGGAGGTGTCGCCGGCGCCGTCGATGATGGTGCTGTTCTCCTTCGAGACCTGCACCTTCTTGGCGCGGCCCAGATCCTTGATGGTGGCCTTCTCCAGCGACAGGCCGACTTCCTCGGAGATCACGGTGCCGCCGGTCAGCACGGCCATGTCTTCCAGCATCGCCTTGCGACGGTCGCCGAAGCCCGGGGCCTTCACGGCCACGACCTTGACGATACCGCGGATGGTGTTGACCACCAGGGTGGCCAGCGCTTCGCCTTCCACTTCCTCGGCGACGATCAGCAGCGGCTTGCCGGCCTTGGCCACGCCTTCCAGCACGGGCAGCAGGTCACGGACGTTGGAGATCTTCTTGTCGTGCAGCAGGATGAACGGGTCATCCAGATCGGCGGTCATCGACTGCTGATTGTTGACGAAGTACGGCGACAGGTAGCCGCGGTCGAACTGCATGCCCTCGACGACGTCCAGTTCGTTGTCCAGGCCCGAGCCTTCCTCGACGGTGATCACGCCTTCCTTGCCGACCTTCTTCATCGCGTCGGCGATGATGTTGCCGATCGACTCGTCGGAGTTGGCGGAGATGGTGCCGACCTGGGCGATAGCCTTGTCGTCGGCGGTGGGCTTGCTGATCTTCTTCAGCTCGGCCACGGCGGCGACCACGGCCTTGTCGATGCCGCGCTTGAGGTCCATCGGGTTCATGCCGGCGGCGACCGCCTTGGAACCTTCGCGGATCAGCGCCTGCGCCAGCACGGTGGCGGTGGTGGTGCCGTCACCGGCGTTGTCGGAGGTCTTGGAAGCAACTTCCTTGACCATCTGCGCGCCCATGTTCTCGAACTTGTCGGCCAGTTCGATTTCCTTGGCGACGGAGACGCCGTCCTTGGTGATGGTCGGGGCGCCGAAGCTCTTCTCGAGCACGACGTTGCGGCCCTTCGGGCCCAGGGTGGCCTTGACGGCGTTGGCGAGCACGTTGACGCCGCGCACCATGCGCGAACGGGCGTCTTCGCCGAAACGGATATCCTTGGCAGCCATTGCGATTACCTCAATTCAATAGGGGTTGGAAAAAGGATGCGGAGTCCGCGGCTCAGCCGAGGATCGCGAAGATGTCGTCTTCCTTCACGACCAGGTAGTCGGTGCCGTCCAGCTTCACTTCGGTGCCGCTGTACTTGCCGAACAGGACCTTGTCGCCGACCTTGACCTTGGGGGCGCGCACGTTGCCGTTGTCCAGGACCTTGCCTTCGCCGACGGCGACGACTTCACCCTTGATCGGCTTCTCGGTGGCCGAGTCCGGAATCACGATGCCGCCAGCGGACAGCTTCTCTTCTTCCATACGCTTGATGACCACGCGGTCGTACAGCGGCTTGATATTGCTCATTTCAATCCTCTTTAAGTGATTGATTGGACTGGGAAAGGGCGGCGATGTTAGCACTCGGAAAGGGAGAGTGCCAGCAACGCGGGCAAACAAACCCCGGCGAACCGGGATTGCACGGAAATGGGGTCCGGCCGGAGCCTTTCAAGAGCTGGCCGCGGAAAAAGTTTGGACCGGGGATCAGGGAGGCGTCTGCGATAATCGCCGGCCTATGTCCGTCCTGCTCGCCTTCTGCACCTGCCCCGATGCCGACAGCGCCCGGCGCCTCGCCGGGACGCTGGTGGAAGAACGGCTGGCGGCCTGCGTGAACCTCCTGCCCGGGATGACCTCGGTCTACCGCTGGCGGGACGCGGTGGAAACCGCCGACGAAGTCCAGCTGATCATCAAGACCACCGCCGCGCGCCTGCCCGCGCTGGCGGCCCGGCTGGCCGAACTGCATCCCTACGAACTCCCCGAACTGCTGGCGGTCCAAGCCGCCGCCGGCCTGCCCGCCTACCTGGCGTGGGTGACGGCGGAGACCAGCGAGCCCCGTGAGGAACCCTGACCGATGACGTGGTTGTCCCGCCTGCTGGCCCTGGGCCTGCTGTCCTCCGCCTGCGCCGCGCAGGCCCAGATCCGCCCGCAGGACCTGCCGCCGGTCGACGAGGTGTTCATCCCCACGGTCACCGCGCCCAGTCGCGACCGCATCGAGGTGCACTGGAAAATCGCCGACGGCTATTACCTGTACCGGCACCGCACCGGCGTCGAGGTGAGCGCCGGCGGTTTCACCGCCAGGCCGTTGCAACTGCCCAAGGGCAAGGCCTACCGGGACGAGTTCTTCGGCGATGTGGAAACCTATCGCGGCAGCCTGACCGCGGTCCTGCCCGGCGAGGCCGGCGCGGACACGGATTCGGTCACCCTCAAGGTCAAATACCAGGGCTGCGCCGATGCCGGCATCTGCTATCCGCCGCAGGTCCGCAGCCTCACCGTGGACCTGCCCGGCGGCGCGGCCTCGGCGGCGAATGAGGCGGGCGGCTTCGTGCCGCTGGGTTCGCTGACCGGTGGCGGCGCCTCGTCGCTGCTGGGCGGCGGCAAGGGTGGGGTCGATGCCGCGCCGCTGCCGCAGGACCGCGCCTTCGCGGTGGAAGCCATCGCCTTCGACGGCAACCAGCTGCTGCTGCGCTTCACCCCGGCGCGTGGCTATTACGTCTACCGCGACCGCACTTCGATGGCGCTGGAAGGCGCGCCCGGCATCGGCCTGCAGAAACCGCGCTGGCCGAAGGGGCAGGCCTACCACGATGAACACTTCGGCGACGTCATCGTCTACTTCGATCAGGCCGAAGTGCCGGTGCCGCTGGTCCGCGAACACGCCAGGGCCGCCAAGGCCACCCTGCGGGTGACCTTCCAGGGCTGCCAGACCGGCGGCATCTGCTATCCCCCGATGACGCACCGCATCGCGCTGTCGATTCCCGCCGGCAAGGTCAGCCCGCCCGCCGAAGCCGCGGCCGGCGCCGATGCACCGGCGGCGTCGCCCGCGACGAATGCTACGCCGATGGTCGCCGACGCGGCTGCCGACCGCGGCGGCGCGACCCCGGACGTCGCCGCGAACGCGGCCACCGACGTGCCGCGCACGCTGCCGCCGGAAGATGCGCTGCGGCGCGCCTCGCGTACCCCGACCAGCCTGTGGCTGGCGCTGCTGCTGGCGCTGGGCGGCGGCCTGATCCTCAACCTGATGCCCTGCGTGCTGCCGGTGCTGTCGCTGAAGGCGCTGTCCCTGGCCAGCGGCGATCGGCCGAAGGCGCGCGCGCTCTGGTACACCGCCGGCGTGCTGCTGAGCTTCCTGGCGGTGGGCGGCGTGGCGATCGCGCTGCGCGCGGCCGGCCAGGCGCTGGGCTGGGGCTTCCAGTTGCAGCAGCCGCTGGTGATCGGCGTGCTGGTGTATGTGCTGTTCGCGGTCGGCCTGAGCCTGTCCGGCGTGTTCGCGATCGGCTACGGACTGGCTGGCGCGGGCGATGGACTGGCGCGCCGGCACGGCCCGGCGGGCGATTTCTTCACCGGCGTGCTGGCGGTGGTGGTGGCCAGTCCGTGCACCGCGCCGTTCATGGGCGCGGCGCTGGCGTTCGCGTTCGCCGCGTCGGTGCCGCTGGCGCTGCTGGTGTTCCTGATGCTGGGCGTGGGCCTGGCGCTGCCGTTCCTGCTGATCGGCTTCATCCCCGCGCTGGCCAACCGGCTGCCGCGTCCCGGCGCCTGGATGGAAACGCTGAAGAAGGCGCTGGCCTTCCCGATGTACCTGACCGCGGTGTGGCTGCTGTGGGTGCTGGGCCGCCAGCGCGGCATCGACGCGGTGGCGCTGGTGCTGGTCGGCCTGGTGCTGCTGGCCCTGGCGGCATGGTGGCTGCAGCGCCTGCGCTGGCGGTCCGCGCCGGTGCAGCGCGCGCTGGCGCTGCTGGTGCTGGCTTCGGCCGTCGCGCCGTTGGTGATGGCGCATCGCCTGCCGCTGCCCGAACGCGCCGCGCCCGCCGGTGCGCAGGACAGCGTGGCCTTCTCGCCCGAACGCCTGGCCGCATTGCGCGCCGAGGGCAAGGTCGTGTTCGTCGACATCACCGCCGACTGGTGCGTGACCTGCAAGGCCAACGAGAAGACCGTGCTGGACCGCGAACCTTTCCGCAAGGCGCTGGCCGACGCCGATGGCGTGCTGATGCGCGGCGACTGGACGAATGTCGATGAGACCATCACCGCCTACCTCGAGGAACACGGCGCGGTCGGCGTTCCGCTGTACGTGGTGTATCCGCGCAACGGCGGCGAAGGCGAAGTGCTGCCGACCGTGCTGACCCAATCCATGGTCGAGGACGCGCTGGCGAGGGCCGCGCGATGAAGGTCACCACCGCGCGCGTGCTGTGGGTGGCGGTGGCCGCGGCTGGACTCGGCCTGCTCGCCAGCCATGCCTTCGACAGCGGCTGGCTTTGGCGCACCGGTCCCGGGCAACAGGCCCTGCAGACCGTCGCCGACGCGACCGCGCCCGCACCGCCACCCGGCGTGACGCCCGCGAAGGTGGGCGATCCGATGCCGGACATCGCCCTGCCCGGTCCGGACGGAAAAACGATCGATCTGGCGACGTACCGCGGACGCCCGTTGCTGATCAACGTGTGGGCCAGTTGGTGCGGCCCGTGCATCAAGGAAATGCCGGAGCTGGATCGCTTCGCCCGCGAGCAGGGCGCCGACGGCGTACAGGTGGTCGGCCTGGCGCTGGACACCCCTGAAGGCGTGAACGATTTCCTGCGCAGGATTCCCGTGCGGTATCCGATCCTGCTGGACACGCCCGGTCCGGCCGACAGCAGCGTGTGGCTGGGCAACGCCAAGGGCGTGCTGCCCTATACCGTGCTGGTCGGCGCCGACGGCCGCATCCTCAAGCAGAAGATCGGCCCGTTCGTGGAAGGCGAGATCACGACCTGGGCGGCTAAGCACTAGCGTTGCCTTCCAGAAAAGGGATTGAGGAGATTTGCTTTTCCGCACAAAGCAAATCCCCCGTCACCCGCTGACGCGGGTGCCCACCCCCTTTTGCAAATGGGGCTATCAGAACCAGGGCGAACTTCTTGCCTCCCCCTTGACCCGCCATTCGGCGGTTGAAAGCGAAAAAGGGGGATGGAGGGGGATTTGCTTTTTCCTCCCCGCACCCCGCAAATCCACTGCACCTCTACTTCAGCACCGCCTGCGCATCCACGAGGGTCACCCCCGGCATCTGCCCCAGCCACTGATCGAACCACGGCTTGTGCGATGCGCCGACGATGTTCAGCACCCGCCGTCCCGGTCGGTCGCGCACGGTCTCCAGGATGTTGGCCACCATCCGCAGGTTGCGGATTTCCCAGCCGTTGACCCAGATCAGCGGGTAGTGCTGCGGCGAGTCGGCGCGCAGCGGACCACGCAGGTTGTTCTCCGCATACACCCACAGGGTCCCGGGCTGGTTGATGTAGCGATACAGCGGCAGCAGATCCGGCGCCTTCACCAGGCGGTCCTGTTCGGCGATGACCTTCTCCAGCTGCGTGCGATCCGTTTTCCAGGCCGCCATCACCGCTTCGCCAAAGGCTTTGGTGTCCGCCAGCTGATGGCTGTCGCCGGTGTGGTCGTCGATGGGATGCACGCGTTCCAGGCCCAGGGTCGCCGCCAGCCGCGCGCCAATCTGGAAGCTCTCGTTGTTGCGCGTTTCCAGTTCCCGCAGCGCCTGCACGAGCGCGTCGTCCAGACCATCACCGACCCGGCGCTCGCCCGCCGGCAGCCGCAACCACTGCACATAGGCCGAAGCGGGATCGCTGGCGGCCAGGAACAGCGCGGCCAGATGCCGGCGCTGCGCGGGAGTCGGGTTCGCAGGCCAGGCGGCCAGCGCCTTGTTCACCCCGGCCAGGGCGGCGGGTATGTCCAGGCCGGTGGCCGCCCGCGCCTTGTCCGTGCCCTGGCAATAGTCCTCCCCGTAGACGGCGGGATGGCGCGCGGCCAGGTCGCACTGCTCCCCGCCAATCGCCTCGATGGTGATGACCTCCGGCCCGAAGGCGGCCAGCTTGTCCAGCAAGGGGGCCAGCGCCTCCGCCCTGAAGTCCTTCTGCTCCCGCAGATGGACCGAACCGAGCACCAGCATCCGGGTCCTCGGTCCCACCATCCCGTCATCCAGGCCGGTCAGATCGGGTTGCTGGGCCCGCGCCGGCAGCGGGGTCGTACAGGCCAGGCAGGCCGCCAGCATCATCCCTCCGCGCATCATCCACCCTGTTGTCGTATAGGCCGGAGAATCGGATGCGCGAAGCGGCCCGAAGGTTTGGATTGCGCGGATCGTCTTCGAACCTGCCACGAACGGCTTCCCCGGGCTCCCCGGACCGCCCGGGCGGCGAGTCGAGTGGCCGCGGGCACCGGGAGCGGCCAGGCCCCGGTCCGCGCGGCTCCTTCCTGCACGGGAAGCCCGTGTTTCAAGCCTTGCGCGCGCGAGGACGCGGAATTCAAACATTTGTTTAAAACGCCAACAACTTCGGCGATCTGGACAGGATCGCCGGGTTCGCGCAGACTGCCGCCCTCCCGCTGGAGCACCCGATGGCAAAGCTGCTGGTCCTGCATGGCCCCAACCTCAATCTGCTCGGCACCCGCGAGCCGGAGGTCTATGGGCATGCCACGCTGGCAGACATCGACGCCGCGCTGCTGGCGCAGGCGCAGGCGGCTGGCCATGACCTGGCCAGCTTCCAGTCCAACGCCGAGCACCTGCTGGTCGACCGGGTCCAGGCCGCGCGGACCGACGGCACCGCTTTCATCCTGATCAACCCGGCCGCCTTCACCCATACCTCGGTCGCCCTGCGCGACGCGCTGGCGGCGGTGGCCCTGCCCTTCATCGAAATCCACCTGTCCAACCCGCATCGCCGCGAACCCTTCCGCCATCACAGCTATTTCAGCGATCTGGCGATCGGGGTGGTATGCGGCTTCGGTGCCGACAGCTATCGCTACGCGCTGGATGCCGCGCTGGCGCGATTGTCGGGCTGACATCCCCTTTTCAACGCTTTCCTGTTTCGTTCCCCGCCCGGGAACCCGCTCAATCAAGAGGCCCCTATGGATCTCCGCAAAATCAAGAAACTGATCGACCTGCTGGAAGAGTCGAACCTCGCCGAAATCGAAATCAAGGAAGGCGAGGAATCCGTGCGCCTGGCGCGCGTGCCCAAGGGCGGCCTGGTCGCCGCCGCGCCGGCGCCGGTGTTCGCCCCGGTCGAAGCCCGCCCGGCCGCGCCGATGCCGATGAGTTCGCCCACCGAGGCCTCCACCGGTGGCGCGGCCAAGGCCGGCGGCAACCTGCCGGAAGGCCACGTCATGCGTGCGCCGATGGTCGGCACCTTCTATGCCTCCGCCTCGCCGGACAAGCCGGCGTTCGTCACCGTCGGCCAGACCGTCAAGGCCGGCGACACCCTGGCGATCATCGAGGCGATGAAGATGTTCAACCCGATCGAAGCCGACGTCTCCGGCACCGTGCAGGCCATCCTGGCCGAGAACGGCCAGCCGGTCGAGTTCGATCAGCCTCTTTTCGTCATCGGCTGATGGCGGGATGAAGCGGCGTAACCGCGCTGTGGCTTCCCATTCCCCAATCCCGAATCCCCAATCCCCAATCCCATGCTCGATAAAGTCGTCATCGCCAACCGGGGTGAAATCGCGCTGCGCATCCTGCGCGCGTGCCACACCCTGGGCATCCGCACGGTGGCCGTGCATTCCACGGTCGACCGCAACCTCAAGCACGTGGCCATGGCCGACGAGTCGGTCTGCATCGGTCCGGCGCCCTCGTCGGAGAGCTACCTCAACATCCCGGCGATCATCGCCGCGGCCGAGGTCACCGACGCCCAGGCCATCCATCCCGGCTACGGCTTCCTGTCGGAGAACGCCGACTTCGCCGAACGGGTGGAGCAGTCCGGCTTCATCTTCATCGGTCCCAAGGCCGACACCATCCGCCTGATGGGCGACAAGGTGGAGGCGATCCGCGCGATGAAGGCCGCCGGCGTGCCGTGCGTGCCCGGCTCGGGCGGTCCGCTCGGCGACGACATCGTCGCCAACACCAAGATCGCGCGCGAGATCGGCTACCCGGTGATCATCAAGGCGGCCGGCGGCGGCGGCGGTCGCGGCATGCGCGTGGTGCACGCGGAAGCCGCGCTGAGCAACGCCATCGCCACCACCAAGTCCGAGGCCAAGGCGGCGTTCGGCAACGATCAGGTGTACATGGAGAAGTTCCTGGAGAATCCGCGCCACGTGGAAATCCAGGTGCTGGCCGACGGCCAGGGCAACGCCATCCACCTGGGCGAGCGCGACTGCTCGATGCAGCGCCGCCACCAGAAGGTGGTCGAGGAAGCGCCCGCGCCGGGCATCACCGACGAGCAGCGCGCCGAAATCGGCAAGGTGTGCGTGGAAGCCTGCCTGCGCATCGGCTACCGCGGCGCCGGCACCTTCGAGTTCCTGTACGAGAACGGCCGCTTCTACTTCATCGAGATGAACACCCGCATCCAGGTGGAGCATCCGGTCACCGAACGCATCACCGGCATCGATCTGGTCTGCGAGCAGTTGCGCATCGCCGCCGGCCGCAAGCTGACCATCAAGCAGGAGGACATCGTCCTGCGCGGCCACGCCATCGAATGCCGCATCAACGCCGAGGATCCGGAAACCTTCATGCCCAACCCGGGCCTGATCCAGCACTTCCATCCGCCGGGTGGTCCCGGCGTGCGCGTGGACACCCACATCTACGAGGGTTACCGCGTGCCGCCGAACTACGATTCGATGATCGGCAAGCTGATCGTGCACGGACCGGATCGCGAGACCGCCATCGCCCGCATGCGGGTGGCGCTGAGCGAGATGGTGGTCGACGGCATCAAGACCAACATCCCGCTGCAGCAGCGGATCATGCGCGACCAGGGCTTCCAGGCCGGCGGCCAGAACATCCACTACCTGGAAAAGCGCCTGGCCGAACGCAAGAACAAGTCCATCGCGCTGGTGTGAGGTCGGCTTGCCACCGGGGAGCGGCACAAGTCGCGACCGTACCGGGGGTTTCGCCACGGTGGCGGCATCGGCCACGCAACTGCCACGCCATCCATCCTGACAGCGGACGTGGCCGCGTCACTTACGCGGATGCAAGGCAGGAAAAAAGGCGGATTCCGAAGGGAATCCGCCTTTTTCATGTCGCCCCACGCAGTTTTTTTTCAACGAATCCTCAATGGGCGCGCTTCTGCGTTCCTTTGACCGGCACCACGCCGGTCGGCGACAGCGGATCGACGATGCGCAGGGTCTCGCTGGAACCGTCCGGCCAGGTGACCTCCAGGGTGGTGCCCGCGGGCAGCACCGAGAACGGCGCGCCGCTGCGCGCGCGGTACAGCGCGACCATCTGCGCGGCGCCGATGGCGCGATCTTCCTGCGAGGCATTCACGCCGGCGGGGGTCCGCTGGAGATCCCGGTAAGGCGCGTCCATGGCGTTGATCACCACGGTGGTTGCGGCGGCGGCATAGGTAACGAACACCAGCATCCACAGCCAGATGTGGGGTCTCGGCCAGAAGCGCCTGCGACTCGAAGTGTGGCTCATTGGATTGTTCTCCTGCGCGACAGCAGACTATCGACCATATCGTTCAAATTCTCGACACCCTGTCGCGGAACACCCGCGTCCACGACGAAAGCGGGGAAATCCAGCGAGGGATCCCGCGAGCAGATGCCGCCGTGGGCGCAATAGGCGGTCATCAGGTTGCCCTGCGGACGGCAATCCAGGCCGAGCCGGCAGGCGGCGATCTGCCAGGCGACTTCCGACAGCCAGGTGCCGGAAACTTCGCCGAATTCGGATTCCGCGCCGCTGGCGGCCAGTCCCATCGCGCGTGACAGCGCCAGGAACGCCTGCGGATCGCCGGAAGCGCTGACCCGCGCCACCAGATCGCCCCGGTAGCCCGGCGCTTCGGACACCGGTTCGCCATCGGCCAGCAGCGCCGCTTCCGCCGCCAGGCTGCCCGCTTCGGCGGCATGCTGGCGGGCCTCGCGGACACTGTCCGAAGACAGGCCGTCTTCGGGCATGAACCGGGCGCAGCGCGCGCTGACCCGCTCGCGCGCCGCCGCCATGGTCGCCGCGTTCCCCACGTCCAGCGCCGCGATGGCACGGGTATCACGGGCATAACCGGCCGGGTTGCTGGCATAACCAGCGCAATAGTCGTGCACCCGGCTCAGCATCCACCACGCGTCGGCATCGCCGGCCCGCGCCTGCAGAGCCAGTTGCTGCGCATAGACGAACAGATCCGGGGTGGTCTCGAACTCGCGCCGGCTGTCGAACGCCACTGACGATTTCGCCGGCCTCTCGATACGGTTCGCCGGCATCGCCACCGCGACGGCGGCGTCGACCATCGGGGCGGCCGGTACGACGGCGGCATTCGCCGAGGCGGCCTGTCGCGCGCCCTGCGCCCACCACCAGGCTCCCGCCGTGCCAAGCACGCAGGCGCACACGATGACCCAGGGCAATATGCGAGGCATCGGACGATTATCCGTGCCCGCGATAGGGGTTTCAACGCGACCGGGCGTCCCTCGGGCCCATGCGACAATGCGCGCCCGACCCGCATATTCCAGGCCTCATGCCCTATCTCGAACTCACCCTGCGCTGCGGGGAATCTGAACAGCCGCGCTACGAGAATGCGCTGGAGGACGTCGGCGCGCTGTCGGTGACGCTGCTGGACGCCGACGCCGATACCGGCAACGAGCGGGCCATCCTGGAGCCGGGCGTCGGCGAGACCCCGCTGTGGCATTCGCTGGTGCTGACGGCCCTGTTTCCCGCCGATACCGATGCGCTGATCCTGCTGGCCGCGCTGGAAGCCTTCGATCCCGGCCTGGACTGGAGCCGCGCCGCGTTCCGCACGGTCGAGGACGAGGACTGGGAACGCGCCTGGCTGGATCAGTTCAAGCCGATGCGGTTCGGCGCCCGCACCTTCATCGTGCCCTGGAACCACGACCTTCCCGAGGAGGCGCAGGCCGCCCACGCCGCCGTGGTGCGGCTGGATCCGGGCCTGGCGTTCGGCTCGGGCACCCACCCCACCACCGCGCTGTGCCTGCGCTGGCTGGACGGCCTGGCCGACGCGGGCGAACTGTCCGGCCGCACGGTGCTCGATTTCGGCTGCGGCTCGGGCATCCTCGCGCTGGCGGCGCTGAAGCTGGACGCCGCGTCGGCGGTCGGCGTGGACAACGATCCGCAGGCGCTGATTGCCACCGCCGACAATGCCGCGCGCAACGCGGTGGGGGATCGCCTGTCGGTGTATCTGCCCGAGGACGAACCGGTCGCGCGCTACCCGATCGTGGTCGCCAACATCCTGGCTTCCGCGCTCGACGCGCTGGCCGAAACCCTGGCCGATCGCGTCGCGCCCGGGGGACGCATCGCGCTGTCGGGCATCCTGCATGGACAGGAAGCGGATCTGCTGGCGCGCTACTCGCCGTGGTTCGAACACCTGCGCGTGGAGCGCGAAGACGACTGGATGCGCATCGACGGTGTGCGCCGATAAATGTGAGGCGCCAAATCTTTATGGCCCTCCAGTGTGATTGGTGTAATTTTCGCCATGTTAGAATCGCTAACAATATATCAAAGCCAGTGTTACTGACCTCACTCGCATGGAGGACCGGCTATATCGGTTTCCCCTTTGTCCTTCCATGCCAACACCGTGAGCAACAAGTTGTACCTGCGGGTCCGTCAGGCCCGTGAACATGCCGATCTGACCCAGGAACAGCTCGCGGCCGAGCTGAGCCTGACCCGCAGCGCGATCGCCCAATGGGAAATGGTCGATGGCACCTCGCCATCGGTCGACAACATGATCGCGCTCGCCCTGCGCACGGGCATGGGTTTCGAATTCCTGGCCACCGGCCGCGGTCCGATGTTCGTCGATGATCCGCGGCCGCGCGTCGCCGAGGATGGCCCCGGCTACAGCCATGAACTCAACGAACAGCAGCGCCGCCTGCTGGAACGCTTCGACGGGCTGTCGCCGCGGCAACGCACGGGCCTGCTGGATCTGATTGGCGACGGCGGCAAGCGCAAACGCCGCTGAGCCCCGCCCCGCGCGGTCGCCGAACGCAAACGACGACCCGGTTTTCCCGATCGGCGGTTGTTGCCGCGCCATCGCCGGCATACGCTGGCGGCCTTCTTCCGGATCGGCACGAGGAAAACCGCATGACCACGCACCAGGGTTCCTGCCACTGCGGCCGCGTGAGCTTCGAATTCGAAGGCGAGATCGGCGTCGCCATCGAATGCAATTGTTCGATCTGCCGGCGCAAGGGCGCGCTGTGGCATGGCACCGACGACGCGCATTTCCGCCTGCTGTCCGATGAAGCGGAACTTGGCGTCTACCGCTTCGGCACGATGACCGCCAGCCACTACTTCTGCACGACCTGCGGCGTCAGCCCATTCAGCCATCCGCGCATCGCGCCCAGCGGCTGGGTGGTGAACCTGCGCTGCGTGGACGGCGTGGATGTGTCGAAGTTGAAGGTGTTCCCGTTCGACGGCCACCACTGGGAAGACGCCGCCCGGCAGTTCCTGCAGGCGCGCGCCCAGGGCGCGGGCTGAATCCGTCTCCTCCGCCGCGGGGACGCTAGGGGCGCAGCACCGGCCAGTCGAGCACCGGATGCGGGCCCGGCAGATGGCTCTTGAGCAACGACGGTGCGAGCGAAAGGCCGTTGTCGCTGTTGGTGAACCAGAGCACGCCGCGCCGTTGCTCCGGACAGACCATGAAGAATGACTGGAAGCCGTTGTTGATCCCGTGATGGAACAGGCAATCGCCCTGTTCGTGTTCCTCCAGCCCAACGCCCAGACCCCAGCCCAGCGCGTAGGCCGCGTCCACCTCGACCTGCCGTTCGCGCAACCGCGCCGACGCCGAACCCGGCTTCGCCCGCAACAGCGCCTGCACGAACCGCGCATAGTCGGCCGGCGTGGTGTACAGCGATGCCGCCGCGACCGGACGCCGGAACTGCATCGCGTCGATTACCTTGCCCTGGGTGTCGTAACCGGTGGCCATGCGATCCGCGTAGTCGTCGCGCCAGACCAGGCCGCTGTCACGCATGTCCAGCGGGGTGAATACCCGTTCGGCGGCCAACGCCGGCAACGTCTGGCCGCTGATGTGTTCCAGCACCGCGGCCAGCAGTGAAAATCCCTCCCCCGAATATTTCCACTCGGTGCCCGGATCGAGCGCGAACCGCAGCGGCTCGCCGAACGCCCAGTTGGGCAGCCCGCTGCGATGGCTCAGCACCAGCCGCGCGGTGACTTTCCGCAGGCGCGGATCCTCGACGGTATCCCAGACCGGCTGTCCGCCCAGCAACGCCTGGTCGTGTCGATAGGGGCCGTCCAGATAGCCGACCAGCGGACGATCCAGATCCAGTTTCCCTTCTTCCACCAGCGTCAGCGCGATCAGGGCGGTCACCGGCTTGGTCAACGAGGCCGCCTGGAACAGGGTGTCGCGCGACACCGCGCGCTTGCGCCGGATATCGGCCATTCCGCAGGTGGTGAACGCCATCCCCGTGTCGTCGAGGGACACGATGACCAGGCCCGGCACGGGCGCGTCCGGTTTCACCAGCGCAGGCGGGCACTCATCGGCATGCGCGCCGGCCGACCATCCACACAACACCAGCAGCCATCCGGCGAATCGACACGTCATCGGAATCCCTCATCCATTGCGGCGCCAGGACGTATCGACGAGACGCGCCCCATTTTGGATGTTCCAGAATCTAGAAGCCGTACCGGACATCGCCAACCGCCGGAAGGCCCGCCTACTTCCGGCATGGCCGGGCAAGCCGGGCGGACACCATGGCGACATGTTCCCACACCCCGCATCAACACAGTCGGCAGCTGGATGCCACTAGTCCTTGCCGCCGACGAGGTTGACCCGCTTGTTGACGAAGTAGCCGACGATCATCCAGCGGGACTCATGTTTCTGCATGACCACCTTCTCCGTCGCCGTCGTATCGCCCGCGCGCCGGACGAATTCCAGCACGGCGTACTCGCCTTCCGGCGCACGCGCGTCCACGCGTGTATTGAACCCGATGCCCTGCAGTTCGCGTCCCTCTGGAAGCGGTATCTTGCGGGTCAACTTGAGCGTATTGACCCACATGATCTCATTGCTCATTCCCTTCAACGCGGGCCCGGCGGTCTGCCAGGTTTCCGCGTAGCGCTTGCCGTCGATCAGGGCCAGATAAGCTTCCGCCGCTTCCAGCGCTTCGCTCCGCTGCTCTTCGGTTCCCTGCGTGGATGCGGGCAACTCCGTCGGTGGCGTGAAAGAAACCCGGCAGCCCGTCAGCACCAACAGACACGACAACAACACGACTCTCACGTTTGCACCTCTCCAGAAATCCCGTCCGGACACTGCGCGCGTCCGTCCCCCTGTGGTCGAGCCTAAACGCGCGCACCACTTCCGGCAATCGCGCCACGCAATGAACAGGTCGCTGTGCAGCCTGCTCACGCGGCCCTGGCGTTCGGCCAGGCCTTGGCGCCCGGACCATCGTCGCGGCCGCGCCTGTCTTTTCCGCCCCCCGCACACATGCTTGAATAGGCCGCATGTTCATCGCCTGCCCCCATTGCCGCTATCTGGTGGCGACCGCTCCGCGCGGCCAGGACACGCCCGCGCACTGCCCACGCTGCGGTGGCGTACTCGGCGACGCCGGCACGCGGACCGGTGGGCAGCCGGCCACGTCTCCACGCGATGCGGATGCCGCCGATGGCGGTCCCAGTCTCGCGCGCCTGCTGCGCCGCGACGGGGCGGTTGACGCGACCGGGCCGACCGGAACGATGGCGACCGACGCCGCGGCACGGGAAGCTGAGGCGACGGAAGCCCGCATGGTCGAAGCGGACGTGGCTGACCCGCCGGCATCCATGGACGAAAGCCATACGCCGGGCAGCATCGAAATCGATGTCGAACCGACCGCGACCATGTCCGAATCCGCCGCCGACGCGGTCACCGGGCCGGCTGCCGTCGACGCGCCTGTCGGCGCTCCCGTTCCCGTCGCCTCGCCGGCCGCTGCGGTCGCCCACCGCGCCAGCGCGCGCGCACCGAGTTTCCTGCAGGGTTCCGCACGCGCGCCGGCGGCGTCCACGCGCGTGCCACGTTGGCAGTGGATCATGCTGGGCGTGCTGGCGGTGACGCTGGCGTTGCAGGTGATGCTGGCCGATCGCGCGCGCCTGGCGGCCGATGCCGGCTGGCGTCCGGCGGTGGCCGCGCTGTGCGGCGCGCTGGGCTGTTCGCTGCCGCCGTGGCGCGAACCGCAGGCCTTCGCGATGCTGGATCGCGATGTCCGGCCGCTACCCGATGCGCCGGGCGTGCTGCTGGCGCAGGCGACCTTCCGCAACGATGCGCGCTGGTCGCAACCGTGGCCGGTACTGATGCTCACCCTCAAGGACGCCGACGGCCGCACCCTGGGCGCGCGCGCGTTGCGTCCGGCGGAATACCTGCCACGCGACAGCATCGCCGCGCCCACCCTGGGTCCGGGCCAGAGCGCCCAGATCGCCGTGCGCGTCCGCGAGCCGAGTGCCAACGTGGTCGCGTTTTCCTTCGACTTCCGCTGACCGCGACCTTCCGGCGGGGACGCCCGCGACGAACGGGGTGCACGGACGCACGACTGGCGCTAGACTCCCTCCCCCGCCGTAAAACACAAACACAAGGCGGGCGCTTCGTCCTCAGCTTCCGGGAACCCGTGTGAACGCTGCTTCCACCCGTCAAGACAATCCACGTTCGCCCCGTCCGCCGCTGCGCGAGCATGTCGCCCAGTCGGTACGCCGCTATCTGCGTGATCTGGATGGTTGTGATGCGGACGATGTGTACGAAATCGTCCTGCGGGAGATGGAGATTCCCCTGTTCGTGGAAGTCCTGAACCATTGCGAGGGCAACCAGAGCCGGGCCGCTTCGCTGCTCGGGATCCATCGCGCCACCCTGCGCAAGAAACTGAAGGACTACGGGCTGGCCTGACCGCTCCGACCCGTCCGGCGGGCCGATGCGGGCCGTATCCGGGCCCGCTCGAAGGGGAAGCCGCCCGCCCGGGAGGCTATAATTCCGCGGTCCTCCCGCCGCATCTCCCCATGACCGACCAACGCCTGCCCGTCCGCCGGGCACTGCTTTCCGTTTCCGATAAAACCGGCCTCATCGAACTGGCGCAGGCCCTGGCCGCGCGCAATGTGGAGCTGCTGTCCACCGGCGGCACCGCCAAGGCCCTGCGTGACGCCGGCCTGGCCGTCCGCGACGTCTCCGACGTCACCGGCTTTCCCGAAATCATGGACGGGCGGGTCAAGACCCTGCATCCGAAGGTCCACGGCGGCCTGCTCGGACGCCGCGGCACCGACGACGCGGTGATGGCGCAGCACGGCATCGGCGCGATCGACCTGCTGGTGCTCAATCTGTATCCGTTCGAGAAGGTCACCGCGCGCGCCGACTGCACGCTGGACGAGGCGGTGGAGAACATCGACATCGGCGGCCCGGCCATGCTGCGCGCCGCGGCCAAGAACTTCGCCCATGTCGCGGTCGCCACCGATCCGGCGCAGTACGCCGGTCTGGCGAGCGAACTTGCCGAGCACGACGGCACCCTGTCCGCGCAGACCCGCTTCGCCCTGTCGGTGGCCGCATTCAACCGCGTGGCGCAGTACGACGCGGCGATCAGCAACTACCTGTCCGCGGTCACCGACCCCTCGGCCGTGGTGCCGACGCGCAGTGAATTTCCCGCGCAGATGAATTCCACCTTCGTGAAGGTGATGGATCTGCGCTACGGCGAGAACCCGCACCAATCCGGTGCGTTCTACCGCGATCTCGGCCCGGTGCCGGGCACGCTGGCCACCTTCCAGCAGCTGCAGGGCAAGGAACTGAGCTTCAACAACCTGGCCGACGCCGATTCGGCCTGGGAATGCGTGCGCCAGTTCGACGCGCCGGCCTGCGTGATCGTCAAGCACGCCAATCCCTGCGGCGTGGCCGTCGGCGTGGCCTGCGGCGACGCCTACGAGCTGGCCTACGCCACCGACCCGACCAGTGCGTTCGGCGGCATCATCGCCTTCAACCGCACCCTGGACGCGGCGACCGCCAAGGTCATCCTGGATCGCCAGTTCGTCGAAGTGCTGATTGCGCCGGACTACGAGGAAGGCGCGCTGGAATACGCCAAGAAGAAGGCCAACGTGCGCGTGCTGCGCATCCCGCTGGGTGCCGGCCTCAACAACTACGACAGCAAGCGCATCGGCTCGGGCCTGCTGCTGCAGTCCTCCGACAATCGCGGCATGAGCGCCGCTGAACTGAAGGTGGTCAGCCAGCGCGCGCCGACCGAGGCCGAACTGCGCGATCTGCTGTTCGCCTGGCGGGTGGCCAAGTACGTCAAGTCCAACGCGATCGTCTATGCCAAGGACAACCGCACGATCGGCGTGGGCGCCGGCCAGATGAGCCGGGTGTATTCGGCCCGCATCGCCGGCATCAAGGCCGCCGACGCGAACCTGCAGGTGGAAGGCTCGGTGATGGCCTCCGACGCGTTCTTCCCGTTCCGCGACGGCATCGACGCCGCCGCCGAAGCCGGCATCAAGGCGGTGATCCAGCCGGGCGGCTCGATGCGCGACAACGAGGTCATCGCCGCGGCCGACGAACATGGCCTGGCCATGGTGTTCACGGGCGTGCGCCACTTCCGGCACTGATCGTGCCGCGCCGCGCGCAGCCCGCCGCCACTGCCCACGCCCTGGCCGACGCGCTGGGCCTGGGCACGCTGGCGGCCACGCCCACCTCGCCCAACCGGCTCGCCTGGGCCGGTGGCGATGGCCGCGCGCTGCTGTATCGCGCCAACTGCCTGGAGCTGCTGGACCGGATCATCGAACGCCATCCACATGGCTTCTTCGACATGATCTTCGCCGACCCGCCCTATTTCCTGTCCAACGGCGGCGTCACCTGCCATGGCGGAAAAATGGTCAAGGTCGACAAGGGCGACTGGGATCGCAGCCAGGGCCCGGCGTACAACCACGAGTTCAACCTGGCCTGGCTGCAACGCTGCCAGGCGGCGCTGAAACCCGACGGCACCCTGTGGGTGTCCGGCACCCACCATGTGATCCATTCGGTGGGTTTCGCCATGCAGCAGCTGGGCATGAAACTGCTCAACGACATCATCTGGGAAAAACCCAATCCGCCGCCCAACCTGGCCTGCCGCACCTTCACCCATTCGACCGAGACCCTGATCTGGGCGGCTAGGACGGAGAAGAGCCGGCACCGCTTCCACTACCGGAAGATGAAGGCCGACAACGGCGACCGGCAGATGAAGTCGGTCTGGCGCCTGCCCGCTCCGGCCAAGGGCGAGAAGGCGCACGGTCGCCATCCCACCCAGAAACCGGTGGAATTGCTGCTGCGCTGCATCGAGGCTTCGACCGATCCCGGCGATCGCATTTTCGATCCGTTCAACGGATCCGGCACCACCGGCGTGGCCGCGCTGCGCAGCGGGCGACAGTACGTCGGCAGCGAACTGGACGCGGCCTTCGTCAGGCTGACCGCCGCGCGCCTGGAGGCCGAGGCGTGAGCGCGTCGCGATTCCCGTTTCTTCCTTTCCCCGATCCGCGCCGCGGGTCCACACGCATTTCGGAGTAGACAGCCATGAAGATCCTCGTCATCGGTTCCGGCGGCCGCGAACACGCGCTGGCCTGGAAGATCGCGCAATCGCCGCGCGTCACCGAGGTGCTGGTGGCCCCCGGCAACGCCGGCACCGCGCGCGAGGGCAAATGCCGCAACGTCGCCGTCGGTGCGACCGAAATCGACCGCCTGGTCGAACTGGTGAAGCAGGAAAACGTGGCCCTGACCGTGGTCGGCCCCGAAGCGCCGCTGGTGGCCGGCGTGGTGGATCGTTTCCGCGATGAAGGCCTGCGTGTTTTCGGTCCCACCGCCGCGGCCGCGCAACTGGAAGGCAGCAAGGCCTTCGCCAAGGATTTCCTCGCCCGCCACGGCATTCCCACCGCGCACTACGCGGTGTTCACCGAAACCGCGCCGGCGCTGGCCTACGTGCGCGAGAAAGGCGCGCCAATCGTGATCAAGGCCGATGGCCTGGCCGCCGGCAAGGGCGTGATCGTGGCGATGACCCTGGCCGAGGCCGAAGCCGCCATCCAGGACATGCTGGCCGGCAATGCCTTCGGCGCGGCGGGCGCGCGGGTGGTGGTGGAAGAATTCCTCGACGGCGAGGAAGCCAGCTTCATCAGCATGGTCGACGGCCGCACCGCGCTGCCGATGGCGACCTCGCAGGATCACAAGCGGGTCGGCGACGGCGATACCGGCCCCAACACCGGCGGCATGGGTGCGTACTCACCGGCGCCGGTGGTGACCCCGGAGGTGCATGCGCGGGTGATGCGCGAAGTGGTCAATCCAACCGTGCAGGGCATGATCGCCGATGGCGTGCCGTTCACCGGCTTTCTCTACGCCGGCCTGATGATCGACGGCACCGGCGCGCCCAAGGTAATCGAGTTCAACGTGCGCTTCGGCGATCCGGAAACCCAGCCGGTGATGCTGCGCCTGCGTTCGGATCTGGTGGATCTGGTGGAAGCCGCGATCGATGGCCGTCTGGACGTCACCCAGGCCGACTGGGACGAACGCCCCTCGCTGGGCGTGGTGATGGCGGCGGCGAACTACCCCGAAACCCCGAAGACCGGTGACGCCATCCATGGCCTGGACGCCGATCTCGGCACCGCCAAGGTCTTCCATGCCGGCACCCGCCTGGGCGACGGTGGCGGCGTGCTGACCAGCGGTGGACGCGTGCTGTGCGTGGCCGCGCTCGGCGACAGCGTGGGGGCGGCGCAACGCAATGCCTACGCCGCGGTCGAACGCATCGGCTGGGACGGCGAATTCCACCGCAACGATATCGGCTGGCGCGCGATTGCGCGGGAGCGCGGCTGAGTCCCTGATTCATCCGAAGCAGTTCCCCTCGGACCGTTCGACCCGCCCTTCGGCGGTTGATGAGCGCCGCCGGCGGCAGACCACGGTGGTGTTCTTTTCACCATCTTCCCAAGGTATCGCGAACTCCTGATGGCGCCCCTCTGCACAGAGGGGCGCGGAACTTTCGCGGGACAGGGCAAGCACCGACCTTCTGACCCGGCCTCATGCCCGGAAAAGGGCGCGCGGCAAACCGTCACCTCCCGCTGTTCTGCTAGGCTGCGCGCAACCCACGGAGGGCGCATGTCCAGCCACAGCCAGTTCGCCTTGTTGAAACAGCGGCGCTTCCTGCCGTTCTTCCTGGTCCAGTCGCTGGGCGCGTTCAACGACAACGTCTATCGCCAGGCCATCATCGGCCTGCTGGGCTACATGAGCGTCAGCCCGCAGGACAAGACGCTGTACACCAACCTGGCGCCGGCGATCTTCATCCTGCCCTATTTCCTGTTCTCGGCCACCGCCGGCCAGATCGCCGAGAAGCTGGAAAAATCCAAGCTGATCCGGATCACGACGACGATGGAAATCGTCATCATGTCGCTGGCCGCCATCGGCTTCCTCACCCAGGACCTCATCGTCCTGCTGACCGCGCTGTTCTGCACCGGCCTGCAATCCACCCTGTTCGGTCCGGTGAAGTACTCCATCCTGCCCTCGGTGCTGAAACCCGAGGAACTGACCGGCGGCAACGGCCTGGTCGAGATGGGCACCTCGCTGTCGATCCTGATCGGCATGATCATCGGCGGCCTGATCTTCAACCTTGCCGGCAGCCACGGACCGACCGTGGCCGCGGTCGCGATCATCGTGCTGGCCATCACCGGCAACCTGGTCAGCCGGATGATTCCACCCGCCGACGCGGGCGCGCCGGAACTGCGGATCAACTGGAACCCCCTGACGGAATCGCGCGCGGTGCTGCGCCTGGCCAAGAAGCAGGTCGCGGTACGCAACTCCGTGCTGGGCGTGTCGTGGTTCTGGTTCTTCGGCACCGTGCTGACCGGCAACATTCCCACCTATGCGGATCTGAACCTGGGGATCGGCACGTGGTATGTGTTTCCGCTGGCGCTGTTCTCGATCGGCACCGGCGTGGGTTCGCTGCTGTGCGAACGCCTGTCGGCGCGCACCGTGGAAATCGGCCTGGTGCCGCTGGGCGCGTTCGGCATGAGCGCGTTCCTGCTGGATCTGTATTTCGCCCGCAGCGGTCTGGCCCCGACCGCCGGCCTGTCGGTGGCGGCATTCCTGCAGCAGCCGGGCGGCTGGCGCATCGTCATCGATCTGATCGGCATCGGCCTGTTCACCGGCTTCTTCGTGGTGCCGCTGTTCGCCCTGATCCAGAGCCGCACGCCGAAACACGAGCTGGCCCGGGTCATCGCCGGCATGAACATCCAGAACGCCGGTTACATCGTGCTGGCGGCCGTGCTCGGCATCGCCCTGCAGATGAAGGAGCTGGCGCTGGGCGGAATCCGCGTCCCGCTGCCGGGGCTGACCATTCCGCAGCTGTTCCTGGTGCTGGCGATCGCCAACGCGCTGGTGGCGATCTGGATCTTCACCCTGGTGCCCGAATTCCTGATGCGCTTCCTCAGCTGGGTGCTGGTGCGTTTCCTGTACCGGCTGCGCCTGCATGGCATCGAGAAACACGTGCCCGACGAAGGCCCGGCCCTGCTGGTATGCAACCATGTCAGCTACATGGACGCGCTGCTGCTGGCGGCCAGCATCCCGCGCCCGGTGCGCTTCGTCATGTACTACAAGATCTTCAACATTCCGGTGATGAGCTGGATCTTCCGCACCGCCAAGGCCATTCCGATCGCCGGTGCGAAGGAGGATCCGGAACTGATGCGGCGCGCGTTCGAAGAGATCGACCAGGCGCTGGCCGAGGGCGAGATCGTCGGCATCTTCCCCGAGGGTGCGCTGACCCGCGACGGCGACATCGCGCCGTTCAAGTCGGGCGTGGAGAAGATCCTGGAACGCCGGCCGGTGCCGGTGGTGCCGATGGCGCTCAAGGGCATGTGGAGCAGCATGTGGAGCCGCCGCGACAGCCGGCTGGGCCGGATGCGGGTACCCCGCCGCTTCCGTGCCCATGTCGACGTGGTCGCCGCGCCGCCGGTGGATGGCGCCAGCGCGACCGCCGACAGCCTGGAAGCCACTGTGCGCGGTTTGCGCGGCGATGCCGCCTGATCGCTCCGGCACGCATACGAATCGCGGGTCCAGACGTTAGACTAGGGTCCGACCACCCCGCTTCATCACTGCAAGGAGACTCCGATGAGTGCCGTTCCCCCGTTGCCAAACGATGCGCCTGGCAATATTCCCAACTACCTGGCGTGGTCGATCCTGTCGACCATTGGCTCCTTCATCGTGTGCTGCGTCGCCTGTCTCAGCTTTCCAGGCATCATCACCGGTATCGTCGCCATCGTGTTCTCGACCCAGGTCAACGGCAAGTTGAATCAGGGAGACATCGAAGGCGCGAAGCGGGCTTCGAAGAACGCAAAAATCTGGAACTGGGTGACGACGGGAATCCTGATTCTGACGGTCGTGATCTCGATCATCTGGTTCATCGTGGTCGGCCCCGACGCCTACATGCAGTACATGGAGCAGGTCCGCCAGCAGATGGAACAGCAGGGCGGCTGACGTGCCTCTGCCACGTCCAGCCCTCTATGCGCTGGGTGCGGGGACTGCGGTTGCAGTCCCCGCCGGCATCTGGTTGTTGCTGAACTTTGATCCCAACGTCGCGGGAAATCCTTTTCCGCCGTGCATGTTTCATGCGCTCACCGGCTATTACTGCGTCGGCTGCGGCATGACCCGTGCCCTGCATGCGCTGGTACATGGCGACCTGGTTCGTGCTTTCGGGATGAACCCGCTGGCGATGTTGCTGCTGCCATTGGCGCCGCTGCTGGTTGCCCATGCGCAGGGCTGGCGGCCGCGCCTGCTCGAACCGTTGATGCGCGTGGCATTGAAACCAGGCATGTGGCTGGTGTTGCTGCCGGTTTATTGGGTAGCCCGCAATCTGCCGTGGTATCCCTTCACCCTGCTCGCACCGGGCTGATCTCTTTTGCCATCCTGCAGGAGCGACGTCGTTCGCGACGCATCTCCTGCACGGTGGCTGCGCAAGGCAGGGCTCGGCTGCTGACATGGGGCGAGCAATCCCGCCGCGTCCCGATTCGAGGCTTCGCGACTGACGCCTGCGGGGCTGGCGTCAGCTGACCCAGCCGCCGATCACGAACACCGCCAGCACCGCCATCCAGACCAGCAGGATGCGCCAGACCAGGCTCATGGCGTCGCGCAGTTCGGGCAGTTCGCGCATGGCCTGGACCATGCCCTCCTCCGCGTAATCCTCGGCTTCCTCCGCCAGTTCGCTGCGCACGCTGGCGCGGGCGGCATGGCCGAGGAATCCGGTGCGCAACTGCAGGGTGTTGCCGTGCGCTTCGCGCCAGGCATGGAAAACCGTATCGAAGTTGCCGACCAGCGCCATCGCCAGCGTCATCAGTTGCGCCACCGGCCATTCCAGCACCGCCAGCAGGCCGCGCGCGCCTTCGCGGGTGTCGTGCGGCAGCGCGCGCTGGAACTCGCCTTCGGCGGTCAGGGCGACCAGCCGGTACAGCAACGCGCCAATCGGTCCCAGCAGCAGGAACCAGAACAGCACGCCGAACCAGCGCCGCAGCGCGTTGCGGAACACCGCTTCCACCAGCGCCGGACCATCGGCGGCCACGTTCTCGCCTTCGGGCCACAGGCGGGCGATGGCATCGCGCCGCGCCGCCGGCTCGTGTGCGTCGATGATGGCTTCCACGTCCACATCGAGATCACGCGGGCCCCAGGCGTACACCAGCACCAGGATCGAGAACAGCAGCCCGACCAGGCCGAGCAGCGGTTCGTGCAGCACCCACTGGAACAGCCCGACCAGCAACAGCGGCGGCAACAGCGCCAGCACGATGCCGTAGCGGCCACGCCAGAAGCCGTCACCGGGAAAACGTTCGTCGAGCCAGCGCAGCCAGTGTCCGTACCAGTGGAACTGGCGGACCGACGTGACCAGCGATGGCGCGACGTGCCCGAGTACCAGCGCGACGACCACGGCGACCAGGGTGATGGACATGCGGTTCCTCCTCCTGCCCGGATTCTAGCCTGCCGCTTCGTTAATGTCGGGTCTCGGGTGCCAATCGACGTGCCGACCACGCGGCAAGCGGGCGTCATTTCACGGGTATTGGCGGGAAGCAGCCTCCCTGGCGGCCGATCCGTGCGCCGCTCGGCGAAGGATTCCTCATGCCGGGACCGTCAGGGCCGCCCTCCTCGCGATGGCAACCGGGTGAGCGGGCGAGAAAGAGGAGGCGGGCCGGGCTCAGGACGAGCGGCGCGCCAGCATCCCGGCGTACCAGTGTTCGATCAGCGAGCGTGCAATGGAAATGCGTGGCGACAGCAGCAGGCCCTCGCCACCGTCGCTCTCGCGACGTTCGAGGCCCGCGCCGATCTCTTCGACCGTGAACCAGCGCGCATCTTCCAGTTCGTCATCGACCTGCGGCACATCCGGCTCGGCGTCCGCGGAAAAACCGAGCATCAGCGCGCCGGGGAACGGCCACGGCTGCGCGCCGAGATAGCGGCAACCGCGCACGCGCACGCCGGTTTCCTCCAGCACCTCGCGCGCGACCGTCTGCTCCAGCGATTCACCCGGCTCGACGAAGCCGGCGATCACCGAATAACGACGCGCCGGCCACGCCGACTGGCGGCCCAGCAGCAGGCGTTCGCCGTCGCTGACCGCGACGATGACCGCCGGATCCACGCGCGGGTAATGATCGGCCCCGCATTGCAGGCAGCGGCCCTGGTAACCGGCGCGACGAAACTCCACCTCGCCACCGCACAGGCCGCAGAAACGATTGCGCGACCGCCAATAGAACATGGCGCGCGCCAGCGCGAACACACCGGCCTCGAAGGCCGGCCAGGTGGCCGCAGCGCGACGCAGATCGACGCGCTGCGCGGCCTCGAACGGCACGCTGTCCGCCTCGACCGCGAACCACGCGACGTCGTCGCGCAGGCCCAGGAAAATCGCGGTGCCCGGGCCACCGCCCAGATCACCGCCGGAAGGCGCGGCGAGTTGTCCAGCCGCATCGGCGAACGCTTCGCCTTCGCGGGTCAGCACGATCACCCGCGCCGACGACCACAATCGGAACAATGCCTCGGCGTCGTCGCGCAGGCGATCGGCGCGATCGAGCGGATCGCCCGCGAAGGCGAAACCGGTCAACGCGGAGGAATCGGAAATCCGGGAGGCGCTCACGGGGTGAGCGTGCTCACATGCTGAAACTGCTGCCGCAGCCGCACGTGGTCTTGGCGTTGGGATTGCGGATGACGAACTGCGCGCCCTGCAGGCTTTCGCTGTAGTCCACTTCCGCGCCCATCAGGTACTGCAGGCTCAACGGATCCACCAGCAGGGTGACACCATCGGTATCCACCGCCAGATCGTCCTCGGCGCGGTTCTCGTCGAACTCGAAACCGTACTGGAATCCCGAACAGCCGCCGCCCTGGATGTAGACCCGCAACGCCAGCCCGGCGTTGCCTTCCTCATCGATGAGCTCGCGGACCTTGGCGGCCGCGGCGTGGCTGAAATTCAGCGGGCGATCCAGCGACTGGTAGTCCGGCGCCGCCGAAGGCAGGGAAACGAGGTTGTCCATGGCGATCAGGATGGGGGTTGGAAGGACTCACTTCAAGCCGGAAGCGCCGGTGCCCTCGCGCCCGGCCGCGGCGGCCCAGGTGAACGACTGTTCCACCGCCGCGCCGCTCTGCGGCACCAGCCGCGCGGTGACCCGCACCGGCTGGAAATCGGCCGGCAGCACCAGGTCGCCCTCGACCTGCTGGAAGTACTTGAACGAGTACGGCAGGCCAGGCGCGTCGGCCTGCTGGCGCAGATCCGACCAGGCCAGCCGCTCCAGCTTGCCGGCGCGGGTGCCTTCCACCGACACCAGCAGGCGGCCGGCATTGACCGCGCCACGGTTGAGGTTCTGGGTCAGGGTGGCGGTGAAGTGCCAGGCCTGTTCGGTCTGCGGCTGCAGCTTGAGCTCGTGGACGGTCAGGCCGCGACGCTGGCCGGTCGCGCCGACGAAGCGCTCGTAGAAGGCCACGTCGGCGCGCAGGCCGGCGATTTCCTCGTCGCGCTCGGCCAGCGCGGTCTGCAGATCGCGGTTGGCGTCGCGGGTGATCTGATCGGAGCGGGACAGGGTGGCGACCCGCTGTTCGAGCTGTTCGACCTGCTGTTTCTGCGCCTGGAACTGGCGCGCACCCGGCGCCTGTCCGCCGCTGGACAAGGCCTGCCACAGGCCCCAGCCACCGAACGCCAGACACAGCGCGAGCAGGGCGACGGCGCCGTAGAACCACGCCCGCCCGCTGGCCGGCGGCGGCGGGGAAGGGAGAGAAGGCTCACTCATGGGCCGAGCATAGCGCGGCCCGCCACAGGGGGCTCTGAACGCCGGCGAACCGGTTCAGGCGTGGGCGTGGACCCGTTCCTCGGTGGTTTCGTCGACCGCGGCCAGTGCGGTGGCGTGGACCAGCCGGCCGGTCAGCTGGGCGCCCGCGCTCATCTCCACCACCTGATAGTGGATGTTGCCCTGGACCCGCGCCTTCGCGGCCAGTTCGACCCGGTCGTCCGCGTACACATTGCCGAACAGTTGGCCGTTGATGATCACCACGGGCGCGCGCACTTCGCCTTCGATGCGGCCCTGCTCGGCCAGCGTCAGCACCGCGCGCTCGCCGTCGGCCGCCAGCACCTTGCCCTGGATCCGTCCTTCCACATACAGGCCGCCACTGAACACCAGGTCGCCCTGGATGGTGACCTGCGGGCCGATGAGGGTGTCGATGGCGTGGCCATCGCGCTGAGGCTTGTGCTTGAACATGATCATTTTCCTCCGGCTGATCCGGCTGAGGTCGCGAGTTTCCAATCGAATGCCTGTTCCACCGCATTGTCGCCGCCGCTCAACTGCACCTTCACCCGCTGCGGGGTGAAGCCGCCGGGCAGCATCACGCTGCCGTCGAGCTGCTGGAAATAGCGGAAGGAATAAGCCTGTCCGGCCACGCCGGGTTGCTGGTGCAGTTCGTCCCAGCCGACCGTGGCCAGCTGGCCGCCGCGCACGCCCTCCACCGCGAAGCGCATCCGGCCTTCGCTGATGGCGCCGCGATTGAGGGTCTGGGTCAGGGTGATCTGGTACTGCCAGGCGCCCCCGGGCGCGCGGCTGAACTCGGCCAGGTGCACGCTCAGGCCACGGCGCGGCGCGGTGGCGCCGACCAGGCGCTCATAGAAGGCCACGTCGGCGCGCAGGCCCGCGATTTCCTCGTCACGCTCGGCCAGCGACGCTTGCAGTTCCTGGTTGGCGGTGCGGCTGATGCGATCGGAGACACCCAGGGTGGTTTCACGCTGGCTCAACCGTTGCAGTTCGCCCTGCTGCTGGCCGAGCCGCGCCCGCACCTGCGCCAGATCGCGTTGGGCCTGTCCCAACCGTGGCGCGGCGGTATGGCTGGCCCAGAACCAGACGCCCGCGAGCGTCCCCGCCCAGGCCATCCCGGCCAGGGCCAGCCAGAGGCCGCGACGCGACGGCCGCTGCTCGACGATCTGGTACCGCGGAAAGGGGGATCTGGACATGCGCGAATCCCTGGCCGCGCTCAGGCAGCAGCCAGACAGGAGGCCTATACTCGGGAGAATCGACAGGGCCGTCGAGTCTACTGGGAACCGCCGGGATGTCCGAAGCACATCTTTTCGTAATTGGGATCCTGTTGGCATGGATGGCCGGGATCCGCGTCTACCTCACCGTATTCGGCATCGGCCTGGCCGGCGCGCTCGGTTGGCTGGATCTGCCGCCGGCGCTGCAGGTCACCCAATCCTGGTGGGTGCTGGGCACTTCCGGCGCGTTGGCGCTGGCCGAATTCTTCGCCGACAAGATCCCCGGGGTCGACTCGGGCTGGGACCTGCTGCAGACCCTGGCGCGGGTGCCGGCCGGCGCGTTCCTGGCGGCGGCCACGTTGTCCCCCGACGGCCAGCTCGGCGGCGGCGCATTGGCGGCCGGCGCCGGCATCGCGCTAACCAGCCATGTCCTGAAGAGCGGTTCCCGCGCACTCATGAACACCTCGCCCGAACCGGTCAGCAACTGGACCGCCTCGGTCACCGAGGATGCGGTCGTGGTGGGGGGGCTGGCATTGGCCTTCGCCCACCCCTGGATCGCGCTGTTTCTGGTGGTCGGCGTGTCGGTCCTGCTGGCGTTGATGGTGTGGTGGGTCTGGCGACGCCTGAGCCGTGGCCTGAAACGGCTGTTCGGTACGTCTGATCCTCATGTGCCGACCCGCTAGACCGGAGGCCGGATGTCCGGGGACGCTTGTCCCGGGTCGTGAACTTCATCGCATAATGCGGCACATGCTTGGGGAAGCCTGATGTCTGCCACTGATGCCACATCCCGCCGGCCGGATGAGCCTTCGCGCTCCCGCCTGCGGGCCGAGACGCCGCCGCCGGGCTACTGGCGGCGCTGGACGGCCGATGCGCCCGCGCCGCTGAAAGGAGGTATCGCCGCGATGACCGCCCCTTCTCCGCCGACCGCGAGCGGCGACACGCCACCACCGGCCAACGACGCAGGCGCGGCCGCGCCGACGACTGCCGATCGGCTCAACGGCACCCAGGAAAGCCCCTATCGCGTGCTCATCGTCGAGGACGACCGCGGCCAGGCGCTGTTCGCGCAGAGCGTGCTGCACGGCGCCGGCATGCGCGCCGAGGTGCAGATGCAGTCCGACGGCGTGCTCGACGCGATGGAGCGGTTCAAGCCGGATCTGGTGCTGATGGATCTGCACATGCCCGGGCGAGACGGCATGAACCTGACCATGCTGATCCGCCAGCAGCCCGAATACCTGCATCTGCCGATCGTGTTCCTCACCGGCGATCCGGATCCGGAACGCCAGTTCGAGGTGCTGGAGAGCGGCGCCGACGATTTCCTCAACAAGCCGATCCGGCCGCGCCATCTGATCGCCGCGGTCGCCAACCGCATCCAGCGCGCGCGCCAGCGGGTCTCGCCGGCGAACCTGCGCGCCACCGTCAACACCGAAACCGGACTGCCGACCCGGACGTATCTGCTTCAGCAGCTCAGCACGACGCTGCAATCCGGCGCGGTGGGCGGCCTGTTCTTCATCGAGGTCGGCAGCGCCCTGAGCCTGCGCGAACGCTACGGCTATGCCGCCTTCGAGCAGCTGATGAACCAGGCCGGCCGACGCCTGGCCGAAGTGGCCGCGCCCTATCCGGTGGCGCGCCTGAATGACAACAGCTTCCTTTCGCTGTCCGCGGACCTGGACGAATCGGCGCTGGAAGCCCAGGCCGAGCGCCTGCGCGACGGCCTGACCCGCAATCCGTTCCCGGTCGGCGCCGGCGAAACCCTCAACCTGCGCAGCTCCATCGGCTATACGCCGCTGTCGATCGGCTTCGCCGACGCCGGCAGCGCCCTGGAAGCCACCGAGCGCGCGGTGTTGCAGGCGCGCCTGAAAGCCAACAACCTGGCCGGCTACACCCCGGCGCAGATCACCGAGGACGTGCCGAAGATCGCGCTGGAGGATGGCCGCTTCGAACTGGCCTACCAGCCCATCGTCGCGGTCGCCGGCAGCGAGCAGGCCCAGTACCAGGTACTGCTGCGGATGCGCCAGCCCGACGGTTCGCTGCTGCCCGCCTCGCAGGTGATTCCGGCGGCGGAATCGGCCGGCGGCATCGCCCAGATCGATCACTGGGTGCTGGAGCATGCGCTCTACGTGCTGGCCGAGCGCCAGTCGCAAGGCCCCTCGCTGCGCCTGTTCGTGTCGCAGTCGCCGCGTACCCTGGCGCGTGAATCGCACGCCCAGTGGCTGCTCGACACGCTAGCCGAACGCGGCATCGAAGGCACTTCGCTGGTCATCGACCTGCGCATGGCCGACGCGCTGATCCACACCGTGACCCTGCGCGATTTCTGCCATCAGCTGATGCCCAGCGGGGTGCAGTTCTGCCTGAGCCAGTTCGAGCCCGGACGCGAAGCTGACGCCCTGCTTACCCAGCTGCCGCTGGGCTATCTGCGCGTGGCCAGCCGCTATGCCGGCGCCCATACCGATCCGAAGCTGCGCGATGAACTGCGCGGCATCATCGACCAGGCGCACCGCGCCGGCCTCCAGGTGATCGGCCAGCAGATCGAGGATCCGCAGGCCGCCGCCGCGATGTGGATGGGTGGCGTCGACTTCATCCAGGGCAATCTGGTGCAGGCCGTCGGCAGCGAACTCGGCTTCGATTTCCACAACGCGGTGCTGTAGGGATGCCCGCGCAGCGGCCCGCCCCGGTCGCCCCCTGGCTGGCCCTCGCCTCGGGCGTGGCCGCGCTGGTATTCCTGATCCTGCCCTACGCCGGTGTCGCCGGTCCGTGGTGGCAGGCCGCGCTGGCCGCCGCCGCCATCGCGGTGCTGTGCGGCAGCTTCACCGCTTTCAATGCGCGCACCGCGCATCGCGATCTGACCGGCGCCGAAGCGCGCGCGGCTATCGCCGAATCCGAGCGCAACGCGCTGCGCCGGGATCTGCAGCGGCATGACCAACTGGAACAGGAACTGCTGCAGGCCAAGCAGGCGGCCGAGTCGGCGGTGCTGGCCAAGGGCGAGTTCCTGGCCACCATGAGCCATGAAATCCGCACGCCGCTCAACGGCATCGTGCCGATGCTGGACATGCTGGCGCGCGCGCCACTGGCGGCGGATCACCGCGAGATGCTCAACACCGCCAGCGCGTCCTCGCACCAGTTGCTGCGCATCGTCGACGACATCCTCGACTACTCCAAGCTGGAAGCGAACAAGCTGGAGCTGGAAATCACCGCGTTCAACCTGCGCGAACTGCTCGACGGCGTGCTGCAGTTGATGCAGCGTCCCGCCGAGAACAAGGGCCTGCGCCTGAACCTGCAGCTGGATCCGCAGGTGCGCCTGCCGGTGCGTGGGGACCCGGTGCGCCTGCGGCAGGTGCTGAGCAACCTGATTGGCAACGCGATCAAGTTCACCGAACGCGGCGGCATCACCCTGGTGGTGCGCCGCCTCGGCGAAACCTCCGCCCAGCACCTGCTGCGTTTCGAAGTGCGCGACACCGGCATCGGCATTCCCGCCGACGCGCAGGCGCGCCTGTTCCGATCCTTCACCCAGGCCGACGCGTCCACCACCCGCCTGTACGGCGGCACCGGCCTGGGCCTGGCCATCTGCAAACGCATCGTCGAGTTGATGGGCGGCCGCATCGATGTGGTGTCCGAGCCCGGCCGTGGTTCGACCTTCTGGTTCGAGGCGCCGCTGACCAAGGTCATCGGCGACATGAAGATGCGCGATCCGCATGCCTTCGATCAGGGCCGCGTGCTGGTGGTGACGCCGGACAATCGCCTGCGCCAGCGGCTGGGCCTGCTGCTGACCAACTGGGGACTGCAGGTCAATGCGGTGGAAACGACGCAGGAGGCGCTGGAACGCCTGCGCATCGCGGGCGAAACGCGCGGCGAAGACTTCGTCGCGGTGATTGCCGACGCCGGTGGCATCCGCAGTACCGCCCGCGCCCTGCATCGCACACTCGCGCGGCGGCCGGCGGGCGCGACACCGATCCGCCTGATCTGGCTGTATGGCGACGAGACCGTCCCGGAGGATCTGCGCAGCGACAGCACCCTGCTGTCGCGCCAGGCGCCGGATTCGGCGTTGCGCGCGGCGTTGACCGGCCAGGCGGCCGACCCCGAATCGGCGGCGCCCCCGGTGGTCATCGGCGATATTTTCGAGGACGTCGAAGCCACGACCACGCCACCGCCGGCGCCGATGTTCGATCCGCCGGAAACCCACGCGGATGCGACGATTCCTGACGCATCATCCGACCCGGGCGTGGACACGAATGCCGCCACGACCGAAACCCCGGAAGCGCGCCTGTTGCTGGTGGAGGACAATCCGGTGAACCTGCTGGTCGCGCAGAAGCTGCTGGCCGCGCTCGGATTCCGCAGCGAGTCCGAAGCCAATGGCGAACTGGCGCTGCAACGGATGATGATCGAACCCTTCGATCTGGTGTTCATGGACTGCCAGATGCCGGTCCTGGATGGCTACAGCGCGACCCGTCGCTGGCGCACGCACGAGAACGAACTCGGCGCGCAGCGGCGGCTGCCCATCGTCGCGATGACCGCCAACGCGATGGCGGGCGATCGTCAGCGCTGCCTGGATGCCGGCATGGACGACTATCTCGCCAAGCCGGTCACCCGCGAACAGCTGGAAGCCTGCCTGCAGCGCTGGCTGCCCGGACACGTCGCCTTTCTCACCGCCCGCCCTGCGGAGCCGGCGGGCAATGCCGCCGCTTCGCCGGAATCGGCCGCCGCCGCCGCGCGTGCCGCCACACCGACCTTCCCGGTGCTGGATCACAGCATGCTGGAGGAACTGCGCGAGATTGCCGGCGATGAAACCGTGCGCATCATCAGCCTGTTTCTGGAAGATGCGCCGCGCCTGATCGCCGCACTGGAAAAAGCGGCCGCGGCCCCGGATCTGGACGCGATGCGCGATGCCGCGCATACGCTGAAATCCTCCAGCGCCAACGTCGGCGCCATGGCCCTGTCGGCGGCCGCCAAACGGGTCGAACTGGGCGCCCGTGCGGCCAAGCTGGATCGCCCCGCCGTGGCGGTGGCGCTGGTGATTGCCGAATACGCGCGTGCGCGGATGGCCTTGCTGGGCTATGCGACCCAGCAGTTGGGACGGCCACCGATACCGGTGGCCGGCGCCGCCGCTCAGTCCTCGAGCTTGGTCAACAGATAATTCGGTTCGCCGATGCGCTCGATCAGCGACAGCTGGGTTTCCAGCCAGTCCACGTGCTCTTCTTCCGAATCCAGGATGTCGGCGAACAGCTGCCGGCTGACATAGTCGCCCTGGTCCTCGCAATACTTGATCGCGTCGCGCAGCAGCGGCAGGCCTTCCATCTCCAGCGCCAGATCGCACTCCAGCAGTTCGCGCGGATTCTCGCCGATGCGCAGCTTGCCCAGCGCCTGGAAGTTCGGCAGTCCATCCAGGAACAGGATGCGCTCGGCCAGCTTGTCGGCGTGCTTCATCTCGTCGATGGATTCCTTGTACTCATGCTCGGCCAACTCCTTCAGGCCCCAGTTCTTCAGCATCTTGGCGTGCAGGAAGTACTGGTTGATCGCGGTCAGCTCGTTGTAGAGCGCCTTGTTGAGGAATTCGATGACCTTGGCGTCGCCCTTCATGGCGGTGCTCCCGTGGGTGTGGACGGGGCGCATGCTAACCGTTCGTTCCGCCATGTGACGGAACGCGAATCGTGCTCATCTTGTTTCGCCGGGGAAAAATCCGGACAGGAATCCGGCGACGCGATCAGGAATGAGATCTGCTGCCCGGAACCTGCCCGTGCAGCGGCTGGTGAATCCGCGTGAATCAGGCGGCCTGGGAGAGACCCAGGATGGGCAGGCTGAATTCGCGCTCGGCGCGGGCGTGATGCGCATCCAGCAGGCCGCCGGCCATGTCCAGGCAGCTGCCGCAGGTGGCGCCGCAACCGGTCCGCATGGTCAATTCGGCCACCGTGCGCACGCCATTGGCGGCGGCTTCGCGGATCTGGTGGTCGGTGACTCCGTTGCAGATGCAGACGTACACGGCGGCGGTCGGATGGGCAGGCCGGAGTGGCCTGCGCGCATTTGACCGCGAATGAGAATGATTGTCAATTCTTGGCTTCGCCGGCGCCCTGACCCTGTTTACGCTTCGGCCGGTTTCGCGGGCGGGGGCGACTGTGTCCCTCCCCCAGCCGCTCCGGCCGCTGGGGCGGCAGGGCCAGGGTGGCGACCACGCCGCGCGCGTAGGAGGCCAGATGCCCCAGGGCACGGGCGTAAACCCCCCGCTTGAACATCACCACGTGCTCGATGGGGTACCAGAAATCCACCCAGCGCCAATGATCGAATTCAGGGGTATCGGTCGCGTCCAGGCGCAGATGGGCCTCGTCGCCGACCAGGCGCAGCAGGAACCAGACCTGCTTCTGGCCGATGCAGACCTGGCGTTCATGATGGCGGATGGCGCGGGGTGGCAGCCGATAGCGCAGCCAGCCGGGTGTTGCCCCCAACACTTCCACATGTTCGGGCAACAGGCCGGTTTCTTCGTGCAACTCGCGGTACATGGCCTCGACCGGCGTCTCGTCCGTGTTCATCCCGCCCTGCGGGAACTGCCAGCCGTCCCGGCGCACCCTTCGCGCCCAGAACACCCGGCCATCCGGGCGCATCAACACAATGCCGACGTTCGGTCGGTAACCGTCCGGATCGATCACGATGCGGACTCCTGAAATCTACTGTCCCCGACTCTGCCACGCCCGGCCCGTGTCGACAAGCCGGCCCGACTGGATTGACAGGCAGCCGCCGAACCGGAAAAATGTGCGGTTCCTGCACGGCTATGTAGCTCAGCCGGTTAGAGCACAGCACTCATAATGCTGGGGTCGGTGGTTCGAGTCCACCCATAGCCACCATGCCGGAAAACGAAGAAGCCCCGCCTCGTCGCGGGGCTTTTGCTTTCCGGGGTCATCGCCTTTCGTGACCCCGCGTCATCCGGTCTTTTTCCGCTTCCCCCTCGCCACGTCTCCCTCAGGGGCTGGACCGGGCGGGGTCGCCGGCTTTCGCGCCCGCGGTCGTGAGCCGGGCGCGATGGAGCGGCAGCTCTCTTAAACCCTGGCGGTCGCCTGCGCATCCATGCTGGGTCCACCCGCAGGATTGGCCATGAGAACGATGCGCTCCGTCTTTCCGTTCCTGCTGATTGCCGCGTCCTGCGCCGCCGCCGCCGAGGACGCTTCCCTCGCCAAGCGCGTCGATGCGATTTTCGCGGGTGCCGCGGGCGACGCGCCCGGTTACGCGGTCGCGATCATCAAGGATGGCAAGGTGGTGCTCGAGAGAAGCCACGGCCTGGCCAGCGTGGAATATGGATCGCCGTTCACGCCGACGACCCCTTTCAATACCGCTTCCCTGTCCAAGCAGTTCACCGGCCTGGCCGTGTCGATGCTGGTCGAGCAAGGCAAAGTCGCGCTGGACGACGACGTGCGCAGATACGTGCCCGAATTGCCTGCGTACGACGACGGCCCGGTCAGCGTGCGCCAGTTGCTGCACCATACCAGCGGCGTCCGCGACTGCTACGCGGTCCTGGTCGCGGCCGGATGGCGCTGGAACGACGCTTTCTCCGGTGATGACTGCATGCGCACCGCGGTCGCGCAGAAAGACCTGGCGTTCAAGCCGGGCACGCGCTACGCCTACAGCAACACCGAATACCTGCTGTTGCAGACGATCGTCGCCAGAGCCGGTGGCAAGCCGTTTCCGCAGTGGACGGCGGAAAACATATTTCATCCAATCGGGATGGATTCGACCCGGTTCGTGGACGACTATGCCGACATCATCAAGGGCGCGGCGATGCCCTATTCGCGCGGCGAACACGGCTTCCGCCGCGATCTGCAGCAGGACAGCGGCGTCTACATGCTGTCCACGCTGCGCGATCTCGGCCGCTGGGCGATCCATTTCGACCGCAGGCTGGCCGCCCGGGATCCGATCTATCTGAGGATGGTGGAACCGGGCGCGCTGGCCAGCGGTGAGAAAGTCCCCTACGGCTTCGGCCTGATGCTGGGCCGGGACCGTGGTCTGGACATCGTTTTCCATACCGGCGCCTGGGGCGGCTATCGCGCCAATCTCCGGCACTATCCCGCGCGGCATCTTTCGGTGGTCGCCTTGAACAACGCCGGCGACAACGACATGAGTCCGAGGAAGGTGCCGCAGGTGGCGGCGTTGCTCCTGGGCGAAGCGGAATCGCCCGTGGAAGGAAAGATGGATGGTTTGCGCGACGCGCCGACCGTGCAGCCGGACCCCGCGCGGCTGCGCGCTCTGGCCGGCGTCTATCGCTGGAAGGATGACGCGATCACCCTCTCGCTGGAAAATGGTCGGCTGATGGCGCAATACCTGGGCGAAGAGAAGGTGCCGACCGAAGCGAAATCGGACACGGCGTTCTGGGTGCCCGCCTATCGCGCGCCCATTTCCTTCTCCGCGAAGCAAGGCAAGCCCGTGCTCCTGTTCCGCTCGATCGAAGGGGAGAAGGTGGAGCCTTTCACGCCCGTCGCCCTGGATGCGTATGCCGGCGTCTATTCCAATGACGATCTGGCGACGCAGTACAAGGTGGACGTGAAGGACGGCAGGCTCCTCATCCATCACTTCCGGCGGGGCGATGCGGAGCTTGCGCCGCATCCGGCCCATGTCGACAGGTTCGTGGGCGGCATGGGCACGATCCAGTTCGTCAGGACCGGTTCCGGACGAATCGAGGGATTCGATTTCGTGAGCGAGAACCTGGGCAGGCTTCGGTTCGCGAGGAAGCCCTAGCGCTACGAAAGCGTTCCGGTGATTCGCGGTTTGCCTCGGGCGCATGCGCGCTTGCGTGCGCGGACAGGCCACGACATGGGCACACCCGGACACAAAAAAGGGCCCGGCTTTCGCCGGGCCCCGTCGCATCGGGAGAGACGATGCGATACAGCAGGATTACTTGAACTTGTAGATGATTTCCGCCGCCACTTCGCGACCCACCGGATCGTCGATGCAGTAGGCGAAGTCACCGCACCACTTGTCGCCGTAGATCTTGTCGAAGATGTTGCTGACGTACAGGTTGACCTTGAAGTTCTCGGTGAACCAGTAGCCCACGCTGCCATTGAAGTAACGACGCGGTTCGCGGCGGTTGAAGATGCGCTGAGTCGACTCGCCGTAGGTCGGGCTAGCCGGATCCAGGTCGTCGCAGTTCGCCGCGCCGCTGGGCACGTAGCCGTCCTCGAACGGCATGCAGCCGCCCCAACGGTTATCACGACCGCCGGACTTCTGGTACATCATCAGGGTCGCGTTCCAGTTGTCGTGGACCCAGTTGGCGCTCAGGGTGATCTTGGTGCGCGGGTTCTGGGTCTTGCGGGTGTCCTCCAGCTTGTCGGTGGGGAAGCCGCGCGACTTGTAGGTCAGCATGTTGGTGTAGTTGAGGTTGAAGCTCCAGTCGCCCCAGTTGGTGTCCGGGAGCAGGTAGCGCGCGTTGACGTCCACGCCGGTGACTTCGGTTTCGGCGCGGTTGATCGGGTTGACCAGGATCGTCACCGAGCCCGGATCGCTGCTGGGAACGCCCGCCGTGCGCTGGATGCGGCTGACCACCTCGTTGCACCAGGCGGCGCTCGGGGCGACCCCGCGGACCTTGCCTTCCGGATCGAAGCCGTTGCGGGTGCAATAGGCCTCGTCGAGCAGCAGCTGTTCCGCGCTGATGTCGTCGATCAGGTTGTCGACCTTGATCGACCAGTAGTCGGCCGACAGCGAGAAGCCCTTGAACGCATCCCACACGAAGCCCGCGCTCCAGGACTTGCCTTCCTCGTACTTCAGATCCGGCGTGCCGGTGCGCTCGACCGCGGCGTCCTCGATCTTGAAGTCGTCGCGCGGGCACTGGCGGTTCGGCCAGCCGGCGTCGGCGCAGCGGACGTAGTCGGTGAAGTCGGAAATGCCCGAGCTCGGCTTGGCGTAGATGTAGTGCATGTCCGGCGCGCGGAACGAGGTGCCGTAACTGCCGCGCACCAGCAGGGTGTCGATCGGCCGCCATTCCAGGCCCAGCTGATAGGTCACGGCGGCGTCGCTGGCGACCGCGTCGTACTTGTCGTAGCGGGTGGCGATATTGGCGTTCAGGGTGCTCAGCACCGGCACGCGGAACTCCACGCCGGCGGCATAGCGGTTGCGATCACCGCCGCCCTGCTCGACGTTGCCGAATGGCGTGTACCAGCCGTCTTCGTCCTGGTTGAGGGTCTTGGGATCCGGGGTCAGGCGGTATCCCTGCTTGCCGGCTTCCAGCACCGCGGCGAACCCGATTGGACCGGCCCAGCCTTCGAACAGATCACCGCTGAGCACGAACTGCGCCTGATTGAGATAGGAGCGGGCCTTCTTGTGGCCGCGATCGGAGAACGAGCGGAAGTCGTCGACCGGAATCGGATTCCACAGCTTGTTGTAGTTGGGCGAGTAGATCGGCAGGCCGTTGCCGGCCGTGCCCTGCCGCGGCCCCATGTAGTAGTCGAACATGTCGCCCTGGTTCAGCACCGGGAACGATTCGCGCACCTCGTAGGTCGCGCGGCCGACCATGGCTTCCCAGTCGAACTTGTCGGCCAGGCGGCCACGCAGGCCGACGCTGAAGTCGATCGCCTCTTCGTTGGACTTGGTGAGGATCGCGCCCTCGCCGCCCATTTCCTGCGGCGAATGGAACTTCAGGAAGCGGCGGCTGCCGCCGGCGCCGTTGTTGGCGGTCGGGTCCCAATAGACCGAGCTGTCGAACGCATCCAGGAAGGTATTGAAGTCGCCGGTCGAACGCCAGATGCCCAGCGAGGCCCAGCCCTGCACGTTCTCGTTGAAGTCCCAGGTGCCGTGCAGGTAGGCGGAGTCGTCCTTGCTGCCGGTGCGCAGCGCCCAGTTGGCGAACACGCGCTGGGCGCAGTATTCACCGGCATTGTTGGCGGTGCCGGTGTTGCGGTCGTAGCCCAGCAGGTTGGCGCGGTAGTACAGGTTGCCGTACTGCTCGCAGGCGCCCGAGGGCGGCGCGATGCGCTGGTACGCGGTGCCCAGGCCCAGCGGCACCGGATTGTCGCGGTTCTGCAGGTACAGGCCCGGATACGGCGTCAGGTGGGCCACGCCGAAATGGCGCTCGCCCGGCCCCCACACGCGGTAGTCCTTGTCGGCTTCCTCGTCCATGAACGGACGATCCTTGGCCAGCAGCACGCCACGGTTGAAATGTTGCAGGTTGTAGACGACCGAACCGCGCTCGCCGGTGAAACCACCGGACAGCGAGAAGTCCATGTTGTTGCGGCCACCGCGGGTGGCCTTGCCGTAGCGGACGCGCGCGACGTGCTCTTCCATGTTCTCCTTGAGCACGACGTTGATCACGCCGCCCATCGCATCGGAGCCGTAAATGGCCGATGCAGAACCGGCCAGGATTTCGATGCGCTCGACGATGCCGGTCGGGATGTTGTTGAAGTTGGCGAAGTTGCTCTTGCCCTGATAGGGCATCGGATAGTCGGCCACGCGATGGCCGTTGATCAGCAGCAGGCTGCGGCCGGGACCCAGGTTGCGCAGGTTGATCGGATAGGCGTTGACGCTCGACTGGCCCCAGTCGTAGTCGTTCTGCACCGGTCCCAGCGCGGCGGTGATGGTCTGCAGCGCGTCATAGACGGTGGCGAAACCTTCCTTGCGCATCTGGTCCGCGCTGATGACGGTCACCGGCGCCGGTCCTTCGATCTCCGAACGCTTGATGCGCGATCCGGTGACGGTAACGGTGTCGAGATTCTTGGCCTTGCCGTCCGCCGTACTCTCGTCGGTCTGCGTCTGCTGCGCCTGTCCGTCCTGTGCGATCGCAGCCAGGGGACAACTCAATGCCAACGCCATGGCGGCCGCCAGAACGGTGCGGCGGTTCGAATACAAGCGGTTCATTACTCCCTCCCAGGAAAACGATTGGTTTAAAGGTCCAGCCTATTGGCGCGCGCAAGTCCCCTTCGCTCGTGCGCTCCCGGCAAACATAACTTTAAGAAATTCACAAAAATGTGATTTAGTTCTCTTTTTGTACCGATTCAATTTCATGGAACCGTTTTCATGGCGGAACTGTCATCATGCTTACGCTTCGCAAGGGGCCGGTGCTCCCGAAGCCTTTGTCCTCGGTGTTTACCCGGCCCGCCGGCGTCGTCCGCTCCCGGCACGGAACGCGGAGACACCGGCGAGAATCCCCAGGAAGTCACTGAATAGCGCTCTTGCGTGTGTGCGGGATGTGATTACGATTGGTCCAGCCTTTGAACCAAACGGATCTCCCGCATGCGCGCTCGCCCGGCACGGCTCTCCCTGCTGCTTTCCCTGTTCCTGCTCGGCGGCGCCTGCACCGCCGCCGCCAACGATTCCGGGCCGGCCACGCCCCATGGCGAATCCGACCCGCAACATGCCCAGCGCATGCAATGGTTCGCCGACGCCAAGCTCGGCATCTTCGTCCACTGGGGCATCTACGCGGTGGATGGCATCGATGAATCCTGGTCTTTCTTCAACGGCAAGGTGTCCCACGCCGACTACATGAAACAGTTGCGCGGGTTCACCGCCGGCGCCTACGAGCCGCGCGACTGGGCGTGGCTGATCCGGCAGAGCGGCGCGCGCTATGCGGTGCTGACCACGCGCCATCACGATGGTGTTTCGCTGTGGGATTCGAAGCAGGGACTCAACGTGGTGCGCGACACGCCGGCCGGGCGCGATCTGGTCGGCCCCTTCGTCGACGCGCTGCGCGCCAGCGATCTGAAGGTCGGCCTGTACTACTCGCTGCCGGACTGGTCGTACCCGGACTACGACGTGTTCACCCGCAAGCAGAAACGCTACGCCCTGGCGGCCGAACCGCGGCGCTGGCAGCGCTATCTGGACTACTACCAGGGCCAGATCGCGGATCTCCAGCAGCGCTACCGGCCGGACCTGATCTGGTTCGACGGCGACTGGGAACACAACGCCGGCGAGTGGCAGTCGGCCAAGCTGCGCACCGACATGCGCGCTCGCAATCCGGGCCTGATCATCAACTCGCGCCTGAACGAATATGGCGACTACGCCACGCCGGAACTGGGCGTGCCGGTGGTCAAGCCGGCGCAGCCCTACTGGGAACTGTGCCTGACGATGAACCGCTCGTGGGGCTACCAGCCGCGCGACACCGAGTACAAGAGCCCGCACCAGATCATCCAGATCTTCAGCCAGACCCTGTCGATGGGCGGCAACCTGCTGCTGGACATCGGCCCGAAGGCCGACGGCAGCATCGATCCGCGCCAGGTGGAGATCCTGGAGAAGCTGGGCCGCTGGACCGGCAAGCACGCCGAGGCGATCTACGGCACCACCGCCGGCATCGGGCTGGACCATTTCGCCGGCCCGAGCACGGTCTCCAAGGACGGCCGCACGGTCTATCTGTTCGTGGATGGCCGGCCGAATGGCGAACTGCTGGTGAAGGGCTTCGACGGCAAGGTGCTGCGCGCGCGCGTGGTCGGCGGCGATCAGCCGGTGCAGGCGCGGGTGCTGGGCAAGTACGACTGGTCCAAGCATCCGGGACTGCTGTTCCTGGGCGTGCCGGACACCGCGCTGGATCCGGACATCACCGTGATCGCGCTGGAGCTGGATGCACCGGTGAAGCTCTACCGCGAAGAATCCAAACCCATCGAGAGCAACGGATGAAACTACATCGCCTGCTGTCGCTGGCGCTGCTGGGCGCGCTCGCCCTGCACGCCCCCACCGTCGTCCACGCCGACAGCCGTGGCGACTACGTGCCCGAAACCGATCCCAAGGTCGTGCGCAAGCTCGACCAATGGCAGGACTGGAAGTTCGGCTTCATGATGCATTGGGGTCCCTACAGCCAGTGGGGCGTCGTCGAATCCTGGTCGATCTGCGCGGAGGACGTGGACTGGTGCAAGCGGCCGGACGGCGTGGCCTACGTCGATTACGTGAAGCAGTACGAGGCGCTGCCGGACACCTTCAATCCGGTCCGCTTCGATCCGGCGGCCTGGGCCGAGGTCGCGCGCGAGGCCGGCACGAAGTACGTGGTGTTCACCACCAAGCACCACGACGGCTTCTCCATGTTCGACACCCGCCAGACCGATTACCGCATCACCGCGCCGAACGTGCCCTTCCACGACAACCCGCGCGCCGACATCACCCGCGCGGTGTTCGACGCGTTCCGCGCCAGGGGTTTCGGCATCGGCGCCTACTTCTCCAAGCCGGACTGGCATAGCGACGACTACTGGTGGCCGCGCTTCGCCACGCCCAACCGCCACGTCAACTACGACACCCGCAAGTACCCCGAACGCTGGCAACGATTCGTCGATTTCACCCACGCGCAGATCGGCGAGCTGACCCGCGACTACGGCCGCATCGACATCCTCTGGCTGGACGGTGGCTGGGTGCGCCCGGGCGACACGCTCGACGACGCCGCGCAGGGGCTGGCCGGAGTGCCGTGGCCACAGGACATCGACATGCCCGGGCTGGCGGCGATGGCGCGGCGCAACCAGCCGGGCCTGATCGTGGTCGACCGCGCGGTGGGCGGCCGCTACGAGAACTACCGCACGCCCGAGCAGAAGATTCCCGACGAGCCGTTGCCGTATCCCTGGGAAACCTGCATGACCCTGGGCGATTCGTGGAGCTATGTCCCCAACGACAACTACAAGAGCGCGCGCACCGTCGTGCAGATGCTGGTGGACGTGGTCGCCAAGGGCGGCAACTACCTGCTCAACGTGGGGCCGCAGCCGGATGGGCAGCTGCCCGCCGAAGCGGTAAGCCGGCTCCGCGAAATCGGCGCCTGGCTGAAGACGAACGGTCACGCCATCTATGCCAGCCGCGCGGTCGCGCCCTACCGCGACGGCAAGTTCCGCTACACCCGGCTGAAGAATGGCGACGTGTACGCGATCTACCTGCCGGACGCCGACGAGACCCGGCTGCCGGCGCAACTGGAAATTCCCGGCCCGCCGCCGCGCGCGGGCAGCCGCCTGGCGGTGCTGGGCAGCGAAGCGGCGCTGGAATGGCGGCGCAACGGCGAGCGGACCGTCGCGGTGATTCCCGACGCCGTGCGCGAAGCCACCGCCGGCTCGCCGGCCTGGGCGATCCGGCTGCCGGGCGCGGCGGCGCGGACGCGCTGAACCGGACCGCCGGGTCGGCAATGGAAAGGGCGCTTCGGCGCCCTTTTTTTTGTCGCCGCATCGATGAGTCCGCTCAATCGCCGTGATGATCGGGCCGATCCCAGGCGGCGTCCGCGCTGCGATGCAGGCCGACGCGGGCGATACGCGGCGCGGCGTAGGCGTGTTCGATGACCAGGCGCAACCGCGGGGTCCGGGTCGGCGGTACCCGATCCAGCTTGCAGTGGCCGACGGTGGTGCCCCAGGTCAGCGGCTGCCAGGCTTCGTTCCGCCATGCGTCGATGCGGTAGTTGGAGATGTGCTGGCCATGCGCGATGGCCTCTTCCAGCCGAATGACATCGAACTCGGCATCGGCGTCCAGCGCCAGTTCCAGCCAGCCCGCGCGCGCATCCGCGCCCGGTGTCCAGAAACTGTCCGCGTCGCCGTCCACGACGCGCGCCGCATCGCCGCCCGCACTGGCCGTCACCCGCGCGCCCTGCGCCAGATCCCTGGCCAGCAGCGCTTCGCGCAGGCGCGCGAAACCTTCCAGCGCGCGCACGTCGTTGGCATGGAACAGTCCGTCCGGCGTCGGCGGCACGTTCAGCAGCAGCTTGCTGTTGCGGCCCACCGAGGTGAAGTAGAGGTTCATCAGGTTCTGCGGCGTGCGCACCTTCGCGTCCTGATCCGCATGCCAGAACCAGCCCGGCCGGATCGACACATCGGTCTCGCCGGGACGCCAGACCGCGCCATAGGGATCGCCCTGCTGCAGGGCCTCGCCGGTCCAGGGATCGTCGGCGCCGGGGCGCGGCACCCGCGCCGGATCCACCGAGGCCCAGCAGGTGCTGCCGGCGCTGCCGGTTTCGTTGCCGATCCAGCGCACGTCGGGGCCGGCGTCGGAGAACATCACCGCCTGCGGTTGCAGTTCACGCACGGTGCGATGGATGCGCGCCCAGTCGTATTGCTGGCGCTTGCCGCCGGGGCCTTCGCCGTTGGCGCCGTCGAACCAGACTTCCACCACCGGCCCGTAGCCGGTCAGCAGCTCGGTCAATTGTTCGATGTAGAAGTCGTCGTAGGCCTTGCCTTCGCCGTACACGCGCGCATTGCGGTCCCAGGGCGACAGGTAGAAGCCCACGCCCAACCCTTCCGCGCGGCAGGCGTCGGTGAACTCGCGCACCAGATCGCCCTTGCCGCCGCGCCAGGGACTGCTGGCGACCGAGTGCGCGGTGGTCTTCGTCGGCCACAGGCAGAAACCATCGTGGTGCTTGGCGGTGAGGATCATGCTGCGGAAACCGCAGGCCCTGGCGGTGCGCGCCCATTGCCCCGCGTCCAGCGCCTTCGGGTTGAAGAGGGCCGGACTTTCGCTGCCGTCGCCCCATTCGCGCCCGGTGAAGGTGTTCACCGTGAAGTGCACGAACATCGACAGTTCCTCGCGCTGCCAGGCCAGCTGCGCGGCGCTGGGACGCGGGCGCGGCGCGCCCGCGGCCACCGTCGTCGCCGCCGTCGGACGCGCGTTCGCGGCGAGCGCCGGAGGCGCCAGCGCGCCGGCCAGCCCGGCGACACCGGTGCCGAGGAAATGGCGCCGCGACCAGCGCGGCCACTGTGTACTCATGCGATGTCTCCTTCGCGCGCATCCCGTCGATGCGGCGCGCTCATGGTTGTACCTCGAACCCGCCCTGCTGGCGGATGTCTTCCGAACCCGACCCCACCATCACCCGGAAAGCGCCCGGCTCGACCACCCGCCGCATCTGCCGGTTCCACAACGCCAGATCCTCGGGACCGAGCCGGAAGCGCACGGTGCGGGTCTGGCCGGGTGCCAGTTGGATGCGCTCGAACCCGCGCAGGTTCTTCTCGTAGGTGGTCACCGACCCGACCAGGTCGCGGGTGTACAGCTGGACCACTTCATCGCCGGCGCGCCGGCCGGTGTTGCGCACGTCCACGCTCACCTCGACGCTGCCGCCGGCCGGAATCCGCCGCGGCGCGATGCGCAGGTTGGCGTACTCGAACGTGGTGTAGCTCAGGCCATGGCCGAAGGCGTACAGCGCGCCGTTGACGCGCGACTTCTCCCCTTCCCACTGCGCGTTGGGCTTGCTCGGGAAATTGAACGGAATCTGTCCCGCGCTCTTCGGGAAGGTCACGGTCAGCTTGCCGCCCGGGTTGTAGTCGCCGAACAGCGCATCGGCGATGGCGGTGCCGCCGTGATCCCCGGGAAACCATGCTTCCAGGATCGCCGGCACGTGCGCGTCGGCCCAGTTGATGCTCATCGGCCGGCCGTTGATCAGCACCAGCACCACCGGAGTGCCGGTGGCGTGCACGGCGCGCAACAGCTCCAGCTGGCGGCCGGGCAGATCCAGGCTGGTCCGGCTGAGGCTTTCGCCGACCGTGCGATCGCCATCGCCCAGCACCACGATCGCCACGTCGGCGCCGGTGGCCGCGCGCACCGCTTCGTCGATGCCGGCCTGTTCGGCGGCGCTCAGCGGCTCGGGCAGGATTTCGATCATCGGCCAGTTGTCCGCGGCGATATCGACGCCCTTGGCGAAGCGCACCTCGGCGCGCGTCCCCAGCTTCCGGCGCACGCCTTCCAGCACGGTCACCGCGTGGCCGCCGGAGGGGCCGTAGTGGCGATGGGAATAGCGCCCGTCGTCGGCGTTGGGGCCGATCACCGCGACCGTCTTCAGATCCCTGCGCAGCGGCAACGCGTCGTTGGCGTTCTTCAGCAGCACCAGGCTTTCGCATACCGCCTGCAGGGCCACCTGGCGATGCGCTTCCGAATTCACGGTGCGCGCGCTGGCCCCGGCGTCGGCCACGTAGGGATGGTCGAACAGGCCGAGGGTGAACTTCACCCGCAGCACGTCGCGCACGCGGTCGTCCACGGTCGCCAACGGCAGCGAGCCGTCGGCCAGCGCGGCGCGCATCGGCAGCACGTAGTCCTCCGGCGGGGTGAAGTTGGTGCGGATGTTCAGGCCGGCCTCGGCCGCCTGGCGCACCGCGTCCTTCGCATCGGCGGCGACGCCGTGCTTGGTGTGCAGGAACTCGACCGCCTCGCTGTCGGACACCACGTAACCACGGAAGCCGAACTCGCCGCGCAGGCGCTCGGTCAGCCAGTAACGGCTGCCGGTGACCGGCACGCCGTCGTAGTCGTTGTAGGAACTCATCACGCCGAGCAGGCCGGCCTCGCGGATCGCCGCGGCGAACGGCGGCAGGAAGATCTCCTCGACCTCGCGCGGCGCGACCTGCGGATCGGTGCGCGCCATGCCCTCGCGCGCGCCCTTGTTGGCGCTGTAGACGGCGAAGTGCTTGGCGGTGGCGGCGACGGTGAAGTCCTGCTGCAGGCCTTTCACCATCTCCACGCCCAGGCGCGAGACCAGATGGGGATCCTCGCCGTAGACCTCTTCCATCCGGCCCCAGCGCTGATCGCGCGCGACATCCAGGATTGGCGCGTACACGTTCGTGTAGCCCAATGCGCGCGCCTCCACGCCGGTGATGCGGCCGATCCGGCGCACCAGCGCGCGGTTCCAGGTGTGGCCGATGCCCAGCTGGCTGGGGAAACTGGTCGCGCCGTGGGCCTCGACGCCGCGGATGCCCTCGTTGGTGAAGTCGACCGGGATGCCGAGCCGGGTCTGCTCGATGAAGAAGCGCTGCACCTCGTTCATCGCCCACACGTGCCGGCGCAGGTCGGTGGCGTACAAGCTTTTCCTGCCATCGCCCCAACCGTTGTGCATCTCGTCGATGTTGCCGATGCCGTCCTTCCACAACGCCGCCTTCCACTGCGCGGTGGGCAGCGGATCCTTCAGCACCCGGCCGTAACCGTACAGCGTCGCCAGCTGCGCGGTCTTTTCCTCCACGCTCATCCGCGCCAGCAGATCCTCCACCCGCGCATCGATCGGCGCGCGGGCGTCCTCGTAGACGTCCTTGCGGCCGTTCTTGTCCAGGTCGATCCAGCCGTCGCGGTAGATCGCCGGCGTCGGCGCGAAGGCCGGCGGCGGTTCGACATCCCGCGCCTGCGCGCCGGCGCCGATTGCCGCGGCCAGCAGCGCCGGTGCCAGCGCGCCGCCGGTCGTCGCCCGCATCAGGGCGCCTCCGCCGCGGGCCGCAGTTCGACCCGGTCGATCGCCCACAGCACGCGCCGGTGATCGCCGCTGAACTTCAGGCACAGATCCCGCGCGCCGGTCATCTTCGGCAGCGCGACGTCCACCCGCTTCACCGCCTCTTCCGTGATTTTCACCGGCGCGCTCGCCACCGGCGCGCCATCGCAGCCGCCGACACGCACCTGCAGATCCACCGGTCCGGCCGGCGGCGGCACCGCGCCCACCGAATCGCCGCCGAACTGGAAGTTGTAGGGCAGATCCAGCACCTCGGCGCTCAGCACCGCGATGCCGTCCAGCGGCGCCTGCTTCCATTGCCAGCAGGGTGCGCCGATGTCGACCGGCACCACCGCGCGTTCGCCTTCGCGCGGCTCGTCGTCTTCCAGCCGCAGCACGTAGCTGTCCTTGCGGCAGCCATCCAGGTATTCGGCCTCGCGCGTGCGCAGGGCGCGCGCATCGACCCGCAGTTCGCGCATCGCGGCCAGCGGCTTGTCCTGGAAGAAGGCGTTGGCCTTGATCGTGGTCGGCAACGTCACCGGCAGGGGCTGCTGGTAGCGCGGCGATTGCGCGGTCGGTTCGCTGCCGTCGGTGGTGTAGCGCAGCTCGCCGAAACCGGTCTGGTTGAGCAGCGTGATCCGCGCACCCTCGCCTTCGGCCTGGGCGCGGATGCGCGCGGCGAAGGCGCTGTCGGCGGCGTGGATGCCGGCGCGCTGGAAACGTCGCATCTGCGGGGCCAACCGTTGCAAGAAGCCCTTCCAGTCACGCGTGGCCTTGGGCGACCAGGCGATCTCGGCCAGCGCGGACAGGCGCGGGAAGGCCATGTGTTCCACCCGCGGTTCGGTGCGCACATGCTCGGTCCACAGATTGGCCTGGGTGCCCAGCACATGCTTGGCCTGGCTGGCGTCCAGTTCCGGCGGCACCGGCTCGAACGCGTACACCTTCTCCAGCGTGGTGGTGTAGTCGTGGCCCGGCGGTTCGTCGGACTCCTCGGACTGCATGCGATTGATGTAGGTGACGTTGCTCGGGCTCAGCACCACGTCGTGGCCCTGGCGCGCGGCTTCCACCGCGCCCTCCATGCCGCGCCAGGACATCACCGTCGCTTCCGGCGGCAACCCGCCTTCGAGGATTTCGTCCCAGCCGATCAGGCGGCGGTCGTGCGCCACCAGGAAGGTCTCGATGCGCTTGATGAACCAGCTCTGCAACTGCATGTCGTCGGCCAGGCCGAGCGCCTTGCGGCGCGCCTGGATCGACGGCGAATTGCGCCACTGGTACTTGTCGGCCTCGTCGCCGCCGATGTGGATGTACTGGCCGGGGAAGATGTCCATCACTTCGGTCAGCACGTTCTGCAGGAATTCGAAGGTCGGATCCTCCACCCCGTACAGCCAGGTGTTCACGCCCCAGTCCGGCGAGACCGGCGGCGCCTGGCCGGTGGCGCCGAACTCCGGATACGCGGCGATGGCGGACTGCGCGTGGCCGGGCATCTCGATCTCCGGCACCACGGTGATGTGGCGCTGGCGCGCGTACTCGACGATCTCGCGGGCCTCGGCCTGGGTATAGAAACCGCCGTAGCGCGCCGGCTTGCCGTCCGCGCCCTGCCCGGCCTTGCCGGCCGGGATGCGCCACGCGCCGACTTCGGTGAGTTTCGGATAGCGCTTGATCTCCAGGCGCCAGCCCTGGTCGTCGGTGAGGTGCCAGTGGAAGACGTTCAACTTGTGCCGCGCCATCTGGTCCAGCAGGCGCTTGATCTCGTCCACGCTCTGGATGTGCCGGGCCGAGTCGAGCATGAAGCCGCGCCAGCCGAAGCGCGGCGCATCGGCGATGCGCACGGCGGGCACGCTCACCGGCAGGGTGTCGGCGGTGGTCAGCAGCTGCCACAGGCTGACACCGCCGTAGAACAGGCCGGCGCCGTCGCGGGCGCGGATGCGGATGCCGTCCGGCGCGACTTCCAGCGCATAGCCTTCCGCCTTCGCGTCCAATGTCGCGTCGGTGCCGAAGACGATGGCGGGCGCGGTGGCCGATTCGACCTGGCGCAGGGATACGCCGGTGCTTTCACGCAGCATCGCGATGAACCGCTCCGCGGCGGCGCGCGCCGCCGGGTCGTTCGCGGCGGCCACCACCGGGGTGCCGGCTTCCACCACGAAATGGCCTTGGCCGGGGGTGGCCTGCGCGGGTGCCGGGATCAGCGGCGGCGGGGTGCCGGCGGCAAAGGCCTGCGTGGGCGTGGCCGCCCGGCCCGGGTCGCCGGCCGGACCGCCGCAGGCCGCCAGCAGCAGCAGGGCTGCCCAGCCGATCGCCTTTCCCGCCATGACGGCGCTCGCCGCCCCCCATTTCACCTTCGTCTGTTCCATCATCGGGCCCCTCCGCCAAATGCCGGGTTGCAAGTTTCGGATCTCACGATAGCATTGGTCCAACCACTAGGCCATTAGCTTCGGAGCCGCCATGCGCCTGCAAGGCAAACTCGCCCTGGTCACCGCCGCCGGCCAGGGCATCGGCCGCGCCACCGCGCTCGCCTTCATCCGCGAAGGCGCGCGGGTCATCGCCGCCGACATCGACCAGCAGGCGCTGCAGGCGCTGCGGGTCGAGGCCGGCCAGGCGCTCACGCCGCTGCGCCTGGATGTGACCGACACCGCCGCCATCGCCGCCCTGGCGCAACAGCATGCCAGCGCGGGGGATGCCGTGGACGTGCTGTTCAACTGCGCCGGGTTCGTCCACAGCGGCAGCATCCTGGACGCGGGCGAGGAGGACTGGGACATCGCCTGGCGCCTCAACGTCGGCTCGATGTACCACCTGATCCGGCAACTGCTGCCCGGCATGCTGGCGCGTGGCGCCGGTTCGATCATCAACGTCGCCTCGGTCGCCTCCAGCATCAAGGGCGTCCCCAACCGCTTCGTGTACGGCACCACCAAGGCCGCCGTGATCGGCCTGACCAAGGCGGTGGCGGCCGATTTCGTCGCCCGCGGCATCCGCTGCAACGCGATCTGCCCGGGCACGGTCAGTTCGCCTTCGCTGGAAGCGCGCATCGCCGAGCAGGCGCGCCAGCAGGGCAGTTCCGTCGAGGACGTGCAGGCCGCGTTCGTCGGCCGCCAGCCGATGGGCCGGCTGGGCCGCCCCGAGGAAATCGCCGCGTTGGCGGTGTACCTGGCCAGCGACGAATCCGCATTCACCACCGGCACCACGCACGTGATCGACGGCGGCTGGATCAACTGAAGGAAACCCTGCATGAAACTGTTGCGCCATGGCGCGCCGGGCGCGGAAAAGCCCGGATTGCTCGACGGCGAGGGCCGCATCCGCGACCTGTCGTCGGTGATTCCCGACATCGCCGGCGAGGCGATCACCCCCGAGGGCCTGCAACGCCTGCGCGCGCTGGACGTGTCCGCGCTGCCGCTCGTGGACGGCGCGCCGCGCCTGGGCCCCTGCGTGGGCCGGGTCGGCAAGTTCGTCTGCATCGGCCTGAACTACTCCGACCACGCCGCCGAGACCGGCGCGCAGGTGCCGGCCGAGCCGGTGATCTTCAACAAGTGGACCAGCGCGATCTGCGGACCGGACGATGACGTGCGGATCCCGCGCGGTTCGCACAAGACCGACTGGGAAGTGGAACTGGGCGTGGTGATCGGCCGTGGCGGCCGCTACATCGCCGAAGCCGACGCGCTGGATCATGTCGCCGGCTACTGCGTGATCAACGACGTGTCCGAACGCGCGTTCCAGTTGGAAGGCACCGGCACCTGGGACAAGGGCAAGGGCTGCGACACTTTCGGCCCGCTTGGTCCGTGGCTGGTGACCGCCGACGAGATCGCCGATCCGCACGCGCTCGGGCTGTGGCTGGAAGTGGACGGCCACCGTTACCAGGACGGCAACACGCGCACGATGGTGTTCCAGGTGCCGTTCCTGATCAGCTACCTGAGCCGCTTCATGAGCCTGCAGCCGGGCGACGTGATTTCCACCGGCACCCCGCCCGGCGTCGGCCTGGGCCAGAAGCCGCCGGTCTACCTGCGTCCCGGCCAGGTCATGCGCCTGGGCATCGACGGCCTCGGCGAACAACGGCAGAAGGTGGTGCAGGCATGAACGCCATCGCCCAGCCGGCGCTGGCCGGCGTACGCATCACCGGCCTCCGGGTCGAGGATCTGCGCTTTCCCACTTCGCAGCAGCTGGACGGCTCGGATGCGATGAATCCGGATCCGGATTACTCGGCCGCCTACGTGGTGCTGGAAACCTCGCGCGGAGACCTGGAAGGCCATGGCCTGACCTTCACCATCGGCCGCGGCAACGAAGTCTGCTGCGCGGCGATCGAGGCGCTGGGACATCTGGTGGTCGGGCTGGATCTGGACTGGATCGCGCAGGACATGGGCCGCTTCTGGCGGCACGTCACCTCCGACAGCCAGCTGCGCTGGATCGGCCCGGACAAGGGCGCGATGCACCTGGCCACCGGCGCGGTCGTCAACGCGGTGTGGGATCTGTGGGCCAAGGCCGAAGGCAAGCCGGTGTGGCGGCTGGTCGCCGACATGACGCCCGAGCAACTGGTGCGCTGCATCGACTTCCGCTACCTGAGCGATGCGATCACGCCGGATGAAGCGCTCGCCCTGCTGCGCGAACGCGAGGCCGGCAAGGCCGGACGCATCGCCACCCTCGAACGCGAGGGCTACCCCTGCTACACCACCTCGGCCGGCTGGCTGGGCTATCCGGACGACAAGCTGCGCCGGCTGTGCCAGGAAGCGGTCGACGCCGGCTTCAACCACGTCAAGCTGAAGGTCGGCCGGGATCTGCAGGACGACATCCGCCGGGTGGGCATCGCCCGCGAGGTGTTGGGACCGGATCGGCGGTTGATGATCGACGCCAACCAGATCTGGGAAGTCGGCCAGGCTATCGACTGGGTGAAGCGGTTGTCCTTCGCCGCGCCGTGGTTCATCGAGGAACCCACCAGCCCCGACGACGTGGCCGGCCACCGGACCATCCGCCAGGCCATTGCGCCGGTGCAGGTCGCCACCGGCGAGATGTGCCAGAACCGGATCCTGTTCAAGCAGTTCATCGCCGGCGGCGCCATCGACGTGGTCCAGATCGACGCCTGCCGCGTGGGCGGCGTGAACGAGGTGCTGGCGATCCTGCTGATGGCGGCCAAATACGGCCTGCCGGTGTGCCCGCACGCCGGAGGTGTGGGCCTGTGCGAATACGTGCAACATCTGGCGATGATCGACTACGTCTGCATCGCCGGCACCCGCGAGGGCCGCGTGGTGGAATACGTCGACCACCTGCACGAACACTTCCAGGACCCCTGCGTGATTCGCGACGCCGCCTACCAGCCCCCGACTGCGCCCGGCTTCTCCATCACCATGAAGGACGCCAGCCGTCGCCGGTATCGCCATCCGGCGGGCCAGACGCTCACCGGCGGAGGCGTGGCCTGATGTCCTTCGCGGCCCGCCGACGCCGGTCCCTGCCGATCTCCCTGCCGATCCTCCTGCTGCTGTCCTCGACGCTGCTGGCGGCCGGTTGCGGTGAACGGCCGGCGACGTCCGCGAAGCCCGCGTCCACGCCGGGCGCGGCGACCGCCGCGCCCGCGCGGCCGGACGACGCCGACCGCATCCGGCACTGGCAGCGGCAGGGCTACGGCATGTTCGTGCACTGGGGGCTGTACTCCCAACTGGGCGGCGTGTGGAACGGCAAGCCGGTGACGCGCGGTTATTCCGAGCAGATCCAGAGCTGGGCCAACATTTCCCACGCCGACTACGCCAAGGTCGCCAGCGGGTTCGCCGCGCCGAAGTTCGACGCCGACGCGATCTGCGGTCTGGCCCGCGACGCCGGCGCCCGCTACGTGGTGGTCACCAGCAAGCATCACGATGGCTTCGCGATGTTCGACACCGCGAGCACCGACTACGACATCGTCGATCGCACGCCGTTCGGCAAGGATCCGATCAAGCTCATCGCCGAGGCCTGCCGCGCGCGCGGGCTGGGCCTGGGCATCTACTTCTCGCTGGTGGACTGGCATGCCGGCCACCCGTTCGACCCGGACAACGGCAATCCGATCCCGGCGTCGATGGAGCCGCTGATCGAACGGCAGGTCACCGAGCTGATGACGAACTACGGTCCGATCACCGAAGTGTGGTTCGACATGTCGACGCCGACGCCGGCGCAGAGCCGCCGCTTCGCCGGCATCGTGCGCCGGCTGCAACCGGCGGCGGTCATCAATGGCCGCATCTGGAACAACGCCGGCGATTTCGTCACCCTCGGCGACAACGAGGCGCCCCCGCCGACGATGCAGCCGCCGTTCGAAGTACCGGCGTCCATCTACCACGCCACCTGGGGCTATCGCAGCTGGCAGCGGCGCGAGGATGTGCCGGGCAAGGTGCGCGAGCTCGTCAACGGCCTGGTGCAGGCGCGCGCGGCCGGCGGCAACTACCTGCTCAATATCGGCCCGATGGGCGACGGTGCCGTCGTGCCGTTCGAGGCCGAGGTCCTGCGCGGCATCGGCCAGTGGCTCCAGCGCCACGCCCATGTCGCGCTGGACGCGCGTCCCAGCGGCCTGCCGCCGCAGACCTGGGGCAGCACGCTGGCGGACGACAAGGCGCTGTACCTGTTCGTGCGCGACTGGCGCGGCGGCCGGCTGGTGGTCAACGGCCTGGCCGGCGATCCGCGCGCGGTCCGCATCGACGGCGACGATGCCGCCGCGCCACTGGCCTGGCGGCGCGAGAACGACGCGCTGGTGATCGATTTGCCGGCGCAGGCGCCCGACAGGGTGCTGCCGGTCGTGCGGATCGAGACACAGGGTCCGCTGCGGATCGTGCCGCCGGATGCGATCGCGGTGCCGGCTTCCGGCGCGGCCACGCTCGCGCAATCGGCCTGGCATCCGGGCACCAGCTTCGCCTTCGGCAGCGGCTACCGCAGCCAGCGTTCCACCACCGTGTCGCTGCGCGCGGCGTTGCTGCCCGAGCGAGCCGAGGACGCGGTGTGGCTGCGCTTCACCGGCGCGAAGGCGCCCGCCGGACAGCGCTACCGGATCCGCGTCGGCGCCCAAGAACGGGTGATCGCCGCCGAGGCGCTGGGCACGCAGGCCCTCGGCCCGTTCGCCCTGCCCGATGCGCGGGCGGGCGCGACGCCGGTGACGATCACCCTGGCCACGCCGGACTATCCGGCCCGGGATCTGGAACTGCGCTTCGATGCGGTGCGCGTATCGCCACGGGCGGAAGCCTCGCCGTGACGATGCGCGTCGACGCCCACCAGCATTTCTGGCGCTACGCGCCGCGCGACTATCCCTGGATGGGCGATGGCATGGACGTGCTGCGACGCGACTGGCTGCCGCAGGATCTCGCGCCGCTGCTGGCGACCGCGGGACTGGACGCCTGCATCGCGGTGCAGGCGCGCGCCGACGAGGCGGAAAACATCTTCCTGCTCGATCTCGCGCAGCGGCACGACGTCATCGCGGCGGTGATCGGCTGGGTGGATCTGTTCGCCGCCAATGCCGGGGAACGGCTCGCGCACTGGCGCGCGCACCCGCGCTTCGCCGGGGTCCGCCACCTGCTGCAGGACGATCCCGATGTCGCCGCCACCCTCGCCGACCCGCGCTTCGCGCGCGGCGTCGAGGCGGTGCAGCGGCAGGGGCTGGTCTACGAAATCCTGGTCCGCGGCCCCGCGCAATTGGCCGAGGTGCCGACGTTCTGCGCGCGCCACGACCACCACTGGCTGGTGCTGGATCACCTGGGCAAACCCGCCATCGGCGGCGAAGGCGAAGCGGACTGGCGCCGGCACCTGCGCGCCGTCGCCGCGCATCCACATGTGCTGTGCAAGGCTTCGGGGCTGGTGACCGAAGTGGTGGGCGCGTCCCTGGACGCCGACGCGCTACGCCGGCATCTGGATGCGGCGCTGGAGGCCTTCGGCGCGGACCGGCTGATGTTCGGTTCGGACTGGCCGGTCTGCCTGCTGCGCGCCGACCACGCCGCGGTCACGGCGCTGGTGGACGACTGGGCTTCGCGGTTGTCGGAAAGCGAACAGGCGCAACTGTGGGGCGGCACCGCCCTGCGCTGCTATGACGTACACGGCTGAGGGGGGCGTGATGGATCTTGAACTGCGGGACAAAGTGGTGATCGTCACCGGCGGCGGCGCCGGCATCGGCGGCGCGATTTCGCTGGCGCTCGCGCACGAAGGCGCGATTCCGGTGATCTTCGGGCGCAGCCCGCTGGAGGCCGGCTTCGAACGGGAGCTGCGCGAGCGGCAACCACGCGCGCGCTTCCATCAGCTCGAACTGTCCGACGCGGCCGCCTGCGGCCGGGCCGTGGACGCAACGCTGGCGGAATTCGGCGGCCTGCACGGACTGGTCAACAACGCCGGCGCGAACGATGGCGTGGGGCTGGACGCGGGACGCGACGCATTCGTGCAGTCGCTGGAGCGCAACCTGATCCACTACTACGTGATGGCGCACCTGTGCGTGGACGCGCTGAAGGCCAGCCGCGGCGCCATCGTCAACGTCTCCTCCAAGACCGCGGTCACCGGCCAGGGCGGCACCAGCGGTTACTGCGCCGCCAAGGGCGCGCAACTGTCGCTGACCCGCGAATGGGCCGCATCGCTGGCCGCCGACGGCGTGCGGGTCAACGCGGTGGTGCCGGCGGAAGTGATGACGCCGCTGTATCAGAGCTGGCTGGCCGGATTCGATGATCCCGCCGCCAAGCTGGACGGCATCACCCGCCGCATTCCGCTGGAGCAGCGCATGACCCGCGCCGAAGAAATCGCAGACACCGCCGTATTCCTGCTGTCCGCGCGCGCCTCGCACGTGACCGGGCAGTGGTTGTTCGTGGACGGCGGCTACACCCATCTGGATCGCGCACTGACCTGAGGAGATCGCCATGCGCCATTGCCTGGCCCTGGACCTGCACGACGATCCGGAGCTGATCGCGGCCTACGAGGAATACCACCGCCAGGTCTGGCCGGAGGTCCTCGCGCACCTGCGCGCGCAGGGCGTGCGCGAGCTGGAGATCTTCCGCCTCGGCACCCGCATGGTGATGGTGATGGACACCGACGACGCGGTGTTCGACGCCGCGCGCATGGCCGAGGCCGAGCGCACCGATGCGCGCCTGCGCGCCTGGGAAGAACTGATGTGGTCGTTCCAGAAGGCCACGCCGTGGACGCCGGAAGGCGCCAAGTGGACGCCGATGCAACCGATTTTCCGCCTGACCGACGCCTGACCCTTCTTTTCGCAGGAGCTTTCCGCCATGCCCGCATTGCCCGGTACCGCCTCCCCGACCCTGCAGGACAGCGGCGCGCAGCGCTACCGGCTGGCTTTCATCCTGGTGACCTGCCTGTTCTTCCTGTGGGGCTTCTCCTACGGTCTGCTGGACGTGCTCAACAAGCACTTCCAGGAAACCCTGGACATCACCCGCGCGCGCTCGGCGCTGTTGCAGGCGGCCTACTTCGGCGCCTACTTCCTGATGGCGCTGCCGGCCGCGGCGCTGATGGAACGGCATGGCTACAAGACCGGCATCCTGCTCGGCCTGGGGCTGTTCGCCTGTGGCGCGCTGCTGTTCATTCCCGCCACCCGCGCCGGGGTGTTCGAGTACTTCCTGTTCGCGCTGTTCGTGATCGCCTGCGGCCTGGCCTGCCTGGAAACCGCGGCCAATCCCTACGCCACCGTGCTGGGACCGGCGGAGACCTCCGAACGCCGGCTCAACTTGTCGCAGTCGTTCAACGGGCTGGGCACGTTCATCGCGCCGTTCATCGGCGGCAAGCTGTTCTTCGGCGCCTCGGACGCGGGGATTTCCGGCAGCCACGGCGTGCAGCTGATCTACGTCGCCACCGCGCTCGTGGTCGTCGCCATCGCCGTGCTGATCTGGCGGACGCGGATGCCGGAAGTGTCCGGCGAAACTTCGGCCGCGACGGTTCCGGCGCCCGTCGTGCCGCTGTTCTCCCAGCGCCATTTCGTGTTCGCGGTGGTGGCCCAGTTCTTCTATGTCGCCGCGCAGGTCGGCGCGGGCGCGTTCTTCATCAACTACGCGGTGGATCACATCCCCGGCCTGTCCTCCGAACGCGCCGCCTACCTGCTGGCGGTGGCGCTGGGCTGCTTCCTGGCCGGCCGTTTCCTGACCACCGCGCTGATGGGTGCGTTCCAGGCCGCCCGCCTGCTCAGCGTGTACGCGGTGATCAACATCCTGCTGTGCGGAGTGGTCATCGCCGGCGTGGGCAAGCTCTCGGTCGCCGCGCTGATCGCGGTGTTCTTCTTCATGTCGATGATGTTCCCGACCATCTTCGCGCTCGGCATCAAGGGCCTGGGCGCGCAGACCAAGCGCGGCGCCAGCTTCATCATCATGGCGATCGTCGGTGGCGCCATCGTGCCGTGGTTCATGGGCCGGCTGGCGGACATCGCCGGCATCGAGACCGCTTTCTGGATTCCGGCGTTCTGTTTCCTGGTGGTCGCGCTGTACGGTGTCCACGCACGCCGCCACCCGCTGTCCTGACCGTCCTTCGACCCGAACCCGCCCCGCCATGACCCCGATCACCTGCAACGAGGATCTCCGCCGGCTGGCGATGCGCCGGGCACCGCGCGCGATCTTCGACTACGTCGACCGCGGCTCGTACGACGAGCACACCCTCAACGGCAACCGCCGGGCGCTGGACGCGCTGATGCTGCGCCAGCGGGTGATGATCGACGTCGACCGGCGCTCGCTGGCCACCACCATGGCCGGCGAAGCGGTATCGATGCCGGTGGGCCTGGCGCCCACCGGCCTGACCGGCATCCTGCACGCCGATGGCGAGATCCTCGCCGCCCGCGCCGCGCAGGCGGCGGGCGTTCCGTTCACCCTGAGCACGGTGTCGATCTGTTCGATCGAAGCGGTGCGCGCGGCGGTGGAAAAACCGTTCTGGTTCCAGCTGTATGTAATGCGCGATCGCGATTTCGCCGCGTCCCTGATCCAGCGCGCCATGGCCGCGCGGTGCCCGGCGCTGGTGCTCACCGCCGATCTGCAGATCCAGGGCCAGCGCCATCGCGACATCAAGAACGGCCTGACCGTGCCGCCGAAGCTGACCCTGGGCAACGCGCTGGACGTGCTGCGGCGCCCGCGCTGGGCGCTGGGCATGCTGCGCACGCCGCACCGCAACTTCGGCAACCTGGCCGGCTTCATCCCCGGCGGCGGCAAGGGCCTGACCACGCTGTCGCAGTGGATCGGCAGCCAGTTCGATCCCACCCTCAGCTGGAAGGACGTGGCCTGGGTGCGTTCGCTGTGGCCGGGCAAGCTGATCGTGAAGGGCATCCTGGACGCGGACGACGCGCGCGCGGCGGTCGACGCCGGCGCGGACGTGATCGTGGTGTCCAACCACGGCGGACGCCAGCTGGATTCGGCGCCGCCGGCAATCCTCGCCCTGCCGCAGGTGGTCGCGGCGGTCGGCGACCGCTGCGAGATCTGGTTCGACAGCGGCGTGCGCAGCGGCCAGGACGTGCTCAAGGCCATGGCGCTCGGCGCGCGCGCCACGCTGATCGGCAAGGCCTTCCTGTACGGCCTGGGCGCGATGGGCGAACGTGGCGTCAGCACGGCGCTGGATCTGATCCGGCGCGAGCTGGACGTCAGCATGGCGCTGACCGGCACCCGCGACGTGCGCGAAGTCGGTCCGCAGGTGCTGTGGCGGCCCTAGCGCCGGCCTTCGGATTTCAGCGTTCGCCGCCGGAGAAGATCCGGATCACCGAATCCAGGTGCTTTTCCATGGCCGCGCGCGCCGCATCCGGATCGCGGTCGCGGATCGCGCCGACGATGGCCTCGTGTTCCAGTTCCGAGCGGCGCGGCATGTCTTCGACCGTGTAGAGCGCCTGCACGCGCTGGAACATCGCGCCGTACTGGTGGCCCAGCAGGTGCCGGATCAGCAGCGAATAGGCCGGGTTGCCGCTGGCGTCGGCGATGCGGATATGCAGCAGGCGATCACCCGGATGGGTGGTGGAATCGTGCAGGTTGTCGGCGATGTTGCGCTGGAGGGCTTCCTCGATGCCGGCGATCTGATCGTCGCTGGCGTTCTCGGCCGCCAGCGCGGCGGTTTCCGGTTCCACCAGCCGGCGCGCGCTCAGCAGCGAGAACGGCGGAATCTCGGCCTCGAAATCGGCGACCACGCCCAGTTCCGGATCCAGGGTCCACGGGTTGAGCTGGCGCGCGCGATCGAGCGCGTGTTCGGCCGGCGGCGCTTCCTCCGAATCCGGTCCCACCACGCTGACGCCGTCACCGACCCGCACCCGCACCAGGCCCAGCACTTCCAGCGCGATCAGGGCTTCACGCAGCGAGGTGCGGCTGACCCCGAACTGCTGCGACAGTTCGCGCTCCGGCGGCAGGTAGCTGCCGGGCGGAAACTCGCCACGGTTGATCATGCCGCGCAGCTGGTCGGCGATCTGCTGGTAGAGACGGCGGTTCTGGATACTCTTGACTGGCATGTCCGGGCTCCGCATCCGGCGGGCTTGCTGGGAACACGCCGGGATTATAGGCCAATCCCCGTACCGCCCCGGACGGTCGGCACCGCCGCGCGACGGCGAGGCGGGACGCGGACGCGCCGCGCCCGTGGAGGGCTTACTGCGCGGTGTAACCGCCGTCGACCAGCAGCGAGGCGCCGTTGACGAAGGAGGCGTCGTCGCTGGCGAGGAACAGCACCGTGCGCGCGACTTCCTCTGCGCGGCCCAGCCGGCCCATCGGATGCAGCTTCTCCAGCGCATGCTTGGCCTCGGCCGGAATGTCCTTCAGCAGCGGCGTGTCGATGTAGCCGGGGCAGACCGCGTTGACGCGGATGCCGCGCGCGCCGTAGTCGATCGCCAGGGTCTGCGTCAGCAGCTTCACTCCGCCCTTGGCCGCGGCGTAGGCGGTCACGCCACCCTTGCCCACATGGCTGTGGATGGAACCGCAGTTGACGATCACGCCGCCGCCCTGCTTGAGCATCTGCGCGATGACGTGCTTGTCGCACAGGTAGACGCCGGTGAGGTTGATGCCGATGGTGCGATCCCAGGCCGCTTCGGACAGCTGGTCGATCGGGCCATCGGCGGCGATGCCGGCATTGGCGAACAGCACGTCGATGCGGCCGAACGCGGCGACGGTTTCATCGACCATCCGCTGCACGGCGGCGGTGTCGGTCACGTCGGTTTTCACGAACAGGGACTTCGCACCCTGTTCCGACAGCGCGTCGGCGACCGCCTGCCCGTGCTCCGAGAAATCCGCGATCACCACATGCGCGCCGTGTTCGGCGAACAGTTTCGCGCTGGCCTCGCCGATGCCGCTGGCGCCGCCGGTGACGATGACGACTTTGTCCTTGAAATTCATGCTGATCGCTCCTGGCCGTGGGGGCCGATGTGAACTCCGGACAGGATAGTCCTTGCTCCCTTTATCCGGGCCGGACCCGCCGCCGAAGGCAGGTGAATCACAGTGTTCCTTCACGCCAACGCCGTTAGCCCGTCATTCCGGCGCAGGCTGGAATCCATTCCCGCGCGATGCCTCGACGCCCCAGGGCCATTCACCACTGCGAAAGATGGATTCCGGCGTTCACCGGGATGACGGCGGAACGACGACAGAACGTCCGGCCGGCAACGCACCCGGCCGCGCACGGACGCGCGGCCGCCATCACTCACTCGTCCTTGCGGCGATCCGTGTCGCGCATCTCGTACCACATGCCATTGAGGACGGCGAAACTGGCCGCGAGTCCGGCGCCGAGTATCCAGCTGAAGTACCACATGCGTGTTCTCCGGTATCAGTAAGCGTTCGGATTCTGATCGTGATCCAGCGTGTCGTCGCCGACCTTGCCGCGCATCACCCGATACACCCAGGCCGTGTAGGCCAGGATGATCGGCAGGAAGAAAACGGTGACCAGCAGCATGATGAACAGCGTCAGGTGGCTGGACGAGGCGTCCCACACCATCAGGCTGGCGCCGGGGTTGAGCGAGGACGGCAGCAGGAACGGGAAGGTGGTCAGGCCGAAGGTCAGCAGGATGCCGCTGATCGCCAGCGCCGAGGACAGGAACGCCAAGCCGGCCTTGCCCGCGCGCAGGCAGACCGCGCTCGACAGCGCGCCCAGCACGCCCAGCACCGGGAACAGCCAGATCACCGGCCAGCGCGCGTAGTTGCCCATCCAGGCGCCCTGTTCGGTGGTCACCACCTTGGCCAGCGGATTGGACGGGCCGGCCGGATCCATCGCGATCTGCAGCACGTAGCCATCGATGCCCCTGGCCAGCCACACGCCGCCGATCACGAACAGCACCGCGGTGGCGAGCGCGGCGAGGCTGCCGTAGCGGCGCGCGCGCGCGGCGATGTCGCCATCGGTCTTCATCGCCAGCCGGCCGGCGCCGTGGGCGACCAGCATGCCCACGCTGACCAGGCCGCACAGCAGCGCGAAAGGCGTAAGCAGGCCGAACAGGCCGCCCTCGTAATGCGGCCGCAGGATCTCGTCGAAGGTGAACGGCGCGCCGAGCAGCACGTTGCCCATCGCCACGCCGAACACCAGCGCCGGCACCAGTCCGCTGACGAACAGCGCCCAGTCCCACAGCGCGCGCCAGCGCGGATCCGGCACCTTGCTGCGGAACTTGAAGCCGACCGGACGCAGGATCAGCGCGATCAGGATCAGGAACATCGCGATGTAGAAGCCGGAGAAGCTGACCGCGTACAACGGCGGCCAGGCGGCGAAGATGGCCGCGCCACCGACGATCAGCCAGACCTGGTTGCCTTCCCACACCGGGCCGATCACGTTCAGCGTGATCCGGCGCTCTCCATCGGTGCGGGCGACCGCCGGCAGCAGCGTCGCCACGCCCAGATCGAAACCGTCCATCACCGCGAAGCCGATCAGCAGCAGCCCCAGCAGGGCCCACCAGATCAGGCGCAGGGTCGGGTAATCGAGCGGAATGGTGTCCATGGACGCGCTCCTCTCAGGTGGCCGTGGCCGGCGTGGGGGCGGACGCGACGGCGCCGTGGGATTCGGGCACCAGTTGCTCGGGGCCCTTCAGGATCAACTTGCGCATCAGCCAGATCTCGACCACCGCCAGCACCGTGTAGAGGGTGACGAAGCCGGTCAGGGTGATCAGGATCTGGTGCAGCTTCAGCCCCGAGGCGGCGAAGAAAGTCGGCAGCACGCCGTCGATCACCCAGGGCTGGCGACCGTATTCGGCAATCAGCCAGCCGGCCTCGATCGCGATCCACGGCAGCGGCAGGCTGTAGAAGGCCAGGCGCAGGAACCAGCGCCGCCGATCCAGCTGGTGCTTGCTGGCCAGCCAGAACGCGAACGCGAAGAAGGCGATGAAGTAGAAACCCAGCCCGACCATCAGGCGGAAACTCCAGAACAGCGGCGCCACCCGCGGCACCGTGTCGAACGCCGCCTTGACGATTTCCTCCTCGGTCGCGTTGGCGATGTCCTCGCGGTACTTCTTCAGCAGCAGGGCGTGGCCGATGTCGCGCCAATGGGTCTCGAACATGTAGCGGGCATGCGCGTCGCCGCGGTTCGCGCGCAGTTTCTGCAGGTTCTCGTAGGCCACCAGGCCGTTGCGGATGCGCCCCTCGGCGCGCTCGACCAGTTCCAGGATGCCGGGCATTTCCTTGTTGAGCGAACGGGTGCCGATGATGCCCATCACGTAGGGGATATGCACCGCGTAGTGGTTGGTGCGGGTTTCCTGGTCGGGGATGGCGAAGGCGTTGAATCCCGCCGGCGCCGGCTCGGTTTCCCACATGGCCTCGATCGCGGCCAGCTTCATCTTCTGGTTCTCGCCGACCGCGTAGCCGCTCTCGTCGCCCAGCACCACCACCGACAGCGCCGCGGCCAGGCCGAAGCTGGCCGCCACCGCCATCGAGCGCTTGGCGAAGTCGGGATTGCGCCCGCGCAGCAGGTAGAACGCGCTGATCGACATCACGAACATCGCCCCGGTCACGTAGCCGGCGCTGACCGTGTGGACGAACTTGGCCTGGGCCACCGGGTTGAAGATCACCGCCATGAAGTCGGTGATTTCCATGCGCATGGTTTCGGGGTTGAACACCGCGCCGACCGGGTTCTGCATCCAGCCGTTGGCGACCAGGATCCACAGCGCCGAGAAATTGGTGGCGATCGCGACCAGCCAGGTCACCGCCAGGTGCTGGACCTTGCTGAGCCGGTTCCAGCCGAAGAAGAACAGGCCGATGAAGGTCGCTTCCAGGAAGAAGGCCATCAGGCCCTCGATGGCCAGGGGCGCGCCGAAGATGTCGCCGACGTAATGGCTGTAATAGGACCAATTGGTGCCGAACTGGAACTCCATCACAATTCCGGTGGCGACGCCCATGGCGAAGTTCACCCCGAACAGGGTGCCCCAGAACAGGGTCATCCGGCGCCAGACATCGCGTCCGGTCATGACGTAGACGCTCTCCATGATGGCCACCATGAAGGACAGGCCCAGGGTCAGCGGCACGAACAGGAAGTGGTACATCGCCGTCAGCGCGAACTGCAGACGCGAGAGTTCGACAACGGTCATATCCGGCATGATGGGGGCTCGGCAGCGGTGTCGAGGGGATTCTAGACCTCTGCCGGCGCGGGCGGGGGTGACAATCTGTCGCACCCTGGACCCCATCCGGGGTTGCCAACATGCCGCCCGTGGTTCGCCGACCACCCCCTGTCCGCATTTCCCCCCTCCCCGGTTGATTCAGATCAATGTGAGGGGGGCCCGGAGGGGCCGAAGATCATGGGGTTGAGCCTAGGAGCAGGTGGCATGCAGAGCGTGCAGGGTACTTATAACGACAAGGTGGTGCGCCAGTTCGCGGTGATGACCGTGGTCTGGGGCATCGTGGGCATGGCCGTGGGGGTGTTCATCGCCGCCCAGCTGTACTGGCCGGCGCTGAATTTCGACATTCCGTGGCTCAGCTACGGGCGGCTGCGGCCGCTGCATACCAATGCGGTGATCTTCGCGTTCGGCGGCAGCGCCCTGTTCGCGACCAGCCTGCACGTGGTCCAGCGCACCTGCCACGTCCGGCTGATCTCGGACAAGCTGGCCGCCTTCGTGTTCTGGGGCTGGCAGGCGGTCATCCTGGCGGCCGCGATCACCCTTCCGCTGGGCATGACCCAGGGCAAGGAGTACGCCGAACTGGAGTGGCCGATCGACCTGCTGATCACGGTGGTCTGGGTGGCCTACGCGGTGCTGTTCTTCGGCACCATCGCCAAGCGCGCGGTCAAGCACATCTACGTGGCCAACTGGTTCTACGGCGCCTACATCATCGCCGTGGCCCTGCTGCACATCGTCAACAACATCGCCATCCCGGTCGGCTTCACCAAGTCCTACCCGGTCTACAGCGGCGCGGTCGACGCGATGGTGCAGTGGTGGTACGGCCACAACGCGGTGGGTTTCTTCCTGACCGCCGGCTTCCTTGGCATGATGTATTACTTCGTGCCCAAGCAGGCCGGACGCCCGGTCTACTCCTACCGCCTGTCGATCGTCCACTTCTGGGCGCTGATCGCGGTCTACATGTGGGCCGGCCCGCACCACCTGCACTACACCGCGCTGCCGGACTGGGCGCAGTCGCTGGGCATGGTGTTCTCGCTGATCCTGCTGGCGCCCTCCTGGGGCGGCGCGCTGAACGGCATCCTGACCCTGTCGGGCGTGTGGCACAAACTGCGCACCGATCCGATCCTGAAGTTCCTGATCGTCGCCGTGTCGTTCTACATGATCGCGACCTTCGAGGGACCGATGATGTCGATCAAGACGGTCAACTCGCTGAGCCACTACACCGACTGGACCGTCGGCCACGTCCACGCCGGCGCGCTGGGCTGGGTGGCGATGATCTCGGTGGGCTCGATCTACGCGCTGCTGCCGCGCCTGCTGGGCCGCGACAGCATGTTCTCGACCAAGGCCATCGACCTGCACTTCTGGCTGCACACCCTGGGCGTGGTGTTCTACATCGCCTCGATGTGGATCGCCGGCGTCATGCAGGGCCTGATGTGGCGTGCCACCAACGCCGACGGCACGCTGACCTACAGCTTCGTCGAGGCGCTCAACGCCACCTATCCGTACTACCTGATCCGCCTGGGCGGCGGCCTGCTGGTGCTGAGCGGCATGGGCGTGATGGCCTGGAACACCTGGAAGACGTTTGCGTCCGCGCGCTCGACTGCCCCGCAGCCGATCCTGCCGGTTGACGTTTCCGAAGTGCGCGCCTGAGGACGAGACCGACATGAGCAACAGCAATTCCCACGAGAAAATCGAGAAGAACATCGGCCTGATGGCCATCCTGATCGCGGTGGTCGTGTCGTTCGGCGGCCTGGCCGAGATCGTGCCGCTGATGTTCCAGGCCGAAGCCATCAAGCCGCTGGAAGGGGTCAAGCCCTACCCGGCCCTGCAACTGGCCGGCCGCGACGTGTACGTCCGCGAAGGCTGCTACAACTGCCACTCGCAGATGGTCCGCACCCTGCGCTTCGAGAGCGAGCGCTACGGCCACTACTCGCTGGCCGGCGAATCGGTGTACGACCGTCCGTTCCAGTGGGGCAGCAAGCGCACCGGGCCGGATCTGGCCCGGGTCGGCGGCCGCTACTCCGACGACTGGCACCGCGTGCACCTGATCAACCCGCGCGACGTGGTCCCCGAGTCGAACATGCCCGGCTTCCCCTGGCTGGAGAAGAACAAGGTCGACGGCGAAGCCACCGCGCGGCGGATGGGCGCGCTGAAGGCGCTGGGCGATCCCTACACCGATGCCGAGATCAAGGCCGCGCCCGGGGAACTGAAGGGCAAGACCGAGCTGGACGCCGTGGTGGCGTACCTGCAGGCGCTCGGCAAGCACGCGCCGCGGGGAGGCTGACATGGTGTCCGGAATCGTGACCGCGATCCTGCTGGTGCTGTTCATCGGCGGCTGGATCTGGGTGTGGAGCCCGCGCCGCAAGGCCGAATTCGATGATGCCGCGGCGTTGCCGCTGAACGAGGAAGACGAGGAGCACAAGGCATGAACAGCGGCTGGTCGTGGTACGTCATCGCCCTGGTGGTGCTGAACATCGTCGGTTGCGCGTGGCTGCTCTGGTGGACGGCACGCCGCCGCCCGGGCGACCCGGCGCCGGAGGAAACCAGCCATGTCTGGGACGGTGACCTGACGGAGTACAACAAGCCCCTGCCGCGCTGGTGGATCAACCTGTTCTACCTGACCATCGCGTTCGGCATCGGTTACATCGCGTGGTACGGCGGACTCGGCGGCTACGCCGGCGCCGGCAAGTGGTCCTCGGCCGGCGAACACGCCGCCAAGAAGTCGGTGGAAGACGCCAAGCTGGAACAGACCTTCAAGCCCTACGCGGACCAGGCCATCGACAGGCTGGCGCAGGATCCGAAGGCGCTGGCGCTGGGCCGCTCGATCTTCAACAACACCTGCGCTACCTGCCACGGCTCGTCCGCGCAGGGCGCGATCGGCTATCCCAACCTGACCGACGACATCTGGCACTGGGGCGGCTCGCCGGAGAAGGTGCTGGAAACGGTGCTCGACGGCCGTGACGGCGTGATGCCCGAATGGGGCACCGCGCTGACCGGCATGGGCGGCCCGAACGCGGTCGACTACACCATCGCCTACGTGCGCACGCTGGGCCACCCGGACCAGCTGATCAACAACTTCCCCGCCTCCCAGGGCAAGAAGCTGTACGAAGGCGTGTGCGTGGCCTGCCACGGCGTCGACGGCAAGGGCAACCAGGATCTCGGCGCGCCCGACCTGACCGACAACTACTGGTTGTACGGCGACAGCACCGAAAGCCTGCGCCAGACCATCAGCAAGGGCCGCCATGGCATCATGCCGGCGCACCGTGAGCTTCTCGGCGAGACCCGCGCGCGCCTGGTGGCCGCCTATGTCTGGTCGCTGTCGCACAAGGGCAGCAAGGACACCGCCGCCGCCACGCCATAGAAGGAACCGTCGTCGCCATGACCGATTTCAGCGAACCCCGACTGGACCACCCGCCCCGCCCGCTGGCACAGCGGATCGGGGCCATCCTCTGGCCCAGTTTCTTCGCGGCGGGCGTGGCGACGATGGTGTTTTTCGCCTTCGTGGATCCGCTGCAGCTGCGCGACGCGACCTTTCCCGACTGGCCCCTGACCCGCGAGCTCGGCTACACGCTGGGCTTTTTCATGTTCTGGCTGGCGACCGCGTCGTCCAGCCTGTTCACCTGGATACTCCTGCGGCCTTCCAGCCGCTTCAACCGCGCGCTGCCGCCGGAATGAAAGCCTGGAGCGGGGCTGCGACAAACCGTCGCTCCCGCTCCTGTCGTGCGCGCCGGAGACTGGATCCGTCCGGTACTCCCTCAACGCCACGCCGGTGACCCCCGGCGAAGCCAAGCCATGAACGTTCCGATTCCGCTCCACCGCAAATCCCAGCCCGCCCCGCGCAACGGAGTGTCGCCATGAGCCGGCAGATCCCCATCGACGTGGTGGACGACCAGGGCAATTCGCTGTACGTCAGCGAGCGCAAGATCTATCCGCGCGACGTCTCCGGCCGCCTCAACCGCCTGCGGGTGGCGGCGGTGTTCTGGCTGCTGGGCATGTTCTACGTGTTCCCGTGGCTGCGCTGGGATGGCCGCCAGGCGGTGCTGTTCGATCTGCCTGCGCGCAAGTTCTACGTGTTCGGCCTGTCGTTCTGGCCGCAGGATTTCCTGTTCCTGGCGCTGCTGCTGATCATCGCGGCGATGGCGCTGTTCTTCTTCACCACCCTGGCCGGGCGCCTGTTCTGCGGCTACGCCTGCCCGCAGACGGTGTGGACGGAAGTGTTCCTGTGGATGGAGCGCTGGACCGAGGGCGACCGCGGCCAGCGGATGAAGCTGGACGCCGGTCCCTGGAACGGCCAGAAGATCCTGCGCAAGGGCGGCAAGCACACGATCTGGCTGTTGTTCGCGCTGTGGACGGGCTTCACCTTCGTCGGCTTCTTCACCCCGATCCGCGATCTGGCCGCGCGCGCGCCGCTGGACTGGGGCGGCTGGGAAACCTTCTGGGTGCTGTTCTACGCGCTGGCCACCTGGGGCAACGCCGGCTTCCTGCGCGAACAGGTGTGCAAGTACATGTGCCCGTATGCGCGCTTCCAGAGCGCGATGTTCGACCGCAACACCCTGATCATCGCCTACGACCCGATGCGCGGCGAACCGCGCGGCCCGCGCAAGCGCGGCCTGGGCAGCGTGCTGGAGCGCGCACGCGGCCTGCTCGACAAGGCCACCGCCTACGACTACGTGTTCCGCGCGTACCAGCACCCCACCGCGGCCGACAACCGCCTGCAGGCGCGCGGCACCATCACCTTCGCCGGCGCCGGCGCGCACGCCGAGCCGCTGCCGAAGTTCGCCCCGGATCAACTGGGCGACTGCATCGACTGCACCATCTGCGTGCAGGTCTGCCCGACCGGCATCGACATCCGCAACGGCCTGCAGTACGAGTGCATCGCCTGCGGCGCCTGCATCGACGCCTGCGACGACGTGATGGGCAAGATGGGTTATCCCAACGGCCTGATCCGCTATTCCACCCAGAACGCCATCGACGGCAAGAGCACCCGCGTGCTGCGTCCGCGCGTGTTCGTCTACGGCACGATCCTGCTGGCGCTGCTCGCCGCCTGGGGCTGGGGCGTGACCCATCGCAGCGACGTCATCGCCGAAGTCCTGCGCGATCGCAACGCGCTGTACCGCGATGTCGGCGGCGGCCGCATCGAGAACAGCTACACGCTCAAGCTGGTCAACAAGGACCAGCGGGCGCACCGCTACCGCGTCGTGCTGGAGTCGGATACCGCCGGCATCACCCTGGCCGGCGGGGACAGGCAGGTCGAGGCCGACGCCGAGGAAGTGCTGTCGCTGCCGCTGGTCGCAACCGCGCCCTCCAGCGTCGCCGGCCGCCATGCCATCCGCATCCGCGTCGAGCGCGAGGACGGCGTGTCGACCAAGATCGTCGAAAGCAGCTACTTCGGACCCATCCCATGACCCCGCAACCCAAGGTTCCCCTCTGGCGCATTCCGGCGATGTGGCTGGTGATCGGCCTGCCGCTGGCCTCCATCGTCGCCGGGCTCGGCCTGGTCTACATCTCCGTGCGCGCCGGCGGCGCCGATCCGGTCACCGACAAGGTCGATCGCATGGCGCAGATCCAGACCACCGATCTGGGCCCGGACCAGCGCGCGCAGGCGATGAAGCTGGCGGCGGTGCTGCGAGTGGACGCGGGCGTGGTGGAAGTCATTCCGGTCAACGGCGAATTCGATCGCCGCGCGCCGCTGGAACTGCACCTGCAACATCCCACCCGGGCCGAGGAAGATCGCCGCCTGCGGCTGCCGCCGGCCGGCAACGGCTGGCGCCTGGATGAAGCGGTGGACGCCTCGCACGCGTGGAAGGTGCAGCTCGGCCCGGCCGATGGCCAATGGCGCCTGCGCGGCCGCCTGCCCAAGGCGCAGCGCGCCGTGCACCTGGCGCCCTCGTTGCAGGACGACGCCGCCTCGTGACCGCGACGGCGCCTTCGCCGCATTGCTATCACTGCGGCGAGGCCCTGCCAGCCGCACCGGTGCTGCGTCCGCTGGACGGCCAGACCGCGGGTTTCTGCTGCGAAGGCTGCGCGGCGGCGGCCGAATGGATCCGCCATTCGGATCTGGGCAGCTACTACCGCCTGCGCAGCGCCGCCGCCGGACGCGTCGACGCCGAACCGGTCGATCTCGGCATCTGGGATCGCGAGGAACTCCAGGCCGAGCACAGCCATCCGGTCACCGGCGGGCGCGAGATCATCCTGCTCACCGACGGCATGCGCTGCGCCGCCTGCGCCTGGTTGATCGATCGCGCGCTGGCGCGCGAGGAAGGCGTGCTCGACAGCACCGCCAACGCGGTGACCGGACGCATCCGCATCGCCTGGGATCCGCGACGCGCCGCGCTCTCGAAAATCCTGCACCGGCTGTCCATGCTCGGCTACCGGCCCTATCTGGCCGGTGGAGAAGCCAGCGAACGCGCGCGCCTGGACGAGCGCAAGCGCTGGCTGCTGCGGCTGGGCATCGCCGGGCTGGGCGCGTTGCAGGCGATGATGTTCGCCGAGGCGCTGTACCTGGACGTGGACCGGACCATGCCGGTGCCCACCCGCGATTTCTTCCGCTGGCTGACCTTCCTGGTGTCCACGCCGGTGGTGTTCTATTCGGGCTGGCCGTTCCTGGCCGGCGCATGGCGGGAACTGCGCGAACGCCATCTCGGCATGGACACGCTGATTGCCGGTTCCACCCTGCTGGCCTATCTGGCGAGCCTGGTGGAAACCATCCGCGGCGGCGTGCATGTCTGGTACGACGCGGCGGTGATGTTCGTGTTCCTGCTGCTGGCCGCGCGCATGCTGGAACAGCGCGCGCGCAACATCGCCACCGCCCAGGTCGACGCGCTGGCGCGCGCGCGTCCCGCCTTCGCCACCCGCGAGCGCGACGACGGCAGCCGCGAATCGGTGCCGGTCGGCAGCCTCGCCGGCGGCGACGTGGTGCGGGTGGCCGCCGGTGACAACGTGCCCGCCGACGGCGTGCTGCTGGATGCCGACGCGGTGTTCGAGGAAGCGCTGCTGACCGGCGAATCGCATCCCATCCACAAGCGCGCCGGCGCCGCGGTCTACGCCGGCACCGTGTGCCGCGAGCATCCGGCTCGATTGCGGGTCACCGACGTCGGCAGCGCGACCCGCCTGTCGCAGCTGGCGCGGCTGGTGGATCAGGCGCAGGCGCATCGCCCGCCGATCGCGCGCGCGGCCGATCGCATCGGCGGCCGCTTCGTCGCGGGTCTGTTGCTGGCCGCCCTGGCCGTGTATGCGTTCTGGCATTTCCACGATCCCGCGCGCGCCTTCGAGGTGACCCTGGCGCTGCTGGTGATCAGCTGTCCCTGCGCGCTGTCGCTGTCGGTGCCGGCCGCCCTGGCCGCCGCGCACGGCACCCTGGCCAGACTGGGCGTGCTGGCGACCCGCGCCGACGCGCTGGACACGCTCTCGCGCGCCAGCGACATCGTGTTCGACAAGACCGGCACGCTCAGCGATCCCCGCACCTTGCGGGTGGAAGCGCAGAGCCTGGACGGCTTCGGTCGTTCGCACGCGTTGGCACTGGCTGCCGCGCTGGAGCGCGACAGCGGCCACCCGCTGGCGTCGGCGTTTCTAGACGCCGCGGATCAGGCCTGCGCGGATCCATTGCATGCCGAGCAGGTCGAGACCGTCACCGGCCGTGGCGTGCAGGGCCTTATCGACGGCCAGTCATGGCGGTTGGGCCGGGCCGATTTCGTGTTTGGTGGCGACGACGACGGCGCCATCTGGCTGGGCGATGGCGAACGCGGCGTCGCCCGCTTCGCGCTGCATGAATCCGCGCGGCCCGACGCGGTCGAGGCATTGGCGGCGCTGCGCGCGCAGGGCTTCGCCGTGCACCTGGCCAGCGGCGACGGACAGGCGCCGGTGCGGCGTTTCGCCGAGGAAATGGACATTGCCGATCCGCGCGCGCGGCAGGCGCCGGAGGACAAGCTCGCCTTCGTGCACGAACTGCAGGCGCGGGGCCGCATCGTGGCGATGGTCGGCGACGGCATCAACGACGCGCCGGTGCTGGCCGGCGCGGATGTCTCGGTGGCGATGGGCCAGGGCGCGCCGCTGGCGCAGCGCGCGGCGGATCTGGTGATGACCGGCACCTCGCTCTCGCGCCTGCCGGCCACCGTGGATCTGGCCCGCCGCACCCGCCGGATCATCCGCGAGAACCTGGCCTGGGCGCTGGCCTACAACGTGCTGGCGCTGCCGCTGGCCGCCACCGGCCGGGTCACGCCCTGGCTGGCCGCGCTGGGAATGGCGCTATCCTCGCTGCTGGTCACCGCCAACGCCCTGCGCCTGACCCGCGTGCCCACGAACAAGTCCACGCCATGACCATCCTGTTGATGCTCATCCCGATCAGCCTGGTGCTGCTGGGCCTCGCGGTCGCCGCCTTCATCTGGGCGGTGCGGCGCGGGCAGTTCGACGATCTGGATACCCCGGCGCTGGACATCCTCGACGATGACGATGCGCGCGGGCCCGCGCGGGCGTCGACCGCGACGGCGCCGGAAAACGATCCCAAGGCGCCGGCCACGGACACCGGACGCGGCACGGAACGCGGCGATGCCGGTTGATGGCCTCACCCTGCTCGCCGCCCTGCTGAGCGGATTGCTGGGCGGCGTGCACTGCGCGGCGATGTGCGGCGGCATCGCCACCGGCTTTTCCGCGATGAGTCCGCAACGCGGCTGGGGCGCGGCGTTGCAGGTCAACCTCGGTCGGGTGGGCGGCTATGTGCTGGCCGGCGCGGTCGTCGGCGGCTTCGGCGGCGGCCTGCTGAAAGTACTCCGCTTCGAGAACCTCGCGCTGGGCCTGCGCATGGCGGTGGGCGTGGTGCTGGTGCTGGTCGCATTGCGCCTGCTGGATCGGCGCGCGCGCCTGCAGTTCCTGTCGCGTCCGGCCGCGCGGCTGTGGCAGTGGCTGCGCCCCCTGCAATCGCGCCTGCTGCCGGCCGATCGCGCCTGGCGCCGGATCGCGCTGGGCATGCTGTGGGGCTGGTTGCCGTGCGGACTCAGCCTGAGCCTGCTCACCGCCGCGTGGTTGCAGGCGAACGCGCGCGACAGCGCGCTGACCATGCTCGCCTTCGGCCTGGGCACGCTGCCGATGATGGTGCCGCTGACCTGGTCGGGCGCGCGCATGGGCCGCTGGCTGCAACGCCCGGGCGCGCGCATCGGCGCGGCGATGATCGTGCTGTTCGCCGGCCTGCTGACCCTGGCCGGTCCCTGGCTGGCGCACGCGCCCGCGCTGCACGGCCTGCTCAGCGCGCTGGGTTGCCGCACCCTGCCGGCATGAACGCCGCGACGGAAGCCGGCGCGCCGACGGCCGCGCAGCGTCTGAAGGCCTTCGCCGCGCCCGGCGCGGGGCGGCTGCGCGGCGCGGGCCTGTGCACGGTGCTGGCCGGCGCCTTGCTGATTCCGCAGGCCCTGCTGATCGCGCAGGCAATGCAGCGGGTGTTCGTCGCGCACGCGCCGGCGCGTGCGGTGGGCCCGTTGCTGGCCGGTCTGGCCGCGATCGGCGTGCTGCGCGCGGTGCTTGGCTGGATCGCGCGGCGGCTGGCCGACGACGCGGTGGAAACCGTGCGCCTGCGGGTGCGTGCGCGGCTGGCGCGCCGGTTGCTGGCGCGCGGCCCGCGCTGGCTGCGCCACCAGCGCAGCGGCGAACTGGCGGAAACCCTCGGCGGCCATGTCGACGCGCTGGAAGGCTACATCGGCGGATTCCTGCCGGTGCGGCTGGAAGTGGTGGCGGTGCCGCTGCTGATCCTGATCGCCGCGTTCTGGGCGGATCGCGTGGTCGGCCTGATCCTGCTGCTCACCCTGCCGCTGGCGCCGGTGTTCATGATGCTGGTGGGCTGGGGCGCGGAAGCGGCCAGCCGCCGGCAATTGCAGGCGCTGGCGCGGATGGGCGGTCATTTCGCCGATCGCCTGCGCGGGCTGGGCCTGATCCGCCTGTACGGACGCGGTGATCGCGAGCTGGCCGGCATCGAACAGGCGGCCGAGGGATTGCGCCGCAGCAGCCTGAAGGTCCTGCGCATCGCCTTCCTGTCCTCGACCGTGCTGGAGTTCTTCGCCTCGCTGAGCGTGGCGATGATCGCGCTGTATCTGGGCCTCACCTACCTGGGCATGCTCGGCGTGCGCGGCGCGCCGCTGGATCTGGCGACCGGCGTGTTCTGCCTGCTGCTGGCGCCGGAGTTCTACGCGCCGCTGCGACGACTGGCCGCGCACTACCACGATCGCGCGGCGGCGCTGGCGGCGGCCGGCGAGATGGCGCGGCTGCTGGAGGACGCCGACGAGCCCCCGGTATCGCTTCCCTTGGACGCCCGCGACAAGGACGCGCCGGCGCCGACGCTGCGGGTGGACGGACTGGCGCTGCGTCCCGCCACGGACGCGCCGCTGGTGTTGCGGAATCTGTCCTTCACCCTGGACGCCGGCGCGCACCTCGCGCTGGTGGGCGCCAGCGGTGGCGGCAAGAGCACGCTGCTGGAGGCGCTGGCCGGCTGGTTGCCGCCCGCCGCCGGAACGATCCGCTACGACGCGCCGCCGCGCATCGGCTACGCGCCACAGCGGCCGTTCCTGTTCCAGGGCACGCTCGCGGACAACCTGCGCATCGCCGCGCCGGAGGCCAGCGACGCGGAACTGCTGGCCGCCGCCGAAGCGGCCCAGGTGATGCGCTTCGCCCGTCGCCTGCCGCAGGGCCTGGATACGCCAATCGGCGAACGCGGCTTCGGCCTGTCCGGCGGCGAGGCGCGCCGGGTCGCGCTGGCGCGGCTGTTCCTGCGCAGGCCCACGCTGCTGCTGCTGGACGAACCCACCGCCTTCCTGGATCCCGAGACCGAGCAGGCCGTGCTGCGCGCGCTGGCGGATTTCGCCCGCGGCCGCACGCTGGTGATGGCGACCCACAGTCCGGCGGCGATGCGGATGATCGGTCGCGTGCTGGATCTGGACAACGCGCACGCGCATACACCGGAGGCCTCGGCATGAGCGCACCGCCGGACAACCTGCGCGCGGTGTTCCGCCGGCATGCGCGCGGCATCGCGCTGACCCTGCTTCTGCTGCTGATCACCCTGCTCGCCGGCACCGGGCTGCTCGGCCTGGCCGGCCATTTCCTCACCGCCGCCGCGCTGGCCGGCTCGGCGGCGATCGGCTTCAACTTCTTCGGTCCGTCGGCCGGCATCCGCGCCTTCACCTTCGCCCGCATCCTGTCGCGCTACGCGGAAAAGCTGGTCGGTCACGACGTCACCCTGGCGCTGGCGCGGGATCTGCGGGTGTGGTTCTTCCGCCGCGCGCTGCCGCTGGCGCCGCTGGGCCTGGGCCGCTATCGCGTCGGCGATCTGCTGGCGCGGCTGGTCGCCGACATCGAAGCGGTCGACGGCCTGCTGGTACGCGCGATCGGCCCGCTGGCGTCACTGGCGGCGGTACTGACGCTCGGCACCGCGATCGCGTTCTGGCTGCTGCCGGCCGCGGGACTGCTGCTGGCCCTCGCGTTCGCCCTGATCGCGCTCGCCACGCCCTGGGCGATCCAGGCGCGCGCGGGCGCGCTGGAAAGCGAACGCGCCGAAGCGCGCGCGCTTGCGCTATACGGTGCTCGAAGGCCTGGAGGGCGCCAGCGATCTAGCCGCGCTCGACGCGACGGAAGGCTGGCTGGCGCGCGTCGACGCCGATGCCGCGACCTTGTCCGCGCAGGAACGGCGGCGCAAGCAACGGCTCGCGCAGGGTGTGCTGATCCACGGACTGCTGGCGGCGGCGCTGCTGCCGCTGCTGGGCTGGCTGCTGTTCGACGCCGTCGATGCGCGCCGGCTGGAGGCGCCGGTCGCGGCCGGCCTGTTCTTCATGACCCTGGCCCTGCTGGAGGCCGCCGCCGGCATCGGTATCGCGTGGCAGGCCTGGCGTGCCGCGCGCGCATCCATCCAGCGGCTGCGGGACGTGGTGATGCCGTCGCCGGACGTGCGCGAGCCGGCGCAGCCGGTGAACGTACCGGCGGAAGGCGCGCTGGTGCTGGAGAAACTCGCTTTCGCCTGGCCCGGCGAAAGCCGCCGCCTGCTGGACGGCGTCGATCTGGTGCTGGCGCCCGGCCGGCGCATCGCCATCCGCGGCGACAGCGGCGCCGGAAAATCCTCCCTGCTGGCGCTGCTGCTGCGCCTGCGCGATCCGCTCGAAGGACGCCTGTCCTACGGCGGCGGGGATCTGCGCGGATTCCGCGTCGCCGGCTGGCACGCGCGGCTGGCGTGGCTGCCGCAGGAGGCGCCGATCTTCGCCGGCAGCGTGCGCGAGAACCTGCGGATGGGCGATCCCGATGCCGACGACGCGCGCCTGTGGCGGGCCTTGGCGCAGGTCCGCCTGGACGCGCTGGTGCGCGGCTGGAACGACGGCCTCGACGGCTGGGTCGGCGAAAGCGGCGCCACCCTCTCGGCCGGCCAGGCCCGGCGGCTGGCGCTGGCGCGCGCACTGCTGCGCGATGCGCCGCTGCTGCTGCTCGACGAACCCACCGAAGGGCTGGACCAGGACACCGCCGACGCGCTGATGCGCGATATCGCCGCGGCCGCCACTCATCGCAGCGTCCTGATCATCACCCACGCGCCGCTGCCCGCCGGCGTCGTGCATGAAACCTACCGCCTCATCGACGGCCGACTCTGGCCCGCCGACTGAAGGGCCTCCGGCTCCGCCTCACACGCACCGTGCGTCGCGCGCGAAAACATTGCCGCTCCGCGAACGCGGGCGGCGCGAGGAAGCAGATTCCGCTCCAACCGCCGTCAAGATTCGATCCGGACAGGCACCGCAACACCCCGGAAGGCCGAAAGCGTCCGCTTACTCGCGCATCTCGGCCAACGTGGCCAGGCGCTTGCGATCCTTCAGCGCGACCCGATGCGGATCGTCGGTGGCGATCAGCCCGTCCTGGCGCAGGCGGGTGAAGCTGCGGCTGACCGTCTCCACGGTCAGGCCCAGGTAATCGGCGATATCGGTGCGCGACATCGGCAGCACCACCTCGTCGCCGCTGTAACCCTGGCGGCGGCGACGCGCATGCATGTCCAGCAGGAACGACGCCAACCGCTCCAGCGGCGTCATCCGCGCCAGCGACATCAGGTTGTCGCGGGTGGCGTCCAGTTCGACGCAGGCGCGTTCCAGCAGTTCGCGCTCCAGCTCCGGGTAACGCGCGCACAGCGTGCGCATGTCCTGCATGGTGAACGCGCACAGTTCGCTGTCGATGATCGCTTCGATCGAATGGCGGTAGTGGGTCGCGCCGCTGAAGCCGATGAAATCCCCCGGCATCAGGAAACCGGCCACCAGCCGGCGGCCATCGGCCAGCAGGCGGATCCGGCGCAGCGCGCCGGCGGTCACGGTGAACACCTCGCGGCGGGAATCGCCTTCCCGCGCCAGCACTTCGCCGGCCTTGAGCGGAATGTCGCCGGCCAGGGTCTCCAGCATCTGCGCCTGGTCCAGCGGCAGCGCCGCGCAGACCGCCAGATGGCGGACCTGGCAGCGCGCGCAGTCGCCCAGCGCCGGGCCGTCCCCGGACGTGGCGTCCCCGCGGTTCGCAGGGACAACGGGCTGTCCGTTGTGACGCAGTACGCGCAGGCTCATGGAGAGGGCCACTCGGCAAAACAGGGGCTTATTGTATATCGGCCCCGTCCGGCGTTCCTTGTCCCTGAATGGCGCGGGCGCCGGCCGGACGCGGAAAACCCCGCTGGGCCCCGGAATCGGTTAAAGTGCGCGCCGTTTGCCAGCGGCCGTTCGTTTCCCCAACGGTCCGCCGATGCCGGTCCCTCCGCGGTCCCGCATCCGCCCCACTCCGACTGCTTTCGCTGCGCAAACCCGGAGTCGCCATGTGGCGCCTTCCGCCTTTTCCCCTCTCGCAGCGCGGTTTCCAGGGAACGCTACGGGTAAACGGCCGATCCGCCATCGCCGCCGCGCCTGACCGCGCGTCGTCGGCGCGGGTGGCGTCCGCCGCCTTTGGAGTACTCCGCAATGACGTTTGAATCCCTTGGCCTCGCGCCGGCCCTGCTGCGCGCGCTGGACGAACAGGGCTACACCGAGCCCACCCCCGTGCAGGCCCAGGCCATCCCGCTCGCGCTGGCCGGCCACGACCTGCTGGCCGGCGCCCAGACCGGCACCGGCAAGACCGCCGCGTTCGGCCTGCCGCTGATCCAGTACCTGGCGAGCACCCCGCAGGAAGTCGCGCCGCGCGGCGGCCGCAAGCCGCGCGCGCTGATCCTCACCCCGACCCGCGAACTGGCCGTGCAGGTGCATGACAGCCTGCGCGCGTACGGCAAGTACCTGCGCATTCCCAGCACCACCATCTACGGCGGCGTCGGCATGGGCAACCAGCTCGACGCGCTGCGTCGCGGCGTGGACCTGGTCATCGCCTGCCCGGGCCGCCTGATCGACCACATCGAACGCCGCAGCGTGGATCTGTCCGGCATCGAGGTGCTGGTGCTCGACGAGGCCGACCGCATGCTCGACATGGGCTTCCTGCCCTCGATCAAGCGCATCCTCGCCAAGCTGCCGCGCCAGAACCGGCAGACCCTGCTGTTCTCCGCCACCTTCGCCGATCCGATCCGCGAATTGGCGCTGGAGTTCATGCACGAGCCTCGACAGGTGCAGGTGACCCCGAACAACACCGTCGCCGACACCATCACCCACCGCGTCCATCCGGTCGACGGCGGCCGCAAGCGCGAACTGCTGCTGCACCTGCTCGCCGCCGACAGCCGCGTGCAGACGCTGGTGTTCGGCCGCACCAAGCACGGCTGCGACAAGCTGGCGACGTTCCTGGAAAAAAGCGGCGTGCGCGCCGCCGCCATCCACGGCAACAAGTCGCAGGGCGCGCGCCTGCGCGCGCTGAGCGACTTCAAGGCCGGCCGGGTCAACGTGCTGGTCGCCACCGACATCGCCGCGCGCGGCATCGACATCGACCAGTTGCCGCGGGTGATCAACTTCGACCTGCCGATGGTCGCCGAGGACTACGTGCACCGCATCGGCCGCACCGGCCGCGCCGGCGCGCAGGGCGAGGCGATCTCGATCGTCGCCCAGGACGAGGCCAAGCTGCTGCGCCAGATCAACCGCATGCTCAAGCGCGATCTGGACATCGTGGAAGTGCCCGGCTTCGAGCCGCAGGTGCCGATCCGCTGGGGCAACTCGCAGGCCCGGCAGGACGAGCGTCCCGCCGGCAACAAGGCCCCGCGCAAGCACACCCGTCGTCCGCACGGCGAAGCCCCGCGCCACGCCCACGCCGGCCCGAAGAAGCACGGCGGCGGCGGCGGCCGTCGCCAGGGCCAGGGACACGGCCAGCAGCGCAATGGCGGTGGCCGCCAGCCGCGGTCCTGATCGGGCCGCGTTCGCCCGGTCCTTCCTACCGACCTAGAATCACGCCATGGACATCTTCAAGATCTTCACCCTGGAAGCCGCCCACCGCCTGCCCAACGTGCCGGAAGGGCACAAGTGCGCGCGGCTGCACGGGCACTCGTTCCGGGTGGAACTGCGCGTGTCCGGCGAGATCGATCCGCACACCGGCTGGGTGATGGACTTCGCCGACATCAAGGCGGCGTTCAAGCCGATCTACGACCGCCTGGATCACCACTACCTCAACGACATCCCGGGCCTGGAGAATCCGACCAGCGAGCGGCTGGCCGCCTGGATCTGGGAACAGCTCAAGCCGAGCCTGCCCGGGCTGAGCGAGGTCGTGGTCCACGAGACCTGCACCGCCGGCAGCCGCTACCGCGGCTGAGTCCGGCGGCACGTCGTCCGGCGGCGCGTCCCCGGCCGCTCGAACCCTGGAGCACTTCGCACGGGCCACCCGAGGGTGGCCCGTTTGCCGTGCGCGGTCCGGACGATGAACGGGCGTGGGCGGGCGAAGGCGGGCGGCCGGTTGCACCGCGCCGGTGCGGGCGACGACGCCGCGGAACCGCGCGCGTCGGCGGCTTCGCGCGGTCCCGCCCCCTATTCAGCTTTCGCTCGCAAGCGGCTGATTTTTAACGGGGACTGACCGTTCGTCGGAAAACCATACGCCTGTTATTGCACCGCAACAAAGACATCGATATGCTGCGCCGCAACATCCTCGTATTCCCTTTTGGAGTGCACCATGTCCGCCCAGTTCAACGAGCAGTTCAGCACCTACACGCACCAGTTCGCGGCGGCCGCTGCCCGCGCGAACCGTCTGGCCCTGGAAAGCGCCGAAACCATCTTCGGCGTCCAGCTGAAGACCTTCGAGAAGAACGTCGACGCCACCACCGCCTTCTTCGGCGAGCTGGCCGAAGTGCGTGATCTCGACAGCTACAAGACCCTGTGGCCGAAGGGCGTGCAGATCGCCAAGGACAACACCGAGCGCCTCGTCGCCGCCGGCCAGGAAGTGTTCGGTCTGGCGCTGAAGACCGGTGAAGCCTTCGGCCAGCTGGCCAAGAGCCAGTACGAAGCCGCCACCGACAACGTCCAGGCCACCGTGGCCAAGGCGACCAAGGCTGCCAAGGCCGCCAAGTAATACTCGTAAACCCGCTTCAAAGCTCTCTCCGAAATTTGCGCGGACTCCCCTCCCGCCGCGCAATCCGGCCCGGCAAGCGCCTCCCGCTGCCGGGCCTTTTTTATGCCCGGCGTCCCGTTCCCCGCCTGCGGGGGAAGGTGCCGAAGGCGGATGGGGGCGCTCTTCGCCGGATTCCACGCTTGCTGGAAATCCGCTTCTCCAAACACAGGCATCGCCCCTTCCCGGCCAGGCGCAGCCCATCTAACCCGGCAACACCACCTGCCCCGCCGCCGCCGCCGGATCCACCGGCGCGCGATGCGCCAGCCGCCCCCAACAGGGCGCCTCGATGCGCGCCTTCAGCAATTCGAAATTCTCGTCCCGCCGCGCCATGTCCGGATCCACCTCGTTGGCGATCCAGCCGATCAGTTCGGCGCCATCGGCGCGGATGGCGCGCACGGTCAGGCGCGCGTGGTTGAGGCAGCCCAGCCGCATGCCCACCACCAGCACCACCGGCAGGCGCAGCGCGCGCACCAGATCCCGCTGATCCAGCGAGGCCGACAGCGGCGCCGCCCAGCCGCCCACGCCTTCCACCACCACCACATCGGCCTGCGCCCGCAGACGTTCGTAAGCCGCGACGATCGGCGGCAACGCCAGGGTGACGCCGGCTTCGCGCGCGGCGATTTCCGGCGCCAGCGGTTCGGGCAGCGCGTAGGGATTGAGATCCGCATACGCGGGACGCGGTTCGCTGGCGGCCAGCAGGGCCAGCGCATCCTCGTTGCGCCAGCCGTCCGCGGCGCGTTCGCAGCCGCTGGCGACCGGCTTCATGCCGATGGCCCGGTGACCGCGTCCGCGCAGGGCATGCAGCAGGGTGGTGCTGGCGAAGGTCTTGCCGGCCCCGGTATCGGTGCCGGTGACGAAGAAGCTTTGCATCCGTTGAAGGTTCCGATGCGCCCGCGGCGCTGGACCGGGGATGGTAGCGGGCGGGCCCGCGATTGCCAGCCCATCGACCGCCGCCACCGCCAGCCCCGTGACGACGTCCTGTTTTGGCCCGTCATCACGTTCTCTTCATCAATCCATCCATTTCCCGGTGCCCGGGTCCCTCGCGGGTTCGGGCTAGAATCCAGCGATGTCCTTCACCAGCCAGACCCTGACCGGCAGCAAACCGGAACAATACGCGCAGTTGGCCGCCCAGGCGCGCGCCCTGCTCAGTGGCGAAAGCGATCGCATCGCCAATGCCGCCAACCTGTCGGCGCTGATTTACCACACGCTGCCCGACCTCAACTGGGCCGGCTTTTATTTCTACGATGGCACCGAACTGGTGGTCGGCCCGTTCCAGGGGCTGCCGGCCTGCGTGCGCATCGCCCTGGACAAGGGCGTCTGCGGCGCGGCCGCGCGCACCCGCCAGACCCAGCGCGTCGAGGACGTGGACGCGTTCCCCGGCCACATCGCCTGCGACAGCGCTTCGCGCTCGGAACTGGTGGTGCCGCTGGTCAAGCAGGATCGCCTGATCGGCGTGCTCGATCTGGACAGCCCGCGCCTGGCGCGTTTCGACGAAGAGGATCAGCGCGGGCTGGAAACGGTCGCCGGGATCTTCGTGGAGGCGCTGGCATGAGCATCAGCACCGCCAAGATGCGCAACATCGGCCCCAAGTCGGCGGCCTGGCTGCGCCAGGTCGGCCTGCGCACGCAGGAGGATCTGGTGGCGGTGGGATCGGTCGAGGCCTTCATGCGGGTCAAGCGCGCCGGTTTCCGTCCCAGCCTCAATCTGCTGTACGCGCTGGAAGGCGCGCTGCTGGATTGCCATTGGCAGCAGTTGCCGGAGGAACGCCGCGGCGAACTGCTGGTGGCCTACGACGCGGCCGCCGCGCTGTTGCCGCCGCCGCGCGGCCGTCCCGCCGCCGCGCCGGTGACGACCACCCACGTCCAGGACGATGACGGCGGCGCGCCGGCGATGAACCTGTTCGATTCGCCGGGCGGCGATCAGGACGACTGAGCCGCCGGCCTCAGAACAGGCGCCAGGTCGCCGGCGCCAGCGCCAATGCGAGCAGCAGCAGGGTTTCCAGCACTTCGGTGCTGGCGCCCAGGCAATCGCCGGAAATCCCGCCCAGCCGGCGTTTCCAGTACCACGCGGTCAGCGGCGCCAGCAGCACGCAGATCAGCAGCGGCGGCGCCAGCCACACACTGATCGCCGCCAGCGCCACGCCCCACGCCCAGTCCCAGTACGCGCCTTCGTTGCGATACCAGGCGAAGCGTTCGGCCATCCCCGCATGCAGCGGCGGCAGCCAGCGGCTCCACAGCAGGGTGGTCGCCCAACGCGCCCACGCCGGCACCAGCAGCACGCCCCACAGCCAGGCGCCGCCGGCCAGTTCGGCCAGCAGCACGAACTTGGCCAGCACCTGCAGCACGATCGTGACCACGCCGAACACGCCCATGTGCGGATCCTTCAGCACCTCCAGGAACCGCCGCGGATCGCGGTGCGCCGCGCCGAACGCGTCGGCCACGTCGCCGAGCCCGTCCAGGTGCAGCGCGCCGGTCACCCATACCCACGCGATCAGCGCGAGCAGGCCCGCCAGCCACGGCCGCGCATCCAGTGCCCACAGCGGCAGCGCCACCAGCGCACCGATCAGCACGCCCACCAGCGGGAAGTACACCGCCGTGCGGCTCAGTTCCTCTTCGCGGAAGTCGCGCAGCTGCGGCGTCGGCAGGCGGGTCAGGAACTGCACCGCCAGGATCAGTTTGCGCACGCTCATGCCTGCCTCACTTCAATCAGTTCGCCCCAAAGGCGATCCGCAGCATCGGTCCGCACGCGCAGTCGCAGGCGGGTGCCGTAGTCGATGCGCACCGCCCACAGCGACGCCAGCGGCAACCCGCAGGCCAGCGCCAGCGCCAACCGCAGCGGCCCGGCGTGGCTGACCACCAGCACCGGCAACGCGTCGTCCTGCGCGGCCAGCGCGCGCAGGGCGCGTTCGATGCGCGCTTCGAACGCGGCCCACGGTTCGGCGTTCGGCGGCGGGTTCGCGCCGGGATCCTGGTAGAACGCCTGCAACGCGCGGCGCGAAGCTTCATCCACCGCGACCGCATCGCGATGCCGGCCGTCCCAGTCGCCGAAATCCCATTCGGCCCAGTCTTCGACGATCTCCACCGGCACTGCCTGCGCGCCGGCCAGCGCCTGCGCGGTGTCCCGCGCGCGTTGGCGCGGTGAACTGATCACCCGCGACCACGCCATCCCGGCGCAACCGCCGCAGACCGCGTCGGCCGCGCCGGGCAACAGCGGCGGATCGGTGCGCCCGTCGAAATGCCCGGCGCGGCCGGTCGAGGCGTGGCGCACCAGATCGAGGATCATGGGGTGTCTTCGCGTCCGGACACCGCGGCCTCGGCGAACGTCGCCATGCCGTTGTGCAGCGCGCAGGCCAGTCGCAGCAACGGCAGCGCCAACGCCGCGCCGCTGCCTTCGCCCAGGCGCAGATCCAGCTGCAGCAGCGGACGCGCCGCCAGCGCCGCCAGCACCCGCGCGTGGCCGCGTTCGGCCGATTGATGCGAGAACAGCAGCCACGGCCGCACCTGCGGTTGCAGTGCGACCGCGGCCAGCGCCGCCGCCGAGACGATGAAGCCGTCCACCAGCACCGGCACGCCACGCTGCACGGCGGCGATCATCGCGCCGGCCATCGCGGCGATTTCCAGTCCGCCGACCCGGCGCAGCGCCTCGCGCGCGGGTACGGCGCTGGCCGCGATATGCGGCCGGTGCAGATCCAGCGCGCCGGCGATCACCCGCCGCTTGTGGGCGATGCGCTCGCCCTGCAGGCCGGTGCCCGCGCCGACCAGTTCCTCCAGCGGCAGATCCGCGAGCGCGCAGGCCAGCGCGCTGGCGGCGGTGGTGTTGCCGATGCCCATCTCGCCGAACAGGAACAGATCCGCCTCGTCCGTCGCCTCGATGGCGCGACGGCCGGCGGCCAGCGCATGCGCGAGTTCGTCCTCGCTCATCGCCGCCTCGAGGCTGAAGTCGCGGGTGCCGTGGCGGGGCTTGTCGACATGCACGCCGGCGATGGCCTGGGTGGCCCGCGTGCCGGCATCCACCAGCGACAGCGGCAGGCCGAGTTCGCGCGCCAGCACCGAAATCGCCGCGCCGCCATTGGCGAAGTTGTGCAGCATCTGCACCGTCACCTCGGAGGGAAACGCGGAAACGCCCTGCGCCACCACGCCGTGATCGCCGGCGAACACGATCACCGGCACCCGCGCCGCCACCGGGCGATCCCGGTGCTGCAACGCCGCCAGTTCGATCGCCAGGGTTTCGACGCGTCCGAGCGAACCCTGCGGCTTGGTCAGTTCGTCCTGGCGCGCGCGGGCGCGTTCGCGATGTTCGGGGGAAGGTTGCCGGCAGTCGGCGAGAATCCAGTCCTGGGACACGTGCGGATTTCTGGCTATCGGGGAGAGTCGCGATTCTACGGGAGGCGTGAGCGTCGCCCGGTCGCGCGCCGAACCGGGCCCGCCGTCCGGCTCCCGCCGGACCGGCTTCTGCTAGAATCGCCGCGCTTTCTGGTGACCCGCGGGCGGTTCCGCCCTGGGTTGAAACGGGAAGCCGGTGAATCCGCATGCGCCGCCTCGGCGCCGACGCGGGTGATTCCGGCGCTGCCCCCGCAACGGTAAGCGAGCCAGGCCTGGGCATACGCCACTGTGCATCCGCACGGGAAGGCGCCCTGGCCGGCGATGGTCCGCCATCGCGCTCGCAAGCCCGGAGACCGGCCCGAAAGAACGACTGGTTGCGACGCGGCGGGCGTTGCGGCGGCGAGCGCCGTGCGTGCGGCCGTTTCCGCTGTCTTCCCGTTCCCGTGTTGCCGCCTCCCCCCTTTATGCCGCGCGGGAGCGCGCGGCGCATGGAGCCGAACGCAATGCCGCATCTTCGTACCCTGTCCCTGGCCGTCGCCCTCGCGCTGCCGGGCCTGGCCCTCGCCCAGGACGCCACCCAGCTGGACGACGTCGTCGTCACCAGCACCCGCACCGCGATCGCGCTGGAAGACAGCCTGGCGCCGGCGCAGGTCATCGACCGCGCCGACATCGAGCGAAGCCAGGCGTCCTCGCTGCAGGATCTGCTGCGCGGCCGCGCCGGCATCAATCTGACCAACGCCGGCGGCGCGGGCAAGCAGACCTCGCTGTTCCTGCGCGGCACCAACTCCAGCCATACCCTGGTGCTGATAGACGGCGTACGGGTGAATTCGGCCGATTTCGCCGCCGCCGCCATTCCGGATCTGCCGCTGGCGCAGATCGACCGCATCGAGATCGTGCGCGGTCCGAATTCCAGCCTGTACGGCTCCGAGGCCATCGGCGGCGTGATCCAGATCTTCACCCGCCGCAACCAGGGCGCCTATGCGCCGCACTTCCAGGTCGGCGGCGGCAGCAACGGCCTGCGCCAGGCCAGCGCCGGCTTCGGCGGCGGCGGCGAGCGTGGCTGGTTCGGCGCCGATGCGTCCTACCAGCGCACCGACGGCATTAACGCCTGCCGCGGCTCGGCCACGCTGTTCAAGGGCTGCTACGCCGACGAGCCGGATCGCGACGGCTACCGCAATGTCTCGGCCAGCCTGCGCGGCGGCTACAAGCTGACCGACACGCTGACCGCGGAAGCCAGCGCGCTGCGCGCGGAAGGCGCGAACAAGTACGACGGTTACTACAACTACACCGAGAACGTGCAGCAGGTGTTGAACGGCAAGGTCCGCTACGCGCCGACCGATCGCTTCGCCCTGACCGTCAACGTCGGCCGCAGCGACAACGAGACCGACAACTACCGCAACGAAGTCGACCACGACAGCACCCACAACACCCATCGCAACACCGCCAGCGCGCAGGCCGACATCGGCCTGGGCCGGGATCAGCTGCTGAGCGTCGGCGCGGACTGGTACATCGATCATCTCGACAGCACCACCGACTACGCCGCCGACAGCCGCCGCAACACCGCCGGCTTCGTCGAGTACCAGGGCAAGTTCGGCGCGCACCAGCTGCAGGCCAGCGTGCGCAACGACGACAACGAGCAGTTCGGCAACCACACCACCGGCAACCTGGGCTGGAGCATGCGCTTGGGCAAGGGCTTCAAGCTCAGCGCGAGCTACGGCACCGGCTTCAAGGCGCCGACCTTCAGCGATCTGTACGATCCGTGGAGCGGCAACCGCGATCTGGAACCGGAAAAGTCGAAGAGCCTGAACCTCGGCATCGCCCAGAACGGCGACGCCTGGCGCTGGGCGCTGGATCTCTACGAAACCCGCATCGACGATCTGATCACCTATGACGGCAGCAGCTTCCGGATGGTGCAGGTGGACGAAGCCCGCATCCGCGGCGCCGAGTTCACCGTCGACGTGACCGTGGCCGGCTGGGATCTGTCCGCCCAGCTCAGCCACACCGATCCGCGCAACCGCAGCGCCAGCAACGACGACAAGCTGCTGCCGCGCCGTGCGCGCAACACCGGCCGCATCGACGTGGATCGCGCATTCGGCGATTTCCGCATCGGCGCGACGGTCAACGGCGCCGGTTACCGCTACGACGAACTGACCAACGCCACCCGCCTGGGCGGCTTCGCCACCGCCGACCTGCGGCTGGAATACGCGGTCACGCCGGAATGGACGCTGCTGGCCAAGGTCGACAACGTGTTCGACCGCGAGTACGAAACCATCGCCTGGTACAACCAGCCGGGCCGCGAATACGGCCTGAGCCTGCGCTACCAGCCCAAGCGCTGATCGCCGAACCGCAACGAAAAAGCCCGGCAACCGCCGGGCTTTTTCTTGCAATCCCGCCCACGGGAGACAGCGGTCACGGGGAATCTTCGAACAGGCCGGGCTGTTCCATGATCTCGCCGCGCTCGCGGAAACCGGACAGGCCCACGCCGACCAGGCGGTAAAGCGTGTCCGCCGGCAGATCCACGCGATCGCGCAATGCCAATGCGATGGCGGTGAATTCCTCGACGGTGGTCGGCGGCGCCTCGGGGGTGAAACTGCGGGTGAGGATGCGGAACTGGGCGGTCTTCAGCTTCAGCACCACGGTGCAGCCGACCCGGTCGGTCTTGCGCGTCGCTTCCCAGGTCTTGCCGGCCAGGCGGCGGACCTGCTCGTCGATGGCCGACAGCGGCACGTCGCGCTCGAAGGTGTCCTCGGAGGAAATCGACTGCACCGGCTGGTCCGGTTCCACCGGGCGCTCGTCGATGCCGCGCGCGCGCCGGTACAGGCTGCCGCCGAAACTGCCGAAGCGCTGTTCCAGTTCGGCCTGCGGATGCGCGCGCAGTTCGCCCACCGTGCGGATGCCCAGTGCGTGCAGCTTGCCCAGCATCACCTTGCCGACGCCGGGAATGCGCTCCACCGGCAGCGGGGTGAGGAAAGCTTCCACCTGCTGCGGCCGGATCACGAACAGGCCGTCGGGCTTGCGCCAGTCCGAGGCGATCTTGGCCAGGAACTTGTTGGGCGCCACGCCCGCCGACGCGGTCAGCGCGGTCTCCTCGCGGATCTGCGCGCGGATGGTTTCGGCGATGGCGGTCGCCGAGGGCAAGCCGGTCCGGGATTCGGTGACGTCGAGATAGGCCTCGTCCAGCGACAGCGGTTCGACCAGTTCCGTCTGGCGCAGGAAGATTTCGCGCACCTGCCGCGACACCGCCTTGTAGCGGACGAAGTCCGGCGGCACGAAGATGCCGTCCGGACACAGTCGCTCGGCGCGCACCGCCGGCATCGCCGAGCGCACGCCGAATTTGCGCGCCTCGTACGATGCCGCGCAGACCACCGAGCGCGCGCCGCGCCAGGCCACGATCACCGGCTTGCCGCGCAACGAGGGATCGTCGCGTTGCTCCACCGACGCGTAGAACGCGTCCATGTCGATGTGGATGATCTTGCGCATGCCGCCGGTATTGTAAGAGAGCTTCCTTCACCGGTTCGATCGCGAAATCGATCGCGAACTTGCGGGAGCGACGTCAGTCGCGACACCGGGTCTGCGGACGCCAAGGAAAAGCTCGCGACTTACGTCGCTCCCACAACACAGGATCCTAGATCTGGGCGGCGACCAGCCGGCCCAGGGTGGCGAGGGCGTTTTCCGTGCGTGCGTCCAGCGGGTGCCCGTGGTTGAGGCGGATGCAGTGGCGGAACGCGCGGCTGGCCGAGAACATCGGTCCGGGCGCGAGGCTGATGCCCTGCGCCAGCGCCTGCCGGTGCAGCGCCAGCGCGTCCACCCGCGCCGGCAGTTCCAGCCACAGGAAGTAGCCGCCCTGCGGCCGGGTGACCCGCGTGCCCTCGGGAAAATGCCGCGCGATCGCGCCGATGTATTCCTGTTGCTGTTGCTCCAGCGCCTTGCGCAGGCGCCGCAGGTGGCGCTCGTAGCCGCCCTTTTCCAGATATGCGGCCAGACCGAGCTGGCCCGGGGCCGAAGTCGCCAGCGAGAAGGTCAGCTTGTGATGGGCGATCTCGCGCGCATAGCGGCCCGGCGCGACCCAGCCGACCCGGTAGCCCGGCGCCAGGCTCTTGGAGAACGAGCCGCAATGCAGCACGCGTCCGCCGCGGTCGAAGGCCTTGGCCGGGAGCGGGCGGCGCTCGCCGAAGTACAGTTCGGCGTACACGTCGTCCTCGATCAGCGGGATGTCGTGGCGATCCAGCAGTTCCACCAGCGCGCGTTTCTTCTCCTCCGGCAAGGTGCACCCCAGTGGGTTCTGGAAGCTGGTCATCAGCCAGCACGCGCGCGGGCGATGGCGTTCGATGGCCTGCGCCAGCGCATCCAGATCGATGCCCTCGCGCGGATGCGTGGGCACCTCCAGCGCATGCAGGCCGTGCCGTTCCAGCGCCTGCAGGGCGGCGTAGAAACAAGGCGACTCCACCACCACGGTATCGCCGGGCCGGGTGACCGCCTGCAGGCACAGGTTCAGGCCTTCCAGCGCGCCATTGGTGATGACGATTTCCTCCGCCGGCACCTGCATCCCGGCGATCAGGTAGCGCAATGCGATCTGCCGGCGCAGCTGGATCTTGCCCGGGGTCAGATCGTCCACGGTGCTCCACGGATCCAGCGACTGCGCGGCGGCGGCCATCGCCCGCCCGAGCTTGTCCAGCGGATACAGCAGCGGACTGGGGAACGCGGATCCCAGGGGCACCACGTCGTGCGCCATCGCCGACTCCAGCACCTCGAACACCAGTTCGCTGACGTCCACCGGGCGCGCGCCGTCGGCCGGCTGCGAGGCGCGCTCGGGTTCCGGCGGCAGCGGCCTCGCGTCGTCGGCCACGTAGTAGCCCGAGCGCGGACGCGAGCGGATCAGGCCGCGCGCCTCCAGCAGGTAGTAGGCCTGGAACACCGTGGACGGACTGACCTTGCGGCGGGCGCTGGTCTGGCGCACCGAGGGCAGCCGCTGGCCCGGGCGCAGCAGTCCCTCGCGGACGGAGCGGGCGATGTCCTCGGCCAGGGATTCGTAGCGCTTCATTTCATCCCTTTCCAATCAATCGGTTATCGAATCAGAATCGAATCTGATCCGGTTTTTCGGCAACGATTCTGATTCTTGGAGAACTGCTCCGCAATCCCTAGGATCTGCGCCAGACTCTCCTCCATCCGCCGCCACGTCCCATGAACGCGCAGGTCGAACTCAATCTGGCCCTGATCCTGTTCCTGCCCTGGTTCGCCATCCTCGCCGCGCTGTACTGGATCTATCCGCGCCAGCCGCGCGGCCCCGGCCGGCGCCTGTTCGACACCGCCGCGCTGGTGTTGGCCACCGCGCTGTCGGCCTGGGGCATGCACTGGGGTTTCCTCAACGCCGATCCCAACGCCGGCGCGATCTGGAAGCAGGTGCTCGCCACCTCGGTCGCCTATGGCCTGTTCCTGATGGTGATGACCCTCGCCATCGCCGTGCGGGCCTGGTGCATGCCCGCTTCCCCCGCGCGCGCCCGCTGACGCGTCCCCCACTTACCGGACTTTGTCCATGAAACTCCTGCTCATCCTCGGCTTCCTCGGCGTGATCCTCTACAACCTCGGCGCCGGCCTGTACTACATGCTGGTCGACGAAGGCCGCAGCAAGCGCACCGTCAATGCGCTCACCCGCCGCATCGGATTCTCGGTGGCGCTGATCGTGATCGTGATGATCGGCATCGCCAGCGGCTGGATCCAGCCGCACGGCGTGTTGAACTGAGCCGTCATCGGATGGCACGCGTCCGTTGCGTGCCATCCGACCGCCCGCGCTTTCAACGGCGGGCCTCGGCCTCGCGCAGTTTCTGCGCGCACTCCTCGCAGCACACCTCGACGGTGTGACCGCCGATGCTGACTTCGATGGCGTTGCCGTCCAGCGGGTAATCGCAGACGGCGCAGGTCTTCTCGCTCATGACACGCTCAAGTCCCGGCGGTGTTGAGACCCGGCCTGGACGATCTCCCCAGAGCAGGAGATGATGCCGTCGATGAAGCCCGCCTGCTGTATGTCGCCCTGACCCGCGCCCTGGATCGGTTGATCATGACGCACGGCCAGATCTCCGATTCCAGTCGGCGGATTCATGATTCGATCTCGAATGCGCGGCAATCGCCGGACAGCCTGAGCTGAATTCCGCGCGCTCCGACCTTTCGCCTCCCCAGCCGGAGGTTGCCCACACACCTCCCCGGGAGCCGATGAAAACACCCGCTGAAATCGTGGAAGCCTTTGCCCAATCGGGCTGGAAGAACAACGACCCGATGGGTCAGGTGCTGGCGCTGCGGCGGGAGGACCCGGTCGCCCTGGCGAATCTTGTACTGCGCTTCCTGGACAGCGGACTGACGCATACGACTTTCATCGACGTCGCAATGGACTTGATGGACGATGCCTCCCATGCCGATGCCGTGCGCCGGATCTGGCAACGATTTCTTGGCGGACAGAATGGCGGCGGGTCGGGCAGACTGCTGGAGTCCGCCGCCATCCAATGGCCGCACGTGTTCGCCGGCCATTGGGAACAGCTGTTATCGGCTTCGCACGCCGCGACGGGCCTGCACGTTGACAACGCCTGGCGGGCGATGGACGAGGCCACGGCCCTGGAGTGGCTCGGCTTGGTGGAAGCCGGCGCGGACGATCGCGATCGCGCCATGGCCTTGTTGCATACGCGCCGGCCCGACGTGGTGCACGCGGCGTGGCGCAAGGTGTTCGCCGGACAGCCCGACATGGATGAGATCGCCTGGATGGATACGCTGGGCTATGCGCTGAAGGACGGAAACCTGCGTCCCTTGCACGGAGATCGTCCGTTGCACATCAGCTTCGGCAAGACGCAGCGACGGCTCATGGATGCATCCCGGCCGGCATGGTCACGCGAGATCCACCGGCTGCATCCGACCTGGCAGCCGGCGATCACGGCTGATCCACCTTTCGCCGCCAATATGGGCGGCGCGCTGGCGTCGGCGTGCGGACTATGCCACGACGCCTTGCACTGTCTGCTCGCCGTGCCTGATCCCCGTCGCGCCGGCATCACCAGCGATACGCCGCTGGTGTTTGGCGTCTGTCTGTCCTGCCTCGGCTGGGAAGGCGATCCCGCCATGTACTACCGACATGACGCAGCGGGCACGCCGCAGGCTCATCCCTCCCAACAGAACGCCGACCCCGTTACCCCCGAGTTCCCCGCAAGCCCCTTGCTGGAGGCGGAAGTCGAGCTGTTCGAGGCCCCGGCGCGCTGGACCTGGCAAGACTGGGGAGAATCGAACGGCCGCCAGAACCTCAGCCGGGTCGGCGGAGCACCCTCCTGGGTGCAGTCAGCCTGGTATCCGCCTTGTCCCGATTGCGGCGACTGCATGGATTTCGTCATGCAACTGGATTCCAACTTGCCGCAGGAAGATGGCGGCGAATGGCTATGGGGCAGTGGCGGTTGCAACTATACGTTCTGGTGCGCGCACTGCCGGGTCAGTGCTCATTTCTGGCAGTGCACCTAGTGACACGGGATGTCGTGGTCGCATCGGTTCATGCCCGGCGCAGGCCATGGTGGCTGGACACGCGCAATCAAGCGGCGCGAAACGGCCTTCGCCTTGTCCCTCATTCCGCACGGACGTCACCGGATGCCCTGTTTCTCCGGCAAACGTCAAAGTCCGTGCCGCGTTACCTGCCGACGGAACGCATCGACCAGTTCTGAATCGCGGAACCAGGATTTGGGCAGCATCTCGAACATCATGTCGGAGTGATACAGCAGGAACATCCGTTCGTCCTCGCGCATCCGCAGGTAGTGTTTCCACGGTCGCGCAGCCTGCCCTGCCGCGGAACTGACGCGAAGATGATCGGCATCCCATGCATAGGTGTAGGCGGCCCGGAGCGATGCCTGTTGCCTGTATAACCGCCGGTATTTCCAGGGCAGATAGACGAAGGACATCACCGCCTCGCCTGCCCACCCGCCACCGCCGATGCCGAGCAGAACCACGCCCGGATAGCGGTGGCCCAACATGAGCAGCCCTGCACCCAGCAGGGCGAGCACGCTGCACAGGATCATCTGCAGGCGGACCGGACGCCGACGGTGCAGGCGCTGCGCCGCGACGAAATCCTCGAAGGTGATGGTGCCGGTGATCATCGAGGCGCGGCTCGTCCGGAAAGGGGTGGAGTCTGCCGCCCGCGCGCGGGTGCGGCAATCCATTGTCTTTCAAAGTCAGTGAGCTCATCCGTGGATGCGGGGAGACCACCCATGGCCTCGAATCCGGCGCAGGTCCGATGCCCGCGTCCGACGCGCCGGATTCATCTGGCTCAGGGGCTATCGCACCGCCTGGGGCCAGACCCGCGCCATGACGAGCCCCGCCCCAGCTTCACCTTCCCGTGGACGCGGCAGGCACCGAGGCCGAGCGCTGCGGACTGCACGTCCGGTCGCCTGACCTCCGCGATGAAGACCGCAGGGGATGCCAACGCTGGCTTTGGACCCGGCCAGGCGTTCGGGCCCCGGCGGCCCGGTCCCGGCCCCGGCCCGCCCTCGTGCCGGATAAGCGGCGGCGCCAGGCCTCTCGCCCGGTCGAGCCCGCTTCCGGACGGCGGCGGCCCGCCCCGACCGTGTAAAATGTGCGTTTTTTCAGCCCCACCGAATGTTGGAAGCCCCCCAACGGGCGGCGGTCCGTGGCCCGACGTTCATCCGTCTGCTGGCCCGCCTGACGGACGCGGACGTCCCCTCCCCCAGACAATCGCTGTCGGACCGGTTGAGCCAATGGATCGACTGGAACCACGCCGTGGCCCTGTCCACCGCGCTGGACAGCCGGCCCGAGACCGACCCGTTCGCCGAACCGGCGCCGGCCACCGCGATGGAGGAGGATTGCGCGCGCGTGCGCGCCGCGCTGACCCGCGCCATCGCCGAAGATCCCGCGTTCGATCCGGACGCGCGGCGCGGCGGCGCGCGTACCCCGGACGGTGCGGCGGAAACACCGGACTACCCGTTCTTCCGCCAGCGCTACCTGGCCCTGCAGCAGAGCATGGACACCGCCATCGGCCTCCTGCGCGGCCGCGTGCGCGATCAACTGGCCGATCGCTCGACCGGACTGGCCCGGCTCGCCGCCGTCGACGCGGTGATGGAACGCGCGCTCGGCCGGCGCGAACGCCGCCTGCTGGCCGCCGCGCCGACCCTGCTGGGTCCCCATTTCGAACGCCTGCGCCTGGCCGCGCAGGCCAACTCAACCGACACACCGGAACCGGACGAAGCCGCTCCCCACGCCTCGGACGCGTGGCTGGAGGCATTCCGCAGGGACATGCGGAATCTGCTGCTCGCCGAACTGGATGTCCGCCTGCAACCGGCGGAGGGCCTGCTCGCGGCCCTTCGCACCCACCCGCTTGGATAACATGTTCAGAAATCTGCTCACTCCCGCCGTCTTCCTCGCCGGCCTGGTCGCCGTCTGCTGGATCGCCCTGGGCTATGTCGGCGCCAATCCACTGGCCCTGTCCGTCACGCTGCTGATCGGCGCCTGCTATGTCGCCGGCGGATTCGAGCTGTATCGCTATCGGCAGGCCACCGCCACGCTCACCGGCGCGGTCGCCGATCTGTCCACGCCGCCGGCCGATCTGGGCGACTGGCTGGCGCGCCTGCATGCGTCTCTGCGTCATCCGGTGCGCCTGCGCATCGAGGGCGAGCGCGTCGCGCTGCCGACCCCCTCGCTCACGCCCTACCTGGTCGGCCTGCTGGTCCTGCTCGGCATGCTCGGCACCCTGCTGGGCATGATGAGCACGCTGCGCGGCACCGGCATGGCGCTGGAAAGCGCCGCCGATCTGGACGCCATCCGCGAATCGCTGGCCGCGCCGGTCAAGGGCCTGGGCTTCGCTTTCGGGACATCGATCGCCGGCGTCGCCGCCTCGGCCATGCTCGGCCTGCTGTCGGCGTTGTGCCGCCGCGAACGCCAGCAGGCCGTACAGCCGCTGGACATGGCCATCGCCACCAGCCTGCGCGTGCATTCGCAGGCGCACCAGCGCGAGGAAGCCTTCCGCCTGTTGCAGCGCCAGACCGATGCGATGCCGGCGCTGGTGGATCGCCTGGAAGCGATGATGGCGGCGCTGGAGCAGCAGGGCCGCGCGGCCAACGAGCAGTTGCAGGCGCGCCAGGATGCTTTCCACGAACGCACCGAAGCCGTGCACGCGCGACTGGCCGCATCGGTGGAAACCTCGCTGAAGGAAAGCGTCGGCGAAAGCGCGCGCGCCGCCAGCGCCGCATTGCAGCCGATCATGGAAACCACGATGTCGGCCATCGCGCGCGAGACCACCGCGCTGCACGGTGCGCTGAACCAGGCGGTGCGGCAGCAACTGGATGGTCTGTCCTCCGGCTTTGCCACGTCCACCACGACGGTCGCCGATCTCTGGCGCCAGGCGCTGGCGGAACAGCGCGAATCCAACGGCGCGCTGGTGCAGGATCTGCGCGGCTCGCTGGCGCAGTTCGCCGGCACCTTCGAACAGCGCTCGGCGGAACTGCTCGAACACGTCTCCACCCGTTTCGAAACCGCCACCACCAGCGCCGCGGATGCCTGGAAGGGCGCGCTGTCCGAACAGGCGTCGGCCAACGAAGCATTGGCCGCGCGCAACCAGCAGGCGCTGGACGCCGCCGCCGCCAGCTTCCGGCAGCAGGCCGCCGCGCTGGTCGGCCAGGTGCAGCAGTCGCACGCGGATCTGCAGGCCGCGCTGGAAACCCGCGACCAGCAGCGCCTGTCCGCCTGGAGCGACGCGTTCGGCGCGATGACCGGCGCGCTGGGCCAGCGCTGGGAACAGGCCGGCGAACTCGCCGCCAGCCGCCAGCAGGCGATCTGCGACACCCTCGCCGGCACCGCGCAGGACATCTCCGCGCAGACCCAGGCGCACGCGCGCGACACCATCGCCGAGATCTCGCGGCTGGTGCAGACCGCCTCGGAAGCGCCGAAGGCCGCCGCCGAAGTCATCGCCGAACTGCGCCAGAAACTCTCCGACAGCATGGTCCGCGACACCGCCATGCTGGAGGAGCGCAGCCGCCTGCTGGAAACGTTGCAGACGCTGCTGGACGCGGTCAATCACGCCTCGACCGAACAGCGCACCGCCATCGACGCGCTGGTCACCACCTCCGCCGACCTGCTGGATCGCGTTGGCACCCGTTTCACCGATCACATCGAGGCCGAGACCGGCCGGCTCGGCGACGCCGCCAGCCAGGTCACCGCCGGCGCGGTCGAAGTGGCGAGCCTGGGCGATGCCTTCGGCGCGGCCGTGCAGCAGTTCGGCGAGTGGAACGATCGCCTGGTCGAACGCCTGCAGGGCGTGGAGAACGCGCTCGACAAATCGCTCGCCCGCAGCGACGAGCAGCTGGCGTACTACGTGGCGCAGGCGCGCGAGGTCATCGACCTCAGCATGCTGGCGCAGCGCCAGATCATCGAGGATCTGCAGCAGCTGTCCGATCGCCGGGCGGCCATCGACCCGTCCGCGGTTGAAACGGAAGCCGCATGAGCGCCGATATCGAGGCCGAAGTCGAATCGAACACGCCGATCTGGGCCGCCTTCGGCGACCTGATGTCGGTGCTGCTGGGCGTGTTCGTGCTGATCCTGGTCGGCGTGATCGGCGCGCAGATGCAGCTGTCGAACCGGCTGGACGAGGAAGTCCGCCAGCGCCAGCTCGAAGCGCAGCGGCGCAAGGCGCTGGAACAGGCGCTGGCGGTGCCGCTGGCGGAAGGCCGGGTGACCCTGGTCGACGGCCGCATCGGCATCCGCGGCAGCGTGCTGTTCGCGCTGAATTCCGATCAACTGCAACCGGAAGGCCAGGCCCTGCTGAAGAGCCTGGCCGGCCCGCTGGCCGACTACCTGAAGGCGCGCGACGAGATCCTGATGGTCAGCGGCTTCACCGATGATCGCCAGGTGCGCGACGGCAATCGCCAGTTCGTCGACAACTGGGACCTGTCGGCCAATCGCGCGCTCACGGTCACCCGCACGCTGATCGTCGAGGGCGTGCCGGCCTCCTCGGTGTTCGCCGCGGCATTCGGCGCCGAGCAGCCGGTCAGCTCCAACGCCAGCGAGGAAGGACGCGCCCGCAACCGCCGGGTGGAAATCGCGCCGATGCCGCGCCCCGGGACCACCCCGCCCGCCACCGCCGACGCGACGCATGAGTGATGACGGCGCGCCACCGGTGAACGCGGCCGAAGCCATGCCCGGGCGGGATCCGATCCGGGTGCCCGTCCGCGCGTTGATCGCCGAAGCCATGGCGCGGCGCGGCGCCTCGCAGGGCGAAGCGGTGCGTCGCCTGCTCGAAGAAAAACGGGTGGCGCTGCGCGGCGGGAACCACGATGCCGCCGCGCCATCGCCCTCCCCGCCCGCGCCTACCGCGCTGGGCAATCTGCTCGACCACATCGCCGAACAGATCGCGGTGCGCGACAGCGAGCAGCTGGCGGCGGGCGATCCGCCACGCCCGCCGTTTCCGGAAGTGGGCATGCTGGAGGACGCGCGCAGACGCTGGTCGCGGATCCGCGCCGAGAGCCAGCTGCGCGAATCGCTGGAAACCGCGCCCACCGACGCCGGCCCGCTCAACTCCGGCCGGCTGGTGCACCGCGCGATCACGCTGATGCGCGAACAGTCCGCCGGCTACCTGCAATCGTTCCTGTCCTACCTCGACGCGCTCGCCTGGCTGGAACAGATGAGCGATGGCGGCGTCCTGGCGGCCGAGGACGCACCGCGCGTCGCCACCGAGGCCAGGCAGGCCAGGCGCCCGCGCAAGCCACGCAAGCGGCGCGAATACGCGCTTCGCGCGCGTTGCCCCGCTGGGGGAATCGCGCACCGCCACGGCGATTCAGCGAGGCGACGCCGCTCCTTTCGAGGAAGACGACGGAGCGGCATCCGCCCGCTTGTGGAACACCATGCCGTCGAAAGCCACCGCCTCGACCCGCGCGTCCTTCACCGTGAAGGCCAGCAGTTGCCCGCTGTTGGGCACGAATTCGATGCGTACGTGATCCGGCTCTTCGGCGCCGGTCGCCACGGCGTCCAGCCGGCCCCAGCGGATGCGCAGGCCATCCGCGCCTTCCGGGATGATCACCATCTCGCCCAGCAGATCGTGCCGATAGGTGCCGACGTAGCGTTCGCGCGGTGCCGACAGATGCCAGGCGCGCGCGCGGATTTCCTCCCGTTTGGCCAGCGCGCTGCGGCGGAACGCCTGCGCCTTCGCCTGCAATTCATCGAACCGGTGCGCGGAGGCCGAGGCGATGTCCGCTTCCCCCAGCAGCAGGCCGTACACATGGTCGGCGATGAGATTGGTCAGCTGCGCACCCAGCACGTCCTCGTTGTTGAGCACGACCAGGCCGATGCGTTCCGCCGGGATGAACGACAGGTGCGCGTGGAAGCCGGCGAAACCACCGAAGTGGTGCAGCATCTGCCTGCCCTTGTACGGACCGGCGTACCACCCCCAGGCATAGCCGGTGCGCGGAAAGTCCTGGTACTTCGCGTCCAGTCCGATCCGGATCTGGTGCGAACGCAGGATCGTCGCGACCGGCAGGACGCCGCCGCGCGCGTCCGGAAACTGCGCCAGCAGGAACCGCGCGAGATCCGGCGCGGTCGAGACCAGCCCGCCCGCCGCCTGCATCGTGTCGTCGGACTTGGCGAGGTACAGCGGCACGCGCGGATCTTCCGACGCCCATGAATACGGCTTGGCCAGGGTCCAGCCGGCGGCTTCCGCCTGGCTGATCCGGGCCGACGTATGGCGCATGCCGAGCGGCTGGAAGATGGCGCGATCCAGTTGTGTCTGCCAGGGCATGCCGAACCGCTGGTCCATCCACACGCTGGCGATGTTGTAGCCCACGTTGGTGTACTTGAAGACGCCATGCGCCGCTTGCGGATCCGGCGTCGACAGCGCCACCAGCGCGCGGCGCGACGCCGCATCGTGGACGCCGCTGAACGCGGTCGCCCAGACCAGCGGCGGATTGTCCACGCCGGAGCCGTGCACCAACAGATCGCCCAGGCTCACCACGCCCGGATCGAATCCACGGAAGCGCGGCTCCGGAAACATCTCCCGCATCGACATGCCCATGTCCAGTTGGCCCGCGTCCTCCTTGAGCAAGGCGTTCAAGGCGAAGAACGGCTTGGTCGCCGAGGCGATGTAGAACACGGTGTCGCGGGTCACCGGCGTGCGCGCGGCGATGTCCGCCTCGCCGAAGTAGCCTTCGTAGATCACCCGCCCGTCCTTCACCACGGCCACCGCGGTGCCGGAAGGATGCGCGGTGGCCTGCTTGGCCTGCCGGATGAGCCGGGCCAGCGGCGCGAAATCCGGATCGGCGGTGGCGGACGCCGGCGACGGGGCGGCCGCCATCAGGACGGCGCTGGCTGCGAGCAGGATCTTCATGAGGTCTCCTCGGGAATGCAAAGCGGTTCGCGGTGCGCCCGGAGGGCGTGGCCGCGCGGCCGGGCCGGCTCAGCGGTGCCGGCGTTCCAGCAGGTAGTAGGCGATGTTGCCCAGGCCGGTCGCGCCCAGCAGCAGGGCGATGGTGCCGGGCGTGATGTGGTCGGCGCCGATCAGTTCCACCCCGGCGAAGCCCAGCGCCAGCGCCAGCATCACGCAGCCCCAGTGCAGCGAGGCCTGCCGGCGACGGGTGGTCTCGCCTTCCAGCAGCGACCGCACCAGTTCCTCGGAGCCGCGCGACTCGATGACCCGCCGGCGCGTGTACGCGTCGACCACGGTCTTGATGGAATACACGATGCCGATGATCAGGGTGATGGGGATGAGCAGTTCGAAGTTCATGGCGGGTACCGGGAGGGATGGGTTATGGATGGGGATACGGCCAGCGGTCCACCGGTTGCACTTTCGCCGGTTGCAACCGTTCGCCCCGTCGGCGTATCCCTAGGCGGATGCTCGCCACCGCCTCCACCGCCGGGACCTCCACGCACGCCGACCGCGAGCTGGTCGAGGCCGTGCTGGCCGGCCGGCGCGGCGCCTTCGAGCAGCTGGTGCGCACCTACCAGGGCCTGTGCTGGCGCATCGTGGACGATATCGTGCGGCATCCGGACGATACCCGCGAGCTGTGCCAGGAGGTGTTCCTGCGCATCCACCGCTCGCTGCACCAGTACCGCGGGGAGAGCGCGCTGAAATCGTGGGTGGCGCAGGTCGCCTGTTCGGTGGCGCTGCGGCACATCGAACGCCGGCGCCTGCCGCTGGCCGAGCCCCAGGACGACGAGGACGGCCTGGCGTTGACCGAACGCGTCGGCGACGGCTTCGATCTGGAAGCGGCGACGGCGGATCGGGATCTCCAGGCGCATCTGCACGCCGCCATCGAATCCCTGCCGCCGCTGCAGCGCCTGCTGCTCACGCTCTATCATCTGGAAGAAATGCCCATCGGCGACATCGCCCGTTCCACCGGACTGGCCGAAGGCACCATCAAGAGCCACCTGTTCCGCAGCCGCAAGCGGTTGCGCGAGATCCTGGAAGCCCGCATCGGAGTTCCCGCATGAACACACGCGACCATCACCGGTTCCCCGGCGACGCACCGCCCGGGCCGCCCCTGGATCCCGCCGAATGGGAGCAACAGGAACGCGGCCGCCGCGCGGCGACGCAATCCGGCGACGCCGGACCGGATCCGGTCACGCGCGGATACCGGCAGGTGGCGCAGGCCGTGCGCTCGCGTCCGCGCAGCGCGCCGCCGGCGGATTTCGCGGAGACGGTCGCCCGCGAGGCCGCCGCGCGCGAGGCCGGCATCGAGCGCCTGCTGTCCCGATGGCTGGCGGTCGCGCTGGTGCTGGTCCTGGGCGCGATCAGCGTGCGCTACGGCGCCTCGATGTGGGCCACGTTCCAGCACGCGCTGGGCAGCGAGGCCAGCGGCTGGATCCTGGCCGGCCTGGGCTGCGCGGGCCTGTCCTGGGTCTGCACCCGCGTCCACGCGTTCGGCGAACAGGTCCGCCACACGCATCCGGCAGCCTGACCCGCAAGCGGCGGCGCCACCGGCGCGCGACCCGCGCGCATCCGCGCGCCATCCATGACCAAAGGGACTTGATGCCCCGCGCCAGTCCGCTGAAATGTCGGACTGGGACATCATACCGAAGCGGCGCCACTGCCCGCCTCCACGGCGAAAAGGGGAACCTTTCCGCCCGGTCGGCGGTCGGTTGCGGTCCGGGGCATCGAGGGAAGGGAGCGGGAATGATTGAACTGCATGGCGTGCAGCGCCACTACGCCATGAGCGGGCAGACCGTGAAAGCGCTGGCAGGCGTGGACCTGCGTATCGACGGCGGCGAGTTCGTCGCCATCACCGGTCCGTCGGGCTCAGGCAAGTCCAGCCTGCTGAACATCCTCGGATGCCTGGACCATCCCAACGCGGGGCGCTACCTGTTCGAAGGGCGCGACGTCGCCACCTTCGACGACGAGGCCAGCAGCGATCTGCGCAACCGCCGCATCGGCTTCGTGTTCCAGAGCTTCCATCTGCTGCCGCGCCTGACCGTGCTGGAGAACGTGCTGCTGCCGCTGCGCTTCCATCGCCAGCCGCCGGCCGAAACGCGCGAGCGCGCGATGGCGCTGCTGGATCGCGTCGGCCTGGCCGAGCGCCGCGACCATCGCCCCAATGAGCTGTCCGGCGGCCAAATGCAGCGCGCCGCCATCGCCCGCGCCCTGCTGCTGCAACCGGCGCTGCTGCTCGCCGACGAGCCCACCGGCAACCTGGATTCGCGCAGTGCCGCCGACGTGCTGGCGCTGATCGACGAAGTCCATGCCGGCGGCCAGACCGTCGTGCTGGTCACCCACGACAACGACATCGCCGCGCGGGCGCCGCGCCAGATCAAGCTGCGCGACGGGAGGGTCGAACATGACGCGTTGCAATAGGCCGCTGCTGCGCGGCCTCTGCCTGGCGCCGGTCCTGCTGCTGGCCGTCTCCGCGCAGGCGGTGGTCCTGACCGGCGAGGTGCGCGCGATCGACGCGCAGCAGATCCTCACCCCGCAGTCGAACAGTTCACCGGTGGTGATCCGCTATTACGTGCCCGAGGGCGAGCGGGTGAGGAAGGGCGACGTGGTGCTGCGCATCGACCCCGGCCAGTCCGCCAGCCGCATTCCCGATCTGGAAGCGGAGATCGAACAGACCCTCGCCAAGAACGCCAAGGACGTGGCCGAACTCCAGGTCAAGGCGGTACAGGCGGAAACCGAGCTGGTCGACGCCGAGGCCGAACTGGCGACCGCGAAGCTGGACGCGCGCATCCCGCGCGAACTGATCTCCGCGCTCGACTACGACCGCTACCAGGGCGACCTGGATCGCACCACCCGCGAAGCCGCGCTCAAGCGCAAGCAGCTGGAAGCGGCGCGCGTGGCCGTGCAGCGCAGCATCGACGACGGCCAGTTGCAGGTCCGCAAGCTGGAACTGCAACGCGACTACCACACCGCGATGGTGCGGACTTCCGAGGTCAAGGCCGATCGCGACGGCGTGGTCGTGCACGGCTTCAACAACAACTGGATCGGCGGTCGCATCGACGAGGGCTCTTCGACGATGCCCGGCAGCAAGGCCGGCGAAGTGGTCAGCAGTGGCCGGATGAACGTGCGCGCCTGGGCGCTGGAACCGGATCGGCGCGGCCTGAAAGTGGGCCAGCCGGTGGACCTGAGCTTCGATGCCGTGCCCGGCAAGCGCGTGCCCGGCCGCATCGAATTCATTTCCGGCGCGCCCGAGCGCAGGCCCGAATGGGGCGAGGGCCGCTACTTCACCGTCGACATCACCCTGGATTCGAACACGCTCACGCTGATGCCCGGCATGAGCGTGCGCGTGATCGCCAAGCCACCGGCATCCGCTTCGACCGCGGGAGCCGCCCGATGAACAACACCTCACGCACGCGCCTGCGCGCCTCCATGCTCGGCCTGGCCCTGGCCGCCGCGCTGCCCGCCGCGCAGGCCGCCACCCTGCGCGTGGACGGCGAGGTCTATGCCCAGCGCAGTTCCCAGTTGATGCCGCCCTCGGTGGATCGCATGTGGCAGTTCAACATCACCCAGCTGGCGCCCGATGGCAGCGCGGTGAAGAAAGGCGACGTCGTGGTGGCCTTCGACACCAGCGATCTGGTGCGCCAGCTGAGCGAAAAACAGAGCCTGTTGCAGGAAAAGCAGCGCACGCTGGAAAACCTCACCCTGGATCTGGCCGAGCGCGAGCGCAGCCAGCGCCTGACCACCGCCGAGGCGGACGCCAAGCGCGACAAGGCGCGGCGCAAGACCGAGCAGCCCCGCGAGCTGATTGCCGCGCTGGAGTACGACAAGCTGGTCGAGGAGCGCCGCCGCACCGAACGCCTCGCCGAACTGGCGCAGATCGCCGAACGCGCGGCCGCCGAGCAGCGCAGGCAGGAGCTGCGCCTGATCCAATCGGAACTGCGGCAGGCCCAGGCCGACGTGACCCGCCTGCAGGCCTCGATCGCCGCGCTCAATCTGCCGGCCCCGCGCGATGGCGTGATCATGCACAAGAGCAGCTGGAACGGAGAGAAGTTCGACGTCGGTTCGCAGGTCTGGCGCGGCCAGACCGTGGCCGAGATTCCCGATCCCGGCACCCTGGCCGTGCGCGCGCAGCTGCCGGAGCGCGATCTGCAACGGGTGAAGGTGGGCGTGCCGGCGCGGATCGTGATCGAGGGCGGCGGCGGCAACGTCCATCGCGGCCAGGTCGCCAGCATCGGCCGCGCGGTGCGCAGCAAGTCGCAGGTGCAGCCGGTGCCCATTCTCGACCTGGAAATCCGCCTGGATGACGCCAAGGCGAAACTCCGCCCCGGCCAGGCGGTGCGGGTGGAGTTGACCGTGCCCGACATCGCCGGAGGTGGCAAATGAGACGTCTTCGGCAAGCCGGCCTGGTGCTGGCCCTGGCCTGCGCGCTGGCCGCCTGCGGCAAGTCCGAGGCGCCCGTCGCCACCGAAACCGTCGCCACCGGCGCGCTGCGCATCGCCGTGCGCGGCGAAGGCGAGCTGCGTTCGGCCAAACCGACTCCGCTGATGGTGCCGGGCCAGAACTGGACCGCGCGCCAGGTGGAATGGATGCTGCCGGAAGGTTCGCTGGTGAAGAAAGGCGATCTGCTGGCGCGTTTCATCTCGCCCGACGGCGAGCAGCAACTGGCGCAGGCGATGATCGACCTGCAGCGCAACGCGCTGGCGCGCGTCGCCAAGGAAGGCGATCTGGCCTCCGCGCTGGGCCGGGTGGAGGTGGATCTGTCGCAGGTCGCCGTGCAGTTGGGCATCGCCCAGCGCTACGCCGAAGCGGATCTGAGCACCGTCGCTCGCAACCAGGTGCTGGACGCCATCGAGGACAAGGAATACCTGCAGGTCCGCCAGGGCACCCTGCAATGGCAGCGCGATCAATCCGGCGTGCGCGGCGACGCCGAACTGGCGGTGCTGGACGCGCAGCGCGCGACCTTCGACATCAACGCCAAGACCCGCAAGGCCGATCTGGACGCGCTGGAACTGCGCGCGCCCAACGACGGCGTGCTGATGCTGTCGGCCAACTGGTCCGGCGACAAGCCCATGGTGGGCGCCAACCTGCGCGCCGGCTTCGAGTTCGGCAACCTGCCCGATACCGGCGCGATGGAAGTGGAGATCGACCTGCCGCAGATCGAAGCGCAGGGCGTGCAGGTCGGCGACGCGGTGGTGCTGCATCCGCTCGGCCGTCCGGACCAGCGCATCGACAGCAAGCTGTCGTGGCTCGCCAGCGCGGCCAAGGTGCGCAATCGCGAGAGCCCGGTGAAGTACCTGTCCATGCGCGCGCCGGTGCCCACTGCGGCGGTGGAACGCCATCGCCTGCTGCCGGGCCAGCGCTTCGAGGCCACCGTGGTGCTGCTGGACGCGAAGGACGCGATGGCGGTGCCCAACGTCGCCATCGAACAGCGCGATGGCCGCCACTGGGTGCGGCTGCGCCAGGGCGGCGACTACGTCGCCCGCGAAGTGAAGCTGGGCGTGCGCGGCACCGCGCGTTCGCAGGTGCTGTCCGGCCTGAAACCGGGCGACGAGGTGCGACTGTCGCAGGTCGAGGTGCCCGCGCCCGGCGACGACGCGAAGGAAACCGGCAAGGACACCACGCCCGCCACTGAAGGCGATGGCGACAAGCGGGAAAAGAAAGCATGAGTGGCGCCGCATCCCCGGGACCGTTGAAGGGCCTGTTCAACCGCCTGCCCACCGTCTGGCGCGAAGCCGTGGAGGAGCTATGGCGGCGGCGGTTGCGCACGCTGCTGACCCTGCTCGGCATGATCTTCGGCGTCGGCGCGATCGTGGCGATGCAGGCGGTGGGCGAAGGCAGCCGGCGCGAAGCCCTGCGCCTGGTGGAGGGCTTGGGCCTGCACAACCTGATCGCCGAGGCCCGCCAGCAGGACGAGGACACGCTCAAGGAAACCCGCGAGCGCAGCCTCGGCCTGACCGTCGCCGATGCGGAAGCCGCGCGCGGCGTGGTGCCCGGCGCGGAACGGCACGCCGCCGAGAAGGCCATCCGCACGCACACCGTGTTCAGCGATGCCGGGCGCAGCGACGCGCAGGCCAGCGGCGTCAGCGCCAGCTGGTTCGACCTGTCGTCGTTGCGGGTGAGCCGGGGCCGCGCGTTCGGCGCCGAGGACGAGGCGATGCTGTCGGCCGTCGCGGTGCTCGGCCACCAGGCCGCCGCGGATCTGTTTCCGAAGGGCGACGCGGTGGGCGGGCTGATCAAGGTCAACCATGTGTGGCTGGAAGTGATCGGCGTGCTCGCCGATCGCGATCTGGGCCAGGACAGTTTCGAGGGTGTGCAGCTCGGTTCGGAAAGCAACCGCATCTATGTGCCGCTGGCGAGCGCGCGCGCGCGTTTCCGCTTCCAGCCGCAGGAAGACGAAGTGGATAGGTTTCTGCTGCGCCTGGACGATCCCAACCGGCTGGCCGCTGGCGCCGGCGTGCTGGCGGCGGTGCTGGATCAACGCCACGCCGGCATGGCGGACTACCAACTGGTCGTCCCGCAGCAGCTGTTCCAGCAGCACCAGCAGACCCAGCGCATCTTCCAGGTGGTGATGGGCGCCATCGCCGGGGTCAGCCTGCTGGTGGGCGGCATCGGCATCATGAACATCATGCTGGCCAACGTGCTGGAGCGGCGCCGCGAGATCGGCCTGCTGCGCGCGCTCGGCGCCCGCCGCCGCGACGTGATCGCGCAGTTCCTGCGCGAGGCCACGGTCATCTGCATCGCCGGCGCGGTGCTGGGCCTGGTGTTCGGCGGCGTGCTGGCCTACCTGATCGCGATGTTCGCCGGCTGGCAGGTCGCCTGGGCGCCGCTGCCGATCCTGCTCTCGGCCGGTTTCTGCGCGCTGGTCGGCATGGCCTTCGGCGTGTATCCCGCGCGGCAGGCGGCGCAGCTGGATCCGATCGCGGCGCTGCGGCACGATTGAAGCCAAACCGCTCCTTTGGTCAAGGCGCGATCACCTGCGGGGGATGGAGGATTGATCCGCCCTTCGGCGATTGAAGCGTCTGCGCCGGGCGAAAAGCAAATCCCCCTCGGTCCCCCTTTTTACAAAGGGGGAGGCAAAAGGCATGCTTTTCTCGGATCCCGAATCCCTAGTCCCTATTCCCCGCCATGCACGCCAAACACATCACGCCCATCCTCAATGTCTCCGACATGGAAAAGAGCTTCGCCTGGTTCAAGGCGCTGGGCTGGGAAAAATGCTGGGACTGGGGCAGCCCGCCGACCTTCGGCGCGGTCGGCTCCGGCGAGTGCGAGATCTTCATGTGCCTGGACGGACAAGGTCACCGGCAGACGCCCGGTGAGCCGCAGGTCGAAACCGGCGGCGTGTGGATGTCGATCTGGGTCGACGACGTGGACAGCATCCACCGGACCTGCCTGGCCAACGGCGTCGAAGTCACCTGGCCACCCACCGACGAACCCTGGGGCGTGCGCGAGATGCATGTCCGTCATCCCGACGGACACGTGTTCCGGATCAGCCAGTCGAGCGAGGACGGAGTTCTCGCGGGCTGAGGGTCATCACCACTGGAACAAAAGTCGGCGGTATCCGTTCAATCTCAAGCGCCAAACCGCCATCGCAATCCATGCGGAAGCCCGCGCGGGCCGAACACGAAGTGCAGCACGCGGCGCTGGCTGTCGCCGGTGGCGCGGGAAGAGGCATGCAGCAGCAGCGGACGCATCGCCATGACCGAACCACGCGCCGCCACGCACGCCACCTCGCCCTGTTCGGCCCGGCAGCGCGATGCGGCCTCCGGATCAAGGCGGCCCAGTCGATGCGAACCCGGCACCACGCGAAGCGGACCATCGTCCTCGCCGCAGTCATCCAGGTGCAGGCGGAGGGCGACGAGTTGTTCGAGCAGCGCCACCGGCGGCTGCACGTGCAGCACGCCCGCCTTCTCCGACCAGCCGGAAAGCGCCGGATCCTCGCTGCGCGCGGCGACCGGAATACCGAGGTCCTGATGCAGGGCGACCAGCCAGTTGGTCGCCACCGATTTCTCGAACCAGAGACACTGCACGGCCACGTGATCCGACGGAATCAGTTCCGCCACGCGCGGATGCCGGCGGATCGCGGCGGCGATCTCCACGCACCAGTCCGCTTCCAGCAGATGCCGGCCGCCCGGATCGCCGGACGACGGCACGCGCCGGGCGATCGCCTCGCATTCCTCCGCCGCCAGCACGTCCGCGATCACCGCGAAACCCGACTGCTGGAACCGCCGTGAGGCCTCGGCCGGGGCGACGGATGCGGCAGGGAGAGGTTCGGACAGTGCGCTCATCCGGTTCGGTTTTCCTGTGGTCGTGACAGACGCCCAAGACCCTGACGCCGCCGCGCAAGTTCAACGCCGATGCGCTGGCATCGAACCCGCGTCGCGCAATTCGCGCACCGTACGCCGCCGCACGCGAAGCGTCCGCGCTTTGCGTCGCGCCATCGCTTCCGGGCGGAAATCCAAGCGCCGCCTCGTTCTTCGTCGGCCTACGCAGCCGTATGGAAAACGCCGCCTGATCCGGGTCAATACAGCTGTATGCACAATTGTGCATTATTCTGATTCCTGACCTGTCGGATTGCTCATGAAATCCCCCGCTTCCTTTACCCGGGACCAGCTGCTGGCCAGCGCCCGCGGCGAACTGTTCGGCCCGGACGCCGGCCGTCTCCCCAACGACCCGATGCTGATGTTCGACCGCATCACCGAGATCCGCGAGGACGGTGGCACGCACGGCAAGGGCATGGTGCGGGCGGAACTGGATATCCATCCGGACCTGTGGTTCTTCCAGTGCCATTTCCTCGGCGATCCGGTGATGCCCGGCTGCCTGGGGCTGGACGCGCTGTGGCAGTTGACCGGTTTCTATCTCACCTGGATCGGCGCGCCCGGTCGCGGTCGCGCGCTCGGCACCGGCGAAGTGAAGTTCACCGGCCAGGTGCTGCCCACCGCCAAGCGGGTGACCTATGAAGTCGACATCAGCCGCGTGATCAACCGCAAGCTGGTGCTCGCGGTGGCCGACGGCCGCATGCTGGTCGATGGCCGCGAGATCTACACCGCGCGCGATCTGCGCGTGGGCCTGTTCACTTCCACGGAGAGCTTCTGAGCATGCGCCGCGTCGTCATCACCGGCCTGGGCATCACGTCCTGCCTGGGCAACGATCCCGGCACCGTTTCCGCCGCGCTGCGCGAAGGCCGCTCCGGCATCCGTCATCTGCCGCAGTACGCCGAACTCGGCTTCCGCAGCCAGGTCGGCGGCGCGCCGGAACTGGATCTGGAAGCCCTGATCGATCGCAAGCAGAAGCGCTTCATGGGCGACGCCGCCGCCTACGCCTATCTGGCGATGCGCGACGCGATCGCCGACGCCGGCCTGGACGAGAGCCTGGTCAGCCAGCCGCGCACCGGCCTCATCGCCGGCTCCGGCGGCGGCTCGGCCGAATGGCAGATCGAGGCGGCCGACCTGCTGCGCCAGCGCGGCATCCGCAAGGTTGGCCCGTACATGGTGCCGCGCACGATGTGCTCGACCGTGTCGGCCACGCTGGCCACCGCGTACAAGATCAAGGGCGTGAGCTATTCGCTGTCCGCCGCGTGCGCGACCTCCGCGCATTGCATCGGCGCGGCGGCGGATCTGATCCGCGCCGGCCGCCAGGACATCGTGTTCGCCGGTGGCGGCGAGGAACTGCACTGGGCGCTGACCATGATGTTCGATGCGATGGGCGCGTTGTCCAGCCAGCGCAACGAGGATCCGACCCGCGCCTCGCGACCATATGACGCGGATCGCGACGGTTTCGTCATCGCCGGCGGCGGCGGCATGCTGGTGCTGGAGGACTACGACCACGCGGTGAAGCGTGGCGCGCGCATCCATGCCGAACTGCTCGGCTACGGCGTGACCTCCGACGGCGCCGACATGGTCGCGCCTTCCGGCGAAGGCGCGGTGCGCTGCATGCAGATGGCGATGGAAGGCGTGGACAGGCCCATCGACTACCTCAACACCCACGGCACTTCGACACCGCTGGGCGACATGGTCGAACTGGAAGCCGTGCGCAGCGCGTTCGGCGAGGCGATGCCGCCGCTGTCCTCGACCAAGGCCCTGTCCGGCCACTCGCTCGGCGCGGCCAGCGTGCACGAGGCGATCTACTGCCTGCTGATGATGCGCGACGGCTTCATCGCCGGCTCGGCGAACATCGATGCGCCGGATCCGCGCGCCGAAGGCTTCCCGATCGTGCGCGAAAGCCGCGACGCGAAGCTGGATACGGTCATGTCCAACAGCTTCGGCTTCGGCGGCACCAACGCCACGCTGGTGTTCGGTCGGGTGTGATCATCGACGGGCGGCGGCATGGCCGCCGCCCGTTCATTGAAAGATGCGGGCTCAGAACGCCGGCAGCACCGCGCCCTGGTACTTCTTCTCGATGAATGCGCGCACGGTGGGGCTGGTCAGCGCGGCTTCCAGCTTCTTCACCCGCGGGTCGTCGCGCAGTTCCGGACGGCCGACCAGGAAGTTGACGTACGGCGACTTCGCGTCCTCGATGGCGAGGGCGTCGCGGGTCGGCTGCAGGCCTGCGTCCAGCGCGTAGTTGGTGTTGATCAGCGCCAGATCCACCTGATCCAGCACGCGCGGGAGCATGGCGGCGTCCAGTTCGCGGAACTTGAGCTGCTTCGGATTGGCGACGATGTCGCGCAGGGTCGCCATCTGATTGTCCGGATCCTTGAGCTGGATGACTCCGGCGCGGTGCAGCAGGATCAGCGCGCGGCTGTTGTTGCTCGGATCGTTGGGAATGACCACGTCGGCGCCGGCCGGCAGCGCGTCCAGCGACGTGTAGCGCCGCGAGTACGCGCCGAACGGCTCGATGTGCACGCCGATGTAGGTCTCCAGCCGGGTGCCGCGATCCCGGTTGTAGGCCTTCAGATAGGGCTCGGTCTGGAAGTAGTTCACGTCGATCAGGCCCTGCACCACCTGATCGTTGGGCTGCACGTAGTCGTTGAACACGCGCACCTCCAGCGTCACGCCTTGCTTGGCCAGCAACGGCTTGACCACGTCGAGGATTTCCGCGTGCGGCACCGCGGTGGCCGCGATGGTGAGGGTGTCATCGGATTTCGCCGCCGGCTTGCAGCCCACCAGGGCCAGCAGCAGCAACGACAGCGGTAACAGCAGCTTCTTCATGGGGAAATCCCGGGGAGAGGAAAGGAGGATCAACGGCGGTTGAAGTGGCGGACCAGCGCGTCGCCGAGCCATTGCAGCAACTGGACGATGATCAGCAGCAGCGCCACGGTGACCACCGCGACCGAGGTCTGCGAGCGCAGGTAACCGTCGCGGTACGCCAGATCGCCCAGGCCGCCGGAGCCGATCGCGCCGCCCATCGCGGTGAATCCGATCAGCGCCACCGCCGTCACGGTCGCGCCGGCCAGCAGTCCCGGCATCGCTTCCGGCAGCAGCACCCGGCGGACCAGTTGCCCGGTGGTGGCGCCCATCGCCTCGCTCGCCTCGATCACGCCCGGATGCACCTCGCGCAGCGCGGTCTCGACCAGGCGCGCGTAGAACGGCACCGCGCCCACCACCAGCGGCAGGATCGCGCCGCGCACGCCCAGCGAGGTGCCCATCAGGCGCAGCGTCACCGGGATCAGCACGATCATCAGGATGATGAAGGGCGCCGAACGGACCAGGTTGACCAGCAACGCCAGCACGCCATGCAGCCAGCGGTTTTCCAGTCGCTGGCGGGTGTCGCTGAGGAACAGCAGCACGCCGAGCGGCAGGCCCAGCAGCAGGGTCAACGGCAGCGCGCCGGCCAGCATCAGCAGGGTGTCGCCGCTGGCCACCAGCACTTCGCTCCACTTTGCCGGATCCAGGCCCAGCACGGTCGCGGTCGTGATCATGCGCGCAGCACCTCGACATGCACGCCGGCCTGCTCCAGGCGGGCGCCGGCGGCGGTGGCATCGCCTTCGGTCAGGGCGATGGTGAGTTGCCCATAGGGCGTATCGCGGATGCGACCGATGCGGCCGCCCAGGATGGTGTAGTCCACGCCGGTCTGGCGCGCGACCTGGCCGAGCAGCGGCCGGTAGGTGTCGCCGCCGAGGAAGGTCAGGCGCAGGATGCGACCGGGCACCGCCTCCAGCGCGCGACGCTGCTCGTCCTCGTCCAGGTGTTCGGCGTCGACCACGAACTGCCGCGTGGTCGGATGGACCGGATGCAGGAACACCTGGGTCACCGGTCCGCTCTCCACCAGTTGTCCGGCGTCCAGCACCGCCACGCGATGGCAGATGCTGCGCACCACTTCCATCTCATGGGTGATCAGCACGATGGTCAGGCCGAGCTCGCGGTTCAGATCCGCCAGCAGGCGCAGGATCGATTGGGTCGTCTGCGGATCCAGCGCGCTGGTGGCCTCGTCGCACAACAGCAGGCGCGGCTGGGTCGCCAGCGCGCGGGCGATGCCCACCCGCTGCTTCTGGCCGCCGGACAACTGCGCCGGATAGCGGTCCGCGAGCGCCTGCAGACCGACGCGTTCCAGCAGCTGTGCCACCCGTTGATCGATTTCCGCGCGCTTCATGCCGGCCAGTCGCAGCGGGAACGCGACGTTGTCCGCCACCGTCTGCGACGACAGCAGGTTGAAGTGCTGGAAGATCATGCCGATGCGCCGGCGCGCGGCGCGCAGTTGCGGCTCGGGCAGGGCCGCGATGTCCTGTCCCTCCACCAGCACCTGCCCCTGCGAGGGCCGCTCCAGCCCGTTGATCAATCGCAGCAGGGTCGACTTTCCCGCGCCGGACTGGCCGATGATGCCGAAGATTTCGCCTTGCCGGATCTCCAGATCGAGCGGCCGCAGCGCCACGGTCTCGCCCGTGGCGGTGACATAGGACTTGCCGATGTGCTTGAACTGGATCATGGAGCCGTGGGCCGGGCGGGAGAGCGATCAGCCGCCCGCGGAAGTGGGGGAGCGCATGGCGCCCGCAGGGATGGGCCGGTGCGCGGCAGGGAGCGCCAAGATAGCCTGTCCCCGCCGGCTGTCAAATGCGGCGCCGACGGTTTCCGGCGCCATCGGAACCGGGCGCCCGCGCCCCGCGCGCATGGCTTTCCGGCACCGGCCTCAGTGCGCCAGTTCCGCCTCGAGTTCCTCCAGCCCCGCGCGATACGCGTCCAGCGCCGCCGCCGTCTTGTCGACGTAGCGCGCCAGATCCTCCCAGCGGCCATCCTCCAGCGCCTCGCGGATGCCCGGCAGGGTCTTCACTTCATAGCCCGTCGCCAGGCCCGGCGCGTAGATGAGGTTGCGGTACCACTGCCGTCCCGGCAGCCCTTCCGGCGTGAGCAGGGTTTGATCCAGCCGCTGGATGGCTGCGTTGACGCGGGCCTGGCGCTGGGCCGGCAAGGTCGTTCCCTGATCGGCGATGCGTTGATCCAGCCGCTTCGCGCTTGCGAGCAATTGCGCGATGGCCTTGTCCAGTTTGCCGAAGTCCAGTGGCGGCACGGCCGGCGCGGGGGCCGGCGCGGCCAGCGGGCGATTGGGATTGCGGGTGGCCGCGTACGCGCCGGCGTCGGCCAGGCGCTTCTCCGCCGCCGCCGCCGTGCGCTGCGCATCGGCCTGCTGCTTCAGCTGCCGCGCGAAGCCGTCGATGGCGGTGGCCAGGTCCTCGAAACGCTGCGGCAGGATCGGCGCGTTGGCCGTGCGCAGCACCGCGCGCCCGGCGGTCTTGGCCAGCAGCGGCAGATACTGGAACTGCGGATCGATGAAACGGGCGAAGTAGTCGTAGGAGTCGTACAGCGAGTGGTAGACGCCACCGCCGCCGCCGTGCCCGCCGTAGCCCAGATCCAGGGTCGGCAGGCCCAGGTGCTGGAGGAACGGACTGTAGTCGCTGCCCGAGCCCAATGCCTTCAACGGCAGATCCTGGCCACGCTCGGCGCGCTGCGCCGCTTCCTTCACCGCCGGCTTGGCATCGCCGGCCAGCGCGTCCAGTTGCGCCTTCGCCTGCCAGCGTTGCCGCACGCTCACGCCACTGTCGGGATCCCGCACCTGCGCGGCGATCTGGTTGACCAGCGCCTGCAGTCCATGCGAACCGCCCGCTTCCAGGAAGCCGCGACCGTTGCCGTCGGTGTTGACGTACAGCACCGCCTTGGCGCGCAGCTCGTCGGCATGCTGCTCCACCCATTCGGTGGATCCCAGCAGGCCGGCCTCCTCGCCATCCCAGCTTGCGTAAACCAGCGTGCGTTTGGGCCGTTCGCCCTGGCTCGCCAGCGCGCCGATGGCCTGGGCCTCGGCCAGCAACGCGGCCGTGCCCGACAGCGGATCCGCCGCGCCCATCACCCAGGCGTCGCGATGGTTGCCGCGCACCACCCACTGGTCCGGATACTCGCTGCCCGGCAATGTGGCGATGACGTTGTACAGCGTGCGCGTCTGCGCCTCGTTGTCCACTTTCAGGCGCAGCCGGACCTTGCCGTCGCCACCGACGCGATAGGTCAGCGGCAGCGCGCCGCGCCACGATTCCGGCGCGACCGGTCCGCCGAGCGCGGCCAGCAGCGGCCGCGCATCGCCCCAGCTGATCGGCACGGTGGGAATGCGCAGGACACTGGCCGCCTCGTCGGGCGACAGGCGCGGCGTGCCCGCGATGGACGGGGTTCCCGGTGTCAGCGGATCGCCCGGATAGCGCGCGAAGTTCAGCACCGAACCGCGCTGCACGCTCCATTCGCTGCGCGCCGGACCGTCGGGATAGGCCACGTCCTGGAAGTAGCCGTCGTCGCGCGGATCGGAGTAGATCAGCGTGCCGACCGCACCGTGTTCCTGCGCCAGGCGCGGCTTCAGCCCGCGCCAGCCCTTGCCGTAGCGGGCGATGACGATCTTGCCCTTCACGTCCACGCCCTGCTGCGCCAGCAACCGGTAGTCCTCGGCCAGGCCGTAGTTGACGTAGACCAGGTCCGCGGTGACTTCGCCGCTGCCGGCGTAGATCACGTAGGGCGGCAATACGTCCTGCGTCTGCGTCGAGGTGGCATCGGCCGGCAGCGCGGGTTCGCTCAGGCGCGCGCGCCAGGCGGTCGGCGCCAGCAGTTCCAGTTCCACCGAACGCGGCGCGGGCCAGTACACTTGGTACTCCTCGATCCGCGCCTGCCAGCCGTAGCTCTGGAACCTGCGCAGGATGTCCTGCGCGTTGGCGAGGTTGTGCGGCGCGCCCACCTGGTTGGGCGCGGCGGACCATTGCCGCAGCCAACCGCGATAGTCGGCCTGCTCGACCTGCCGGTCGAAGCGCTGCTCCACTGCGATCTGCGCCGCGCTGGCGGTCGCGTCGTAGCCAATCAATCGTGGCGCGGGGTCGGCCGCGCTGGCCGCTGGTGGGAGAGACAGCGCAGCGGCCAGCACGGCCCATGGAAACGGAATTCTCGACATGCGTTACCCGGCAAAAGAAGGAAAATCGTGCCGGGATCCGCGGGTGACGCGCCGTGAAGCCGTGCCAGCGCCGCCACGGTCAGGAAGGAACGCTGGCCTGCGTCGCCCCGACGCATCGCAAGCGCGGATGCAGCGTGGATTCCCCAGGCAGGACGCTCACCATAACGGCAAGCGGCGTCATCCGGTGATGGCCGGGACGCATGTGCTTATGCCGTATTTCCACTTGCCATGGACGCGAAACGTCCTTGCGACGGTTCGCGGTTCAACCGGGGCGGGAGACGCGCCTACACGCTTTCGATCTTCACCGCGCGACCTCTGACGCGCACGCCTTCACGGAGATCCGCGGGCACCGCCACCTCGATCCGGCTCGGACGGCCGAGATCGTCCCCCTGCCGGACGAGCAAACGCCGCTGCGCCGGCAACGCATCGCGGCTGTCCAGATAGGCACCCAGGGCCGCCGCCGCCGCGCCCGTCGCCGGGTCTTCGACCACGCCGCCCGGCGGGAAGGGATTGCGGGCGTGGAAGGTCTGCCCGTCCTCGCGCCAGATCAGGTTCACCGTGGTCCAGCCGCACCGCGCCATCAGATCGGCGAGCGCATCGAAGTCGTAATCCAATCGTGCCAGGCGATCCCGCGTGGCCGTCGCGATGACCGGATGCCAGGCGCCGGCATAGGCGACCGCCGGGGGCAGCGCGGGATTGAGGTCATCGCGCCGCCAGCGCAACGCCGCCAGCAGCCGATCGAGATCGTCGTCCGCCAGCGCCGCCACGCGCGGCTCGACGCTGGTCAGGGTGGCCCTCGATTGCCCATCGACGTCCACCCGCACCCGCCCGGCGCGCGTGTGCAACACCTTCTCGCCCGCACCGTACGTGACCGCGTGCGCCACGCTCGCGGCGATGGTGGCGTGCCCGCAGAATGGCACCTCCGTCAACGGACTGAAGTAGCGCGCGTCGAACGTGCCATCCTCGCGCGGCGACAGGAAGGCGGTTTCCGAGTAACCCACGTCGGCGGCGATCCGCTGCATGTCGGCGTCGGACAGGCTCCGCGCATCCAGTACCACGCCGGCGGGATTGCCACCGGCCGGATCGGTGGTGAAGGCGCTGTAGCGCAGCACGTTCGCGTCCATCAGGCTTCCTCCGGCACGGCCGCGCGTGGCGCCGGTTCGTCCAGCCGCACCACCAGGTAGCGCAGGAAGAACTGGGTCAGCGGCCCGACGCCCAGGGCGAAGATCACCGTGCCCACGCCGGCGACGCCACCCAGCAGTACGCCGGCGATGAGCACGGTGACTTCGATGATCGTGCGCACCTTGCGGATCGACCAACCGGTACGGCGCGACAATCCGGTCATCAGCCCGTCGCGCGGTCCCGGTCCCAGTTGCGCGCCCACGTACAACGCGGTGGCGAAGGCGCAGGTCACCACGCCGCCCAGCATGTAAGCGATGCGCAGCCACAGGCTTTCCGGCACCCCGAGCATCGCCAGGCTGATGTCAGCGAACGGCCCCAACAGCAGGCTGTTGGCGACGGTGCCCAGGCCCGGCATCTGCCGCAGCGGAATCCAGCCCAGCAACACCACCACGGCGGTGATGATCATCACCACGCCGAACGACACCGGCAGGTGCAGCGACAGACCCAGGTGGAACACGTCCCACGGCGAGGCGCCGATGGCGCCTTTCACCATCAGGGCGATGGCCAGGCCGTACAGCCACAGGCCGACCAGGAGACGGAACAGCCGCTCGGGCAGACGCCCGGCCTTGAGCTGCGCGAGGGGGCCCAGGTTGGACAGGCCGGAAGAGGGGGAGAGAGTCGCCATGGAGCCACTTTGCGGTCAATTGGCCCTTTTCCATAGAGCCAATCGTGCGATAGTGGCCCCATGAACCGCGTACTGGCCCCCGAACGTCTCGCCGCCCTGGTCGGCGACTTCAACCGCTCCCCTGCCTATCGCGGATTGCGCCAGGCGTTGCAGGAGCTGATCGGCGACGGCCGCATCCCGCTGGGCACCCGCCTGCCCAGCGAACGCGCCGTCACCCTGGCCCTGGGCGTCTCGCGCAACACCGTCACCCGCGCCTACGCGGATCTGATCGCCGCCGGGTTCGCCAGCGCACGGCAAGGCGCGGGCACCTATGCGACGGTGCCGCTGGAACGCCGTCGCGCACACGACCACGCCCTGCACGCGTTGGGCAGCGGTCATTCAACCGAGGGCAGCCTCGACCTCAACTGCGCGGCCGGCGCGGCGACGCCCGGCGTGGCCGCCGCCTACGAACGCGCTCTCGCCGCGCTGCCTTCGTATCTGGGCAGCGCTGGCTACCTGCCCTCGGGGCTGCCGCACCTGCAGGCGATGATCGCGGCTTCCTACGCGCGGCGTGGCCTGCCCACCGCGGCGGAACAGATCATCGTCACCTCCGGCGCGTTGTCGGCGCTGGCGATCGTCGCCCGCGCCCTCTCGCGACCGGGCGATCGGGTGATGCTTGAGTCGCCGGTGTACTCCAACGCCATCGAGGCGCTGCGCCTGGGCGGCGGCAAGCTGATCACCTCGCCGCTGGCCGACCCGCTGGGCGAGGACGGCTGGGACATGGACGGCATAGAAGCCACCCTGCGGCAGACGTCGCCTCACCTGGCCTACCTGATTCCCGATTTCCAGAATCCCACCGGCTTCCTGATGGGCGATGCCACGCGCATCCGCTACGCCACCGCGCTGCGGCAGACGCGCACCACCGCCATCGTCGACGAAACCCTGCAGCCCACCGCGTTGTCCGACGCGCCGATGCCCGCGCCTTTCGCCGCGCACGCGGCCGACGCGATCACCCTGGGCAGCGCTTCCAAGATGTTCTGGGGCGGGCTGCGGGTGGGCTGGATACGCGCGCCGCGCGACCTCGTCAGCCGATTGATCACCGCGCGCGTGCAATTCGATCTGGGCAGTTCACTGTTCGACCAACTGGTCGTCGCCGAACTGCTCGCCCAACCGGACATCCTCGCCAACCGTCGCGAGCAACTGCGCCAACGCCGCGACGCGTTGGTGACCGCGCTGCGCGAACATCTGCCCGATTGGCGCTTCCGCGTGCCCGCCGGCGGCCTGACCCTGTGGCTGCAACTGCCCCACGGCAGCGCCACCCGCCTGTGCGCCGACATGGAACGCGTCGGCGTCCACCTCGCCCCCGGCCCCGTCTTCAGCGTGGAAGGCGGGGCCGACGGCTGGCTGCGGATTCCGTACGCCAAGCCGGAAGAGGACCTGGTGCGTGCGGTGAAGGAAGTGGCGAAGGTTTGGACCGCTGCGCCACGGGAATCCACGACGCACTCCGGCGCCGCGCGCCGTCTGATTGCGTGACCCATCACGCAGGACCATCGCTCTGCATTCGCGCCACCCCGCTGGTGGCACGCCATTCGGCCTGACCGGGCACGGGTGCAACCCGCGGCGGCCAGCGAAAGCCCTCCCTAGGGTTTCGCAACCACCCGCAGCACCATCGGCTGATAGCTCAGTCCCGCGGCTTCGTCCGCATCACCCGTGCACTGAAAGCCATAGCGCAGATAGGCCGGTACCGAGGTAAGCGATGCCCTGACCGTGATGTCCGTCGCTCGCGCGTACGCGCTCATCGCGGCGATGAGGGCTTGCCCGATCCCCTGCCGTTGATGCTGTGGACTGACGAACAACAGGGTGAGGTGGCGTCCTTCCTTCAGCTCGATCATGCCCTTGAGCGTTTCGCCCTCCTCGAACACCAGCAGCACGTTGTCGCCCTCCAGGCGCTGCCGGAAAGCTTCCGTAGATGCCAGCTTCCGAAAGGTCTCACTCCCCTGCGTGGACACGGTCGGCGCCACCGTATCGTCGAACGCCGCAATGCAGAGCGCGCTGACGGCATCGATGTCCGTCCGCACCATTTTCCTGATTGCCATGCTACGTGCCTTCGTCGTTCGATTGGCGGTCCAGGCTAGCACCGGATCCGCCGGGCGGCGCTGCTGGAAGGACAAATATCCCTCACCGTCCTTCGATCGACACAATGGCGAGATGTTCACCGTGCGGATCGCCGGTTCGTTCGTACGTCTCGATGTATTCCTCTATCGGTCGCGCCGTTCCCGTTATCCACAACAATCCCGTCTCCCGCTCCACCAGAATGGGAGCGTTTCCCGCAACGGCATATCTGAAATCACCCGTCTCGTGCCATGTTCTCGAAGTGTAGAAAAAGACCCAGCCCCAGGCACGGTCTATCGTCAGTTCGTCCAGGATCATCCAGGAATCCCCCTCCGGAAGCCCGCAGCCCGATGCACCGATTTCTGCTTCCACCCGGAGTCGAGCCAGTTCTTTCGTCATCGCGATCATCGCTTCCCTTCATTTCTGTGCTTACCGTCTTGCGTTCCTCGGAAACAATCATCACTGGGTTGTCCAGCCATAGACGCAAAAACAAACTCACGCCTCGTTCCTGCTGAAGGACGGGAGCCCAAGCGATGGCTCGCCCCGTCGGCAGCAGCCGCCGGCTTCTCCCGTGGCGATCGGGATTCCATCTCAGGTGGCTGAACTAGCCGTGTTCTTGATCAATATCTCGACTACCCGGCAACAACGAAGATCCAGTACAGCGCAAAAGCGAGCGCAACCAATCCCGCAACCCCTAACCATCGCGGATGGAACGTGATGCCCTTTCGGGAATACGCTGGCATCACTCCCTTCTCCATCATGGCAATGAGATCGCTCAGGGCTGCTTCCTGATCTTTGCGATAGTCCTCGTCCTTGACTCTGATATCCGCATCATGCAGATAGAACATGACCAGGGAAGGCAACGGAATATGCGGAAATTCCGCATCCTTCCATGCGGTGAACTTTCGCGAACTCTCATACCAGCCATCCAGCTGAAGCTTCTCCACGGGAGACGACTTCTGCAGGCGCTTGAGTGCTTCGGCCAGCATCAGGTATCGATCGCGGCGTTCCATCGTGTGAGCTGCCCTCCTGGTTGGAATGCGTGCCATCACAAGGCGACGAATACCGAAGAAAAAAACAGTCCGCCTCCCAGCAAAAACCAGGGGACGAGTTGCAGCCAATCCCTGCGATGCAGAATCGCCAGATCATCGAACGTCAGGGTCAGCGCGCTCGGTTTATCCGCACGTGTCCTGGCGCGTTCCAGAATTCTGCTGGGAGCCACGGCCAATATCGTCACGCCGGCCAGGAACAGGCCCACACGTACCGGTTGCCCCATGACCCAAAGGAACACGCCAGCCCCCGTCCATAGCATCAGCAAAGGGAAAATCCTGAACATCCGCATCATTGCCCGAATCCACCCGGCCGTTCATCGTCCACCATCGAAGAATCGCGCGATTCAGGTATCCGGTAAAGCACAAGGGCCGCTTTCGCGGCCCTTGTGTTGATTATTCCACCGTCACCGATTTCGCCAGGTTGCGTGGCTTGTCCACGTCCGTCCCTCGCGCCAGCGCGGTGTGGTACGCCAGCAGCTGGACCGGGATGGTGTGGACCACCGGGCTGAGGACGCCGGTGTGGCGCGGGGTGCGGATGACGTGCACGCCTTCGGACTCGGTGAAGTTGCTGTCCTGGTCGGCGAACACGAACAGTTCCCCGCCGCGGGCGCGGACTTCCTGCATGTTGGACTTCACTTTCTCCAGCAGGGCGTCGTTGGGGGCGATTACGACGACGGGCATGTCGGCGTCCACCAGTGCCAGCGGGCCGTGCTTGAGTTCGCCGGCCGGGTAGGCCTCGGCGTGGATGTAGGAGATTTCCTTGAGCTTGAGCGCGCCTTCCAGGGCGATCGGGTAATGCAGGCCGCGACCGAGGAACAGCGCGTCGGACTTGGGCGCGAAGCGTTCGGCCCAGGCGGCGATCTGCGGTTCCAGGTTGAGCGCGTACTGCACGCTGCCCGGCAGATGGCGCAGCTGTTCCAGGTAGTCGGCCTCCTGCTCCGGGGTGACCTTGCCGTGCAGCTTGCCCAGCACCACGGTGAGCTGGAACAGCGCGGCCAGCTGGGTGGTGAAGGCCTTGGTGGAGGCCACGCCGATTTCGGCGCCGGCGCGGGTGTAGCAGACCAGTTCGCTGGCGCGCGGGATGGCGCTCTCGGGCACGTTGCAGATGGACAGGCTGTGCTTGTGCCCCAGCGACTTGGCGTACTTCAGCGCCTCCATGGTGTCCAGGGTTTCGCCGGACTGGGAGATGGTGACGATGAGGTGCTTCGGATTGGCGTAGGCGGCGCGGTAGCGGTACTCGCTGGCGATTTCCACGCTGCACGGCAGGCCGGCGATGGCTTCGATCCAGTAACGCGCGGTCATGCCGGCGTAGTAGCTGGTGCCGCAGGCGAGGATCTGCACGCCCTCGATGTCCTTCAGCACCGCTTCGGCGTTGGCGCCGAACAGGGTGGGCAGGAAGCCGCCGTCGATGACCGCCTCGATGGTGTCGGCGATGGCGCGCGGCTGCTCGTGGATTTCCTTCTGCATGAAGTGGCGGTACGGGCCCAGCTCCAGCGAGGCCAGCGACACGTCGGAGACATGCACGTCGCGCTCGACCGGCTGGTCGTTGCCGTCGAACACATGCACGGCCTGGCGGGTGACCTCGGCGGTGTCGCCTTCTTCCAGGAAGATCACCTGGCGGGTGGCCTGGATGATGGCCGACACGTCCGAGGCGATGAAGTTCTCGCCCTCGCCCAGGCCGATCAACAGCGGGCAGCCCATGCGGGCGCAGACCATGCGCTCGGGTTCCTTGCGGCTGACCACGGCCAGCGCGTAGGCGCCGGTGAGTTCCTTGACAGTGCGTTGCAGCGCGGTGAGCAGATCGTCACCGCCCTTGAGGTGGTGGTGCATCAGGTGGGCGATGACTTCGGTGTCGGTCTGCGACTCGAATTCGTAGCCCAGCGCGCGCAGCTTCTCGCGCTGTTCCTCGTGGTTCTCGATGATGCCGTTGTGCACCAGCGCCACGCCGTGGCTGATGTGCGGGTGGGCGTTGGCCTCGGTGACGCCGCCGTGGGTGGCCCAGCGGGTGTGGCCGATGCCCAGGTTGGCGTTGAAGCCTTCGGCGGCGGCGGCGTTCTCCATCTCCGACACCCGGCCGGTGCGGCGCACCCGGCGCACGTCCTTCTGCTCGACCACGGCGATGCCGGCGGAGTCGTAGCCGCGGTATTCCAGCCGCTTCAGTCCTTCGATGAGTACCGGTACCACGTCGCGATCGGCGATCGCTCCCACAATCCCGCACATAGAGTTTTGTCCACCTGAGTCAAAACGAGTCCCGATTGTAATGGGGGTGGACAGAACGGACAGTGTCCGCGCCGATGTCCGCGGACACCCGGACACTCGTCCGACGCCCTCATCCCCCTTTTGAATCAATTAGTTGCGTTTGGCACGCATTCTGCATTGATGGGGCGTCTTCCCAATAAACGCATGCCATCGATGATTCGGGACACCTCCGCGCAAGACCGCCCCCTGAGTGCCGGCCCCGCCGCGACCGCCGCGCCGAACTGGAAGCGCTGGCTGCTGCCCGCCGCCGGCGCCCTGGCCCTGTTGCTGGTCATCGTGTTCGCCGTGCGCGGCTGGGTGGGCGGCAGCCGATCCTTCGACGGCGCGCGGGTGCGCATCGCCGAGGTCAAGCGCGGTGATCTGGTGCGCGACATCTCCGCCGACGGCCGGCTCATCGCCTCCAACAGCCCCACCCTGTACGCCATCGCCGGCGGCGTGGTGACGCTGAAGGTGGTGGCCGGCGACAAGGTGACCAAGGGCCAGGTGCTGGCCGAAATCGACAGTCCTGAGCTGCGCAGCAAGCTGGCGCAGGAGCAGGCGGCGCTGGCCGGCCTGGAAGCCGAGGCCAGCCGCGCCACCCTGGACGCGGCGGTGACCCGGGCCAACGCGCAGAAGGCGATGGATCAGGCCGAGATCGACCGCCAGGCCGCCAAGCGCGACCTGGAACGCTACGAGCGCGGCTTCGACGGCGGCGCGGTGCCGCAGATCGACGTGGCCAAGGCCAAGGACGACCTGCGCAAGACCGAGATCGCGATGGAGCACGCCCGCAAGGACGTCAACCTGCAGGGCCAGGGCGCCAGCCTGGATGCGCGCAACAAGCAGCTGATGGCCGAACGCCAGCGCTCCATCGTGGCCGAGGTGCAGCGCCAGGTCGACGCGCTGACCCTGCGCTCGCCGTTCGATGGCCAGGTCGGCCAGGTGCAGGCGGTGCAGCGTTCCAATGTGGCGATCAACGCGCCGGTGATGAGCGTGGTGGATCTGTCCAAGTTCGAAGTGGAGATCAAGGTGCCGGAAAGCTTCGCCCGCGATCTGGCGATCGGCATGCCCGCCCAGCTGACCAGCAACGGCCAACCGTTCCCCGGCGAGATTTCGGCGGTGTCGCCGGAAGTGGTGAACGGCGAGGTCAACGCGCGCATCCGTTTCAGCGACAAGCAGCCGCCGGGCCTGCGCCAGAGCCAGCGCATGAGCGCGCGCATCCTGATGGACACGCGCCGCAACGTGCTGATGGTCGAGCGCGGTCCGTTCGTCGAACAGTCCGGCGGCCGCTACGCCTATGTGATGGACGGCAACTCGGCGGTGCGCCGGCCGGTGCAGTTGGGCGTGAGCAGCCTGAGCGCGGTGGAGGTCGTCAGTGGCCTGCAGCCGGGCGACAAGGTGGTGGTTTCCGGCAGCGACCAGTTCGGCGACGCCGAGCGGGTCTCCATCAACTGATTTCCCGAATCGATTTTCCCGAATTCCCGTTTTTCCGTACTCGCCGTTCCCCGTATCCAGACTTCCATGCTTCGCACACACCAGAAGGACTTCGCCATGCTCGAGATGCGTTCGGTTTCCAAGGTCTACCGCACTTCCCAGGTGGAGACGCACGCGCTGCGCTCCCTCGACCTGCACGTCCGCGATGGCGAATTCGTGGCGGTGACCGGTCCGTCGGGCTCGGGCAAGACCACCTTCCTCAATATCGCCGGCCTGCTGGAGACCTTCACCGGCGGCACCTACACCCTGGACGGCCAGGACGTGAGCGGGCTGTCGGATGACGCGCGCAGCAAGCTGCGCAACCAGAAGATCGGCTTCATCTTCCAGAGCTTCAACCTGATTCCGGATCTGAACCTGTTCGACAACGTCGACGTGCCGCTGCGCTACCGCGGCATGAGCGCCGCCGAGCGCAAGCAGCGCATCGAGGACGCGCTGACCCGGGTCGGCCTGGGCTCGCGCATGAAGCATTACCCGTCCGAGCTGTCCGGCGGCCAGCAGCAGCGCGCGGCGATCGCGCGCGCCCTGGCCGGCACGCCGAAGATCCTGCTGGCCGACGAACCGACCGGCAACCTGGACTCGCAGATGGCGCGCGGCGTGATGGAGCTGCTGGAGGAAATCAACAGCCAGGGCACCACCATCATCATGGTCACCCACGATCCGGAACTGGCCGCGCGCGCGCAGCGCAACGTGCACATCGTCGATGGCGCCGCCACCGACCTGACCACCGAACCGCGACTGATTTCCACGGTGGGCCTGGACGTCAACCTCGCTCCCGCCCAGGCCTGAGGAGCTGACCATGTTCGGTTACTACTTCCAGTTGGCCCTGCGCAGCTTCAAGCGCAACAAGGTGCTGACCGCGCTGATGATCCTGGCCATCGCGCTGGGCATCGGCGCCAGCATGACCACCCTGACCGTGTTTTACATCCTGTCCGGCGACCCGATGCCCGGCCGCAGCCACACCCTGTTCTATCCGCAGATGGATCCGCAGGGCAAGGACGGCTACGTCGCCGGCGAGGAGCCGGCGGAGCAGGTGACCCGTTTCGATGCCGAAGCGCTGCTGCGCGAGAAGAAAGGCGACCGCCAGGCGTTGATGACCGGCGGCGGCATCAGCATCGAGCCGGAAAAGCAGGGCCTGTCGCCGTTCGTGGTGGACGCCCGCTACACCTCGGCCGATTTCTTCGCGATGTTCGACGCTCCGTTCGATCACGGCAATGGCTGGACCGCCAAGGAGGATGACGCCCAGGCCCGGGTGGCGGTGATTTCCAAGAAACTCAACGACAAGCTGTTTGACGGCGGCAACAGCGTGGGCAAGTCCATCCGCATCGATCAACACGAATTCCGCGTGATCGGCGTGCTGAAGGAATGGCGCCCCACCCCGCGTTTCTACGACATGAACAGCGATCGCTACGGCGAACTGGAACAGGCGTTCCTGCCGTTCTCGACCGCCGTGAACCTGAAGATGGGACGCAATGGCTCGATGGACTGCTGGGGCGACAGCAACGGCGACGAGACCGGCGTCAACGCGCCGTGCGTGTGGATGCAGTACTGGGTGCAGCTGGATTCGCCGGAGAAGGTGGATGCCTATCGGCAATACCTGGTGAACTACTCCGATCAGCAGCGTCGTTCCGGCCGCTTCGAGCGCCCGACCAACGTGCGCCTGCGCAACGTGATGGAGTGGCTGGACTACAAGCGGGTGGTGCCCAACGACGTGCGCCTGCAGACCTGGCTGGCGTTCGGTTTCCTGCTGGTGTGCCTGATCAACACGGTGGGCCTGTTGCTGGCCAAGTTCATGCGCCGCTCCAGCGAAATCGGCGTGCGCCGCGCCCTGGGCGCCTCCAAGGGAGCGATCTTCACCCAGGCGCTGGTGGAGGCCGGCACCATCGGCCTGGCCGGTGGGGTGCTCGGACTGGGACTTGCCCTGCTGGGCCTGTGGGCGGTGCGCCAGCAGCCGGCCAGTTACGCCGAACTGGCGCATCTGAATCCGGTGATGCTGCTGACGACCTTCGGTCTGGCGATCCTGGCCAGCGTGCTGGCGGGTCTGCTGCCCGCTTGGCGCGCCTGCCAGGTGACCCCGGCCATCCAGCTCAAATCCCAATGATCCTGCGGCCGTGCCGGTCGATGGAGTCGCGGTAGCTCTCTCTCCCGCGTATCCCTCGGCCGGTCCGGCAACTTCCCGGAGCACACCTCATGGACATCCGCCCCATTTTCTCGGCACTGCGCCGGCACAAGACCGCCGCCGCGCTGATCGTCATCGAGATCGCGCTCAGCTGCGCGATCATCTGCAACGCCCTGTTCCTGATCAACGGACGTATCGAACGCATGGACCGCGTCAGCGGCCTGGCCGAGAACGAAGTCGTGCGCGTGCAGCTGGCCGGCATCGGCCGCGACGACAACGCCGAAGCGCTGACCAAGGCCGATCTGGCTTCACTGCGCTCGATTCCCGGCGTCAAGTTCGCCTCGGCGACCAACCAGGTCGCGTTCAACAACAGTTCCTGGAACAGCGGCGTTCGCCTGCAGCAGGATCAGACCCACCAGAACCTCAATGCCACGGTGTACATGGCCGATGACCAGTTCATCGACACGCTGGGCCTGAACCTGATTGCCGGTCGCAATTTCAGCAGCGATGAATATCAGGAGTGGGAGGCCATCAACAAGCCCGACACCCCGGCCAGCATTCCGGTGGCGATCATCACCCGCAGCATGGCCCAGGCGCTGTACCCGGACCAGGATGCGCTGGGCAAGACGTTCTACAGCTGGGGCAACGAGCCGATCAAGATCGTCGGCATCGTCGACCATCTGGTCCGTCCCAGCGACCAGGGTGGCCCGACCGCGTACGAGTACTCGATGATCTTCCCGATCCGGGTGCACTACAACATCGGCGGCCACTACCTGCTGCGCACCGAACCCGGCCGCCGCGCCGAAGTGCTGAAGGCCGCCGAGGACGTGCTGCTGAAGAACAGCCCCAACCGCATCGTCCTGGAGAAGGAAACCCTGGAGGAAATGCGCCAGAACTTCTACCGCCAGGATCGCTCGATGGCGTGGCTGCTGGTGGCGGTGTGCGTGGCCCTGCTGATCGTGACCGCGCTGGGCATCGTCGGCCTGGCCAGCTTCTGGGTGCAGCAGCGCTCCAAGCAGATCGGCGTGCGCCGGGCGCTGGGCGCGACCCGCAGTCAGATCCTGCGCTACTTCCAGACCGAGAACTTCCTGCTCGCCTCGCTGGGCATCGTCATCGGCATGGCGCTGGCGTACGGCATCAACCAGATGCTGATGGGCAAGTACGAACTGGCGCGACTGCCGCTGTATTACCTGCCGGTGGGCGCGGTGCTGCTGTGGCTGCTGGGCCAGATATCGGTGCTCGGCCCCGCCCTGCGCGCGGCATCAGTGCCGCCGGCGGTGGCGACCCGCAGCGCCTGATTCACTTCCCCCTCGACTCCCCGCCTTCCGGCGGGGAGTCTTCTTCCGCCGGGTGAACCATGAACTTCCGTTCCCTGTGCCGACTCCCGCTCCTGCTGCTGTGCCGGCATCGCGGCCTGGCCGCGCTGCTGGTGCTGGAAGTCGCGATCGGTTTCCTGCTCCTGTATCTCGCCTGGCAGGCACAGGCGAACTGGCGGCGGGCATTGGAGGCCCCCAGCGGTCTCGATGAAGCCGCGTTGCTGGTGGTTCCTCCGATGGGGCGCGCGGGCGACCCCGTCGACGTGCCGGCCTTGATCCGTGCCCTGCGGCATCTGCCGGGCGTACAGGCCGCCGCCCTCACCAACCAGGTGCCCTACGATCGCAATTCGTGGAATGGCTCCGTGGGCGCCCGCCTTCCGGTCGGGCGGGAACACATCGCCAGCGTATACATGGGCGGTCCGGCCCTGGCGGACGCACTGGGCCTGCGCCTGGGCGCCGGACGTGGCCTGAGCGCGACGGAAGAGGAAATCATGGATCCCCGCGCCCGCAACGACACCGAACTGCCGGCCCTGATCACGCAGGCGCTTGCCGAACGGCTGTATCCCGATCAATCCGCGGTGGGACGACCGATCATGGGCCTGCCGCGCCCGATACGCGTCGTCGGCGTCGTCGAACGGCTGCCGCTTCCGCTGGGCAGCCTCGGCAACGCCTCGCCCGGCGCGGCGATGCTGCTGCCGCTGCGGCCCGACGACGCTTCCTGGGCCTACCTGTTGATCCGCACCGATCCGCGACAACGCGACGCGGTGGCGCGTCGGGTCCATGCGTTGCTGGTCGCGCGCCATCCCGAGCGCCCCGTGGCCATGCCGTTGCGCGTGGATGAGATGCGCCTGCAGACCCTGCATGCGGAAAACCGCTGGCGGTGGACGACACTGGCCTGTGCCACCGGATGGTGGCTGCTGACCCTGTTGAGCCTGGGGGTGGCCGGCCACCTGTGGGTGCAGCAGAGCGCGTTGCGAATCAGCCTGCATCGCGCGGTCGGCGCCACTACGCGGCAGATCCGGTTGGCGGTGCGCTGGGAACATTTCCTCATCACCCTGACGGGCATCGGCCTGGGCACCCTCGCCGCGCGCGGCCTGTTCCATCGCCTGCCTGCGCCATGGACCGCGGAACCCGCCTCGCCATGGTGGCTGCTCGGCGCCGCGTTGCTGATTCTGGCGGCATCGCAGTTGGCCGCCACCTGGCCGGCGCGCCGCGCGGCCGGGGTCGCACCGGAGCGCGTGACGCGCAGACCCTGGGTTAGGCTATAGGCATGCCCACCATCCTCGTCATCGACGACAACCGCGCCGTCAGCACCGCGCTGGAAGTCCTGTTTTCCCTGCACGACATCACCACCCTGCACGCCGAGTCGCCGGAGGCCGGCCTGGCCACCCTGCGGCAGGAGCCGGTGGACCTGGTGATCCAGGACATGAACTTCTCCGCCGACACCACCTCGGGCGCGGAAGGCGAAGCATTGTTCGCCGAAATCCGCGCGCAGCACCCGGACCTGCCGGTGATCCTGCTGACCGCGTGGACCCATCTGGAAGCGGCGGTGAACCTGATCAAGGCCGGCGCGGTGGACTACATCGCCAAGCCGTGGGACGACCGCAAGCTGCTGGCGACCGTCAACAACCTGATCGAACTGTCGGAAGCGCGCAGCGAACTGGATCGCCGCCGCAGCCGCGAGCGCCGCAGCCGCGAACAACTGGCTTCCCGCTACGACCTGCGCGGATTCGTATTCGAGGATCCGGCCAGCGAACGCATGATCGCGCTGGCCTGCCAGGTGGCGCGCTCGGATCTGCCGGTGCTGATCACCGGTCCCAACGGCAGCGGCAAGGAAAAGATCGCCGAGATCATCCAGGCCAACTCCAGCGTGAAGTCCGGCCCGTTCGTGACCCTCAACTGCGGCGCCTTGCCTTCCGAGCTGATCGAGGCCGAACTGTTCGGCGCCGAGGCCGGCGCCTACACCGGCGCCAACAAGGCGCGCGAGGGCAAGTTCGAGGCGGCCGATGGCGGCACCCTGTTCCTCGATGAAATCGGCAACCTGCCATTGGCGGGACAGATGAAGCTGCTGCGCGTGCTGGAAACCGGCCGCTTCGAACGCCTGGGCTCCAACCGCGAACGGCGGGTCACCGTGCGGGTGATCAGCGCGACCAACGCGGATCTGCCCGGCATGATCCGCGAAGGCAGTTTCCGCGAGGATCTGTACTACCGGCTCAACGCGATCGAACTGAGCCTGCCGCCGCTGGCCGAGCGCCCGGGCGACATCCTGCCGCTGGCCGAACACTTCCGCCCCGCCGACAAGCCCATCGCCGAATCGGCGCGCGCCGCGCTGGCGCGGCACGGCTGGCCGGGTAACGTGCGCGAACTGCGCAACGTGATGCAGCGCGCCGGCCTGCTGGCGCAGGGACCGCGCATCGAAGCCGACGATCTCAATCTGCCGCGCGCCGCGCCGGTACGCAGCGCGCCGGTGGACGAGCCGGACAAGGCGGCGCTGGAAAGCGCGCTGAGCCGGGCCGGTGGCGTGATCGCGCAGGCGGCGGCCGAGCTGGGCCTGAGCCGGCAGGCGCTGTATCGCCGCATGGATCGCTACGGTATTCCACGCGAATGATCCGCCGCTCGCTCGCCGGTCGCCTGCTGCTATGGCTGCTGCCTTCGATGGCGGTGGCCATCGGCCTGCCGCTGCTGCTGCATCGCTGGCTGAGCGACGAGCGGCTGGCGTTCCTGCTGTCGGCGCTCATCGCGCTGCCGCTGGTGATGCTGGCGGTGCGGCGTGCGCTGGCGCCGATGAACTCGTTGTTCCGCGCGTTGTCCGGCAGCGTGAACAGCTACCGCGATGGCGAATACAACTTCGGCATCCATTGGGACAGCCCGGACGAACTGGGCGCGCTGGTGGCCTCGCACGGCGAGCTGGGCGACGTGCTGCGCGAACAGCGCCAGAGCCTGGTCCAGCGCGAGCTGCTGCTCGACACCATGGTTCAGAACACGCCGGTGGCCATGCTGTTGCTGGCCTCCGGTGGCGACGGCGTGCGCCGGGTGGTGTTCGCCAATGTCGCCGCGCGCAAGCTGCTGCACGGTGGCTGGAAGCTGGAAGGACAGAACTTCGACATGCTGCTGGAAAACGCCCCGCTGGAAATGCGCGAGGCGCTCGCACGGGGCGGTGACAGCCTGTTCGCGGTGGCCCAGGAAGACAATGAGGAAGAAGAGCAGGTCTATCACTTGGCGCGCCGCCACTTCCGCCTGAATGGCCGCCGCCACGAACTGCTGCTGCTGCGCCTGCTGACCAGCGAACTGCGCCGGCAGGAAGTGATGACCTGGAAGAAGGTCATCCGCGTGATCAGCCACGAGCTCAACAATTCGCTCGCCCCCATCGCCTCGCTGGCGCACTCGGGCAACGAGCTGACCCGGCGCGGGCGCCATGATCGGCTGGAGGAGATCTTCTCCACCATCGAGGAGCGCGCCCGCCATCTGGAAGGCTTCATTCGCGGCTACGCGCGTTTCGCCAAGCTGCCGCAGCCGCAGTTGCAGACCATCCACTGGAATACCTGGCTGGAAGGCCTGCGCCGGCAGATCACGTTCCAGCTGGAGATGCCGGACGATGACCTCAGCAGCCGCATCGATCCGGCGCAGCTGGAGCAGGCGCTGCTGAACCTGCTGAAGAACGCGCACGAATCCGGTTCCGCCATGGAAGGCGTGGCGATGAAGGTCACCCGCCTGCCCGACTGGATCCGCCTGGAAGTGATGGATCGCGGCAGCGGCATGAACGACGCGGTGCTGCAGAACGCGCTGGTGCCGTTCTACTCCACCAAGCGCAACGGCACCGGCCTGGGCCTGGCGCTGACCCGCGAGATCGTCGAGGCCCATGGCGGCCGCCTGTCCCTGCATAATCGCGAAGGCGGCGGCCTGTGCGTGGCGATCCAGCTGCCGGACAATCCGGCCATCTGAGCGCGCGTCGCTCCGACAGGGATCCCTGCTCCGTCCCGCCTCAGGACTTCTTCTTCGGACGCTGCCAGCCTTCGACGCTCATCTGGCGGCCGCGGGCGATGGTGAGCTGATCGGCGGGCGCGTGCTTGGTGATCACCGATCCGGCGCCGATGGTGGCGTTGCGGCCCAGGGTCACCGGCGCCACCAGCGACGAGTTGGAGCCGACGAACACGCCATCCTCGATGGTGGTGGTGAACTTGTTGACGCCATCGTAGTTGCAGGTGATGGTGCCGGCGCCGATGTTGACCCCGGCGCCGATCACGGCATCGCCCAGGTAGGTCAGATGGTTGGCCTTGCTGCCCAGGCCCAGGGTGATCTTCTTGGTCTCGACGAAGTTGCCGACATGCACGCCGTCGGCCAGCACGGTCCCCGGGCGCAGGCGCGCATAGGGCCCGATCTGGGCGGCGTCGCCGCAGATCACGCCATCCAGATCGCAATGCGCGCGCACCAGCGTGCCGGCACCCAGCTTGACATCCTTGAGCCGGGTGAACGGGCCGATGCGCACACCGTCGCCCAATTCGACCTCGCCTTCCAGGATCACGTCCACGTCGATTTCGACGTCACGCCCCACCTTCACGGTGCCGCGCAGATCGAAGCGCGACGGATCCAGCACGCGGGCGCCCTGCGTGCACAGCGCGCGCGCCGCGCGCAGCTGGTAGGCACGCTCCAGCTGCGAGAGCTGCCAGGGATCATTGGCGCCTTCGGCCTCGATGGGATCGGCCACCAGCACCATTTCCGCCGGACTGAATTCCCCCGCCGCCGACGCGAAGATGTCGGTCAGGTAGTACTCGCCCTGGGCGTTGTGGTTGGACAGCGCCGACAACCAGCGGCGCAGCGCGGTCGATTCGGCGGCGATGATGCCGGTATTGATGGTGCGGATGCGACGCTGTTCGTCGCTGGCATCCTTGTGTTCGACGATGGCGGCGACCCGGCCCTCGGCGTCGCGCAGCACGCGGCCGTAGCCGCTGGGATCTTCCGGCTCGGCCACCAGCACGGCCACCCGGCCCGACGCCGCCAGCAGGCGCTGCAGGGTTTCCGGGCGGGTCAGCGGCACATCGCCGTACAGCACCAGCACGCTCGCCGCGTCGGGCACCTGCGGCATCGCCTGGGCCACCGCGTGTCCGGTTCCGAGCTGCTGGGCCTGGTGCGCCCATTGCAGATCCGCCTGGTCGGCGAAGGCCGCCTGCACCTGGTCCCCGCCATGCCCGTACACCACGTGGATGCCGGCCGGCGCCAGCGTCCGCGCCGCCTCTATGACATGCGCCAGCATCGGTCGCCCGGCGATCGGTTGCAGCACCTTGGGCAGCGCCGACTTCATGCGCTTGCCTTCGCCGGCGGCGAGGATGATGACGTGCAGGGGGTGGCTCATCTGACTCTCCTTGCAATCCGCCGGGATTTTCGGGGCGGACTGATAGCATAGGCGAACTCTCGCCTTGTTCTGTATAGGGATGTATGCAAGCTGTTGTCCAACGGGTGGAGCGCGCCCTGATCTGGTTGGGTCCCGCGGCCGTGGTCATCGGCCTGGCGCGGTATCGCCTGTGGGAACAATGGCCCTCCGGTCGCCTGGATGATCTGCTGATACTCGGCCTGGTCGCCTGGGGTTTCTCCTGGATGACAGCACGTATCTCGCGCCTGCCGCAGGCCACCGGCGTGGTGGTGTTCTGGCTGCTGCTGCTGCTCGTGTTCGCCGGCCCGCTGCCGGTGCTGGCCACCGCGTTGCTGGTGCTGACGGCGCTCGCACTGGGCGGCTTGTTGCTCGCCCAAGGCCCCGCCGCGTTGCAGGCGTTGTTGGGCGTGCTGTTGCTGGCGGGCGTACTGGGCTGGGTGCTGCCGCTGCCGGTGCATCGCGGTTGGGTCTATCTACTGCTGTGCGCGGGCCTGGTGGCATGGCGCTGGCGCGCGGGCCTGCGGACATTGCGGGCCACCTGGATCGGCTGGAACCAAGTGGTGGCCGCCTCGCCTGGCCTCGCCACGTTCTGCGTCATCGTCATCGGCCTGGCGGCCGCCGGTTGCTGGCTGCCGACGCTCCAGTACGACGATCTGGCCTATCACCTGCGATTGCCATGGCAATTGCAGGAGCAGGGCTTCTATGCGCCCGCGCCGCAGTATCAGGTGTGGGCGCTGGCGCCCTGGCTGTCCGACGTGGTGCATGCCTTGCCGCAATTGATGGCCGGTGCCGAAGCGCGAGGACCGGTCAATGCGTTCTGGGTGCTGGTGCTCGCGAGTGGACTGTGGCACCTCAGTGACCGTCTCGGCGCTTCCACCGCCGCACGCTGGCTTGCCATGGCCGTCGCCCTCAGCCTGCCACTGACCACCGCATTGGTGGGTGGCATGCAGACCGAGTTGCCCACCGCCGCGACCCTGGTCTGGCTGTTCGCGCTGGTCGCGGGGCCGCGTGACGGCGGTTTCCGGTTCTGGCTGGCGCTGGCAGTGCTGGCGGGCGGCCTGATGGCCATCAAGACAACCTCGGGCGCGATGGCCGCCATTCCGTTGCTGTGGGCGTTGTTTCGTCATCCTTGGCCGTCCGTGCCGCGGATCCTGCTGGTCATGGTCTCAGGGCTGGCGGTCGCCGGCTCGAGCTATCTGTATGGCGAGGTGCTGGCGGGCAATCCGGTGCTGCCGCTGTTCAATGCCTGGTTCAAGTCACCCTACTTCGCTTCCACGAATTTTTTCGACGCGCGCTGGCAGACCGGATTCGGGCCGGGTCTGTTCTGGGACATGAGCTTCGATACGGATCGCTACGTCGAAGCCTATGACGGCGGCGGCGGATTCCTGCTGATCGCCCTGGCGGGGCCGTGGCTGCTTTCGCTGCTGCACCGGAACACCCGCGCCGCCGCGCTCGCCGCCACCACCGTACTCCTGCTCCCGCTGATCCCGCTTCAGTATCTCCGCTACGCCTATCCCGGTCTGGCGGTGCTGTCGGCCGTGCTGGTGACGACCGCTTTTACGGTCAACGCCCGCGATGCGCGCCGGCTGGCGATCGGGTTGTGCGTACTGCATCTGGCGTTCCAGGCCAATGGGCACTGGACCCTGCGCTATGGTGCGATCAAGCAGACCGTCAAGGCGGCTGGTCGGGATGCGCCATTGCTGGCGAAGTACGCGCCCGAGCGCCTGCTTGCGGATCAGATCCGCCAGCGGGGTGGTCCGGCCGGCAACGTACTGGTGCTCGATGCTTCGCAGGCGTTCTTCGCCGAGTTCGGTACCCGTGGACGCACCGTGAGCTGGTATTCGCCTCTATTGTCGACCGCCGCAGCCGTGGCCGAGCAGGATCCGAGCGGCCAAGGCTGGGTTGCATTCCTGCGGCGCGAGAACATCAGCGACGTGATCGCCCGCAGCAAGACCACCACTGCCGCGCAGCGCAAGGCGCTGTTGGCCTCTGGCGCCAGGCAACAGATGGTCGTCGAGGAAACGGAATGGTGGATCCTTCCATCGGAGACCGCGCCGTGACCCTGGCCCGGCAAAGCCGGCTGTTTCTGGTGATGGGATTCCTGCAGTGGATCCTGGACTGGCTGGTCACGGTCGGACTGAGCCGCGCGGGCCTGTCATTGGAAATCGCGAATGTCTGTGGCCGGATCGCCGGCGCCTTGTTCGGCTTCTGGTTGAACGGCACGATCACGTTCTCCGCGGAACGTCCGCTGGGACGGCAACAGCTGCTGCGATTCCTGATTGTCTGGGTCGCGCTCACTTGCATCAGCACCTGGGCGGTCGGACAGGTAGGCCGGGCCGCCAGCCTGGAGGTCGCCTGGCTGGTGAAGCCACTGGTGGAGGCTGCACTGGCCGTCGTCAGTTTCTTCGTATCGCGCCATTGGATCTATCGTTGAGCCATGATTCCTGACCACCGCATCGCCGTCGTCATCCCGAGCTACCGTGTCCGCGCCCAGATCCTGCAGGTGATCGCGGGCATCGGTCCGGAGGTTGGCTGGATCTACGTGGTGGACGATGCCTGTCCGGAGCAGACTGGCGCCTGGGTACGCGAGCAATGCACGGATCCGAGGGTCGAAGTCATCACCCACGCGCACAACCAGGGCGTGGGTGGCGCGACGCTCACCGGCTATCGACATGCCCTCACCAGCGGCGCCGACGCGGTGATAAAACTGGATGGAGATGGCCAGATGGATCCACGACTGATCCGGCGCATCGCCGGTCCCCTGCTGGCCGGGCAGGCCGACTATGCGAAGGGCAACCGCTTCCACCGCATCGCCTTCACCCGGGGCATGCCGGGGCTGCGCCTCATCGGCAACGCCCTGCTGTCCTTCATGAGCAAGCTCTCCAGCGGCTATTGGCAGATCACCGATCCCACCAACGGCTTCACCGCGATCCGGCGCGAGCTGTTGGCGGAACTGGAACTGGATCGCATCGCCCGTCGTTATTTCTTCGAGTCGGATCTGCTCTACCACCTCAACCAGATCCGCGCCGTCGTGGTCGATGTGCCCATGCAGGCATGCTATGAAGGCGAGCCGAGCAGCCTGCGACCCCAGCGGATGGTAGGTCCGTTCCTGCGCGGGCACCTGCACAACACGATCCGCAGAATCGGCTACAGCTACTTGTTGCGCGGCTTCTCGGTCGCCAGCGTGGAGCTGGGGCTGGGGGCATTGCTGTTGCTGGCGGGTGGTGCCTTTGGCGTCTGGCAGTGGATCGCCTCCAGCGAGAGCGGCGTCCCCGCCACCGCCGGCACCGTGATGCTGGCGGCGCTGCCGATCATCGTCGGCGTGCAGATGCTGCTGTCGTGGCTGAATTTCGATGTCGCCGCCGAGCCCCGGCAGCCCATGCATGCGTTGCTCGGCGATCGCCAGTCGTTGCATGAGCACGAAGGCGCCGCTGCGGAAAAGAAAAACGCCGGCTAGGCCGGCGTTTTTCAGATGACGGACGGGAGTGTGCTCCCGCCGCGCTCAGTGCTTCAGGTTCTTGCGCAGGCGTTCCAGCGCGCTGAGCTGGGCGATGCTCATGGCCAGTTGGGCCTGGGCTTCCTCGGCGCTCATCTTCGGGTCCTTGTTGGCCAGGACGCGCTCGGCTTCTTCCTTGACCTTGCGGACCGAGGCTTCGTCGATGTCCTGGGCGCGGATCGCGGTGTCGGCCAGCACGGTGACGACCTGCGGCTGCACTTCCAGGATGCCGCCGGAAATGGCGAAATCCAGGTGCTCGCCGTTCGGCAGCGTCACCACCACCTTGCCCGGCTTCAGGCGGGTGATCAGCGGCGCGTGCTTGGGCGCGATGCCCAGTTCGCCGAGTTCGCCGGTGGCGACGACCAGGGTGGCTTCACCGTGGAAGATTTCCTGCTCGGCGCTGACGATGTCGCAACGGATGGTGCTCATGATTCCTCGCTGTCGCGAGGCGGGAACGGGGAATCGGGAATCGGGAATGGACAGCCATCAGCTCTCCCTTCTGCTTCTCGTTCCGCGCGCTACGCCTCTGCGATTCTCGATTCCCTATTCTCGATTCCCGGAAGAGGACGCTTACGCGCCCATCTTCTTGGCCTTCTCGACCGCTTCCTCGATGCTGCCGACCATGTAGAACGCCTGCTCCGGCAGGTGGTCGTACTCACCGTCGACGATCGCCTTGAAGCCGCGGATGGTGTCCTTCAGCGCGACGTACTTGCCCGGCGAACCGGTGAACACTTCGGCCACGTGGAACGGCTGGCTGAAGAAGCGCTCGATCTTGCGCGCGCGCGACACGGCCTGCTTGTCCTCTTCGGACAGTTCGTCCATGCCCAGGATCGCGATGATGTCCTTCAGTTCCTTGTACTTCTGCAAGGTGGCCTGGACGCGGCGGGCGGTGTCGTAGTGCTCGTGGCCGATCACGTTCGGGTCGAGCTGGCGGCTGGTGGAGTCCAGCGGGTCCACGGCCGGGTAGATACCCAGCGAGGCGATGTTGCGCGACAGCACGACGGTGGCGTCGAGGTGGGCGAAGGTGGTCGCCGGCGACGGGTCGGTCAGGTCGTCCGCGGGCACGTACACGGCCTGGATCGAGGTGATCGAACCGGTCTTGGTCGAGGTGATGCGTTCCTGCAGGACGCCCATTTCCTCGGCCAGGGTCGGCTGGTAACCCACCGCCGACGGCATGCGGCCCAGCAGTGCCGACACTTCGGTACCGGCCAGGGTGTAGCGGTAGATGTTGTCGACGAACAGCAGCACGTCCTTGCCCTTGCCCGAAGCGTCCTTCTCGTCGCGGAAGTACTCGGCCATGGTCAGGCCGGTCAGGGCGACGCGCAGGCGGTTGCCCGGCGGCTCGTTCATCTGGCCGTACACCATCGCCACCTTGTCGAGGACGTTGGAGTCCTTCATCTCGTGGTAGAAGTCGTTGCCCTCGCGGGTACGCTCGCCCACGCCGGCGAACACGGACAGACCGCTGTGCGCCTTGGCGATGTTGTTGATCAGCTCCATCATGTTGACGGTCTTGCCGACGCCGGCGCCGCCGAACAGGCCGACCTTGCCGCCCTTGGCGAACGGGCACATCAGGTCGATGACCTTGATGCCGGTTTCCAGCAGGTCGTTGGCCGAGGACTGGTCTTCGTACGACGGGGCCGCACGGTGGATTTCCCAGTGGTCGCTGGCCTGCACCGGGCCGGCTTCGTCGATGGGCGTGCCCAGCACGTCCATGATGCGGCCGAGGGTGCCGTTGCCCACCGGCACCGAGATGGCACGACCGGTGTTGACGGCGACCAGGTTGCGCTTCAGGCCGTCGGTGGAACCGAGGGCGATGGTGCGCACGACGCCGTCGCCGAGCTGCTGCTGGACTTCCAGCGTGATGGCGGTGTTTTCGACCTTCAGCGCGTCGTACACCTTCGGCACTTCACTGCGCGGGAATTCGACGTCAACCACCGCACCGATGATCTGAACGATCTTGCCCTGACTCATTGCTGCATTCCTCTAGATGAATTCTTGTGGCTACGCGCGTCAGACTGCCGCCGCGCCGCCGACGATTTCGGAAATTTCCTGGGTGATCGCCGCCTGGCGGGCCTTGTTGTAGACCAGGTTCAGGGTGCCGATCAGCTTGGTCGCGTTGTCGCTGGCGGCCTTCATGGCCACCATGCGCGCCGCGTGTTCGGACGCCAGGTTCTCCAGTACGGACTGGTACACCAGCGCCTCGATGTAGCGGGTGATCACGTGGTCCAGCACCGTCGCGGCGTCGGGTTCGTAGATGTAATCCCAGTCGTGGTGGGCCACCTGCGTTTCCGAGGCCGGCAGCGGCAGCAGCTGGTCGAACGAGGCGCGCTGGGTCATGGTGTTGACGAAACCGTTGTACACCACGAACACGCGATCCAGCCTGCCTTCGGTGTAGGCGTCCAGCATCACCTTGATCACGCCGATCAGCTGATCCAGCTTGGGGCTGTCGCCCAGATGGGAAACGCTGCCCACCAGGTTGACCTTGACGCGACGGAAGAACACCGAGGCCTTCTGGCCGATGGTGACCACGTCGACCTCGGCGCCCTTGTCCTGCCAGCCGCGCACTTCGCCCAGCATCTTGCGGAACAGGTTGTTGTTGAGGCCGCCGGCCAGGCCGCGATCGGACGAGATGACGATGTAGCCGACCCGCTTCACTTCCGGCCGCTCGACCATGAAGGGATGCTTGTAGTCGGTGTTGGCCTGGGCCAGATGGCCGATGACCTGCTTCATCGCACGCGCGTACGGGCGCGAGGTCTTCATGCGGTCCTGCGCCTTCCGGATCTTGGAAGCCGAGACCATCTCGAGCGCGCGCGTCACCTTGCGGGTGTTCTGCACGCTCTTGATCTTGGTTTTGATTTCGCGTCCGCCTGCCATCTTTCGCTCGCTTCGCTCGTGATTCGGGATTCGTGGTTCGGGATGGGGTCAACGCGACAGCGAATCCCCAACCCCGGACCTCCGCCCCCGTCGCCTTACCAGGTTCCGGTCTTCTTGAACTCGGAGATGCCCTTCTTGAAGGCGCCTTCGATGTCGTCGTTCCAGTTGCCGGTCTTGTTGATCGTCTCGATCAGCTCGCCCTGGGTGTTGGTGAAGTGCGCGTGCAGCGCTTCTTCGAACGCCAGGATCTTGCTGACCGGCACGTCATCGATGTAACCCTCGTTGACGGCGTAGATCGACAGGGCCTGCAGTGCGATGGGCATCGGCGCGTACTGCTTCTGCTTCATCAGTTCGGTGACGCGCTGGCCGCGCTCGAGCTGCTTGCGGGTGGCTTCGTCCAGGTCCGAGGCGAACTGGGCGAACGCCGCCAGCTCGCGGTACTGCGCCAGCGAGATGCGGATGCCGCCGGACAGCTTCTTGATGATCTTGGTCTGGGCGGCGCCACCGACGCGCGACACCGAGATGCCGGCGTTGACGGCGGGGCGGATACCGGCGTTGAACAGGTCGGTTTCCAGGAAGATCTGGCCGTCGGTGATCGAGATGACGTTGGTCGGCACGAACGCGGACACGTCGCCGGCCTGGGTCTCGATGATCGGCAGCGCGGTCAGCGAACCGGTCTTGCCCTTCACTTCGCCGTTGGTGAACTTCTCGACGTACTCCTCGGACACGCGCGCGGCGCGTTCCAGCAGGCGGCTGTGCAGGTAGAACACGTCACCCGGGTAGGCTTCGCGACCCGGCGGGCGCTTCAGCAGCAGCGAGATCTGACGGTAGGCCACGGCCTGCTTGGACAGATCGTCGTACACGATCAGGGCGTCTTCGCCGCGATCCAGGAAGTACTCGCCCATCGTGCAGCCGGAGTAGGCGCTGATGTACTGCATGGCGGCCGACTCGGAAGCGGTGGCGGCGACGACGATGGTGTGCGCCAGCGCGCCGTTCTCTTCCAGCTTGCGCACGACGTTGGCGACGGACGAGGCCTTCTGGCCGATCGCCACGTACACGCACTTAATGCCGGTGCCCTTCTGGTTGATGATGGCGTCGATGGCCATCGCGGTCTTGCCGGTCTGGCGGTCGCCGATGATCAGCTCGCGCTGGCCGCGGCCGATCGGGATCATGGCGTCGACCGACTTGTAACCGGTCTGCACCGGCTGGTCGACCGACTTGCGCCAGATCACGCCCGGGGCGACGCGCTCCACCGGCGCGGTCAGCTTGGCGTCGATCGGGCCCTTGCCGTCGATCGGCTCGCCCAGCGCGTTGACCACGCGGCCGAGCAGTTCGCGGCCGACCGGCACTTCCAGGATGCGGCCGGTGGTCTTGGCGACGTCGCCTTCGCGCAGGTGTTCGTAGTCGCCCAGCACCACGGCGCCCACGGAATCGCGTTCCAGGTTCAGCGCCAGCGCGAAGGTGTTGTTCGGCAGTTCGATCATTTCGCCCTGCATCACGTCCGCCAGGCCGAAGATGCGCACGATGCCGTCGGACACGCTGGTGACGGTGCCTTCATTGCGCGATTCCGCGGCCAGCTTGACCTTCTCGATGCGGTTCTTGATCAGATCGCTGATTTCAGAGGGGTTGAGCGTGGTAGCCATTTTGGTTTCCTGTAGGGTGGGCCTCGGCCCACCATCATGTTCGGTGGGCCGGAGCCCACCCTGCGTTTCTTGTCAGTGCGTGAGCGCCGTCTGCAGGCGCGACAGCTTGCCCTTGAGCGAGCCGTCGATGACCACGTCGCCCGCGTCGATCACCGCGCCGCCGATCAGCGATTCGTCGATGGCGGTTTCCACCACGACGTCGCGACCCAGGCGCTTCTTCAACGCGACCTTGATCGCGTCCAGCTCGCCGGCCGGCAACGCCACCGCCGAGGTGACCTTGGCGCGGACGACATGCTCGGCTTCGGCGCGCAGTTCCTCGAACAGCGCGGCGACTTCCGGCAGCTGGGGCAGGCGGCGAGCCTCCGCCAGCAGCGACAGGAAGCGGCCGAACGACTCGCTGGCGCCTTCCGGGGCCAGCAGCGCGACGGCCTGGGCCTGCGGCAGTTCCGGATTGGGCAGCAACGTGGCGACCCGCGGATCGGCGGCGACGCGCGCGGCAAAGCCGAGCGCGTCGGACCACGCGGCGAGGGCGCTTTCGTCACGCGCGGCGGCAAACGCAGCGCGGGCGTAAGGACGGGCGACGGTTAGGGCCTGGCTCATCGTTCAGCGGTCCCGTCAGATCTCTGCGGCCAGTTCATCGAGCAGCGCCTTGTGGGCGTTGGCATCGATTTCGCGGCGCAGCAGCTTCTCGGCACCGGTCACGGCCAGCGTGGACACCTGCTTGCGCAGGTCCTCGCGGGCGCGGGTCGCGGCGGCCTCGATCTCGGCTTCGGCCAGCGCCTTTTGGCGGTTGGCTTCGGCAATCGCCTCGTTCTTGGCGGCATCGACGATCTGGTTGGCACGGGCGTGCGCCTGATCGATGATTTCGTTCGCCTTGACGCGGGCTTCCTTCAGGGCCTCGTTGACCTTCTCTTCGGCCACCGCGAGTTCGCGCTGGCTGCGATCCGCGGCAGCCAGGCCTTCGGCGATCTTCTTTTGACGCTCTTCGATCGCGTTCAGCAGCGGCGGCCAGATCTTGGTCGCGATGATCCAGATCAAACCGGCAAACGCCAGCGCCTGGGCAAATAGGGTCAGACCGATGTTCATGGGTTTAGCTCTGCCAGTGGTGATGGGCGGGAAACACGCGGTCCCCCCACCCTTCTATCTTCGTTGCGGGCGTGCGGAAGTCCGGCGCCCGCCACTCAGAAACCGCTGATCAGCCGCCGGCCAGCTTGGCCAGCTGCTCGGTGAACGCGGTGGCCAGCGGGTTGGCGAAGGCGAACAGCAGGCCCACGGCGACGCTGATGATGAACGCGGCGTCGATCAGGCCGGCGGTGATGAACATGCGGACCTGCAGGACCGGGATCAGTTCCGGCTGGCGCGCGGCCGATTCCAGGAACTTGCCGGCCATGATGGCCAGGCCCAGACCCGCGCCCAGAGCGGCCAGGCCGATCATGATGCCGATGGCGAGGACGGTGGAGGCCTGAACTTGAGCGAGGGTGGTCAGAACGGTTTCCATGGTTTTCTCCGGAACTAAATTGCTAAAGGGTGGAATGTTTAAGTTGCAAAGGGTGAAGCGAAATCAGTGGCTGTCTTCCGACAGGCTCAGGTACACGATCGACAGCATCATGAAGATGAAGGCCTGCAGCGGAATGACCAGCAGGTGGAACAGCATCCAGCCGAGGCCGAAGGCGCCGCCCGCGAGCGCGCCGACGATGCCGGCGCCGCCGAGCACCCAGATCAGCAGGAACACGATCTCGCCGCCGAACATGTTGCCGAACAGTCGCATGGCCAGCGAGATCGGCTTGCTCAGCCACTCGACGATGTTGAGGATGAGGTTGAACGGCATCATCCACTTGCCGAACGGCGCGGTCAGGAACTCCTTGGTGAAGCCGATCGGGCCCTTGGAGCGCAGCGCGAAGAACAGCATCAGGAAGAACACGCTGATCGACATGCCCAGGGTGGCATTGACGTCGGCGGTCGGGACCGGCTTCCAGTAGTGGACGCCCATCAGTTCGAGGGGCTTGGCGATGAAGTCTGCCGGAATCATCTTCAGCAGGTTCATCAACAGGATCCAGAAGAACAGCGTGATCGCGATCGGCGTCACCAGCTTGCTGGTGCCGTGGTAGGTGTCGCGCGCCTGCTTGTCGACGAACTCAAGCATGATTTCGACGAAGGCCTGCCATTTGCCCGGGACGCCCGAGGTCGCCTTGCGGGTGGCCAGCCAGAACATGAAGACCATCAACAGGCCCATCAGCACCGAGGTGATGATGGTGTCCAGATGGATGGCCCAGAACCCGCCTTCCTGAACCTGGAACGTCAGGTTGTGGAGGTGGTGCTGGATGTAACCGGTGGGTGTCAGTGTTTCCTCGCCCGCCATGTGTCCTAGATCCTGCTAATAAGAATTCTTTATCGGAGCCTGGCCATCGCCAGCGCCTGTGCCGCCATCCCGGTCAGCGTGCCGGCTATCAGGGCCAGAGGCGGAAGCTTCCACACTCCGATGCCCAGCAGCAGCACCACAACAACCGTGACCCACTTGACCAACATCCCGGCGAGCAACCGCATCATCGCGGTCCCCGCGCCGGTCACCCCGGCGCCGAACGCAAGCCGGGCGGCGAACCATCCCCCCGCCACCATCGCCAGCCCCCCGACCGCGGCCGCCAGCGCCTGGGATTTCCCCCAGAGCAGGAAGGCCATCGCGACCAGCAGCACCGCACCCAGCTGGAAAGCCGTTGCGCGCAATGCCAGCCGCCGGCCCGCAGCGACGGAATTCAGCACGGTAGGTCCTACGGGGTTTCGTGGCGGTAACAAGGCCTGGGAGCGCCTCGCCGAGCCGCAAAAGTATAGCAGGGGCGCATTTTGCGGGACAACCGCCGAAGGTCGTAAAGTTCTGCCTATATGCGTCCGTGGATGGCCGGCGCCGCGGATTATGGCGGTAACCGTTTCCAGTCCCTGCCGCCGGGACTAGGCGATCCGCCCCCTGTTCATATTTTTATCGCAATTTTTGCGGAACTTTGACGAACCACCCCGGTCAGTCCTCCTTGCAAGGTCTGCGACCCAACTTCCTCGTCCGATGCTCCGAGCAGACCTTTAGAAGCCCCGAGGCTCCTGGCCCGGGGCTTCGCCCTTTCCGGCGTCCGCATTTTCACGCCGCGAGAACCACGGTTTCACTTCGCGTCCACCGGGGAACGCCGAGGGTGGAAAGCCTGTTCACCGTTCAGGAGACACGGGCATGAATCTTCGGGCTTCCCTTCCGCTGCTGCTGGTCGCCGGCGCGCTCGGCCTGCCCTCCGCGCAGGCACAGGAACCGGACCGCTTCACTCTCAGGCTGGGTGCGATGGACGTCGACGCCAGCGGCGTGCTCAGCGGTCGGACCCGCTTCCAGGGCCAGGATCTGCGGTTTTCGCAGGATTTCGATTTCGGCGGCAAGGAACTCGTGCCGCGCATCGACGGTGTATTCCGGCTGGGCCAGCGGCATCGTCTGATCTTCGACTACTTCCAATACGACAAGGACCGCCGGGCCACGCTGGGCCAGGATCTCTCGTATGACGACGTGACCATCCCCGCGGGCAGCTTCGCCAAGGGCAAGGCCAAGTTCCAGTTGGCGAGCCTGATGTACGACTACGCGGTGGTCGATACGGACAAATTCAATCTTGGCCTGCAGATTGGCGCCGAGTGGGCCAAGCTGGAGGGCCGCCTGTACGCGGAAGCCGGCGAGAACCGCTATGAAACCCGCAGCAGCGACGACGGCTACGCGCCGGTGGTGGGATTGCGGCTGACCGCCACGCCCAACGAGAAGTGGCTGTTCAACCTGCAGGGCCAGTACCTGGATGCGGGCTGGGGGGATTTCGGCGACTACGATGGCAGCATCACCCGCGCCAACGCGCTGGTCGAGTATCGCTTCACGCCGCATTTCGGGCTGTTCGCCGGCTATGACTGGTTCAAGCTGGACGTCGAGCGCGCCGGTAGCGACGGCTTGCTGGGGCTGGATCAGCGGTTCAAGGGACCGATTGCCGGGGTAACGCTGGCGTTCTGAATTCATAGGTAAGGCCTATGGAACGGCCAGGAATGAATCATTGGATTTCGGCGCGGCCGTCTCCATAATGAGAATCACTCTCATTCATGCCGTGAGGTCGCCCGTGACCAAGACCCTGTCCTTCGCCTCCCTGCACTTCACCGTGGCCTTCCTGCTGGGCTGGGCGTTCACCGGCAGTTGGCTGGTCGGCGGCGCGCTGGCGCTGGTGGAACCGGCCTGCAACACGGTCGTCTTCCATTTCCATGAAAAGGTCTGGAAGCGGATCGAGCGCCGCCGCGCGGAACGCGCGAACGCGGCGGTGCCGGCCTGACGGATCGACGCCCTGCCTTCGCTCGACGGCACTGATCAAGGCTGCGTCGGTGCCGCTGCCGCTGCCGGATGAGCCCCAAAAGAAAACCGCCCGGGACGGGCGGTTTTCTGGTTCCGCGAAGCGGCGCGCTTACTTCTTCTTCGGGATGTACAGATCGGTGATAGTGCCTTCGTAGACTTCGGCCGCCATCGCCACCGTCTCGCTCAACGTCGGGTGCGGATGGATGGTGCTGCCGATGTCGCCGGCTTCGGCCCCCATCTCGATCGCCAGTGCGATCTCGCTGATCAGATCGCCGGCGTGCACGCCGACGATGCCGCCGCCGATGATGCGGTGGGTTTCCTCATCGAAAATGAGCTTGGTGGAACCTTCGCCACGACCGATGCCGACCGCGCGCGCCGAGGCGACCCACGGGAACTTGCCGACGCCGATCTTCAGGCCTTTGGCCTTGGCTTCGGTCTCGGTGACGCCGACCCAGGCGATTTCCGGATCGGTGTAGGCCACCGACGGGATCACCCGCGCGACCCATTCCTTCTTCTCGCCCGCGGCCACTTCCGCCGCCAGCTTCCCTTCATGGGTGGCCTTGTGCGCCAGCATCGGCTGGCCGACCAGATCGCCGATGGCGAAGATGTGCGGCACGTTGGTGCGCATCTGCCGATCCACCGGGATGAAGCCGCGATCGGTGACGGTCACGCCGGCCTTGTCGGCGTCCAGCTTGCCGCCGTTGGGCGAGCGGCCCACCGCGACCAGCACGCGATCCCAGGTGCCGGATTCCAGCTCCGGCTTCTGGCCTTCGGTGGCGCTCTCGAACGAGACCGTGATGCCCTTCTTGGAAGCTTCGACCTTGGCCGCCTTGGTCTTCAGGTGCACGGCCACGCCCTGCTTCTTCAGGCGGTCGGCCAGCGGCTTGACCAGGTCCTTGTCGGCGCCGGGCATCAGCTGGTCCATGAACTCGACCACGGTGACTTCGCTGCCCAGCGCGCGGTACACCGTCGCCATTTCCAGGCCGATGATGCCGCCGCCGACCACCAGCAGCTTCTTCGGCACTTCCTGCAGCGCCAGCGCGTCGGTGGAATCCATCACCCGCGGATCGTCCCACGGGAAGTTGGGCAGCTTCACCGCCTGCGAACCGGCGGCGATGATGCAGTTCTCGAAGCGCAGCAGCTGGGTCTTGCCGTCGCTGCCGGTGATTTCCAGTTCGTGCGGCGACACGAACTTCGCCACGCCCTGCACCGTGCGCACCTTGCGCTGCCTGGCCATGCCGGCCAGGCCCTTGGTGAACTGGCCGACCACGCGGTTCTGCTTGAAGTCGCGCAGCTTGTCGAGGTCGATCTTCGGCTTGGCGAACTCGATGCCGATGTCGGCCGAGTGCGCGGTTTCATCGATCAGCGCGGCGGCGTGCAGCAATGCCTTGGACGGAATGCAGCCGACATTGAGGCAGACGCCGCCCAGCGATTCGTAGCGCTCCACCAGCACGGTGTCCAGGCCGACGTCGGCGGCGCGGAACGCGGCGGTGTAGCCGCCGGGACCGGAACCGATCACCACCATCCGGCATTCGATGTCAGCTTGCCTGCCGGTACCCAATGCGGGCTTGGGCGCGGCCGGTTCGGCCGGCGCGCGATGCGACGGCGTGACCGGCGGCTTGCTGGCCGGCGCGACGGTGGCGGCCGGCGCGGCGTCGCCGCTTTCCAGCACGGCCACCACGCTGCCTTCGGACAGGGTGTCACCCAGCTTGACCTTCAGTTCCTTCACCACGCCGGCGGCCGGCGAAGGCACTTCCATCGTGGCCTTGTCCGATTCCAGCGTGACCAGGCCCTGGTCCTTCTTCACCGTGTCGCCGACCGCGACCAGGATTTCGATCACCGGCACGTCGTTGTAGCCGCCGATGTCCGGCACCTTTGCTTCCAGGGTGCCGCCCGCCGCTGGTGCGGGAGCGGACGGCGCGGCAGGCGCCGGGGCCGCCGCAACCGGAGCGGCGGGCGCGGTCGCCTTGGCTGGCGCGGCCGGAGGGGCGGCGGGCGCGGACGGCGCCGCGGCGGCGCCCTCGACTTCCAGCACCGCCACCACGCTGCCTTCGGACAGGGCGTCGCCCAGCTTGACCTTCAGTTCCTTGATCACGCCGGCCGCCGAGGAAGGGACTTCCATCGTGGCCTTGTCCGATTCCAGCGTGACCAGGCCCTGGTCCTTCTTCACCGTGTCGCCGACGGCAACCAGGATTTCGATGACCGGCACATCGTCGTAACCGCCGATGTCGGGGACTTTGACTTCAATCGTGTTCGCCATGGTTTCAGTCCCCGCTTACAGCAGCACGCGACGCAGGTCGCCCATCAGTTGCGCCAGGTACGCGGTGAAGCGCGCGGCGGAGGCACCGTCGATGACGCGGTGGTCGTAGCTCAGCGAGAGCGGCAGCAGCATGCGCGGGGCGAACTGCTTGCCGTCCCACACCGGCTGGATCGAGGATTTGGACACGCCGAGGATGGCCACTTCCGGCGCGTTGACGATCGGGGTGAAGGCGGTGCCGCCGATGCCGCCGAGCGAGGAAATCGAGAAGCAGCCGCCGGACATGTCGGCCGGGCCGAGCTTGCCGTCGCGCGCCTTCTTGGCCAGTTCGCTGGTTTCGGCGGCCAGTTCGTTGACGCCCTTCTTGTCGACGTCGCGGATGACCGGCACCACCAGGCCGTTCGGCGTGTCGGCGGCGAAACCGATGTGGAAATACTTCTTGAGCGTGAGGTTCTCGCCGCTGGCGTCCAGCGAGGCGTTGAACTCCGGGAACTTCTTCAGCGCGGCGACGCTGGCCTTCATCAGGAACGCGAGCATGGTCAGCTTGATGCCGGCCTTCTCGTTTTCCTTGTTCAGCGCCACGCGCAGCGCTTCCAGATCGGTGATGTCGGCGTGATCGTGCTGGGTGACGTGCGGAATCATCGCCCAGTTGCGCGCCAGGTTGGCGCCGGAAATCTTCTTGATGCGCGACAGCGGCTGGACTTCGACTTCGCCGAACTTGCTGAAATCCACCTTCGGCCACGGCAGCAGGTTCAGGCCGCCACCACCGCCGGCGGCAGGCGCGGCGCCGGTCGCGGCGGGCGCGCCGCCGGACAGGGCGGCCTTGACGTAGCGCTGCACGTCTTCCTTGCTGATGCGCCCACCGCGTTCGCTGCCCTTGACCTGGTCCAGGTCGACGCCGAGCTCGCGCGCGAACAGGCGCACGGCCGGGCTGGCGTAGGCCACCTTGGACGGCAGCACGCGATCGGCGTTGAATTCCACCGGCGGGGTGCGCGGCGGCACCGCTTCCGGATCGATGCCGGGCTTGTCTTCGAGCGCGCGCGGCGCGGCCGGCGCGGCGGCTTCCTGGGCGATCTCGCGCTGGGTCAGCTTGTCCGGGGTGGCGGCCACGGCCACCGGCTCGACCCTGGCGCCGGTTTCGGCGGTCTTGACCGGTTCGGCCTTGGCCGGCTCGGCCTTCGGTGCGGCGGGGGCCGGCGCGGCGGCGCCTTCGGCCACCTCGATCAGCGCCACGACCGAGCCTTCGGCCAGTTCGTCGCCCAGCTTGACCTTCAGTTCCTTGATCACGCCGGCGAAGGCCGACGGCACTTCCATCGTCGCCTTGTCGGACTCCAGAGTGACCAGGCCTTGATCCTTGGCGACGGTATCGCCAACGGCGACCAGCACTTCAATGACGGGAACGTCACTGTAGCCACCGATGTCGGGAACACGCGCTTCCTTGATTTCGGCCATGAGGGAACTCCAGCGATCACTTGCCAATAGGGGAACCCCTATTGTGGCCATCCCCGCCCGGTGCGCCAACCTCTGGGGGCAATTATTTTCGGCCGGGGACCGCTGGAATCGCCTGTTGCGGCGCGCGCGACGGCATGGGCGCCTTGTCAGTCGCCGGTGGTATGCCTTTGGTCGGGCTTTTCTTCCAGCAGATTCAGCGCCTGTCCGCCGGGGAGACGATACGCCAGCGCATTGTCCAGCCGCTCCATCGCGCGCATCTGCGCGCACAGTTTTTCCGCACGCGCTTCCAGCGCCTTGGCGCGGGGCGCCACCCGCGCTTCGACCTGCTGGTCCAGCCCTTCCATGCGATCGAGCCGATCCGCATCGCCGGTCAATGCCGCGGTGATCGCGCCGCCGACGATGTCGCCGATCACGCTGGGCATCACTTCTCCCACCGCGCGTTCGATGCCCTTGTCCAGGTCCTGGCTGTTGAAGCGGTTGGCACTGATCGAACGCGCGATGCCCTGATCGATGGCCTTGCGCGCCTTGTCCAGCGACTTGCGGGTGCGATCGGGGTTGTTGCTGATGCCGGCGGCGACTTCGCCGAGCGCGGTGAACGCGATGTCGGCGGCATCGCGGCCGATCTCGTGCGCCAGCGGCATCGCGGTGCGCGCGCCGCGCTCGAAATCGAGCAGGCGCCGGCGATCGTCGTCGTTGACCTGGACCCAGCGGTCGTCCACGAACAGGCGACCCTGGCGCATCACGATGGCCTTGGGCACACCGCTTTCGCGGGTGAAGATCACGCTGCGCTCGTTGACGGTCATGTCGTAGTCGCTTTCGATTTCGCAGCGGACGTCCTTGGCGTGCGCCGACGCGGCGAACCCGGACAGCACGGCCAGGCACAGCAGGGAAAGACGGGGGACGGAACGGATCATGACGGCCTCCGGGAGCTCGTTTGCCGGCAGGATGCCAGCGCGCCCCGCTTCCCGCACCTGCCGGACGGGAGCATGACCTTCGTCAGGGACGATCCAGATGGGGAATCAGCACGCTCCACTCCCGGGCGAGGCGTTCCAGCCCGAAAGCCGCGTTGGCGGGGCTGGTGGAAGGCAGCGCATGCAGCACCAGGCGCTCGGCCAGCGCCACTGGCAGGGTCGGGGCGACATGGCACCGGAACGCCTCCGCCGCCTTGCCGCCGTTCAGCGCCACCGCGCGCACGCTCGGCCGGCCCGCGAGCCAGTCCACCAGCGGGTTGGCGGTTTCGCTGCCGCGGACGATGTCCGCGTCCAGGCTGCCACGACGCTCGCAGGTTCCGATGACGTCCCACAGGCCGACGCCTGCCGCGCGCAGGGCCGCCAGCCGCAACGGATAGTCGAGCCCGGCATCGACGCCGCACAGCACCGCCATCAGCGGCCAGAACCGGTTGCGCGGATGCGCGTAGTAGCGCGCCGCCGCCAGCGAGGCCGCGCCCGGCATCGAACCCAGGACCAGCACCCGGCAATCCGCGTCCGCCTGCGGTGGCAGACCCTGCAGGCGCGTGTCCGCCATCGCGGCGCTCATCCCGCCGGCGTCTGCCACGGACGCACCACCAGCAGCGCGCCGGCGATCACCAGCAGCGCACCGATCACGCGGGTGCCGTCGATGGGCTGGCGCGCGTGCAGCACGCCGAAATGATCCAGCAGCAGCGAACCGACCAGTTGCCCGAACACCACCAGGCAGATCAGCGGCGCGGCGCCCATGCGCGGAATCAGCAGGGTCGCGGCGGCGACATAGATCGCGCCGATGGCGCCGCCGGTCCAGGCCCACCAGGGCACCCGCGCCAGCGCGGCGAAGTCGAAGCTCGGCCGGGTCGCCAGCCACCACAGCGCCAACACCCCGGTACCGACGGCGAACGACAACAGCGCGGCGAACAGCGGCCCGAAGGTCTGACGCCCGAGCGAGGCATTGATCAACGCCTGCAACGGCAACAGCATGCCGATGAACACCGCCAGTCCCAGCCCGATTGCCTTCATGCCCGTCTTCCCGATTGGAGGGCGGACACGATACGACAGGCGGTGTCGCCACGAACACGACATTCGGTGGCGAAGCGGGAACGCTCAGCGCGGCTTGCGACCCAGGTGGCGATCGAAGAAGCGCGCGATCACGCCATAGGCTTCCTGCGACTCGGGCAGGTCCGGATACACGAAGAACGCGTGCCAGAGCCCGTCGAACAGCACCAAGTCGGCCTCCACCCCGGCGGCCAGCAGGCGACGCTGCATGGTGCTCAGAGCGCTCACCGCGAAGTCCCGGCCTCCGGCCAGGAACAGGGTCGGCGGAAACTTCGCCAGCATTTCCGGCGACTGGCCTGGAAAGGCGACCGGATCGTCGGCCCGCGCGGTCCGCAGATAGGGCAGGCTGGCGCCGCCGTCGGATTGCAGCGGCGGCACTCCGACCGCCAATTGGCCCAGGGTGGCCGAGTCGCCGGCGAACAACAGGCCGGTGCCACAGAAATTGCCGACCGCGCCCGGCCGCGGCAGGCCCCGGCTGAGGATGCGGGCGGTGGCCTGGGCGGTCAGCATGCCGCCGGCCGAGCAACCGTAGATGCCGATGTTCTCGGCCCGGTACTGCTTGAGCAACGCGCGATAGACCGCCTCCACGTCGTCCACCGCGGCCGGATAGGGATGTTCCGGCGCCAGCCGGTAATCCACCGTCACCACCCGGATCCCGGACACCGCCGCGATCGGCACAGCTTCCACCAGCGCGCCGCTGCCCGAGCCCCACATGAAGGCGCCACCGTGCAGGTTGATCAGCACCCGCCGCGCGTTGTCACCCTGCGCGCCGGCCTGCGGATCGACCACGTGCACCGGCACCTCGCCCATCCGCGTGGCCTCCACCTTCGTCGGATAGCGGCGTTCGGCTTCGGCGAGGCGGTCGTCGTTGTAGCGCTGGTAGAAGCGGCGCTGGTCGGCGACATCGGCGGGATTCGGCCCCTTGCCCTCGCGTGTTTCCGCCAGCATCCGCTCGAACTGCGCGCGCGCCTCCGGACTGGCGAAGCGGGTGTAGGGCAAGGGCGTGGCCGGCATCACCACGGTATTGGCGGTCGGCGCCGCGGGTTTTTCCTGGGCGATGGCCGGGAACGCCATGGCCAGGACGGGCAGCATCGACAGGCCGGCGGCGAGCAGGCGCGTCGCCGCCGGCGGCGCCCGCAGGGAAATCGTGGCCAACGGGATCCTGCGCATGTGCTTCACTCCTGGTTTGCGGCGGCGGGCGTTTCCGCCGTCGCCGGTGGCGACAGCGCGAGGAACACCGTGCTCCACAGCTGCGCGGCGTTGGATTCGTCCTCGTGCGCGCCCTGCGCGCCGAAGGGTTCGACCCGGTACTGGCCGTTCCGGTACGACCACGACCACAGTTCCGAGGTGCGCACCGCGTCGGCGGCGCGGATGGCGCGCCACAGCCGCGCCTGCGCGGCGCTCAATTCCGTCCGCACGTCCGCCGGCAGATCGGTCCGCGACAGCTGTCTTTGCAGGCCCGCCGCCAGCACCGCCTGCTGCCAGGCCCAGACCACCGTGCCGTGATAGGCGGCGCTGCCCAGGCGCGGCCAGACCTCGCGATCGGCGTAGGCCGGGTTGGCCACCAGCAAGCCCACGTCGGTCATCAGACCGGCCGGGAACGGCCGCATCAGGTTTCCGACATCACGCGCGAGCGAGCGCGCGTCCGGTTGCCCGAACAACAGGCGGAAACCTTCGTCCGAATGCAGTACCGGGATCGGTTGCCCCTGCCCGTCCAGCGACAAGGCCGCGAACGCGATCCCGTCGTCCGCCAGCGTCGCCAGCGCCGCGTCGCCGGAAACCCCTGCCTGCGCCGCATAAGTCCGGACCTGCGAAACCGCGCGCGTGCGCGGCACGCGGACGGTGAACAGATCGCCCGCGCGCCGTTCCCATCCGTCCGCGCGCTCCGCCGCCGCGCTCAGCTGCGCGCGTTGTTCCGGAGTGACGTAGGCGTCCAGCAGTCCGCTGTCGAGAAAGCCACCGATGGCGCGCAGCGCCGCCGGCATCCACACCGCATTGACGTCGTAGGGATAACGGCCGCGACCCAGGCCTTCGTTGCTGTCGCGCCACTGGCCCACCGGCTTGTCCGGCTTGAGCGCGATGAGGTTGCGGAAAACCGGCTCGTCGGCGAACGCCCGGCTCTGGCCCGCCACGAACAGCAGGTTGCGCACCAGCGCGTCGCCACGACGACCACCCTCGCCGTCCGCCGCCAGGAAAGCCCGCGCGCGTTCGCGACCACGCGGGTCTTCCAGCAGCCATGCCGCCGCCACCGGCGGCAGCATGTAGTCGTCGTCGATCATCGTGTAGTCGTAGATGGGCGCGGCCGAGGACCGGCCTTGTTCCTTGCGGTGACGAAGCACCGCGAATTCGCCGATGTCCTCCTCATGCGCGACCTCGCCATTGGGCGCCAGGCGCGCCAGCACCGCGCCGATGCCGGCTTCCACCGCCTCGGGTTGAAGCACCGGCATCAGCAGGCGCACCGACATCAGGGTGTCGCGACCGAAGTAGGTGTCGAAGCGCCAGGAGCCGGCCAGGAACTTCTCGTGATAGCTGAGGAACTGCAAGGCCTGGCGGCTGCGGACATCGGCGGCCGCGCGCTCGTTGAGCAGGCTGGGGGCGTCGAACGGCACCAGCGGCGCTTCCCCGGTCGAGGCATGGATGCGCAGCCGCAGCGGCTCTCCGGCGCGCGCGCCCTCAAGCACGATCTTCCCGCCTTCGCGCGTGAACCGGCCGTTCTCAGCCTCCAGCGCGATGGCATAGCCCGGCGCGCCATCGAGGCGATCCCGTTTCCAGCGAACCGCGCCGGAGGACACCTCCGGACGCGCGGCGGTCTCGGCGGGATAGGCATGCCCCAACTGGAAATCGCGCAGCACCCGCACGCTGCCGAGCACGGCGTCCTTCACCACCAGTCGAGGCGCATCGACGCGCGCCGAGGCCACGATGCCGTTCCAGGGCTTTCCACCCTCGCGCCGGCGTTCGCCCTTCACCTCGTCCAGCGTCCATCGCACGGGTGCGACCGTCTCCTCGAACCACACGCCGACTCCGCTGTTGCCGGCCGGAAACGCCACCAGTACCCGGGGCCGATTGCCGGAACTGAGCAGCAGGTGCGCGGCGATGTCGCCTTCCTGGTGAAAGGCGTTTTCGATCCGGCCTTCGGTGATGCGGAACTGCAGCGGCGCGGCGGTGGTGGCGCGCTCGTAGGCCAGCGCCGGAGCCATGGCGGGCACGGCCAGCAGCGCCGCCAGCAACAGGCGGGGAGCGACGTGTTTCAGGCGGGAAAGAAGCGTCTTGCGCGCAGCGGCATGTTGCATCGGTTCAATGGCCTCCCGCCGGCATGGCCAGCGTATCGACAGGCGCGCGCGTGGCGCGATGGAGCAGGGTCAGCGACAGCAACAGCAGCGCCATCGGCAGCAACAACAGATAGAACGCCCGCGAGCCGTCGAAATGCGCGAACAGTTGGCCGGTGATGAAGGAACCGGTGGTGCCGCCCAGGGCGGAGAACACCACGATCAATCCGGTCATCGCCGCATGCCGCGCCTTCGGCAGCGCGCTCAGCACGACCGAGTTGATGGTCGGGTAGATCGGCGCCATGAACAGGCCAATCAGCGGGAAGACATAGGCGGCCAGCGGCGCGTCCCACCAGCTGGCGCCGGCGCGCGGCTGCACGTTGGCCGCCAGCGGCAGCGCCACCAGCACCAGCGCCGCCATCGCCAGCACGCACGTGGCCAGCAGCCAGAACCAAGGCAAACGCCGCAGCAGCACGCCGCCGCCCAATCGCCCCACCGCCAGCGAACCGGCGAAGATGCCGGCCGCCTGCACGCTCAAGGCGGTCGGCAGATGCAGGATTTCCCGGTTGAAGGTCGGCAGCCAGGTATTGATGGCCTGTTCCATCAGCACGTACAGGAAGGCCGAGGCCAGGAACACGATCACCAGCAGGCGCGCCAGCAGGCGGAACATGTCGGCGAAGGACTCGCCCACCGCATGGCCGTCGCGCGCCTGCGTCTCGTCCATCGACGATCCGGCCAGCAGCAGGATCACCGCCACGCACAGGCCGGCGATCACCCAGTAGACGTTGAGCCACACCGGGTCGCCCGGCGCGTCGGGATTGATGAAGGCGGCGAACAGCCAGGCGCTGCCGAGGATGCCGACCATGAACCAGCCTTCCACCGTGCTGGTCAGTCCGGCGTGCGCGCGCTCGCTGTCGGTGAGCAGACCAATGCTGGAATACACCGAGACCTTCACCAGCGCGAACGACACGCCGACCGTCACGAACAGCAGCTTGGTGGCCCAGAACGACTCCAGCAGCGGCATGCCGGCGCAGGCCAGCGCCACCAATGCCAGGCCGAGCATCATCGCGCGCCGGTAACCCAGCCGCGGCAGGGTGGAGGCGACCAGGAACGAGGCGACCGCGATCGGCAGATCCTTGAACGCTTCCAGCGTGCTCGCCGACGCCTTGCTCACCCCGAACCCCTGGATGACCTGCAGGATCACCGCGCCCACCGAGTTCAGCAGCATCGCGAAAATCATGTAGGTCAGGATCAACCCGAGCACCATGCGGGTTCGATTCATTGCTTGCTCCGGGCCACGCCGCCGGGCGGCCGCTGCACTGTGTCACCGCCTGGGCGGCAAGGGAATCCGTCGCGGGGCGGTCGGTCCGGCCCGCGACGTCGAAGAAGGATCCGGGGACGCCTCCCGGGAGAGGAGGTTCAGGCGGCGTCCCCGGTATGGCTTACCAGCTGTACTTGGCCTGGAAGTTGACCTCGCGACCTTCCAGCGGACGCGCCAGCAGCACGCCGCCGGCGGTGGTCGCCGAACCGAAGATGCGCGAGTTGCTTTCGGTCAGGCCCAGTTCGTTGGTCATGTTGGTGCCGCGCAGGTTGAACTGCCAGTTCTCGCCCACGTTGGAGGTGACGCCGAAATCCAGCGTGTGGTACGAGCCCAGTTCCTGCAGGCCCGACTGATCCTGGGTGTGATCACCCACGTAGGTGTAGGTCACGTACGGCGTGATGTCGCCCCACCCCATCTCGAATCGGTAGCTCGGGGTGAACATGGCGCGGAACTTCGGCTGGCGCTGGAGCTGCTGGCCTTCGATCGGCGCGCAGTTGTCGTTGCCGTTGATGTCGGTATAGGGCAGGCAGGCGTCGTAGTCCGTGTATTCGCCATCCAGGTAGTTGGCCACCAGCTGCAGGCGCAGGTTCTCGATCGGGGTCAGCGCGCCGATGAAGTTGACGCCATGCGACTCGGATCCATAGATCCGCGGGCTGCCGACCGGCGTGCCCAGGCCATCGGTGGGCTGATACTGCAGACCGCTGAACACACGCCGGTAGGCGCTGATGTCGGCGTACAGCAATGGCGACTGGTACTTGAAGCCGATCTCGTAGTTGCGGATCTTCTGCATCGGCGGATAGTTGTCGTTGGTGGTGCCGCGGATGCCGTTGTCGAAGTCCAGGAAGTGGCCGCCGGTGTTGACGCGGCCATACATGGACATGTTGTTGGTGAACGAATAGTTGGCGCCGGCCGTCCACGACGGATGGGTCTTCTCGTAGCGGTTGCGGGCAAAGGTGCCGTTGCACAGCTCGACGTTGTTGTCGTAGATCGTGTTCGGATCGCCATCCAGGCCGCCGGTGCCCGGATTCACCGGGCTGCGGTTGCAGACATTGCTCTTGGCATCCTGGTTCTCGACGCGGCCGGACAGATCGAACAGCCACTTGCCGACCCGCCAGGAATCGGACAGGTACAGCGCCACGTTGGTGGCCTTGCCGTTCTGGGCGATGTGGAAACCGCTGAAATCGGCGAAGCCCTGCGGGTTGGTGCGGTAGAAGGTCTGTCCGCCGTCGACGTAGCTCACCACGATCGGGCGGGCGTTGGGCTCGTTGGCCATCAGCATCTGGTTGCCCAGCGACCACTTGTCATCCATGGTGTAGTGGTTGACGTACAGGCCCACCGTCAGCGTATTGCCCTCGAACAGTTCCTTGCTCAGGCGGAAGTCGTTGCTGAAGCTCTTCAGGTGCTTGTGGATGTGCCACCAGCCCTGCTGGATCACGCTCTGGGTGAGCGGCACCGCGCCACCGTTGATGTAGTTGGCGGTCGCCGAACCCACCGGAATGGGATTGGTTTCGGTGGAGAGCCCGCCTGGGGTGGCCGGATTGTAAATCATGTCCTGCAGCGACACCGGATTGTTGCCCGAGAACAGCGCATTGGTGTCCATGTCGCCTTCGTTGAACAGGAAGCGATCGCTGATCGCCCAACCGTTGTCGAAGGAATAGTCGAAGTTGCCGCCGAACATGAACAGCTTGGCGCCGCGCCCATCGGCCAGGTCCGCGTTCTTGCCGCCACCCGGATAGGTCGGCAGCCATACGTGCTGCATGTACTTGCTGTAGTAGGTGTCCTTGAGCGGATCGAAGCCGGGATAGGCGCTGAAGTTGTCGGTGCCGCGCTGGATCAGCGGAATCGGGGTGATGAACTGGTTCTTGTCGTTGAGGTAGCGGGTGTACAGGGTCAACCGGCCCGCGTCGAAATCATGCGACAGGGTGGCGGTGAGCTGGCCGCCCTTGTCGGCCTTGAACTGCGGATCGCGCACGCCGTCGGATTCGCGCCAGAAGCCGCCCACGCTGCCGTACCAGCCCTCGGCCACCTTGAAGCCGTAAAAGCCATCCAGCCGCCACAACCCCTCGTTGCCGTAAGTCAGGCCGACGCTGCCGGAAGGCTCCTCGGTGCCGGTCTTGAGGAAGAAGTTGGCGCTGGCGCCCATCTGGCCATCCGCGAACACCACCGACGGACCGCCCTGCAGGATTTCCACCGACTCGATGGTGTCGTCCAGGCGGAACATCGAGGTCGTCTCGAAGAACGACAGGGTCGGCATGCCGTACAGCGGCGAGCCCATCAGCAGGGTGGAGAAATACGGCGCGTCACCGCCGCCGGGAAAACCGGCGATCTCGATGTTGGCGCCGGTCTGGCCACCGGTGGACTCGGGCCACATGCCGGGGGAGATCTTCAGCAGATCCGCCGTGCTCTTGGGGTTGGCCTGTTTGATCTGCTCGGCATTGGCGGTGACGATGTTGAAACTGGCCTCCAGCTTCCTCACGCCACCGGCGGTGGCGGTGCCGGACACCACCACCGTGTCCAGGGTGGTCGCCTGGCTCGGTTGCTGTTCGGCGGGTGGTTGTTGCGGTTGGGGGGACTGCGCGGGCGCGGTGTCCTGCGCCAGCACGGCGGATGGTGCCAATGCGGCGGCGATCGCTACGGACAGGGCGTAGCGGATCAGGTTGGTCTGTTGCATGTGTTCCCTCCACTTTTTCAACAGGTTGAATAATCCGCCGCGGCTTCTCACGGCCACGTGCGGTCACGAAGAAACGAAATCCCTCACTCGAAATTCGGCGATGTCCGGCAGGACCACGTCGGCCTGCGGCAGGCCGGCGGCCGTGCCGATGCCTACCGCGGCCATGCCGGCGGCGTGGATGGCCTCGATTCCGGCCACCGCGTCCTCCACGCCGATGCAATGCGATGGCGGCACGCCCAACGCGGCGGCCACGTCCAGGAAAATTTCCGGATCCGGCTTGGCATGGCGGATGCGCCCGGAGTCGGCGATGTAGTCGAAGCGATCCGCGATGCCCAGCTTGTCCAGCAGCAACGGTGCGTTGCGGCTGGCCGAGGCCAGTCCAATCTTCAGGCCGGCGGCGCGTGCTTCGTCCAGCACCCGCAGCACGCCGTCGAACAGGTCACCCGGTCCGAACTGCTGGATGGCCTGCACGTAGTAACCGTTCTTGCGATCGGCCAGCACGCGACGCTCGTCCTCGGCATAGGCACGCGAGGCGCGTTCCAGGATGATCGCCAGCGACGCCATCCGGTCCACGCCCTTCAGGCGTTCGTTGACCTGGCGGTCGAACGGCACGCCAATTTCGTCGGCCAGCCGCTGCCAGGCCTCGTAATGGGTGTGCGCGGTGTCGGTGAGCACGCCGTCCAGATCGAAGATCAGCGCGCGCGCCTGGCGCGGGAACGTCGCCCGCACCGCGGCCAGCGGCTGCGACAGCGGCTGCGCGGCGGCCGTTCCGGGCGACAGCAGCAGCGGCTCGCCCGCGTGGCGGATGGCCAGTTCCGCACCTTCCTCCAGCCGGTAGCGCACGCCGTCCGCGGCCACGTCGACCCGCAGCACGCAATCGCGCCAGCGCAGGTTGAAGCCATAGCCCTGCCACGCTTCGGGCAGGGTCGGTGCGAACGACAATCCGCCATCCTGCACGCGCAGGCCGGCGAAGCCTTCGGTCAGGCCCAGCCAGCTGCCCGCCAGCGCGGCCATGTGCACGCCGTGATCGGTGTTGCGGTGCAGATCGTCCAGGTCCACGCGCAGGCTGGCGTCGAAGTAACGCCAGGCCTTGTCCGGCTCGCCCACTTCGCTGGCGAGAATGCCGAACACCGGCGCCGACAGGGTCGAGTCGTGCGTGGTCACCGCCTCGTAGTAGTCGAAGCTGCGGCGCTTGCGGCGCGGGTCCAGATCCTGCCCCGCCAGCACCAGGCCCATCACCACATCGGCCTGCTTGCAGATCTGGTGGCGATAGAGGGTGAGCGGGTGGTAGTCCAGCAGCAGCGGGCGATGTTCGCCGGCCATCGGCGGAAATGGCCAGCGCGGCTTGTCGAGGAATTCGTCGTCCTGCGCGTAGACGCCCTGATCCTCGTCATAGGGCAGGTACATCGCCTCGGCGGCGTGCCACCACAGATCGATTTCGGCCTCGTCCAGCGCGAGCCGCCGCGCCAGCGCGGCCAGCGCGTCGGGCCGTTCCTGGCGCAACCGATGCCACGCCGCCACCGCGCGGCGCAGGTGCTGCTGGGCCATGCGGTTGGTGTAGAAGTTGTTGTTGACCAGGGTGGTGTATTCGTCCGGTCCGGTCACTTCGTGGATGCAGAACGCGCCACCCCGGCGCGGATTGAAATGTCCCACCTGCGGCCAGATGCGCGCGGTCTCGAACAGCATCTCCGCGCCGGCTTCTACGAGGAAATCCAGATCGTCGCTGGCGTCCAGGTACAGGCCCAGGCCGTAGGCCACCGCGGCGTTGATGTGGTAAGCCGCTGAGCCACTCGGGTAATGCGCCGAGCACTCGCCACCGTCAATGGTGCGCCAGGGATAAAGCGCGCCCGTCGGATGGTTCATTTCGCGGGCATGCGCGCGTGCGGCGTCCAGGGTGCGGAACCGGTAATGCAACATCGCGCGCGCCACGTCCGGCGCGGTGAACACCATCACCGGCAGCACGAACGCCTCGGTGTCCCAGAAGCAATGCCCTTCGTAGCCTTCGCCGGTCAGGCCCTTGGCGGCGGTGCCGTCCACGCCGTTGCGGCCGGCCGACTGCAACAGGTGGAACAGGTTGAAGCGCAGGGCCTGTTCCGCCGCGGCATCGCCGGTGACCGAAATGCCGGCACGCTGCCAGAAGCCTTCCAGCGCGGACGCCTGCGGTCCGGCGAATCCTTCGAAGCCCTGTCGGGTGGCATCGGCCAGTTCGTCCACCAGCGCGGCCACGCGCTGTTCGAGATCACCCTCATGCACGTAGACGACGAATTTTTCCAGGCTGACCTGCGCGCCGGGCGACAGCTCACCCTCGAAGCGCTGCTCGACCCGGCCCGCCATCGCCTGCGGCGTGCGCGCCGCCAGTCCTGCGCCGGCACGATGGTGCTGGCCGCAACTGAGTTCGAAGCCCCGATGCGGCGCACGCTGCGCGATCCAGGCCATTCCGCCTTCCACGCCGGCGGCGATGGCCAGCAGGCCTTCGCCGCCGCCGGCGCCGATGCGCGGATCATCGCCCTGGGCGACCGCCTGCCGGCCGCTCTCGATCGAGGACACCAGCGTGATCGGCCCGCGGTAGTCGATGGAAATTACCTGGAACCGGATCGCCAGCAAGGCGTGCTCGGCGAACGGCACCACCCGATCGGCGCGGATTTCCAGCGTGTGTCCGCCCGCAGTGCGCAGGCGCAGCCGACGGCGCAGTTGTCCGTGGCGCAGATCCAGTTCGCGTTCGAACGCCAGCCATTCGGCCTGCGCGGGATCGAGCAGTTCCTCGCCCAACTGGATGCGGATGCGCTTGCCCTCGGCGACCGGCACGCGGGTATCGGTGCTGCGCGCGAAACCGGCCAGGCGCTCGTGGTAGTGGATGGTGTTCTGTTCGAATGCGGCCGCCAGGAAGCTGCCGTCGCTGGGGCTGTCCTGTTCCTCGAAACCACCGCGCACGCCCAGGCCGCCATTGGCGAGCGCGAACAGGGTTTCGTCGCGGGCGCGGCGGCGCGGATCGAACGCCGTCTGGCGCAGGCACCAGGGGTCGTCCGCGATGGTCGTGCCGATGTTTTCCGCCGGCGTCGCGCCTTGCCACTCACCCACGTTTCCCGCTCCCTTGCACCCTGCGTCGCAGGGGTCGGGAGGCAAGCTAGGGAACCATTGTTATCGATGTCAAGTTATCGATAACAAATGTCAGCCGGGTCGCGACCTCGCCATCGCCGGCACCCCCGACGGTCGGCAGGATTTCCTTTTCATGACAGGTGTTTAGACGGGTTTCCCTGGGTGTGCCGGGCGCCCTGGAGCCCACGCCGGAACCGACCGGAATACGCTGCGCCGCAACAGACTTTTGCGCTCAGGTGGCGCGGACCACCAGATGGGTGGACAGGGTTTCGGAAACCGCGGGTTCGCCATCGATCAACGCGCGGATCTTGCGGGCCAGCAACACGCCGGCATCGACGAAGTTCTGGTGCACCGAACTCAGGGGCGGCACATAGGTTGCGCCCAGCGGGGTGTCGTCGTAGCCGATGACCGACACATCCTCGGGTACCCGCCGTCCCCGCTCGATCAGCGCGCGGATCGCGCCGATCGCAAGCAGATCGCTGGCCGCGAACAGCGCGTCGATCTGCGGATGCTTCTCCAGCAGCGCGTGCACGGCCTCGGCGCCGGCATTGACGGTGAAACTGGCGACCGAGGGCGTGACCGGCACGATGCCGTACTTGCCCAGGGTCCCCGCAAAGCCCTCAAGGCGCTCGGCGAACTCGCCGTGCGCCGGATCGCCCAGGAACACAGGGCGGCTGCGGCCCAGCGCGATGAACCGCTCGGCCGCCAATGCGCCGCCGCGCCGGTTGTCGCTGCCCACCACCACCTGCGACTCGTGCCGGCTGACCGCGCCCCACACCACCATCGGCCTGCCCCAGCGCTGCACCTCGTGCATGGCGTCCTCGTTGGCGCCCTGGCCGAGCAGGATCACGCCATCGGCGGCCTGCACGTTCGGCAGCGCGCCGCCCTGCAGCGAGGTCAACAACACGCTGTAGCCGGTGGTGGTCAGCTCCTGGGTGATGCCGCCCAGCAGATCCAGCGGATACGGGCCGGACATCTGCCGCTCCAGGGTCGGCTTCATTTCCACCACCACCGCCACGGTCATGCTGCGGCGCAGGCGCAGGTTGCGCGCACTGACATTGAAGGAATAGCCGTACTGCCGCGCGATCTCGCGGATGCGCTCCCGGGTCTCGGCGTTCACCAGCGGACTTTCACGCAACGCGCGCGAGACCGTGATCGCGGAGACGCCGGCGACCTTCGCCAGATCCGCCATGGTGGGACTTTCGCCGACGGTCGGCGGCGCCGGTTCGGGCCGGGCACGGGCGGCGCCGCGGGAGCGGAGGGAAGGCTTGGGCTGGCGCGGACTCATGCGGCTCAGTTTCGCACGCGCCCGGCTTCGTGGCGCGCGATGTGGGTTTCGACCGGCGTGGCGGCCACGATCCGGACCACCTCATCCAGCAGCAGATCCTCCAGCCGCTTGAAACGCAGGCAGCTCTTGCCCAGGTCCAGCTTTTTGCCGGCATCGGCGTAGGCCCGCCGCAATTCCGCCTCCACGGGCGAATCGGCGTAGACGCACATCAGGTACAGCGCGTAGTGGTTTTTCTGCGCGGCCAGGGCCACGAACGACAGCGGCTGGCGGTTGTAGGTCTCCGGATAGCGGGACAACGGAACCTCCCAGCTGATCATTCCCCAGTTCATCCGCTCCTCGTAGCCCGGCGGCAGCTGGCGGTTGATCGCATCGCGCACGATCGCGACCACTTCGCATCGCTCCCGTGGCAATCCGGCCAGATAGTCCTCAACCGTGGTGACGTCGCTGCGGGCCATGACGTGGTTTCCCTGCCGTTCCTTCGCGCGCGGGCGACCTTAGCGCAATTCACGCCAGCGGCCAATGTGAAATCTCACATTCAATAATGAATCGTCCGCACGCACGGACGAACAACAATGAATGTCTGCTGGATATCACCGTTGTTGTAAAAAATTCATTTCGCGGCCGTGTCTCCATTCATGCGCGGGTCGTTACGGTGCGCACGCCCCAAAAGCATCGGGCCCAGAAAAAGAGAAAAAGGAGATCCCCCATGAACAAGTTCCGCACCCTCACCCTCGCCGCTTCGCTGCTGGCGTTCGCCCCGGCCGTGTTCGCACAGGACGGTTCCGCTTCCGGCACCGATCACAAGCGCTTCGCCATCGTCGGCGGTTACGCCGTGCAGAAGGTCGATTCCAAGCCGGTCGACAACTCCAGCCTGGATCTGGACGGCGGCTCGGCCGCGACCCTGAGCGCCAGCTGGTACGTCACTCCCGCGATCGCCGTCGAGCTGTGGGGCGCCGCCGACAAGTTCGAGCAGCGCGTGCGTGGCGATCAGGGCAAGCTGGGCAACATCGACTCGCAGCCCTACGCCCTGAGCGCGCAGTACCACTTCCGCAACAGCGACGCGCCGATCCGTCCGTTCGTGGGTCTGGGCTATTACCAGGCCAACTACAGCGGCGGCTACAACATCACCGACGGCGCCGGCCAGCACTTCGGCCTGGAAGACACCAAGGGCGCCATCGGCACCGTGGGCGTGGACTTCAACATCAGCCCGTCGTGGTTCGCCCGCGCGGACGCCCGCTACATGCACGGCGACAGCGAGATCACTGCAGACGGCCAGCGCATCGGCCAGAAGGCGGATCTGAATCCGTGGACCGTCGGCTTCGGCATCGGCGCGCGTTTCTAAGCGCGCTCCGATCACCGACCGGCACTGCACCTGGAACAGCGGAAGGCCCCTCACGGGGCCTTTCGTTTTTTCGGATTCAGCGACGAAGACGCCGCAGCCGTCGATGCAGTCCCCAACTGCCGGCCAGGGCGTATCCCAGCAACAGGCCCGCCAATCCGGTCAGCCCGGCGTGCAGATCCCCCGACGGCACCTGATCCCGCGACCATGCCACGCCCTGCTGGATGATCTGGAACAGTCCCAGCAGTATCCGCCCGGCCACCAGCAAGGTCAGCAGCGACACCAGCCAGGGATTGGGCGTGTGGAACAGCCCCTCCTCCCGCCATTCGAAGCGGCTCGTGGCGACGCCCAACGCCCCCAATCCGATGCCCACCGCCAATCCAAGCGCCGCCTGCATCAGTTGATGCGGCCACCAGATCTGGAAGATCACGCTGACCAGCAGGAACACACCCAACGCCAGACACAGCAGCCCCAGGTTCAGGCGCACCTGCCAGGGCCAGACGCGCCGGGTGGCCCTGCCGCGGCGATAGCGCTGCCACAGCGACCACGGGAACAGGATCACCCAGAGCGCCAGCAGCGCCATCAGTCCCAGTGGCAGGAGCAACAGCAGGGGCATTCAGGGATGCTCGACCTCGGCATGCGCGGGTTCGCGGCGTAGCAGATAGAAACCGCTGGCCACGATGATGCCGGCGCCCACCCAGGTGATGCCGTCGGGCAACACGCCCCACAGCGCCACGTCCAGCACTACCCCCCAGATCAGCGCGGTGTACTCCAGGGGAGCGATCAAGGAAGCTTCGCCGCGCCGGAACGCCTCGGTGAGCGCGATCTGGGCCAGCGAGCCGGCCACGCCGATACCGGCGATGATCCAGGCATCCACGCTCTCCAGCGGCTTCCAGCCCGGCCAGGCCAGCGCCAGCGCGGCCACCGACAACAGCGCCATGAACCAGACCACCATCGCCTGGGTGCTGTCCCGCTGCGCCAGCAGGCGTACCGTGATCGCGCCGGCGGCGTAGCACATCGCCGCGACCAGCACGGCCAGGCCCCCGGCGGTCAGCATCCCCTCGCCGGTGGGGCGCAGGATCACCAGCACACCCAACAGGCCGATGGCAATCGCCAGCCAGCGCCCGGGGCCGACCCGTTCCTTCAGCAAAGGGCCCGCCATCGCGGTCACCAGCAGCGGCGCCACGAAGGTGATGGCATAGGCCGTGGACAACGGCATGCCGCGCAGGCCGTAGACGAAGCCCGCCATCATCGCCACGCCCAGCACCCCACGCAGCAGGTGCAGGGGCCAGTGGATCCGCAGCAGGCTGCCCGCCGGCACCGTCAACAGCGCCCAGGCCAGCACGAACGGCAACGAAGACAGCCCGCGCAATGCCGCCACCTGCAACGGCGGATACTTCGCCGACAGCAGCTTGAGCCCGGCATCCATCAGGGCGAACAGCAGCACGGCCAGCAGCATCAGGACGATGGCGGCGGAATGGGGGTGTCGGCGCATGCGGCATTATGGCGTGGCGAAGGCACGGAAGGTCCATGGACTAGAATGGAAGCCCCCCGAACCATGCTTCCGCCCGCCATGCCCTCCTTCGACGTCGTTTCCGAAGTCAACCCGCACGAACTGACCAACGCGGTCGACCAGGCCAACCGCGAACTCTCCAGCCGTTTCGACTTCAAGGGCGTGGATGCCAAGTTCGCGCTGGACGAGAACATCATCACCCAGACCGCGCCCAGCGATTTCCAGGTCAAGCAGATGACCGACATCCTGCGCGCGCGCCTGATCGCCCGCGGCATCGACACCCGCTGCCTGGAATTCGGCGACGTGGAGACCAACCTGGCGCAGGCCAGGCAGAAGGTCACCGTCAAGCAGGGCATCGAGCAGAAGCTGGCCAAGAAGATCGCCGCGACCATCAAGGACGCCAAGATCAAGGTCGAGACCCAGATCAACGGCGACAAGCTGCGCGTCAGCGGCAAGAAGCGCGACGACCTGCAGGATGTCATCGCCCTGCTCAAGAAGACCGAGCTCGAACTGCCGCTGCAGTTCGACAATTTCCGTGACTGATCCCCTGCCGCCGTCGCCCGACGCGACCGCGCCGGATCCGATCGCGCTCACCCGGCGCTGGATCGAACGCGCGGTCATCGGCCTGAACCTTTGCCCGTTCGCCAAGGCGGTCTACGTCAGGGAGCAGGTCCGCTTCGTCCTCAGCGACGCCACCACCCCGGAAGCCCTGCTGGAGCAGCTGGCCGAGGAACTGGTGCTGCTGCGCGACACCGATCCCGGCCAGATCGACACCACCCTGATCGTCCACCCGGATGTACTGACGGATTTCCTGGACTACAACGATTTCCTCGACAACGCCGATGCGGCTGTCGAGGCGCTGGACCTGCAGGGCGTCCTGCAGGTGGCCAGTTTCCACCCCGACTACCAGTTCGCCGGCGCCGCTGCCGACGACATCAGCCACTACACCAACCGCTCCCCTTATCCGACCCTGCATCTGCTGCGTGAAGACAGCGTGGAACGGGCGGTGGCGGCGTTTCCCGATCCCGACGTGATCGTGGAACGCAACCTCCAGACCCTGGATCGCCTCGGTCACGCCGGCTGGCGCAAGCTGTTCGCGGATTGACCCCCATCCAAGCTTTTGTAGGAGCGACATAAGTCGCGACCACGGCACCTCACAACCAGACCGCATTCCAGTAAGGGTAGTCGCCTATCCGCTCCACCAGACCAGCCCGGAGCGGATTGGCAATCAGATGGCGCGCTGCGATCCTCACGCTCTCATCCGCACGCAGTGCCCGGTCATGGAACCCCCTCGCCCATACCGGTGCACTTTCGCGCCCAGGGCGGCGGAGCATCCTGGCCGTGTTGGTTTTCAGGCGCTGCACAACAATGGAAATGTCTTCCATGGGTCCGAGCTCTATCAATCCATGCCAATGGTCGGGCATCAATACCCAGGCCAGCAGCCGGGATCGATACCAGAGGCGAGGGTCCTCCACCGCCCGTGCAACGATCGCGGCATTACCGGGATCTTCGAAGATCCGCCCACGATCGACTGTCGCGAAGGTGATGAGATAGATCTGCCCAGCGAGCGAGCATCCGTCCTTGCGTAGCGCGCGATGTCCTCTGGAATATGCGACCTCAAGCATTCCTCCAGCCTGCGACCGTCGTGTTTTCCCTCCGCGTTGGAACGATCCTGGGTCCGCGGGTGTTTGCTGGGTTTGCTGAATTCTCCGGGTCGCGACTGATGTCGCTTCTACAGGAGAATTCGCCGGGTCTCCGCTTCGAATAGCCATCCATGGCCGTCCTTCTTCCGTGGACGTCCAGCATCCGCATGGGCGCACGCCCACGCCATCGGGAAGAAGCGCGATTGTTTGTGGGGATATCCCGATTCGCGACCGGCGTCGCTCCCACAGGACTTATCCGGCGTTGGTGAAAAGGGTTGCGAGATCCGCACTATCCAGCGCACGCCACTGCCCCGACGGCAGATCCTCCAGCGCGAGGCCGCCAACGCGGCTGCGATGCAGGGTTTGGACGTGATTGCCGACCGCGGCAAACATGCGGCGGACCTGGTGATAACGGCCTTCGGTCAGGATCAAGCGGGCACGCCGTGGTTCGAGGACTTCCAGGATCGCCGGTGCCAAGGGTGTCGTTTCCGATTCCAGCAGCAGGCTTCCGCTGGCGAACACCTCCGCCTCGTCGCCCCGGAGGTCGTGCGCCAGTGTCGCTTCATAGACCTTGGGCAGGTTCGACTTCGGCGAGATGATCCGGTGCAGCAGCGCACCGTCGTCGGTCATCAGCAGCAGCCCCGATGTTTCGCGATCCAGCCGTCCGACCGAAGACAGTACCGGCGAGCGCTGGCGGAAGCGCGGCGGCAGCAGATCGTAGATGAGGCGTCCGGCGTCCTTGGTCGAACAGGTGTAGCCGATTGGCTTGTGCAGCATCAGCGCCAGGCCCGGAGCAGGGTCCAGCGGTTCGCCATCGACGCGGATGTTGTCGTGCTCGACCGGATCGTCGGCATACAGCACCTCGCCGGCGGCGTCGGTGACGCGCCCCTCGCGGAACATCAGGGCGACCTGCTTGCGGCTGCCGTAACCGAGATTGGCGATGTGCTTGACGATCTTCATGCCCGCCCCGCCTTCACCGCTTCGATGACCTTGAAGCCGTCACGCTCGGCGACCGTGCGGACCTGTCCGAAACCCGCGTCCAGCACCGACTCGTAGGGCAGGTGCCGGTTGGCGACCAGCCACAATCGGCCACGCGGCTTCAGGGCCGTCGTGGCCACTTCGATGAAACGTCGGCCGATGTCGGGACGATCTTCGCGGCCCTGCGCATGGAATGGCGGATTCATGACGACGAAGTCGAATTGACCGGGCACACCCGTGGTCACGTCGTGCCAATGGAAGGCCAGGGCGGCGGCAGCGTCGCGCAGATTCTCGCGCGCCAATGCCAGCGCGCGGGCCTCGGCTTCGTACAGATCCAGCGCGGTGACACCGGGGCAACGCTTCAGCACTTCCGCCGACAGGAATCCATGGCCCGCGCCGAGATCGGCGCCGTGACCAGCCAGATCGGCAGGGACATGCGCCGCCAGCAATGCCGACGCCGCATCGATGCGATCCCAGGCGAACACGCCCGGGCGGCTGACGAAACGCCCCTCCAGAATCGGACGCGGCGCATCCAGGCGCAGCCATTCGGACCGCAACGCCTCGTCGTTGGACTCGGTCCTCCGCGCCCAGAACACCCGGCAATGATGTTTGCTCAAACTGCCGGACAGCGTCGCCAGACGCTTCATGTCGCCCTCGCCCGCCTTGGCGCCCTCGTCATTCGGCATGCCGGCCACCACCATGCCCCCGGGTGCGGCCAGCGAAAGCGCGCGCGCGAGCAGGGTGCGCGCTTCATCGCGCTGGCGCGGCGGCAGCACCAGCACCAGCGCATAGCCGTCCGCGGATGCACGCGATGACGCATCCTCGACGACATCCAGACCCGTCCGCATCAAGTCGTCGGCGACCGGTTTGAAACTCTGCTCGCACAGGAGCTTGTCGAGCGGGAACTGCCGCAGCGCCCAGCCGTCGCGCGCGCGCAGGAACAGCACCGGGCCTTCCGGCCACGGGAGATCGCCCTGCCGGAAGGGCAGCAGCAAGGCATCGAGCGCGGGATCGGAATGAGCGTTGGACACGTACGGCCAGGAAGGGGAAGCGGACGTGGCGATTCTACCCGCGCCCAGCGCTGCCGCCGACGCGATCGCATGGCAGGGCCGTCCCGACGTCAATCGCGCGTGGAAAAATCGTCGTTAAAAAAATGTTGCAAGTTCAAAACAACCGGCGTATCGTGCGCGGCCTTCGCCCTCGTGGCTGTTTTTTCACCGAACCGATTTCCATGATCCGCCTTCCCGCCAACACGAACCTGTTTGCCCTGTGGCCCCGCCACGGCGCGGATGCGTGCGTCCTGCCGCGCGGCTGCGAAGGCATGCGGTATCTGGACACCTAATCTCGGCTGACCTCCCTGGGAGATCGGCCACCCCGATCTCCCGAGGCACGCGAACGCCCTCGGGTCGCAAGTCCCGGGGGCGTTTTGTTTTTGGCGTTCGCGGAGGATGCGCATGCATCGAGCAGGTTTCGTTTCATCCAACAGGGAAACCCACGGTTTCCGCCCTGGAGCATCCGGGTAGCGCGCCTGCGCGCCCCGAGGCAGGGGCGCGGCTGCAACCGGCGCATGTGCGCTGCGTGGTGATGCTCCGACGCGAGCGGCGTGCGGATGGAACAACGAATGGGCGCTAAGCGCCCGAACGAATTGCCGGTTGGCGACAGCCGGCAATGCGGAACATCACGGAACACGTCACAGCGGTACGGGCTTGTGTCCCGTCCGGTGCGCGCGGCGCTGCCGTCGCGTATGCCGAGGCGTGGGAACGGATGTTCCTCATGACGATGGCCGAGCGGTCAGGCATCGGCGGCGACGCCGACCACACCGGTTCGATTCCGGTACGTCACCACTGGATAGCTCAGTCGGTTAGAGCATCGGACGAATAATCCGAGAGTCGCGGGTTCGAATCCCGCTCCAATCCATGACCTGTCACGTCATGACATCGGGACGAAAGTCCCTCCCAGGAAACGCCCGGTGCGGCGCGTCGATCCATGCAAGGGAATGCGTGGAGGAACAGACCGCAGCGTGGCCGGTGCCGGAACCGCGCCCTGGCGGCGGACGTTCCCCATCGACGCCGGGCGGCAGGACGCCACCCGGTCGGCGACGACGGAATCTCCGCCCACAGCGCCGGCTTCCCGCAGCGATCGCGTCCGCGGGCGTTTCCACCTTTTTCCGATGATTCCGCCCCCGGCGGAAACATCAGTCCTCCCGCGTGGCAACCGTTCCTCCGCGCGGGAAATGCAATCCAGGAACGGACCACCAGAGCCAACAATCACATAAGGAGACATGTGCCATGTTCTGGACCAAGAAGGTCGTGATCGGTGACGGCGAGCGCGGCCTGGTGTATCGCAACCGTCAGCTCGAGCAGGTGCTCGAGCCGGGCGTCCACACGTTCTTCGACCTGCGTGGACAGGTCAGCATCGCCGTGCACGCCATCGCGCGGCCGGAATACAGCGGCACCGACGCCGAGGTACTGATCGCGCGCATGGACATGCTGGCGCCGTACTTCACCTTCGCCGACATCGGCGAGCAGGAGGTCGGCCTGGTGTCGAAGAACGGCAAGCTGGAGGACGTGCTGCCGCCGGGCACCCGCAAGCTGTACTGGAAGGGCCTGGCGCGGGTGGACGTGCGCAAGGTCGCGCTGGACGGCCTGCCGGAAGTCGATGTCGCCGTGGCCCGTCGCCTGCGCCAGCTCGGCGCATTGTCGAAGGTGGCCGTGGTCGCCGACGTGCCGGCCGAGTACGCCGGCCTGGTGTTCATCGACGGCAAGCTGGCGAGGACGCTCGAGCCGGGCGCCTATGCATTCTGGAACTTCCAGAAGAACGTGGGCGTGGATATCGTCGATCTGCGCGTGCAGGCTGTCGAGGTATCGGGCCAGGAACTGCTGACCCGCGACAAGGTGTCCCTGCGCGTCAACCTGGCCGCCAGCACCCGCGTCACCGACGTGGTCGCGGCGCGGACCAAGGTGGCGAAGATCGGCGACCACGTCTATCGCGAACTGCAGTACGGCCTGCGCAGGGCGGTTTCCGCCAAGACGCTGGACGAGCTGCTGGGCGACAAGGCGTCGCTGGACGCCGACATCTTCGCCCACGTGCGCGGTCAGATGACCGGGCTGGGCATCGAGGTGCTCGGCGTGGGCGTCAAGGATGTGATCCTGCCGGGCGAAATGAAGGACATCCTCAACAGCGTGGTCCAGGCCGAGAAGTCGGCCCAGGCCAACGTGATCCGCCGTCGCGAGGAGGCGAACGCCACCCGTTCGCTGCTCAACACGGCCAGGCTGATCGAGGAGAGCCCGGTGCTGATGCGCCTCAAGGAACTGGAGGCGTTGGAGAAGATCACGGAGAAGATCGACAAGCTGACCGTATTCGGCGGCCTGGACGGCGTCATGAAGCAGTTGGTCAGTTTGAAGCAGTAGCGGTACCGCCCCTTCCCTCTTCGGGGGAAGGGGCTTGATGCAAGACGAATCCCTCTCCAGTTCAAGGGAGGGGCGGTTCCCACATGCCATCCCCACGCACGGGGACGGCGTTTTATCCTTTCAAGGAAGAGATCATGGACATTTCAAACTTCGAACTGCTGCATGCCGAAGGCAGCGCCACGCCGATCAAGGGCTGGGTGCGCGGCGTACCGCTGGAAGCCGAGGCGCACGCGCAGCTGCGCAACATCGCCTCCATCCCGTTCGTCGGGCCGTGGGTGGCGGTGATGCCGGACGTGCACCTGGGCAAGGGCGCGACCGTGGGTTCGGTCATCCCGACCCGGGGCGCGATCATTCCGGCCGCGGTCGGCGTGGACATCGGCTGCGGCATGGCCGCGGTGCGGACCACGCTGCGTGCCGGCGATCTGCCGGACAGCCTGGCGCAGCTGCGTGGTTCGATCGAGCGCAGCGTGCCGGTCGGCAACGGCCGCGGGGGCGAGCATCGCCGTCTGCCGGACAGCATCACGACCCGCCTGGTCGAGTCCGGACTGGCGCAACGTCTGGAAGCGATCAAGCAGAAGCACCGCAGGATCCGCACCGACAAGCTCGACAACCAGTTGGGTACGCTGGGCGGCGGCAACCACTTCATCGAAATCTGCCTCGACGAGACGGACGCGGTGTGGGTGATGCTGCACAGCGGTTCGCGCGGCACCGGCAACCTGATCGGCACCTATTTCATCGAGCGTGCCCGCGAGGCGCTGGCGCACCGCGTGCTCGGCTTCCACCTGCCGGACAAGGACCTGGCCTTCTTCATGGAGGGCGAGCCGCTGTTCGACGACTACGTGGAAGCGGTGTCGTGGGCGCAGGACTACGCCCGCCAGAACCGCGAGGCGATGATGGGGCGGGTGCTGGCGGAAATGCGTCACCGCCTGCCGAAGTTCCAGTTGGAGAAGCTGGCGGTGAACTGCCACCACAACTACGTGCAGAAGGAAACGCACGGCGGCCAGGAACTGCTGGTGACCCGAAAGGGCGCGGTCAGCGCGCGTGAAGGCGAGCTTGGCATCATTCCGGGCAGCATGGGAACGCGCAGCTACATCGTGCGCGGCAAGGGAAACACGGACAGTTTCCACAGCTGCAGCCACGGCGCCGGCCGCGTCATGAGCCGTACGGCGGCGCGCCAGCGGATCACGCTGTCACAGCACCGCGAGGCCACCGCGCACGTGGAATGCCGCAAGGACGAAGGGGTGATCGACGAATCGCCGGCCGCCTACAAGTCCATCGACGCGGTGATGGCCGCGCAGTCCGATCTGGTCGAGGTGGTCCACACCCTGCGCCAGGTACTCTGCATCAAGGGGTGAGCTCCGGCTCGCCCCTTTTTTTTTGTGCGGCGCTCTCTTCGCATTCCGCGAACATCCGCTTGATCAACCGTGAACGCCGGCGTTGGCATGCTGTCGACTCTCCCTTGGGAAGCGAGGCCAACCATGCGCGCACTGTTCGTCGGCGGCGTCATCGACAACAAGGAAATGGACATGGACGAAGGACGTCCACCCGTTCATTACCCGGAGAACACCGGCGGGGGCCAGCCCCGCTACCGGCTGCACTTCGTCGGCGAGCGCGCCGACGGCTCCATCGCGTTCGCCGTCTACGGCGCGCCGGAACTGCCCGAGGATGAAATCGATCGGGTGATGGATGAACGCGCCTACGCGCGCCGCTTCGACGCGCAACCGGTCAAGCCGGCGTCGCTCTCCGGCGTGGAAAGCGATCGCGGCACCCTGCATTGATCGGCGGTCATCCCGGCCGTCATTGGTTCCTGGTCGACAGGCGACCGGCGCTCATCCCTGCAGTTCGCGCAGGGTGACCGACGGCGGCGCGTCCAGCACCTTGCGGGTGGCGAACAGGCCGGCCAGCAGCGCCGCCAGCAGGCCGACGCCACCGCCGATGGCGGCCAGCTGCCAGTTGCTTCGCCACGGCAGGTCGAACACCTGGGTGGCGATGACGCCCGCCAGCACCGATGCGGCGATGGCGGCGACCAGTCCGGACAGCAGGCCGATCGCGGCGAATTCCGAGGCCTGCGCCAACCGCAGCTGGCGGCGGCTTCCACCCAGCACCCGCATCACGCCGCCCTCCAGCAGGCGTTCGTCCTGACTGGCGCTGACCGCCGCCAGCAGGACCAGCACGCCGGCGGCCAGCGAGAACCAGAACACCACCTGCACCACCGTGGAAACCTGGTCGGCGGTGCTGCGGACCTGCTTGAGCACGGCATCCACGTCGATCACTGACAGATTGGGGAACGCATTGACCAGTTCGCGGGTGAAGCCGGTCCTGGCTGGCGGCACGCTGACCGCGGTGATGTAGCTGGCCGAGTAGCCCTCCAGCGAACGCGGCGACGCGATGACGAAGAAGTTGGGCCGGAAACTCTCCCAGTCCACGCTGCGCAGGCTGGTGATGCGTCCCTCGAACGATTGCCCGGCGATATCGAAGGTCACCCGGTCGCCCAGCTTCCAACCCAGCGACTCGGCGAAATCCTCTTCCACCGACAGTTCAGGCGACGCCGGCACGCCGGTCCAGAACTTTCCCGCCGTCACCACGTTGTCGTCGCGCAGATGATCGGCGACGGACAGGTTGAACTCGCGGTCGGCGCGCCGGCGGGTGCGCTCGTCGGCCTCGGCATAGTCGTCACCGCTGGTCGGCTTGCCGTTGAGTCCGGTCAGGCGTCCACGGATCATCGGATACAGCGTGGTTTCGCCCAGTCCCTGTCCGCGCAGGAAATCCCGCACCGATCCGACCTGATCCTGCTGCACGTTGATGATGAAACGATTGGGCGCATCGGCGGCCAGCGCCATCTGCCAGCGATCCAGCAGATCGGTGCGCACGAAAGTCAGCAGCAACAGCGCCATCAGGCCGAGCCCCAGCGCGCTGATCTGGGCGATGCTGGTGCCGGCCCGACGGCTGACGTTGGCCAGCCCGTAGCGCAGGCTGCCTCGCAGGCGTCCGCGCAGACGCCGGACCACCCGGATCAGGACCCAGGCCAGCAGCGCCAGTACCGCCAGCGTGGCGACAATGCCCACCAGCATCGCGGTGCCGAGCGCGGCCGAACCGGCCTTCCACCACAACAGCGCGCCCAGGCCGACGAAACCGGCCAGCGCCACCAGCCACGCGCTAGGCTCGGTGGGATCCAGATCACGCCGCAGCACGCGCAGCGCGGGCACCCGCCGCAGCGCCAGCACCGGCGGCGCGCCGAACGCGAGCAGCACGATCAGCCCCACGCCATAGCCCTGCCATGCCGGCATCGGGCCGGCGGGCGGAATCGAGATGGCGAGGCTGCGCTCCAGCCAGCCGCCGATCGCCCATTGCAGGCCGAATGCGATCGCCACGCCGACGGTGCAGGCGATCAGGCCGAGCAACAGCAATTCACCCACATGCACGCCGACCAGCGTCCGCTGGCTGGCGCCGAGGCAGCGCATCACCGCCGTGCCGGACAGGTGGCGTTCGCTGTGCCGGCGCGCGGCCATCGCCACCGCCACCGCGGCCAATACCACCGACACCAGCGCCGCCAGCCCCAGGAAGCGGCCCGCGCGATCCAGCGCCGAGCGGATTTCCGGGCGGGCGTCCTGGATGGTCTCCAGCTGTTGTCCGCGTTGCAGTCGCGCCTTCGCCTCGCGGGTGAACCGTTCGACGCCGGCGGCATTGCCCGCCACCACCAAGCGGTAGCGGATCCGGCTGCCTTCCTGCACCAACCCGGTCGCCGGCACATCCGCCATGTTGAGGAACACGCGCGGCGCGACGTTGAAGTAGTCCAGCGCGGCGTCCGGTTCCTGCACCACCCGCGCGGCCAGCCGCAACTGGCTGTTGCCGATGCCGATCAGCTCGCCTTCGCGCGCGCCGAGCGTATCGGCGCCGGCCTGGCTCATCCACAGCGTGCCAGGAGCCGGAATGCCGCTGGCGTCGTGTTCGCCCTGGGCATCGACCACGCGGAAGCTGCCGCGCAGCGGGAAACCTTCGCCCAGCGCGCGCAGCTCGCCCAGCTTCAGGTCTTCGCCGGCGCGGATCATGCTCTGGAATTCCATTGTTTCGGTCAGGCGCAGGCCCGCCTCGCGCGCGGCGCCGCGCAGCGCATCGCTGATCGGCGCATCGCCCCGCACCACCGCGTCGCCACCGAGCAGCCGGTTGGCCTCGATGGCCAACGCGCGCTCCGCGCGGTCGGTGACGAAGCCCACCGCGGTCACCGCCACCACCGCCAGCACCAGCGCGGCGAACAGGATGCGGATGTCGCCCGCCGCCAGATCCCGGCGCAGTTGGCGCCAGGCCATCTTCAGGGTTTTCATGCAGGGTCGTCCGCGATCAGCCGGCCGCTGTCCAGGCGCAGGCGCCGGCCGCAGCGCGCGGCCAGGTGTTCGTCATGGGTGACCAGCACCAGGGTGGTGCCGGCTTCGGCGTTGAGCGCGAACAGCAATTCGATGATGGCCTGCCCGGTATGCGTGTCCAGATTGCCGGTGGGCTCGTCGGCGAACAGCAGCGAAGGCCGGGTAACGAAGGCGCGCGCGAGCGCCACGCGTTGCTGTTCGCCGCCGGACAACTGGCGCGGATAGTGTCCCAACCGTTGCCCCAATCCGACCTTCTCCAGGATTTCACGTGCCGGCGCTTCGACCGCGGCGTCGCCGCGCAGCTCCAGCGGCAGCATCACGTTCTCCAGCGCGGTCAGCGACGGCAGCAGCTGGAAACTCTGGAACACGAAACCGACCTTGGCGCCGCGCACCCGTGCGCGGCCGTCCTCGTCCAGCGACGACAGCGGCTCGCCTTCCAGCACCACGCTGCCGCTGGAAGGCGTGTCCAGCCCGGCCAGCAGCGACAACAGCGTGCTCTTGCCGGAGCCGGAGGCGCCGACGATGGCGACGGTGGCGCCGCGCGGAATCCGGAAACCCACGTCGTCCAGGATCGTCAGTTCCTCGTCGGGAAGCGCGACGCGCTTGCCCAGTCCGGTTACCTGAAGCGCATCTGTCACGAGGGTGCGGGGTGCGGTGGAATCGGCCATGATCATCTCTATGCTGACGCCCTCCATCATTGGGAGCACGGATTAAATGTTCTTTAAGAACATCCGGTATGGGGCCGCACGGGCCCGCCTGCAATGTGCCATGAGTACCGCCCTGCTGCTATTGGCCGCGCTGCTGGCGCTGCCGCTGGCCGCGCAGACGCCGGCCGCCGGCGCGCCGCGTACCGTCCTGGTGATGGGTGATTCGCTCTCCGCCGCGTACGGGTTGTCCGCCGCGCAGGGCTGGGTTTCTCTCACCGCCGAACAGGTCAAGCGCACCCGACCGGGTTGGCGGGTGGTCAACGCCAGCATCAGCGGCGAGACGACCGCCGGCGGCGCATCGCGCATCGCGGCCGAACTGCAGCGTCATCGTCCCGCCATCGTGGTGATCGAACTCGGTGCCAACGACGGCCTGCGTGGTCTCTCGCTGGCGCAGACACGCACCAACCTGGACAGGATGATCCAGGCGGCGAGGAAGTCCGGCGCCCGGGTGATGCTCATCGGCATGCGCATTCCCCCCAACTACGGTCCCGATTACACCCGCGGCTTCGAAGCCAACTTCAAGGCGCTGGCCGATCAGTACAAGTTGCCGCTGCTGCCGTTCCTGCTGGAGCCCATCGCCCGCGACCGCGCCAACTTCCAGGCCGACAACCTGCATCCGGTGGCGGCGGTCCAACCGAAGATCCGGGACCATGTCTGGCAGGTGCTGGGGCCGATGCTGAAGTGAGCGGGCCGGTCTCGCGACCGGGATGTAGGTTTTTTCCTACACCACGTCGCGGGATCCGCTGAATGTGAAACGACTCGCCTCCGGGCAGGCTACGTAACCGCGCAGGAACGCGCGTCTGCTGGCTTGCTGGAGGTCCCTATGCCCCGTCTTCTCTTTACCATCGCCGCCGCCAATGAAGGCTGGCAGCTCTATGAGGGCGAGCACGGCCGTTCCCGCTACCCGACCCTGAACGACGCCCGCGACAGCGCCCGGCTGCTCGCCGCGACCCTGTACGAACACCACGGCATTCCGACCGCGGTGGTGATGGACATGGCCGGCCGCGAGGCCGTGGTCGTATCCCGTCACGGTTGAGCCCGCCTGCCGGGTGCGGGAAGCGGACCCTCTCCCGCTTTCCGCGCCCGGCACGCTAACCGGCCACCGGCAGCAGCACGCAGACCCGCAGTCCCGGCCGGTGATCCTCCAGGCGGATCTGGCCGCGATGTCGATGGACGATCGCCCGCACCAGGCTCAGCCCCAGGCCGCTGCCGGGCGAACCGCGATGTTTCTCCAGGCGATGGAAGCGATCGAACACGCGCTCGCGCTCGTCGGCGGGAATGCCACCGCCACGATCGGCGATTTCCAGATGCGCGCCGTCGATGTCACGCCGCAACGAAACCCGGATCTCGCCGCCGGAAGGCGAGTACTTGATGGCGTTGTCCAGCAGGTTGATCAGCATCTGGAACAACTGGTCCGCATCGCCGCGTGATCGCACCGGCTCCAGTGACGGCAGCAGCGCGATGCCGCGTTCGGCGGCGATGGGTTCGTACAGTTCGATCGCGTCACGGACCAGCGGCTCCAGCGCGATGTCCGGATCCGTGTCCGCGGGCGCCTGCGCCTCCACCCGCGCCAGGCGCAGCAACGCGCTGGAGGATTGCAGCAGTTGGTCGACTTCGGCGATGGCCGATTCCAGGGTCGCGCGCGGCACCTGGGCGTCGCCGCGCAGGTGTTCCAGCCGGCTGCGCAGCCGGGTCAGCGGCGTGCGCAGATCATGGGCGATGTGGTCGGTGGCTTCGCGCACGCCCGACAGCAGGACCTCGATGCGATCCAGCATCCGGTTGAAGCGCAGCGCCAGCAGTTCGAACGCGTCGCCACTGCCGTCCAGCGGCACCCGGCTGGCGAGCGCGCCCTCGCCGACCCGCGCGGCGGTCTCCTCCAGCCGGCGCAATCGCCGCGACACCCAGCGCGCGATCAGGCCGCCCAGCAGCAATCCCAGCACCACCGCCAGCAGGGCGGCCATCATCGCGGCACGCACGCTCATCGCCAGGAAACCCGATTCCGAGCGCAGCCGCAGGCCGGTGACGAGCACGAGACCGTCGTTCAGCGGACGTTGATAGAGCAATTGCGGCAGCGCCGGTTCGCCCGCACCCTGCCGGCGGATCCAGCGCGCATGCGCTCCGTAGGGCGGCGCCTCCAGGTTGCCGGTCAGTCGTTTGCCCGAGGCGCTCTCGACCACCGCGTACAGCGCATCCGGATCGTCCGGTCGCGCCAGCCGTTGCTCCACTTCGGCCAGCAAGGCCGGACGGCCGCCATGCCGATGGAGATCGGTCAGGCCTTCGGCATCGGTGTGGATGACTTCGCGCGCGTCCTGATAGAGCAGCGAGGACACGGTGAAGTACGCAAAGCCGCCCAGGACGGCGAAGGCCAGCAGGAAGGCCAGGCCCACCACACCGGCCAGGCGGGTGGTGGTCGAGAATCGGGGCGGCTTCATGGGCCGCCCTCAGGCGGACAGCCGATAGCCGGCGCCGCGCACGGTATGCAGCAGCGGGGGTGCGCCTTCACGCGCGCCTTCGCGATCGATCTTCTGCCGCAGGCGGCTGATGTGCACGTCGATGACGTTGGTCTGCGGATCGAAGTGATAGTCCCAGACCGCTTCCAGCAGCATGGTGCGGGTGACCACCTTGCCGGCCTGGCGCATCAGGTACTCGAGCAGGCGGAACTCGCGCGGTTGCAGTTCGATGCGGCGGCCGCCACGGGTCGCCGCGCGGCCCAGCAGATCCAGCTCCAGATCCGCAACCTTCAGGGTGGTCGCGGGCGCATCGCCGGCCACGCCGCGGCGCAGGACGCTTTCCACCCGCGCGCTCAGTTCGGCGTAGGCGAAAGGCTTGGGCAGATAGTCGTCGGCCCCCGCGCGCAGGCCTTCGACGCGATGTTCGACATCCGCCAGCGCGGTCAGCAGGATGACCGGCGTGGTGTTGCCGGCGCCGCGCAGCGTGCGCAGCACGGTCATGCCGTCCAGTCCGGGCAGCATGCGATCGATGATCAGGACGTCATAGGTGCCGGTGCTGGCCAGGAACAATCCATCGCGGCCGTTGTCCGCGCGGTCCAGCGCGTGGCCATCCTCCTTCATCGCCTTGCCGATGAAGGCGGCGGTGTGGTCATCGTCCTCGATCAGCAGAACGCGCATCGGGCCTCCGGTTCGCGGCGGCATGGTACTGCCGCCGGCGGGCGCCGGCGGCAGTCGGGAGGGAGGACGTTCAGGCGCGGTGCGGTCAGTGCTTGGCGGTCTCCGCGGGCTTGGCGCTGGACTTGGCCGCCCATTGCTCGCAGTGACCGACCTTGCTGCGCTTCAAGCACTCGCGCTTATCCGCCTTGGCCGCGTGCTCGGCCGGCTTGGCGGGGGCGGCGGCCGCCGGCTTCGGGGTGGTGGCCGACTGCGCGGCCGGGGTGGCGGCGAACGCGCTGGTGGCCGCCAGCGACAGGCCAAGGGCCAGCAGGGAAGTACGCAGATTCATGTCGTTGCTCCGGTTGGAAGTGGTTGGTCGTGCCGGTGGGAAACTTCCCATCGCCCGCACAGGCTGCGCCACGGCGCCTCACCGGCGCCTTTCCCGGACATGAACTTTTTTTAATGTGGAAGGGCGCCCCCAGGCGCCCCGCCTCAGCCGGCGATCCCGGAGAGCTGGCGCAGCGCCTGCTCGAACACGTCCACCGGCTGTCCGCCCTGGATGAGATGCCGGTCGTTGAACACCACCGACGGCACCGCGCTGATGCCGTGTTCCTGGTAGAGCCGTTCCCGGGCGCGCACGGCATCCGCATACTCGTCCGAAGCCAGGATCGCCCGCGCGCGCGCTTCGTCCAGGCCCACCGATCCGGCCACCGCCGCCAGCACGTCGTGCGAGGACACGTCCTGTCCCTCGCTGAAGTACGCGCGCAGCAGCGCGTGCTTGAGCGCGCGCTGCCGGTCCAGGCCCTCGCCCTCGGCCCAATGCAGCAGGCGATGCGCATCGAAGGTGTTGACCATGCGGCGACGGCGATCCATGTCGAAGGTGAAGCCCAGCGCCTCGCCGCGCTGGCGGATCGCCTCGCTGTTGCTGCGCGCCTGTTCGGCGCTCATGCCGTACTTGCGGGTCAGGTGCTCGATGACATCCTCGCCACCGGCCTGCATCTGCGGATTGAGTTCGAACGGCTGGAAGCGCAGTTCCACCCGCAGATCCCCGCCGATGCGGGCGATGGCCTGCTCCAGCGACTGCAAGCCGATGGCGCACCAGGGACACACCACGTCGGAAACGAAATCGATCTTGACCGGTTGACTCATTGCGACTCTCTCCCTGAAGACGACGACCGCCGGCGCGTGATCGCGCCGGCGGCGGACGAACGATGCGGCGCGGCTCAGACCGGCGTCGGATTGCGGTATTTGAAGCCGGCCTGGTGCCAGTAGGGATAGGGCTTGGTGACCGCGCTGGCGGCGTCCAGACGCGCCACCTGCTCCGCGCTCAGGTTCCAGCCGACCGCACCGAGGTTCTGCTTCAACTGCTCCTCGTTGCGCGCGCCCACCACGATGGTCGAGACGGTCGGACGCTGCAGCAACCAGTTCAACGCGATCTGCGGAATGGTCTTGCCGGTTTCGGCGGCGATTTCGTCGAGCGCATCGACCACGCGGAACAGATGCTCCTGGTCGACCGGCGGACCGGACTCGATGCTGGTCTGCGATTGCAGGCGGCTGGTTTCCGGCAGCGGCTGGCCGCGGCGGATCCTGCCGGTCAGGCGTCCCCAGCCCAGCGGGCTCCATACCACCGCGCCCACGCCCTGGTCGGCGGCCAGCGGCATCAGCTCCCATTCGTAATCACGGCCGACCAGCGAGTAATACGCCTGATGGGCGACATAGCGCGACCAACCGTAGCGATCCGCCACCGCCAGCGACTTCATCAGGTGCCAGCCGGAGAAGTTGGATACGCCCAGGTAGCGGATCTTGCCGGCGCGGACCAGATCATCGAGGGTGGACACGACTTCCTCGATGGGCGTGCGCGCATCGAAGCCGTGCAACTGGAACAGGTCGATGTAGTCGGTGCCCAGGCGCTTGAGCGCCGCGTCCACCGCGTGGATGAGGTGATAGCGGGAAGAGCCGACGCTGTTCTCGCCCTCGTCGAAGCGGAAGGTCGCCTTGGTCGACAGGATGAAGGAATCGCGCGGCCGTCCCTTGATGGCCTCGCCGAGGATCGATTCGGCCGCCCCCTTGGAGTAGACGTCGGCGCTGTCGAACATGTTCAAGCCGGCGTCCAGGCAGACATCGATCAACCGCCGCGCTTCGGCGACGTCGGTCTGGCCCCAGGAACTGAACAGCGCGCCCTGGCCGCCGAACGTGCCGGTGCCGAAGCTGAGGACGGGTACGCGGAAACCGGACGCGCCCAGATAGCGATATTCCATGGCGGGAAACTCATGCGGGGAGGGTCCGCCATTTCACTCCTCCGCGCCGGACCGGGCAAGCCGCGGGGTGGAAAGCATTGTTGCCTTCCCGCCCCGGCCCTGGTTCCCGCCGGTCAGTACGCGCTGGCGGTCGGGCGCACGATCACTTCGCTGACGTCGACATCGTCGGGTTGCTCGATGGCATAGGCGATCGCGCGGGCGACCGCCTCGGCGGGAATCGCGATCCGGCGGAACTCGTCCATCCCGGCTTTCGACGCCGGGTCGGTGATGCTGTCCGCCAGTTCGCTGGTGGTCACGCCCGGCGAGATCACGGTGACCCGCAGATCCTGGTGCTCCTGGCGCAACCCTTCGGAGATGGCGAGCACCGCGTACTTGGTGGCGCAGTAGACCGCCGCGGTCGGAAACACCGCATGGCCGCCAATCGACGACACGTTGACGAACTGGCCGCCGCCCTGCGCCTTCATGACCGGCAGGCCCGCGGCGATCCCGTGCAGGACACCGCGGATGTTGACGTCGATCATGCGGTTCCATTCGTCGATCTTCAGTGCTTCCAGCGCCGACAGCGGCATCACCCCGGCGTTGTTGATGATCACGTCCACCCGCCCGAACTCGGTGCGCGCGTGGTCGATGAAGGCACGGGTATCCTCCAGGTCGGTGACGTCCAGGCGGCGGTGGCGGGCCTGGCCGCCGGCCCCGGTGATTTCGGCGGCCAGGTGTTCCAGGCGATCCGTACGGCGCGCGCCGAGGACGACGCGGGCGCCGCGCCGCGCCAGTTCACGCGCGGTGGCTTCGCCGATGCCGCTGCTGGCGCCGGTGATGGCGATGACTTTTCCTTCGATTCCGGACATGGGGGATGACCTTTCGGGGGGGGGCGGCGCGGAGTGCGCCGACGGGAGGCGCAGTCTGTTCACCCCGGGATGCGCGCCGATATCCGGTTTCTCCGGCATTCTTGCCTGATCCTGCCGGAGGCCCCGGACGGCCCCCTCCCGTCCCGATGCCGGGCGTAGACTCCCTGGCCATGGAAACCACCCCCATTCCACCGCAGACCAGCACCTCCGCGCCCTCCGGCATCGAATCCCAGATCGAGGAACGGCGGGCCGCCCTGGCCGAGGCGATTGAACGATTCACCGGCCGCGACGGCATCCATGACACCGCCATCGGCGCGCTGCGCTTCTCCCGCCTGAGCGCGCCCAGCGCGCCGATGGGCGGTCTGCAGGAACCTTCCCTGTGCCTGATCGTCCAGGGCAGCAAGCAGACGCTGCTGGGCGAAGAGGTCTACCGGTACGACGCGTCGCGCTACCTGCTCGCCTCGGTGGATCTGCCGATCACCGGCCAGGTCATGCAGGCGACGCCGGATCGTCCCTATCTGTGTTTCGTGCTGAAACTGCCGCCCGCCGACATCGCCGCGCTGGTGACCCAGGCCGAAGAGGTGGCGGCCACCCTGCCCCCGCCTTCGCGCGGGATCGCGGTCAGCCAGTGCGATCCGGATCTGATGGATGCCGCACTGCGGCTGGTCCGGTTGCTGGATGCGCCCCAGGACATCCCCCTGCTGGCGCCGCTGATCCTGCGCGAGATCCATTACCGCCTGCTGCGCAGCGAACAGGGGGCATGCTGCGCCACATCGGCGTGGCCGACAGCCAGGGGCATCGCGTCGCGCGGGCCATCGGCTGGCTGCGGCAGAACTTCCATCAGCCCCTGCGCATCGACAGCATCGCCCGCCAGGTGCACATGAGCCCCTCGGCCCTGCATCACCATTTCAAGGCGGTGACCGCGATGAGCCCGTTGCAATACCAGAAACAGCTGCGTCTGCAGGAAGCACGCCGCCTGATGCTGACCGAGGTGGTCGATGCGGCGACCGCCGGGCACCGGGTGGGCTATGAAAGCCCGTCGCAGTTCAGCCGGGAGTACAGCCGCATGTTCGGCGCCCCGCCCCTGCGCGACGTGGAACGCCTGCGCACCAGTTGAGGTTGACGTCCGGGGCCGGCGCCTGTTCAAGGACATGAACTTCGGGTGACAGCCTCGCCGGAAAATCGCCGTGGCGCGTTGCCGGCCCTGGGGGCTCGGCGCAGAATCACATTCCCCGATATCTGCCGGAGACAGCCATGAAACGCGTATCCCTCCTGTCCGCCCTGGTACTGGGTCTGGCCCTGAGCGGACCGTTGCTGGCCAAGTCCAGGACGGTCACCGATCCCGATACTCCGCGCGAACTGCCGACCGCCAACGCGGTCAGCATCGACTGGACCGATCCCGCCCAGTTCACCGACCTGCGCTACAGCGGCAACCGCTGGGAAGCCGCGCAGGGCAACTGGGTCGTCGACCTCGCCACCTACCTGCAGAAGCAGGCCGGCAAGCGCCTGGCGCCCGGCCAGCAGATGCACATCACCATCACCGACATCCGTCGCGCGGGCAGCTACGAGCCCGGCCGCGGCTTCAACATGGATCGCATCCGCATCGTCAAGGACATCTATCCGCCGCGGGTGACGCTGAACTTCGAGCTGAAGGACGCCAACGGGCAGGTGCTCGCACAGGGCGAGCGCAAGCTGGTGGACAGTGCTTTCATGATGGGCGGCGGCCAGCTGTTGGACACCGACCCGCTGCGCTTCGAGAAGCGCATGCTGGATGACTGGCTGTACCGGGAATTCCGGCGCGACGACGTCTGAGTTTCACCGCCATCCGGCGGGACAAAAAACGAAAAGGCGGCCATCTGGCCGCCTTTTCTTCATCGTGTACCGCGTTTGCGCGCCGGCACAGGGTCCAGCGGATAGACCGCGCGGATCCGGCAGAGTCGGGCCGGATGCCCCTTCGCACCCAGCCCGGTCTCGGTGATGCCGATCCAGGCGCGCTCGTTGAGCACCTTCAGATGATCGCCGGGATTGCCGCAGATCTGGCCGATGCCGACGCCGGAACGGAACTCCACCGTCTGCGCGTCATGCAGCTCGGAACAGCCGCCCTCCAGCTCCACCTGGTAGGCGTGGTAGCCACCGGAACGGCGGGGCGAGACCTGCACCTGGACACCCGCGGGGGTCTGGCTCCATGCGCGCAGGTCACGCGTGTTGAAACAGAAATGCGGCGACCCGGTGAACCCCCGGCGCCGTTCCGCGCGGACTTCCACCGGCGCCAGCGGCGTGACCGCATCGGCCGCTTGCCTGTGCATCATCGCGCTGCGCGCCAGCACGGCATATTCCCGGGCATCGAGCACCTGAACGGATGCGACCGGGCAGGTCCGTTCCCCGATGCGGACGAACGCCTTCGCGCCATCGCACACCCATCCCCCTGGACCCGCCAGGGTCATGTCGACGCCAGGCGGCGGGAGCGGGCAATCAGCGGCAAGGTCGAGGCGATAGCGACGTCCGGCCGAGGACAATGCCAGGGTCCGCGGATCGGCGAACCGGGCATCATCGATTTGCCGGGCATCCATGCAATCCGGGGCGGGCGCCGGGTCGCGCGCCGCCGCCGGCAGCGACATGCCCAGCAGCACCCCGAGCGCCATCAGCGGTTTCATCGCGCCGTTCTTCCGTAAGGCACCCAACATTTCAAACACCTTGCACTGCGTCCACTCGCCACCATATAGCACAGCGGACGATCCCCCCGATCCCCGGAGCCTTCCATGCGCGCCTTCGACCTCACCCCGCCCACCGATGCCCAGCGCCAGCAACTGACCGCCGCCCTCAGCGACGAGGAACGCCGGGTCCTGCTTCATCACGGCACCGAAGCGCCGTTCTGCGGCGTGTTCCTGGACAACAAGCGCGAAGGCACCTACACCTGCCGCTTCTGCGGACTTCCGCTGTTCCGTTCCAGCGCCAAGTTCGATTCCGGCACCGGCTGGCCGAGTTTCTTCGCGCCATTCGACGAGCGCCACATCGGCCGCAACCGCGACAGCAGCTACGGCATGGTGCGGACCGAAATCGTCTGCGCCCGTTGCGGCAGCCATCTGGGCCACGTATTTCCCGACGGACCGCCGCCGACCCACGAGCGCCACTGCCTGAACTCGGTGTCGCTGGATTTCACCGGCGAAGGCGAACCGCTGCCGGACCGGCTGCGGCGCGGCGGGCCTGAGGGCGAGCCGCTGTCCTGACCTCGCCACGGCGTTGTCACAAAACCGGCATATGGCGCACGTAACCTGACGGTCACGAAACTGTCGTCTGCCGTGAAGGCGGCATCGCCATGCTGGTCCGTTCCGACGCCGACGTCCTGTTTGACGGGTTTCCCGGCCTGCTGTGGGCATTGCACTTCGATGCCGACGGGCACGCCACCTCCCTCGAGTCCGGCCACCCGCTGGAACCGGTGCGGGCGGCCGGCTGGCGCTGGCTGCATTTCAACCAGAGCGATGCGCGCAGCGCGCAGTCGGTGACGCGCCTGCCATTGTCCGAGGACGCGCGCGACATCCTGTTGTCGCACGACACCCACGTCATCCTGCAACGGCAGGAGGACGGCGCGTACGGAATACTCGTGGACTGGGAGCACCAGCGCGCCGGCGGATCCACGCCGCGCGCCCCGGGCCAGCACGATGGTCTGGGCTGGCTGCACTTCGCCATCGGCGATGGCCTGCTGGTGACCGCGCGCCGGCAGCCGCTGCGCTCGGTGGAAACCGTGCGCCGGCAACTCTGCGCGGGGGAACGCGGCACATCGCCGGCCCGCGTGCTGGAAGCCATCGCCGAGCACTTCGCCGATTCGGTCGAGCGCGCCACCGATGACCTGTCCGAATCCCTGGATCGCATCGAGGATCGCGTGCTGGCCGACGCCATCGGCGACGAGCGCCGCGACCTCGCCTCGCTGCGCCACCAGAGCGTGCGCCTGCACCGTCCCCTGACCGCGATGCGCCGCGTGCTCAAGCAGTTCGAGCAACGGCACGCCGCCGACGAGGAGGAGGACGAGCTGCTGCCGGTGGCATCGCGTCTTGGCCAGCGCTTCGACGATCTGGACGGCGATGTGTCCACCCTGCAGGAACGCGCCCGCCTGCTCCAGGACGAGGTCGCCGCCAAGCTGGCCGAACGCACCAACACCCACCTGTACGTGCTGTCGATGATCACCGCGTTGCTGTTGCCGCCGAGCCTGGTGGTGGGCATCTTCGGCATGAACCTGCACGGCCTGCCATTCGCCGATCATCGCGCCGGGGCCTCCGCGGCGCTGGTCCTGTGCGGTCTGTCCAGCCTGGCGGTCTACCTGATGCTGCGCCGGCTGGGCGTGTCGCGTTCGACCTGATTCCGGCGGCCGACGGACGGCCACTCAAGAATCCCGGCCCGGGGCCGACATTCCTTCGTACCCCGCGCGCCGTGCCACCCCATGCTCATCATCGTTGGAATCCTCGTCGTCATCGCCAGCGTGCTGGGCGGCTTCGTCGCCTCGCACGGAAAACTCGCCGCGCTCTGGCAGCCGTTCGAGCTGGTGATCATCGGCGGCGCCGCGCTGGGCGCGTTCCTGATGAGCAACCCGCCCAAGGTGGTCAAGGCGACCTTCGCCAGCATCCCCGCGGTGTTCAAGGGCGACAAATACAAGTCGGCCGACTACCTGGACGTGCTGACCCTGATGTACGAGCTGTTGAACAAGGCGCGGCGCGAGGGCTTCATCGCGCTGGAATCGCACGTGGACGCCCCGTCCTCGAGCGATCTGTTCAACAAGTACCCGAAGGTGCTCGCCGACCATCACCTGATGGACTTCATCACCGACTGCCTGCGCCTGATGGTCGGCAGCAACATCGAACCGCATGAACTGGAACCACTGCTGGAACTGGAGCTGGAGAAGCACCATCACGAAATGATGGCGCCGGCGCACGCACTGGCCAAGGTCGCCGACGGCCTGCCCGGTTTCGGCATCGTCGCGGCGGTGCTGGGCATCGTCATCACCATGGGTTCGATCGGCGGCGACATCGTCCAGGTCGGCGCGCACGTGGCCGGCGCGCTGGTCGGCACCTTCCTCGGCATCCTGCTGGCCTACGGCTTCGTCGGCCCGCTGGCGGCCGCGGTGGAAGCGCGCGCCGAACAGGACAGCCGCATCTACGAGAGCGTGAAGACCGCGCTGCTGGCCTGCCTGCGCGGCTACAACCCGAAGGTCGCGCTGGAGTTCGCGCGCAAGACCCTGCCCTCGAACGTGCGGCCGCAGTTCGCCGAGTTCGAGACCCACCTCAAGGGCGCGAAGTAGGCAGCGCCATGGCCGAGAAGTCGACGGTCATCGTGGTCCGCCGGGTCCGCAAGGTCCAGGGCGGCGGCCACCACGGCGGGTCCTGGAAGGTGGCCTACGCCGATTTCGTCACCGCGATGATGGCGTTCTTCCTGGTGATGTGGCTGGTGGGCGCGACCACCAACAAGGAACGCGCGGCGATCTCCGAGTATTTCCGCAATCCCAGTCCGCTCAGCGGCAAGAGCTTCTCGCCTGCCCCCGGCCCGAACGGTCCCGGCGGCGCCAGCACGTCGCTGATCAAGCTGGGCGGCACGATGGACATTCCACGCGGCAGCGGCGACGACCCCTTCAGCAAGCCGGATCCGGACAACCGCACGCCCACCGCGGCGCCGGACCCCCATCAGGCCGCGCAGGAACATGCGCAGGATCAGCAGCGGCTGGAAGCGCTCATGCAGGCGCTGGAGGAAGCCATCAGCCGCAGCCAGGCGCTGGAGCCCTTCAAGGATCAGCTGCTGATCGACCTGACTCCGGAAGGACTGCGCATCCAGATCGTCGATCAGCAGAACCGGCCGATGTTCGATCTGGGCAGTTCCTCGCTCAAGCCCTACACGGCGGACATCCTTCACGAGCTGGCCGGCTTCATCAACCGCGTGCCCAACCACATCAGCATCACCGGGCACACCGACGTCACCGCCTACAGCCGCGCCGGCTACACCAACTGGGAACTCAGCGCCGATCGCGCCAACGCGGCGCGGCGCAGCCTGGTCGAGGCGGGCATGCATGAGGACAAGGTCACCCGGGTGGTCGGGCTTTCCTCGTCTGTGCTGTTCGACAAGCAGAATCCACAGAATCCGATCAACCGCCGGATCAGCATCGTCATCATGACCCGCGCCGCCGAGGCCGAAGCGCTGGACGGCAAGGGGCTGGCGCTGGGCAAGGCGCTGGCCGACGCCGATACCCGGGTTCCCGCCGCACCGTTGCCGTCCCTGGCGCCCGCGCGCGCGGGACATCCCTGACAGGCTTCGCCCTGCACGCGCGGGAGGCTATCCTTGCGCGATGACCCTGCGCACCATCTCCGCCACCCGTTACGTCACCCCGCTGCGTGAGGGTGGTTCGATGCCCGCCATCGTCGAGGCCGACGACGACGGCATGTACGTGCTCAAGTTCCGCGGCGCCGGCCAGGGGCCGCGCGCGCTGGTGGCGGAACTGATTTCCGGCGAGATCGCACGGGCGCTGCAACTGCCGGTGCCGGAGATCGTGCTGGTAGAGCTGGATCCGGATCTCGCGCGCACCGAGGGCGATCCGGAGATCCAGGATCTGATCAAGGCCAGCGCCGGCCTCAACCTCGCGCTCGACTATCTGCCCGGCGCGGCCAACTTCGATCCGGTCGCCGAGCAGCCGGCGCCGGAACTGGCCTCGGACATCGTCTGGTTCGATGCCTTCATCAGCAACGTCGATCGCACCGTCCGCAATCCCAACCTGCTGATCTGGCACCGCCGCCTGACCCTGATCGACCACGGCGCATCGCTGTATTTCCATCATGGCTGGGATGGCGACACCAGCGGCGCCGGCCGGCCGTTCCCGCTGATCCGGGATCACGTCCTGCTGCCCTGGGCCAGCGATCTGGAGGCGGCCGACGCGCGGCTGAGCATGCGCCTGACGCCGGATCTGCTGGCCGGCATCGTCGCGAAGGTGCCGGATACCTGGCTGCAGGGCGGCGATGCCTTCGGCCCACCCGAACAGCAGCGCGCGGCCTACACCCATTACCTGCAGCAGCGTCTCGCGCTGCCGCATGCGTTCGCGCAGGAGGCCCAGCGTGCGCGCGTCTGATACCTACGACTATGCGGTCATCCGGGTCGTCCCGCGGGTGGAGCGCGAGGAATTCATCAACGTCGGCGTGATCGTGTCCTGCGAGAAGACCGGCTTCCTGCAGGCGCGCATCGAGCTGGACGAGACACGGGTGCGCGCGCTGGATCCACGCATGGACATGGAGTCGCTGCAACGCCACCTCGCCGCCATCCCGCGCATCTGCGAAGGCGGCGCGCAGGCCGGGCCCATCGGATTGCTGCCCAAGCGCGCGCGCTTCCATTGGCTGACCGCAAAACGCAGCGCGATCATCCAGACCTCGCCCGTGCACATGGGCAAGTGCGGCGACATGGACGCGGTGATGGAACACCTGCTCGATCGCATGGTGCGGCTCCGGTGAGTCCGCGATGAGCGTGTACGTGGACGATGCGGTGCATCCCTGGCGCGGCCAGCGCTGGGCGCACCTGATGGCGGACACGCTGGAAGAGCTGCACGCCATGGCGCGGCAACTGGGCATCCCGCGCCGCGCATTCCAGAACAAGACCAGCGGCGCCCACTACGACGTCACCGCGGATCTGCGCGAGCAAGCGATCCGGCTTGGCGCGGTTCCTATTTCCCGCCATGTCGATCGGGTGCTGGTCAGGGCGGTGATCGCCCGCGCCAAGGAACAGGGACGCGATGGCGATTGAGGCCGCGCGGCCGGACGCGCCCTCAGCGCGACGGAGCGGCTGACGCCGGCGGTGCCAGCCGCGCCAGCACCGAGGTCACCTCGCCGGCGATCTCGTCCTGCATCGCCAGCTTGTCTTCATGCGCGCGATCGTAGGTGTCCGACCACACCACGAAGCCATCGTCGGCACGCAGCAATCGCACCGATACCCGCAAGGTGCGCTCCGACTTGCGCACGCTGCCATCCAGCAGATAGGACACGCCGAGCGAGCGCGCAATCTCGGGCACCGGCACCTGCTTGTCCTTGAACTGGAACGCGGCGGTGGGCGCGGAAACCCGCAGACCGGGCACCTTGCTCAGGCGGACGATCAGCTCCTCGGTCATGCCGTCGGCGAACGGTTCCTCGTTCATCGCGTCGGTCAGGTCCAGGAACGGCAGCACGGCCAGGGTCTGCATCCGCGACGGCGCCGTGACCGGCGCGTCGGCGTCCGCGCGGCCGATCAACTGATAGGCCGCCACACCGGACGCCGCCACCAGCGCCAGCGCCAGCAGCCCGCCCGCGCGCCGGGAAAGGGGGAGGCGACGCGCCGGCGCGTCTCCGGCCCGGGGAGATTCCCGGTGTCCCGGTCCGGAGGATGGCGTCGCCGCGATGTCCGGTTCCGTGACGGGAGAGACCGTCGCGACCCCGGCGATCAGGCGATAACCGAGTCGCGGCACGGTGGCGATGTAGCGCGGCTGCCGGGAATCATCGCCCAGCTGGCGCCGCAACGAAGTGATCGCTTGGTACACCGAATCGGAACCGACGATGACATCCGGCCAGCCCCGCGCCAGCAGCGCATCGAGACCGACTACCTCGCCCGGCTGCTCGGCCAGGCGCAACAGCAACGCCAGCGCGCGGGGCTCCAGCTGGATACGCTCTTCTTCCCGCGTCGCTGCGCCGGACACGGTGTCCACCGCCCAGTCACCGATGCGCAGCAGGGTCCTCGGGATCTTGTCCAAGCGTTCGTCCATTCGTTTTCAGAACTTTTCAGCGCGTTTCAGACCGGCCGTCAGGACTTCCGGTGGCCGGGCACGGCATCGTACCGCGCACCGGTCCCCGGACACAGGACCGTCGTCCATCCATCCAAGGGAATCCGCATGACCGCTGCCATCAAATCCGTCGCGCTGGGCCTGGCCTGTGCCCTGCTCTGGCTGACGCCTTTCACCTCGGCCCAGGCAACGTCCGCCACGTCCGGCGCCGACCGCCATTGGGTCGCCAGTTGGGGCGCCGCACCGGTGGCCGCCGGCCCGGCCCTGCCGCCCCGGACGATACGCCAGGTGATCCGGACCAGCCTCGGCGGGACGGCGGTGCGGGTGCGCCTGTCCAACCTGTTCGGCAGCACGCCGCTCGTCGTCGGACCGGTTCGCGTCGCCCGCCCGGCCGAAGGTCCCGCCATCCAGGCCGGCACCGATCAGGCGGTCACCTTCGATGGGATGACGCAGGTGACCCTGCCGGCGGGCGGATCGGTTCTGAGCGATGCGGTGGAGCTACCGGTGGCGGCGCTGGAAAGTCTGGCTGTCAGCCTGTACCTGCCAGAGGGCGCAGGCGCGCCGACGATCCACCAGGTCGGCAACCAGAGCGTCTACCTGGTCCGGGGCGACGCGACTTCGCAGTTGCGCTTCGAACCGGAAGGCGAAGCCGACGATACCCGCTACCTGCTCACCGATCTGGAAGTCGCGGCGATGGCGGACTCCAGCAGCTTCATCGTGCTGGGCGATTCCATCACCGACGGCGTGGGTTCCAGCGAGAACGCCAACGCGCGCTGGCCGGATCGGCTGGCGGAACGCCTGCGGGGTGTCCCGGCGCTGGCCTCCATCGCCGTCGTGAACGCCGGTATCGCCGGCAACCGCATCCTCAATGACGCGGCCGCACCCTACCGCGGCCCGAGTTCGTTGTCGCGCCTGGATCGCGACGTGCTGGACAAGCCCGGCGTGCGCTGGATGCTGCTGCTGCAGGGCGGAAACGACATCTCCGCCTCCGACCTGCTCGATGCGCCGGAACAGAAAGTCAGCGCCGGACAGATCATCGAGGGCATGAAGCGCATCATTGCTAGAGCACGCGCGCGCGGCGTCAAGGTATGGGGAGCAACCCTGCTCCCGCGTGGCGGCACGACGTTTCCCGCGCCTCCCACGCCGGCGGCGCTGGCCAAGCGCGAAGCCGTCAATGCGTGGATCCGTGATTCCGGCGCGTTCGACGCGGTGGTCGATTTCGATCGAGTGATGCGCGACCCCATGCATCCGGATCGCCTGCGGCCCGACTACGACAGCGGCGATCACCTGCATCCCAACGACGCCGGCTATCGGGCCATGGCCGAGGCCATCGACCTCGCGCGGCTGGCGGACGACCTCCGCTAAGCGGACACGGGAGCCTTCTGCTTGCTCGTTCCCCGGGACGAAATCGTGGTGCGTTTCGCCAAGGTCTTCCTCGTGTGCGTCCCAGGCAGTGGGATGGGGCAAACCACATGCGAAGAGGGAACGTTCCGCCGGAACCCCTTTCGTCGCGCAAGGCCAGAGCTTTCCACTCTGGCCCAATCCTCCGCACGCGGGGGAAGCTGCGGATTGGGGGCAAAAACGAAAGCGCGGCCATTCTCCATTTCACTACGCGCAACGCGTTCGCCCTCCCTCCGGACATCCGGCGCGGCCGGCTCCGGTACGCGTCCACCCGACTCTCCGCCGTGAACGGGGAGGGAGCGTCATTCCAATATCTTCCTCGCGCGCCGGGAGAGAGCACCCTGCCTGGACCCGGCCCCGCGCGCGGGCCAAGGACGCTCCGTCAGAGCCCCTTCCCCCGCGTGCGGGAGAAGGCTGGGATGGGGGCAAACGAAGAGCCGGCGATCCGTCGTTCCGGTACCGGCAACCTCAAATCGGCATGGTGTAACTGCGCTTCACCACCTGGCTGGGCAAGTCCGTCTTCACGTTCTGGATGCCGTTGGCGCGGGTGAGGTGGCGGGTCTGGAAACGGCGATAGTCGTCCAGATCCTCCACCACCACCCGCAGCATGGCATCGCATTCACCCAGCATGATGTAGCACTCCATCACCTGCGGCAGACGCTCCATGGCGGCGATGAACTGATCGATGGTGTCGGCGTCCTGTGCGGTCAACCACACGCGCGTGAACAATGTCTGCGGATATCCCACGGCGGCCGGATTGACCACCGCCACGTAGCGCTCGATGACGCCGGCCTGCTCCAGCAGGCGCACGCGGCGAAGGCATGGCGAAGGCGAGAGGCCAATGGCCTGGGCCAGTTCCGTGTTCTGCATGCGGCCGTCCTCCTGCAGGGCGCGAAGGATGCGGCGATCCAGTTCGTCCAGTTCTATTGGCATGACCAACCTTGCTATCGGCAATTTGCTGGAATTCTGTGCCAAAAAATCTGGAATTCAAACAATCTTCGCAACCCGGTGCCAGCGCGATCGCCCTAGGATCCCGCCCATGGACATCGCCACCCTGCTGCTGTTCTCGGCCACCGTGCTGCCACTGATCGCCACTCCCGGCCCGGATATGCTGTTCATCGCTTCCCAGGCGCTGGGCGGGCGCACCGCTTCCGGCCTGCGAGCCACCGCCGGCGTGTGCACCGGCTATCTCGTGCACTCACTGCTGGTGGCCATCGGCCTGGCGGGTCTCATCGCCGCATCGCCCATGCTGTTCGCGGTCCTGCGCTGGATGGGCGTGGCCTATCTCGCCTGGCTGGCGCTGCGCCTGTTGCGCTCGGCGACAAAGCCCGGTGGCGTGGATGTCCCCATGGCTCAGGAACGTCCGGCATTCCGGCGTGGATTCCTGACCGCCGTGCTCAACCCGAAGGGCATGCTGATCTACTTCGCCATCCTGCCGCAGTTCATGACCGGCGGCGGCAACCCGGCGCTCCAGGCCGTTCTGCTGTCCGCCCTCTTCATCTCCCTGTGCGGAATCTTCTATTCGGTGCTGAGCGTCGTGCTGGCTTCGGCGGGACGGCGCTCCACGCTCAACCCGCGGAAGCGGCAATGGATCGAAGGCGTCTCGGGTGGCCTGATCGCGCTTGCCGCGGGAAAGCTGGCCACCGGTTGAGCGGAATCGCCACGCTCGCCGGCCATGGCCGGGAACGCCGGTTTTCAGAACGCGTCGCTGCCCGGCCGCAACTCGATTCCCAGCGCCGCGCACAGCTGCTGCATGCCTTCATCGTCCCGGCTTAGCGCAATCCAGCCCGCATGCGCGTCGCCGCCGGTGTTCCAGTTCCAGAGGGTATAGCCATGCTCGCGTAGCCGGTCGTAGGCGATGGCCATGAGGCCGGGCACATCGGTTGCCTCCAGAAAATCCTCGTCCGTGGGATCGCCACCCCAATCGATATCGATGTTCCAGCGCGCGGCCAGCTCGTTCACGCTGTCGATCAGCGATTCCGTGTCCTTCCAGTCCACATAGAAACCCGACGACCAATCGATGGCGTCCTTCAACACCCACAGCGCTTCATCCCCGTCACCGCCGGCCTCCGCCATCCGGTCGCGCCATCCGGAAAACTGGCGCAGCGCGGTTTCCTCGTCGCCGGGATTGATCAATACCAGCAGATTCCAGATCAGGGCTTCCTGATCGCCGGTATCGATCTCCTCTTCGTCGTCCCCATCAGGCAGGGAAAACGCCGCATCGGCATCAAAGTCGTCTTCGTCGGGCAGAGTCATGGGGCAGCGCCGGGTCGGTATCGACGGTGATCCTGCCGCGTCCCCGCCGACAACGGAAGGGTGCGGGGTCGCCTGAGGCTTGGGAGGACCGCGTCCGGCGTTTATCCTAGGCGTCTTCCGCAGCACGTGAAATCGCCACCATGAGCACCGATACCCCTCCCGACCGCCTGGCTTCCGACCCGCGCAGCCCCTTCCACGACGCCGAGATCATGGAACGTGGCGTGGGTATCCGCTTCAACGGCGTCGAACGCGACAATGTCGAGGAATACTGCGTCAGCGAAGGCTGGATCCGGGTGCCGGTCGGCAAGTCCAAGGATCGCCGCGGCAACCCGATGACCCTCAAGGTCAAGGGCGAAGTGGTCGCCTACTTCCGCGAACAGCACTGACACCGGAAACCGGACGGCGGCGGCCTTGCCACCGTCCATTCCCCAATCTGCGTTCCACCCGGGTGTCGAAGTGGAACAGAACGGCCTCGCCGGCCAGGGAAGCACTTCCCCGGACCGCCTCGACCTGTTCCATGCCTAGTGGATCAGGTTGGAGGGTCAGACTAGCGGGTCAGGCTGCCTGGTGATTCGCATAGCGCTGCTTGCGCTGCAGGGAAGCGCGATGCGTCGAGACCAGCCGGGCCAGGTCATGGCGACGCGCATCCCCCTCCGGCAGGCTAGCCAGCACCGGGTCCCATTGGCCTGCCTTGACCCAGCGGGAGAAGCGCACGTAGACACTGTGGTTGGCGCCGTATTCGATGGGCAGACAGCGCCAATACGCATCATCGCTGCCCGCCATCCACAGCACGGCTTCGATGAAACAGCGGGCGCTGGATTTGTGGCCCCGCGCGCGCGCGCCCAGCCGCCCCCCCAACGCCGTCGCGATGTTCGCCCATTCGGCATCGCTCAGTTGCGGAACAATCGCCGGCGGGGGGGAAGCATTCGCGTCGTGGGCCTGGGTCAACCGGTTGATCGTGGCTTCGAGGCTTTCCTGATTTTCAGTCAGCATGATTCTGGCTACCGTCCTGGAACATGGGAACGGCAGATCACGGGGTACCCGTCCAAGGGCACAATCACGAGGGTCTCTGAGCGATCCACGGAAGTCACCGGATCCACCGAACGACAGTGTTCTTCCCGTCACAGGGCGCGGAACATCGGAATCGTCTGAAAAAGTGCCTGTTTTTGGCTCCCCCGCGGCATCCTCTGTGGCAGGCGGAATCGGGCCGTAAAGCGCACGTTACGCAAGCCTGGTCACAAAATATGGGAACGCGTCGAGCCGCGGATCCGGTAGGTTGCGCAAACAGGCAGGACGCAGATATAGAATGTGATTGCTTTCAGCTCCAAGCCCGGGGGACCACGGCACATGACATTGAAGATCGTGCTCGCCGATGATCACCCGATCATCGTTTCCGCTGTCCGTCAGCTGCTCGAACGTGCCGGCCATGAGATCGTCGCGGTGGCGAGTTCCAGCAACGCCCTCATCGAGGCGTTGAGCCAGCATGCCTGCGACCTGGTCATCACCGATTTCAGCATGCCCAACGAGGACGAGGCCGATGGCCTCTCCCTGCTGGGCCTGATCCAGCGGCGCTGGCCCGACATGCCGGTGATTGTCCTGACCATGGTCACCAACCCGGCCATCCTCCAGTCCATCCTCGATGCCGGCGTCCGTGGGTTAATCAACAAGACCGATGCCATGACCGAGCTGGCGGTCGCCGTGCAGACGATCATGCGCGGACAGCTCTACATCAGCCGGGCCACCGACCGTCTGCTGATCCAGGCCGGCAACGGCAAATCCGCGCAGGCGGTCCCACTGTCGCCGCGGGAGACCGAGGTCATCCGGTTGTTCGCCTCCGGCAAGTCGGTCACCGAGATCGCGCGCCAGCTCAACCGCAGCGTCAAGACCATCAGTACCCAGAAGCAGGAAGCGATGGCCAAGCTGGGGCTGAAGAACGATTTCGACATCTACGCCTACGCGCGCGAAAAAGGCATGTTGTCCTGAACTGAGGGGGGCTGGTCCTCCATTCCCCGGTATCACGCTGTCTGCGAGATGAAGCAAGCTCGCCCGCCGTTTCGACATTAGGAATATTCCGATTCGAAGGCCCTTGGGCCGTCTCTAGGCTGACACGCATCGCTTTTGCGCGTCCGCCTTCCCATGTCCCCTGCCGTTTTCTCCCGCCCGCGCGCGTGCCTGTCCGGCATGCTGGCGGCAGGAGTCTTCCTTCTGCTCCTGATCGTGACCGCCCGCGCGGCCGCGCATCCGGCGCTGGATCTGGATCAGGAAGAAATCGCGTGGCGCGCGGCCCACCCCACGCTGCGGGTGGGCGTGTTCGCGGGCGACCACATGCCGCTGGAAGCCTGGATGGGCGGCCAGCCGGAAGGGCTGGGCATCGACTACGCGCGCTTGCTGGCCTCGCGCGCGGGACTCCAGATCGCCTTCCATCCCTTCACCGACTGGGATGCGGTCGCCTCGCGTTCGGCCAGGCAGCCGCCGCCATTCGATCTCCTGCTGGCGCTGCCGAATACCCGGGGAAACGATGCGAACTTCCGCCTGCTACGCCCCTATCTGAGCGCCGCACCGATCCTGGTCACCCGACGCAATGACACCCGGACGCGCGATCAACGGGATCTGGCGAGCGCGCGCATCCTCATCGAACGACGCTTCCACGACACCATCGCGCGACTGCAACAGCGCTATCCGCACGCGGTGCTGCTCTATTGCGACACCGGCCTGCAATGCCTGGAGAGTCTGGCCCGCGGCGAAGCCGATGCCTATATCGGTGTCACCGCCGCGCGTACCCGCGCACTCCTGGCCAGTCGTCGGGCCAGCGATCTCGCCTTGAGTGGCACCGCCGGTCTGCCCGCGCTGTCCTTCTCGCCCGCGGTCCGGCCCGACGCGGCTCCGCTGGCTTCGCTGCTCGACAAAGCCGCAGCCACCATCACCGAATCCGAACTCGAACGACTGCGCGATCGCTGGGGTTTCGGCGACGTGCTCAGCGACGGATCGACCGCGCGCACCACGCTGAGCGCCCAGGAGTCAAAGCGTCTGCGTGCGTTGCCAGTGTTGCGGGTGGGCTTCGAGGTCGACCGTTATCCCTATAGCTTCATGGATGGCGAGGGCCGTTTCGACGGTCTGGCGGCGGACTATCTCGCGCATGTCGGCGAGCAGTTGGGTCTGCGTCTGCAGCCCGTTCCCGCACGTGACTGGGATGAGCTTCAACAGATGCTCCGTGCGGGCGAAATCGACCTGGTCGCGGCGGGGACACCCGACGATTTCCATCACGACGATGTCGCTTTCAGCCGGGCCTACGAGTACTTTCCCGAAGTCATCGTGGTGTCGACGCGCAGCCCCGCGATTGCGGGGGCGCGCGATCTGGATGGACGGGTGGTCGCGGTTCGCGACGAAGCCGGACTGATCGACCGCCTGCGGACCCAACTGGGAAGGACGATCTTCCGTCCGGTCAGCAGCAACGAGGCTGGACTGGCGATGGTCGCCGAGCAGCAGGCCGATGCCTACATCGGTACGCTTCCCGCGATCGACTCCCTGATCCGAAATCATCATGCCGCGACGTTGCGGGTGGTCGGGCCGGCGGGACTCGATCAGGAAATGGCCTTCGGTGCGCGCGGCGGCTTCCAGAATCTGATACCGCTGTTCGACCGCGTGCTCGCGAACATGCCGGCATCGCAGAAGCGCACCATCCGCGCGCGCTGGTTGAGCAGCACCTATCACTACGGCGTGCCCTGGGGGTGGGTGGTCGGCGGCATCGTCGCGTCGCTGCTGATCATCGGCGCGGTCGTGCTGGCCTACTTGCGCCTGCATCGTCTGTCACGCGCGCGGATATGCGCCGAGCGCGCCCTGGGCGCGCAGCTGTCCTTCCAGCGCGCATTGCTGGAAAGCGTTCCCTATCCCATTTTCGTCAAGGACGCGCACAACCGCTATCTGGCGGTCAACCATGCCTACGAGGCGATGTTCAATTGCCGCCGCGAAGCGCTGCTGGGACTCCGGCTTGACGAGGCGCATCCGGGCGCGGATGCCGATCTGGCCGGCATGCAGGCCGCCGATGGCGCCCTGCCCACCTGGCGGGAACCCGAGCATCGCGACCTGCGATTGCCATCCCGCGATCCCGCGGCTCCACCCCGCAGCGTGATCCTGTGGTCCCATCCCTTCCGGCACGAAGCCGATGGTCCATCGGGAAGACTGGCCACCCTGGTCGATGTCAGCGAGATCCGCTCCGCCCAGGCCCGCGCGCGTTCTTCGGAACAGCGCCTTTCCGACATCACCGAAGCCATTCCCGCCACCGTCTTCCAGTTCCGCCTCTCACCGCAGGGCGAACGGCGCTTCATCTATGCGGCCGGCAACGTCCAGACCTTGCTGGGCCTCTCGGCGGAAGCACTGATTGCCAATGAGCGGCTTCTTTACGACCGATTGCACCCGGACGACCGCCTGCGTCTGAAGCAGGCGCTGAAGCACACCGCCGACACCTTGATCGCGTTGCCGACCCTGGATCTCCGGCTCTGGACCGGAGAGCGCTGGCATTGGCTCCGGACCGAAGCCGGGCCGCCGCGCCAGCTGCCGGACGGCACCCTGGAGTGGAGCGGTTACTGGATTGACATCAACGCGGCGCACGCGCAGGAACAGGCGCTCCACGACGCCAAGGCCCGCGCCGAGTCGGCCGCGGCCGCCAAGGCCGCCTTCCTTGCCTCGATGAGCCACGAAATCCGCACGCCGATGGCCGGTGTCCTGGGCCTCATCGAGCTGCTGGCGCGCACGCCGATGAACCACGAGCAGGGGCACATGCTGCGGCTGGCCGACGACTCTGCGAAGGCGATGCTGCAGATTCTCGACGACGTCCTCGACTACTCGCGGATTGAAGCGGGGCGGCTCGCCATCAACCGCCAGCCCTTTGATCCGCGTGCGCTGATCGACAGCGTGGCCGGCCTGTTCACCGCGCGGGCGCAGGAGAAGCATCTCCGACTCCACGTCATCCAGGACCATCGACTCGCTGCCAGGCTAAAGGGCGACGCCACCCGCATCCGCCAGGTCCTGAGCAATCTGGTCAGCAATGCCATCAAGTTCACCGATTCCGGCCGGGTGTCCCTGACCGCATCGGTCGTGGATGAGCAGGATGGATTCCAGCGCGTCCGATTCACGATCGCCGACACCGGTATCGGCATCGAACGGGACGATCTTTCCCAGTTGTTTCATCCCTTCGTACAGGCCCAGGGCGCGGAGACACGCCAGTCGGGAGGAACCGGCCTGGGGCTGGCCATCAGCCGGCGCATCGCCGTCCTGATGCAAGGCGATCTCCAATTGAGCAGCGAGCCCGGAGCCGGCACCGAGGCGGTGTTCGAACTGCGCCTTCCGGTTGCCGAACCATTGCGCCCGGTGCCGGCCTTTGATGGCCGGCGCGCGTGGTTGCGCAGCGATGACCCCTGGCGGAATGAGGGACTGTCGCAGGCCTTGTCCGCGCTGGGGTTCGAGGTACTGCGCAGCGGTGTTGACACCGACCAGGTTCCTCCCCCGGACATGGATCTGCTGGTGATCGACGCGAGCGCTTCCGCATTCTGCGACTGCGTGCCCGAGACACCCTGCATCCGGGTTGATCTGCTGGGTCCCCTGGAGCACGAACCGGCGCGAGGCTGCGTTTCCCTGCCGGGCGACCCGCTGTTTCACCATGCCATCGCGGAAGCCTGCAGCGCCGCGCTCGGCGCGCGCAAACCGCACGAGGCCCCCTTCTTCCCGGCGCATCAACCTGGCCGGAGCGGACATATCCTGGTCGCCGAGGATCATCCGGTCAATCGCGCGCTGATCGTCCGCCAACTGGATCGCCTGGGTTACGCCCACACCATCGTCGAGGATGGCGAACAGGCGCTGGCGGCGCTGGCCGCGGGTGAATTCGACCTGCTGCTCACGGATTGCCATATGCCCGGCGTGGATGGATTCGCACTGGCCAGGAGAATCCGCGCCGCCGAAAGCAACGGGCAGCACCTGCCGATCATCGCGCTCTCGGCCAGCGCGCTTCCCGAGCAGGTACAGCGCTGCCTGGACGCCGGCATGGATGACTTTCTGGCCAAACCGATCCAGCTGGATCAACTGGCGCTAAGACTGGAACACCATCTTGGACGGGGATGCGCCCTGCGTTCGACAGAAACGCAGTCGGCGCCCGTGTCCCCCGCGCATGGCGGAAACGACATGGGCAACCTGCTCCACGACCTGCTGGCGACGTGCCAGGAGGATCTGGCCCGGCTCGATGCCTTGCCCACCTCGGCGCTGGCGGCCCGCCGCGAGCTGATGCACCGGATCGAAGGCGCCCTGGCCCTGGTGATTCCGATGGCGGAAGACGATGTGTTCACTCTGGGCACACAGGACCTCGAACTGCGGGAGCGGACCCTGCGTGAACGGGTGCGTGCGCTGGAGGTTTCCCTGGCCGTGGACGACCCGGACGTGGCTTCCGCTTGATCCGCGTCGCGGGTGAGGAAGCCTCCGGCGACGCGGGATGATCTGACGCGGCGTCCCCGACGCCAGACAGGAGAAGAGCAGTCGCGGCCAGGGGCACCGTCACCTCTCCGGATTACCCAACACTCGCGCCGGAAGTTTCCCCAATTCGTACGTTGCGTTGCGCCGGCCCATCGTCCCGATTTGCATGGTTGGCGATCAACCGCGATGTCTCGGACATTTCCGATTCCCCACGTTCTCCATGCCCGCCACTCTGCGAACGCCGTCCGGAGCGTTCCGGACCAGGCGTACTGACGCACCGGAACAGAGGCGGAGACAAGATGGAACAACCGATGCTGTGGGCGGACCGGGGCAGGACCCTGCGATACGGTGATGTGCCCGGAATCCCCGCCGGTCCCTACTGCCTTGCGGCGTCGCGGCAGGGAAATCTCGGCCTGCAGGCGCGCAGGTACTCGCTGTGGGTACAGATCCGGGGAGAGTCCTGGGTAGAGTCCGCCGAAGGGCGGTTCCGCCTGCGACCCGGTCAATGGATCGTGCTGGATCGTGAGTCCCGCCCGGTCGTGCAGGCGACCTCCACCGGCCTGTGCGTCGGCTTGTCCTTCGATGGCGGAGGCTCGTCCTCGCGGCGCGGCACGGATGAAGCCCGCGTGTACCCGGGTCGCGGCTGGCTGGGTCGGCGCGAACGACTGATCTTCCTGCGCCTGTGGCGACGAGCCTGCCCACGTTCACCGACGGGATTCGGCGGTCAGGGCGACGCCCGTCCCCTGATGGCCTTCATGGCGGAAACCCAGGGCGATCTCCAACGCTATGCGCAACGCTGTCCGGGGCGCACCCGCAGCCATCGCCACCAGGTGTTCGTCCGCCTTCAGCGCGCGCGCCTGTACCTCAACGGACATCGGAACCGGCGCGTCCCCATGCGCGAACTTGCGCGGCTGGTCAATTTCTCGCACAGCTATTTTTCGCGTACCTACACCTTCGTCTACGAGGAACAACCGCAGGTGACGGCGTCGCGCATCCGCCTGGCGCATGCCGCCGAGTTGCTCATCAGTACGGAGGCGCCGATCGGTGAAATCGCGCAGGCGTCCGGTTTCGAGAACAACTGCAGCTTCTCACGGGCGTTCCGTGCCCGCTTCGGGGTCTCGGCCACGGACTATCGACGCCTCGGAATCTCGCGCGAGGACAATCCGCGCAAACCCACTGCGTAATTCTGGTCAGGCAGTTATCCGAATCCACCGGTAACGTTAAGAAGGCGTTTTTTTAGCCTTTTTTAGCGTTTCCAGGAGAGCATTCGAATGAATTACAAGAAATCCACGTCGGCCCTTCGGTTCGGCGTTCTACAGGCGTCCGTGCTGCTTGCGCTGTCGTCCACCGCGTTCGCGCAATCGTCCCAGGACGTTTCCACGCTGGATAAGGTGGAAGTGACGGGATCCCGCATCAAGCGAGCGGACATCGAAGGGGCGGCACCCGTGACGGTCATCGATCGAGCAACCATTGACGCCAGCGGACACGTGTCCGTCGCAGACCTGATGCGCGACACGACGTTCGGATCGTTCGGAAACCTGCGTCCGCAGTCTGGCAGTTCCGCCCAGTCCGTATCCACCATCGACCTGCGCGGTCTGGGTTCCGATCGCACTCTGGTCCTGATTGATGGTCGACGCGCACCCTACGCTCCTTCGACCGGCTTGAGCGCGGACCTCAATACGATTCCGTTGGCCGCGGTCGAACGTATCGAAGTCCTTTCGGATGGTGCTTCTGCGCTGTATGGATCCGACGCCATCGGCGGCGTGGTCAACGTGATCCTGCGCAAGGACTACGAAGGAGTCGAGGTCCGCTACGGGAAGGGTTTGACCAAGGTCAAGGGCGGTGATACTGAGGAGGCTTCCGTTCTTTTCGGAATTAATTCCGACCGCGGCAACCTGCTGCTTGGTGCGTCGTATAGCGAACGTGGCATGGTCTATACCCGCGATCAAATCGGCAGCAAGATCAAGGGTGCCTCAATCTATGGGAACAACTTCTTCTACGAGGACGGAAGCCCGGGTGGAGCGCTTCCTGGCTATAGCTGCGACGATCCCGGTTTCTACATGCTTGGCGCGAACTGTGTTTACAACCACAAGGAAACCGCAGCCAACGAAGCCTCGGTAAAGAACAAGTCGCTGTTCGCCCGTGGACAGTGGGAAATCGATGAGAATTGGTCCGTCTATGCCAATGCCAGTTACAGCAATTCGGATAGCTTCGGACGCTACGCTCCCACCCCAGGCGTGGTGTATGTTGAAGAAGGCTCGCCCAACGACCCGAGGCCGGGTGACGGGCAGGGAGCTTATGTCTATCACCGCTATGCGGCTGCCGGAAATCGCGATACCAGTGTCGACAACTCCGTTACCGATCTGACCCTTGGATTGCAGTGGCAGGCATCCGACCGGCTGGCCGTCGATTTCGGTCTGCGCCGCAGCAGCGCAAAGTTCAAAGAGACCGGCCGTGGCTACATTGTGACCCCACTGGCTGAGCTCGCTGTTGCCAATGGTCGCTACGACCTGCGTAACCCATACGCCAATCCGGATGTGGTCAAGAGCTTCACTGCAACCATTGGTCGCGACGGAAAGTACGAAATCGAACAGTTGTTCGCGGACGCCAACCTGGACTTGTTCGAGATGGGCGGTGGAAAGTCGGTTCTGGCGTTCGGCCTTGAGCACCGCAAGGAAGACTATGCCGATATCTACGACTCGCTGTCCGAGGCGGGGGTCATTGCCGGTTCGGCGGGCAACTCTGCATCAGGCGACCGTAACGTCTCCTCGGCCTACGCCGAATGGCTTTTCCCCATTCTGAGCAATTTCGACATCACCGCTGCAGCTCGGTATGACCGCTACAACGACTACGGCAGTGATGTATCGCCCAAGATCTCGCTTCGCTGGCAGCCCTTGGACCGACTGACCTTCCGTGCGTCGGCTGGCGAAGGATTCCGCGCGCCACCGCTGACCGATCTGTACGCCGCCCGTGCATTCTCGGCTGAATCCGTCAAGGACTACCGCACTTGTGTCGGCATCGGCTTCACCTCTGCCCAATGCGGCGGCGATGCAAACGGTGATCATCTTGCCGATGGTGCGGAGGACAAGGCCGTCGGTTCCTATCAGGTGGACAGCTACTCCAGCGGAAATGTCAACCTGAAGTCTGAAAAGTCCAAGCAGTACAGCATTGGTATGGCATGGGATGCGACGGATTGGCTGAACCTGACCGTGGACTTTTACCGGATCAAGATCGACGACCGTATTCGTCTGATCTCCTATCAGGAGTTGGTCGATTTCGACAACCGCGGCATCGCCTTGCCGGCCGGGACGTCGGTCAGTCGACGACCCAATGGGGCCGTCCGCGAGATCAACACGGCGTTTGCCAATGAGGGCGACCTGGATACCCGAGGCGTCGACGTCAGTCTTCGCACGAGATTCGATCTGGGTGGCGCAGGGCAGCTGAGCAACTGGCTGCAGGTTTCACGGGTTATCGACTACACCGTCACCGATGGCTTGGTGAAGAAGGACCGACTCGGATGGGTCGGACAGCCGGATACTCGCGCGAGCCTGCGCAATACCTGGACCAACGGCGATTTCAGCGTCAACTGGAACATCAATTACATCGGCGACCAGCAGAACCCTGCCGTGAGGCCGTCGTTTGGCTTCTTGGGTGGAGATCCGAACACCCGTGTCGGCGGATATGCCACCAACGACGTTTCGTTTAGCGTGAACGTCCCGTGGAACGCCAATGTGACTCTGGGTGCCAACAACATTGGCAATCGCTATCCGGAGCTGGTCAGCGTCGACGGGCGTCCCTGGAACTTCGATCTGTACGATGCTTATGGTCGCACTGTCTACTTCCGCTACGCGCAGAAGTTCTGAGCCAGAGTGCGCGGGAAATGAAATAGGCCCGCATAGGCGGAAAGACCCCCAGCAATGGGGGTCTTTTCTTTTATTAGCGGAGCAAAGAAGCTGACATGACAGTCAAATCCGCTGGGCCACATGGGGAACATGCACGCAAACCGGCCTGGACCGATTACTGGCGGACCGGTGCCCTGCATTCCTGCCCGACCAGCTATCCGGGCAACTACGATGGCGCCATCGGCGAGTTCTGGAGAGAAGCGGCCCAGCAACTGCCCATAGGAGGACGCCTCATTGATGTCGCTACCGGGAACGGTGCCATTCCCCGACTTCTGATGAGCCATGGCCGGGCGGATCTGGACATCGATGGCATCGACGCAGCTGATGTTTCCGGAACCGACGCTGCCGTGGATTCCCCCATCCGTTTTCATGCCGGCATACGAATGGAAGCGTTGCCTTTTGCTGCTGGCCAGTTCGATGCCGCCAGCAGCCAGTTCGGGATCGAGTACGCGAGCCATCCGGAGGCGCTGGCGGAAGTGTTGCGCGTGCTGAAGCCCTCGGGGCAAATCCATTGGGTCATGCATCATCGCGATTCTGTCTTCACCCGCATGGCTGCACACGAAAGCGAACATTTGGCATGGGCGACGGGTCCAGAAGGCATCCTCGACGCGGCCATCGCCATCGCGCCCTGGATGCTGCGTATTCGAACCAACCCGGCTCTCAAGGCAAGTCTTCAGGCCAATGTGGCGAGGAACAGGTTCAACCAAGCCCAGATTGCATTGGAGCAACGAATCCGGCTTGACCATGCCGGGGCCGTGCTGCTGGACATCCGCGCCACCGTGCATGCAATTTTGCTCCAGGACTGTGACCCGGTGCCCATGCTCGCGCGCTATCGCCAGGAACTGGAATTTGCCCTGCTTCGTTGCCAGGATCTATGCGCCTGTGCCTGCGATCAGGCTAGGCTGCTGAACGTGGCCGGATGGCTAGGCAGCAAACGGCCTGCCCTGAAAGTCGAGATCACGACGCTGAGCCAGGCCGAAGGTCTGTTGGCCTGGGGACTGCGCGCCACTCCCTCCTGAAAGGCGCGGAGCATGCGGGATGTGCTCAACCCTCCACGCATGCCGCCGCACGCGCCAGCATCAGATCACGCTCGCGGGCGTTGCGGGTCAGGGCGGCGGCGCGTTCGAAGGCTTCGCGGGCTTCACTCCGGCGGCCCAACTGCTCCAGCAGGTCGCCCCGCACCGCGGGCAGTTGCGGGTATTCGCGCAGCAGGGGCTCGTCCCCCAACGCGTCCACCAGCGGCAAGGCAGCGGCGGCACCTTCGGCGCGGCTCAGGGCGACCGCGCGATTGAGTTCGACGACCGGCGATGGCATCACCGCCGCCAGTTGCGCATACAGGGCCGCGATCCGCGCCCAGTCGGTCTGTTCTGCGCGCAACGCGCGAGCGTGGCAGGCGGCGATGGCGGCCTGGAGGGTGTAGGGCATCCGCGCGCCGCCCAGCCGCGCCGAACGCTCCAATGCCTGCAGGCCACGCTGGATCTGCAGGCGATCCCAGCGCGCGCGGTCCTGTTCCAGCAGCAGGATCGGCGTGCCGTCGGGCGCCGTGCGCGCCCGCGCCCGCGATGCCTGGAGTTCCATCAGGGCCAGCAGGCCATGCACCTCGGGTTCCGTGGGCACCAGGCCGGCCAGCACGCGCCCCAGGCGCAGCGCTTCCTCACACAATGCCGGACGCATCCAGTCGTCGCCGCCGGTGGCGGAATACCCCTCGTTGAAAATCAGGTAGACGATCTCGAGCACCGAATCGAGGCGCTCGGCCAGTTCGTTCCGGCGCGGCACCTCGAACGGCACCTGCTTCTGCGCCAGCGTGCGCTTGGCGCGCACGATGCGCTGGGCGATGGTCGGCTCCGATTGCAGGAACGCGCGGGCGATCTCCTCGGTCGACAGTCCGCCCAGCAGTCTCAGGGTCAGCGCCGTCCTGGCTTCGGTGGATAGCACCGGATGGCAGGCGATGAACACCAGGCGCAGGAGGTCATCGCCGATGTCGTCCTCCAGCCGATCGCTGTCGTCAGGACCGGCCATGTCCTGCCCTTCCAGTTCGTAGGCCAGTTCGTCGTGCTTGCGCGCATGCAGCTGGTGCTGGCGCAGGCGATCGATGGCGCGATGCTTGGCCGCGGTCATCAGCCAGGCCGCGGGATTGTCGGGCACGCCCGATACCGGCCAGCGTTCGAGCGCGGACACCAGCACGTCCTGGGCCATTTCCTCGGCCAGGCCGACGTCGCCCAGCATGCGGGTGAGCCGGGCGATCAGGCGCGGAGATTCCATCCGCCAGAGCGCATCGAGGGTGCGGTGCAGGTCGTGGGCAGCCATGACCGGCGATCTGAACACCGGCCGGCTTGGCGCGCAAGCTGAATGGCGGAGACCTCATCGACGTACCCCTCCCGTCCAGGTCTGCGGGCGATTCGCCTTCCATGGGCGCGGCCGTCCGGATGCCGCACCACCATCGATGCCTATGTGTCCAGCTCGAAGTAATGCAGCGGGCGGATCTCGATGCCCCAGCCCCACGCCTCGCCCTCGTCGAGACGCGTGGTCGGATGCAGCAAGGCGATGCGGATGGCGTGTTCGATGTCGTCGGCCTCGATGAGAAACGCGCTGCCGATCCGCGCCGTTCCCGTCGCGAAGGGACCTTCGGCCACCTGCACGTCCGCGCCGACCCGGCGCAGGCTGTGGCTTTCACGGGCCACACCCGCGTCCAGGATGACCTGGCCGCTGCCATACAGTTCCTCCAGGTGCGGCTGGCATCGCCGCATGGCCCGCTCCACCTGCTCACTCGGGCAGGCATCCATTCGTTCGGGATCGAAATAGCCCAGGCACAGATACTTCATCGTGTTCCAGCCTCCGTCCGGCGCCCGTCAGCGCGCGCCGGGCGACCGTTCGAATTTGAGGTGAACCACCGCGGGCGTCGCAATCGTGCGCACCAGCGACAGGCCATGCAGATCGTCGCCCATCTGTTCGAACAGGCGTTCACCGCCGCCCAGCAGGACCGGCACCAGATGAAGCTCCATTTCATCCACCCAGCCAGCCGCCAGGTATTGCCGCGCCGCGTGCGCACCGCCGGCCAGCGCGACATCGCGCCCGCCGGCGGCCCGACGCGCCTGTTCAAGCGCGCTGCCGATGCCGTCGGTGACGAAGTGGAAGCGGGTATCGCCGAGGGTCAACGGCGGACGCGGATGCCGGGTCAGCACGAATACCGGATGATGGAAGGGCGGTTCCTCGCCCCACCATCCCCGCCAGGGATCGCGCTCGTCCCAGCCACCGGGATGTCCACCGAACATGTGGCGTCCCATGATGGTGGCGCCAATGTTGACGAGCGATTCCTCCATCACCGTCGTGCTCGCATTGACCTCGCCGCCTTCCATGCCATGCGCCCGCCGCCACGATTCCAGCGCGGTGGCCCAGTGGTGCAGGCGTTCCCCGCCCGCGCCCAGCGGCTGCCGGATGCTCTGGTCCGGACCGGCGACATAACCGTCCAGCGATATCGAAATACGAAAACGCAGGCGTGCCATGATCGTCTCCGGCTTCGGCGTCAGTCCAGGCCCGCGGCGATCCGGCGCTGGCGTTCCAGTTCCTCGGCCGAAGGCTGTTCCAGGCCGAAGTAGCCGTAGTCGAGGCCGCCTTCGAAGCGATAGCTCTGCCGCACCACGCCGGTGTCGAAGGTACGCGAGGTCTGCAGTTTCAGCGCCGCCGGCACCGTGCCATCGGCGAACAGGCGCTTGCCTTCCGCCAGCATCACCGGGAACCACCACAGCTGCAGCTCATCAATCAGATCCTCCCGCAGCAGCGTCTGCACCAGGCCGCCGCTGCCATGGACCTGCAGTTGCTGGCCGGGTTGCCGCTTCAGCCGGCGGATGTCGGCCACCACGTCATCCTCCAGCCGCTGGCTGCCCTGCCAGGCGAGGGTGTCGAGCGTGCGGGTGGCCACATACTTGGGAATCCGGTTGAAACGCGCGGCAATCGGATCCTCGTCGCCGAGATGCGGCCAATGGGCGGCGAAGATCTCGTAGGTCCGGCGACCCAGCAGCAGCGCGTCCAGTTCACCCATGCTGCCGTTGATCAGCTCCAGCATGGCGTCATCGAAATACGGCGCGGCCCAGCCACCGTGGCGGAATCCGCCACTGCGATCCTCGTCGGGGCCCCCGGGCGCCTGCACTACTCCGTCCAGGCTCAGGAAGGCGGTCACCACCAGTTTCATGACGCCTGCTCCTGCGCCGGCATCGCGGACATGTCCATGTGGACCACTTCCCACAGATGGCCATCCGGATCCTCGAAGCTGCGCTGGTACATGAAGCCGTGATCCTGCGGTTCGCGCGGCTGGCGGCCACCGGCGGCGATGGCCGCATCGGCCAGCTTGTCCACCCCGGCGCGATCGTCCGCGGACAGGCACAGGATGGCCTGGGCATGCGTGCGGGGATCGCCGAGGGCCTTGTCGGTGAAGCCCTGGAAGAACTCGCGGGTCAGCAGCATCACGTAGATGGTGTCGCTGATGACCAGGCAGGCGCCCTGCTCGTTGGTGAACTGCGGATTGAAGTGATAGCCCAGGCCCTCGTAGAACGCCTTGGAGCGGGCCATGTCGGAAACGGCGATATTGACGAAGATCTGCGTGGACATCGGGAGTTCCTTGCTGGGACGGAAATGGGATCGGCGGGATTGAGGCGGCGGACCCTCCACGGCTTGCCGGGGTGGGCGGCAAGCACGTGGATGTCCTGGCATCGCGTCAGGTGCAGTTGATCATCCAGCGCACGCCATGACGGTCGGCCAGGCTGCCATAGCGGCGTGCCCAGAACGTCTGCTGCAACGGCATCTCGATGACCTGCGCGCCTTCGGCCAGAGCGGCGTACAGCGCTTCGGCGCGCGCGGGATCGTCCAGGTCGATCACGACATACGCGCCAACGACGCCCTTGTAGGGATGATCGGGCGTGGCATCGGTGCCCATCAGGCTGAACGCGTCGACATCCACGCGACCGTGCAGGATCCGCGACTTGAGTTCATCCGGAAGATCCCCGCAACCGGGGGTATCACCGAAACTCTGCATCGCGGCCACCTGGCCGCCGAGCAGGCCCGCGTACCAGGTCAGGGCCTGGCGGCAGTCACCGTCGAAACTGAGATAGTGCTTGAGACGCATGGGAGGCTTCCTTGTTCTTGGAGTGGGTGGGTGGGGATTACTGCGTGTTGGCGATGCGCGCGGCCAGGCGTTCTTCCTGTTCGCGCAGTTCCGGGGTCAGCGCCGAGCCGAAGTCGTCCAGTTCGAAGAACGGGCGGATCTCGACCTCCGCGCCACCGTCGAACGGCGCGCGCTTGAGCCATTCGATGGCTTCCTCCATCGACCGCACCTGCCAGATCCAGAAGCCGGCGATGAGCTCCTTGGTCTCGGTGAACGGCCCGTCGATGACGGTGCGCTGGCTGCCGTCGAAGCGCACGCGCGCGGCATGCGACGTCGGCCGCAGGCCCTCGCCGGCCAGCATCACGCCGGCGTTGACCAGTTCCTCGTTGAAGCGGCCCATGTCTTCCAGTTGCTGCTGGGTGGGCATCACGCCGGCTTCGGTGTCGGCATCGGCTTTCACGAACACAATCACTTTCATGTCGTACTCCTGGGAATGGGAAGGAAGGGCAGCGTCCGGGGGGCGGAGCATCGCTGCTTACTGGGTACGACGCGTGTGAAGGGCGGGGATCGACAACCCCCGTGAATTTTTTTTTCGAGGCGACGCGGCTTTCCCCACGCGCAGTCCCAGCCGATGCGACAGGCGCGCGGGAGGATGCCCGCCCCGCCCGGATCTGCGGCATCATGCGCGCTCCGGCGGGCGTCCCCCGTCCCTCCTGGAGCAAGGCATGCAATACCTGTTGCTGGTCTATACCGATGACACCCTGCTGGAAACCCTGCCCGCGGCCGAGTACGACCGCCTGATGCGCGGCTGCCTGAGCCACGCCGACGAGCTGAAGGAGGCCGGAACCCTGGTGGACTGCCAGCAGTTGGAGCCGGCCCGGACCGCACGCTCGCTGCGCGTCCGCAACGGCCAGTCCACCATCACCGATGGCCCGTTCGCCGAGACCAAGGAAGTCCTGGCGGGCTTCAATCTGATCGAAGCCGACAGCCTGGAGGATGCCGTGCGCATCGCCCACGAGTTCCCGTGGTCGCGGTTCGGCTGCATCGAGGTGCGGCCGGTGCACGACATGGGCCAGGAACGGCGGCGGGTCGGCCTGGCCTGATCGCCGCCGTCGCGCGGCTCAGAGCTGCGCGCTGATCCGCGCCTTCACGCCGGGATGGTCCCGGTAGTAGGCCGCGTTGTCGGCCAGATCCCGCCAGCGGCGATGGTCGGCCAGGGTGCGGCCGACCTGCTGCGCCACCCGCAGCAACAGGGCGGGGTCCGGCGAATGTTCGCCCTCCAGCGCGCCCTCCATCAGGCGAATCATCAATTGCGCCCGGTCCAGGCAGGCCTCGGCTTCGCGGACCGCGCCGCCGTGCAGGGTGTCGAGGCGGGCCGGGGTGAACCGGGTGATGCCCGCATCGGCCAGGACCGGTTCGTGCGCGCCCTGCAGCAGGTGCAGCAGCTGCGCCAGAGACGTGTCGTGGGAATCCATCGCCGTTTCCGGCGTCGGAACCTCGCTTTCCCGATGAGAAATTTCACTCTTTGAATACGGATGCACGGGCAACCTCCTTGTGCGTTCAGGTCGATGCGGTCTCCGGCCGCGTCCCGTGAGTTTTCCGGTGAGCGGATACGAGATTCAAACACGGTAGATGAATGCTCTGTAGATTGTCAAACGGTAGCCGGTGAGGCTGGGCGCATGCCGAAAGCATCCTCCGCCACCCGTACCGCGACCGCGCGGCAGCGCATCTCCGCCAACCTGAAAAAGCTGCGGAAATCGCGTGATCTGAGCCAGGAGGAACTGGCCGAACTGGCCGAATTCCATCGCACCTACGTGTCACAGCTGGAACGTTGCGTCACCAACATTTCCATCGACGGCCTGGAGCGGTTGGCCAATGCGTTGTCGGTGGATGTGCGCGATCTGCTCAAGCCGGTGGATTGAAGCCGGAACGATGAAACCGGCGGAGGCCCGCGAGTGCGCGGTATCACGCTTTTGAAATCTACATGTGCCAATCCGGCGTTTCACGCTTGATGCGCGAATGAAACAGGCATAAGACTCACCTCGGCGCGCGGTTGCTCCCGTGTCGCCGCTCTCTTGCTGGTGCAGGACCTGTCGTGCCGTTGTCCGCTCCGCCGCCTCGGCGCGCGCAGTGGACGCCGCTCTTCGTTGCAGGGAGGAAGTCCCGTGCGCCCCACCCGTCCGCATCGCCTTGCCTTCTCCATCGTCCGCCTGCTGGGCAGGCCGTCCGCCGGCATGATCGGCGGCCTCGGCCTGTTGACCCCCGCGCTCGCGCTGGCCGACTGCAACCTCGCCACGCCCGCCAGCGGGCAGAACGTGATCTGTACGTCGAGTGCTCCCAATCCCTTCACCGGCGGCATCATCGCGCAGGCGGGCAGCACCGGCATCAGCGTGACGATCGAAAGCGGCGCGGCCCTGCAACCGGCCGCTTCGCCCGGCATCCATCTGCGTGACCAGAGCCGCGCCGACAGCAGCGGCGGCATCACCCTGGCGGCCGGCAACACCTGGGATGCCATGTTCGCCGAAGGCAATGGCAACACATTGACCAATCACGGCGCCGTGGACACGGCGGGCGACAATGCCGACGGCATGCAGGCCAACGGCAGCGGCAACGTGCTGGACAACGCCGCCGGCGGCAGCATCGTCACCCGCGGTGCCAACGCCAATGCGCTGTTTTCCAATGGCGGCAGCAACAACCAGTTGAGCAACGCGGGCAGCATCACCACCCGCGGCGCGGGCGCGGCCGGTTTCCGCATCAATGGCGGCAGCGGGCATGTCCTGTCCAACAGCGGCAGCATCCTGGCGCAGGGCGCCGGCGCCGCCGGCGTGCAGAGCAGCGGCGCGGGCACCTTGACCAATACCGGCAGCATCGTTTCGCAGGCCGGCATCGGGGTGGCGTTCACCGGCGGCGCCGGCAATACGGTGATCAATCACGGCGATATCCGCGGTGCGACCAGCGCGGTGGTGTTCGGCAGCGGCGACGACCTGTTCGAACTGCATGCCGGCACCGTCACCGGCCAGGTGGATCAGGGCGATGGCGCGGATCGCATGCGGGTCACCGGCGGCACCCTGGACGGCACGGTCCAGCAGGGCCGCGGGGTGGACGATTTCCTCATGAGCGGCGGCCAGATCGGCGCGCTGTTGCAGGGCGACAACCTCGACACCTTCCGCATGACCGGTGGCCGCATCGTCGGGGCGTTCGAGGACGGCGACTACGCGGAGATGACCGGCGGCCGCATCGGCCGGGTCAACATGAAGCTGGACGACAACACCTTCGACATGTCCGGCGGCACCATCGACGGCAATCTGGTGACCGGCTTCGGTCGCGACACCATCCGCCTCTCCGATGGCTACATCGGCGGCAACATCAGCGTCAGCGGCGGCGATGACCGCATCACCGTCACCGGCGGCACGGTGCGCGGCGAGGTCCGCGTGAGCTTCGGCAACGACATCTTCGAATGGAATGGCGGTGGCGTCATCCACGGCACCATCGATCTGGGCGAAGGCGATGACGCGGCGTCACTGGCCAGCCTCAACCAGTCGCACCTGGGAGCGACGCCGCTGATCGACGGCGGCCTCGGCGTCGACGCCCTCTCGCTGTCCAACATCACCACCGGCGGACTGTCACGGTTCCAGCAGTGGGAAAGGCTCGACGCGCGCAACGACACCGAACTGAGCTTCGACACCGACCTGGTGCTGGGCGACGCCGGCACCGGTACCGGCACGCTCGCTGTGGATGCGACCAGCACGCTGTACGCCGGTGGTGGCTGGAATACCGGGATACGCGCGTTCGACGGCGCGCAGCCCGTCACCTTGATCAATGCCGGTCGCATCGACCTGACCAACGGCAACACCGGTGGTGCCAACGACACCTTCACCATCGCCGGCAACTACGTCGGCGACAACGCGGCGGTGTACCTGCAGACGGTGCTGGGCAATGATGACTCCGCCTCGGATCGCTTGGTCATCTCCGGCGGCCGGGCCAGCGGCAGCACCGGCCTGGGTATCTTCAATCTGGGCGGCAGCGGCGCGGCCACCACCCGCGACGGCATCCTGGTGGTGCAATCGCTCGATGGCGCGACCTCCACCGCCGACGCGTTCGCGCTGTTCGGTCCGGTCGCCGCCGGCGCGTTCGAGTACTTCCTGTTCAAGGGCGGCATCAGCCCGGGCACCGGCGAGAACTGGTACCTGCGTTCGACCCTGGTGAACGGCACCACGCCGGCACCCGCACCGGATCCGGATGACCCGGTGTCTCCGCCGCCTCCCACACCGCCGGAACCGCCGGCGCCACCGCCACCGGAACTGCCACCGCCGCCACCTCCTCCGCCGCCGCAGTTGCCGGGCGATCCGGACGTGCCGGATCCGGATCCGGAAAATCCGGGTATCGAGCCGCCGCCGCCGCCCGCCGAGCCACCGCCGGCCCCGCCGCCTTCGCCGCAGCCGCCGGAGCCACCCGTGCCCGACAATCCGGCGCCATTGCCGACCCCGGATCGCCAGCCACCCACGCCGGGCGCCCGGCCTTCCACCGACGAGGTGATTCCGCTGTATCGGCTGGAATCGGCGGTCTATGCCGTGGTCACGCCGTTGTTGCAGCAGATGTCGCTCGCCAGCCTGGGCACCTTCCACGAGCGCCAGGGCGAGCAGGCGCTGCTGCAACGCGACGGCAGCTTCCGCACCGCCTGGGGCCGCGTGCTCGGGCAGAACACGCGGCAGGACTGGCGCGGCACGGTCGCGCCGACCTTCGACGGCAGCCTCACCGGGGTGCAGGCCGGCATCGATGTGCATGCCTGGGAAAACACGCGGGGCGACGCACGCCATCATGCCGGCCTGTTCCTCGGGCGCACCCGCGCCGATGGCGACATCCGCGGCTTCGCGCTGGGCTGGTACAACCTGACCGTCGGCAAGAACCGCGTGGACGAGGACCATCTTGGCCTGTACTGGTCGCGCATCGACGAGCATGGCGGCTACGTGGATGCGGTGCTGATGGCCAGCCGCTTCGACGGACGCGCGCGCTCCAGCCGCGGACTGGGCGTGGATCTGGACGGCGGCGGCCTGAGCGCGTCGCTGGAAGTCGGCCGCCCGGTGCGCTGGCGCGAGGGTTCGCGCTGGTCGCTGGAGCCGCAGGCCCAGCTGATCTGGCAGCGCAGCGATCTGGATGACCAGGACGATGGCTTCGCGCGCATCGCCTTCGACATCGGCAGCGCCTTCACCGGCCGGGTCGGCCTGCGCCTGGCCGCCGACTTCCCGACCGCGTCCGGACTATGGCAGCCCTATCTGAAGCTCGACTACTGGCACGGTTTCGGCGGCCGCGACGTGGTGCGGATGGATCGCGACGAGCTGGTGACCCTGAAGGGCTACAACGCGATCGAATTCGGCGGCGGCGTGGTGGCGAAATTCAACGATCGCCTCAGCCTGTACCTGACCGCCGATTACACCGCCGACACCGGCGATGCGGGACGCGATCGGCAAACGGTGGAAGGCAACCTGGGCCTGCGGGTCAGCTGGTGACGAGTGCCTGCGGAACGGTGGCGACCTAGGCCGCCGCCATCTCGATCAGCTTGGCGATCGTATTGAGATTGCGCCCCGTGCCGGCGCGCGCGGCCGGAATCACCAGCCGCGAGTCGGCCATGCCGTCGCCGTAGTGCACGTAGATCTCGCGCTCGCCCAATGCCAGTTGTTCGTCGCGCCGGTGACGGAGCGTGGCGAGCGCATCGGCCGGCGGCGGGTCGTCCAGGAAGATCACCACCACCCGGTTGGGCGCGGCGTCCGCGAAGGGCTGTGCCGCGAGCACGCGTTCCAGCTCGTGCCGTCGTCGCAGCACCACCCCGACCGGTTTGCCGGCGTAGGCGGCCAGGCGCTTTTCCAGGGCAGTCTTCACCTGCGCCGGCGTGCGATCGCTGTCGAACACGACGTTGCCGCTGGCGATGTAGGTGCGTACGCGCTGGAAACCCGCGTCCTCGCACATCGCGCGCAGCTCGGCCATCGGCAGTTTTCCGGTGCCGCCGACGTTGACGGCGCGCAGCAGGGCGATATAGGGCGTCATCGCGCCAGCATAGCGCCGGCCCCCTGCCCGCGGTCACCATGACTTTTCCCACGGGCCGGTACCGGCCGGCATCCCCGATGCTCTCACCGTCCCCGACCTCCGTTGCCGCCATGCGTCCGCTGCCGCTCGCCCTGTCCCTGCTCGCCCTGCTGCCGCTGGCGGCCCACGCCGGTGAACCGGTGCGGCCGAAGGTCGATTCCCGGCAGTGCGGCTTCAGCACGCCCTACAACGTGCTGGTCGACACCGGCGGCGTCTGGCTCTATCGCGACGAGGGTTCACCGCGCGAGGTCTTCTTCCACGACGGCGAACTGAGCGTGGACCGCAAGGTCCGCGCGATCAGCGACGCCGACGCCCAGCGCCTGCGCCAGCTCGAATACCAGGCCTACCGGCTGATGCCGGAAGTGGCCGGACTGGCCCGCGATTCGGTCAACGTGACCTTCGATGCGCTGTCCGGAGTGGTCGAAGCGATGACCGGCAGCAAGCGCAAGGCGCGCAAGGTGGATGACTTCCGCACCGAGGCCATCGCGCACGTGGACAAGACCCTGGGCCGCGGACGCTGGGATCAGGAAGTCTTCGACGAGACCTTCGAGGCGAACATCGAGAACGCGGCCGAGTCGATGGCCTCGATGATCGGGCGCAGCGCGCTGTGGAGCGTATTCACCGGCCGCGCCGGGCAGCTGGAAGCGCGCGCCGACAAGATGGATCGGGAACTGGAGCAGATGCTGGACGTGCGCACGAAGGCCATCGAGGCGCGCGCCGATGGCCTGTGCGCTCAGGTGCAGGCGATAAACACTGTGCAATCGGCGCTGGAATATCGCCATGACGGCGCGCCGTTGCGCCTGCTGGAAGTGACCGGAAACGGCGACGCGCCGGCTGGCGACGACAAGGTCGTGGCCGCGCGCCCCTGAACCGCGTCACCGTTCCGCGTCCGCGCTGACAGCCGGACGCGGCTGCCGTCAGGCCGGCCCGGCCTCGCCGACCGGCGTCACCACGAACCCGTGCTTGCCGAAGATGCGGGCGAACTTGTCCGCGTTCCTGCCGAAGTAGAAGAACGCCTGCCCGCGCGTGTTGCCGGAGATGTGCTTGCGATCGGCATTCCAGAAACTGATGCGGTGGTGGGTGAAGCAGATGCGGGTGCAGCGCGCGACCAGCACGTTGAACCAGCGGGTGTCGGTGGCGTTGTTGACCAGCACCACGCCCTCGCCGAACTGCCGCGCTTCCCATTGATCGATGAAGCGGTTGACCGCGCGTGCGCACAGGCCCGCCGAGTAGGGCGGATTCATGAACACCCGTCCGCGCGGGCCCGCCTTCCAATCCTCGTCGAAGGCCGATCGCTCCACCGTCAGGATGCGCTTGGCGCCGACGATCTCGTTGGCGGTTTCCGAGGTGAAGGGATCCAGATCGATGCCCCCCATCACCGCGCGCACCGAATCCAGGTATTCCGGCGGCGTGAACCAGGAATCGGCGTCGCGGGCCTTGCTGGTCGGCACCCGGCCGATGTAGCCGAGCCGGTGCGCGCTGGCGGTGGACACCGGGAGCGCGACGATGTTGGAACGGGGAGTCTTGGGCATGGCCGCCATTCTATGCGCAGGACGGGGAACTAGCGCAGCACGATCTTCAGGTCGCGGCGCGCGTTCGCGGCGTTGCCGCTGTAGTCCAGCGCGGTGATCCGGATCAGATACTCGCCGGCCGGCAATTCCGAGGGCTGCCAGGATCCGGTTTCGACCACGCCATCGCGGACCCGGTTGGTCACCACGTACTGGAAGCGGGTGACCGCGCTGCCGTGCACGGTGATCCCGCTGTCGGCCGCGTAGGCCACCATGACCGCGTCGGGATCCGGCGGCATGCGGTTGAACTCGATGTTCATGCGTGGCGCTTCATGGCCGGGCAGGGGCCGGCCGGCGGCATCCAGGATCTGATAGCCCAGCGCATACAGGCCAAGCCGGCGACGCGGAAGATTGCGGTCGACCTGATCCCAGGCCTCGACCACGATCCGCACGCCGGACAATTCGCGCGGCACCACCACGCGATCGCCCTGCTTTTCGGCCAGCGGCTGCTCCAGCATATCCAGCAGATGGATGCCGTCGATGCGTGGCGGCTGGGTATCCGCGTAACCGGTGAAGCCCAGCGCGATCGCGTTGCGTTCGTAGCCGCTGCCGCCCACGCTCAGATGGACGTGGGCCATCGGATTGATGGTGCCCAGCACGTCGCCCGCGGCGAAACGCGTCCCGCGCCGGACCCGGATGCGCTCGGGTTGGCCGGCCTCGTCGCGCAGCAACTGGAATCGCGGATCGATCACCTCGCCGCGCGCGCTCCGCCCGACCCGCATGTGGATGTAGGCCAGCGTGTCCAGCCCCATGCCTTCGCCCTGCCCGCCGAACCCCCAGGCCGCGTATGGGCTGCTGACCTTGCCGTCGGCGATCGCCAGCACCGGCTGGCCGATGTCGCCACGGATATCCAGCCCGCTGTGCAGGTGATCGCGGTTTTCCTTCTGGAAATTGCCACGCACCTCGCCCAGCGTGCCGACGACTTCATGCCACCCCTGCTGCGGCGCCAGCGGCCAGCGCCCTTCGGTTTCCGGCAGCGGCGCGTGCGGCGCGGGGCCGGCGACCAGGGCCGGCGGCGTCAGCGTGCGCGGCGCGATGCGATGGACGCGATAACCCGTGGCGTCGGTGACCACCAGCGCGCCCGCGCCGTCCAGGGCAAGGCCGGCCGGACGCGACAGACGCTCCTGCTGTGCGTGCCCGGTGATCACCCGGATGTGCCCATCGGCGGCGATCTGGAGAATCCGGCCACCACTCATTTCCGCCGCGTAGATCACCCCGTCGCGGGTGACCGCCAGCGCCAGCGGCCGGCCGATGCCGGTGGACCCGTCCGGCCACCAGGTCCGGGCGGTGCCGACCTGGCCTTCCGCGCTGACGTGGCGGATCGCGTTGTTGCGCAGGTCCGCCACCCACAGCACGCCCTGCCGATCAATCGCCAGCGCGGCGGGCGTATCGAATCGCGCCGCGGCGCCCGCTCCGTCGACGAACCCCGGATATCCTCCTCCCGCCAGCGTGGTGACGTTGCCATCGGGCGCGATCACGCGGATGCGATCGTTGTAGGTGTCGGCAACGTAGACACGCCCATGCGCGTCCACCGCCACGCCGGTCGGCCCATTGAACTGTGCCTGCGCGGCTGGACCATCGAGATGCCCGGCGACACCGGTGCCGGCCAGCGTGCTGACGATGCCCTGCGGCGTGATCCGGCGGATGGCGTGATTGCCGGTGTCGGCCACGTAGAGGTTGCCGGCGCGATCCAGCGCGAGGCCGGAGGGCGTATGAAAGGCCGCCGCCGTGCCCGCGCCATCACGGAATCCCTCCACCGAACCGGCGAGCGTGGCCACCTGCCCATCGCGGCCGATGCGGCGGATGCGGTTGTTGTCGCCGCCATCGGCCACGTACACGGTGCCGTCGCCGGCCACCGCGACGCCGTAAGGGTCGGCGAAGCGCGCCGTCGCCGGCAGGCCGTCGCGATTCCCGCCGATGCCATCGCCCGCCACCCACTCCAACTGCGCGGCCCAGCCCAGCGGTGTCGGCGCCGGAGCCGCAACCGGGTTCGCCTTGTGTGCGAATGGATCAAACAGGAAGGTGGCGACCAGAGCCGCCGCGGTCAGGCCAATCACCAGGCCCAGCCAGGTTCTGCGCGTCATGCCGATGCCGGCTCCGTTGGGATCGAATCGTCCACCTCGTGGTGACCTTCACATTCTTGCATGAGACGACACGCTCGTCCGCGCGGATCGCTACCATCGCATCCCATGCCATTCCCCGCTTCCCCGGCCTCCGCTTCGTCCATCGATCCGGCCTCGCCTGCCGCGGTACCCGCATGGGTGCGCCCGCTGGCCGCAGGCGCGCAGTGGGCCTGCATCGCGTTCCTGCTGATCGCGCTGGCGCTGCAGTTCCTGCGTCCGGATCTGGACTGGATGCGCACACCGCTGAGTTTCTATCTGGTCGGCCCGTATGGTCCGCTGCTGCAAGGCGCCTATGGATTGCTCTCGCTGGGGCTGATGGGACTGGGCGTATCCGCCTATCGCAGCGGCGCGATCCAGGCGCGCAGCGCGGCGCCGCTGCTGCTGTTCGTGGCCGCCGGCATCGCCCTGGCCGTCACCGCGCTGGCGGAAACGCCCTTTCCCGGACGCGCGTTGACGCTGCAGGGTCTGGTGCACGGACTGGCCGCGCAGACCGCGTTTCTCTGCGTCACCGTGGCGATGTTGCTGCAGGCCTGGCGCTGGCGCGCCGATCCGGGGTTCCGGCACCGCTTCGCCACCGCCTTCTCATTGGCGGCGCTCTGTTTCCTGGCCCTGTGGGTCCACGTGCTCGCCCGCGATCTGCCGCGTGGCGCCAGCCAGAAGGCGGTCATCGCGCTGATCGGCTTCTGGTTGCTGTGGGTGTCCGGCTGGGTGAGCCGCGACCGGCGCGCCTGATTCAGCGCGCGGTCTTGCCGCCCAGGTGGCGCGACAGGAAGGCCAGCAGGCGCGTGTAGTACTCGCGCCGGTGTTCCTCGGTGTAGAAGCCATGGCCTTCGGTCTTGTAGTACAGCGTTTCCACCGGCACCCCGGCCTGCTTCAGGGCCTTTTCCATCCGCTCCGAATGCGCGAGCGGCGCACGTTCGTCGCGGCCGCCCGCGGCAAGGAACACCGGCGCCTTGATGCGCGCGGCCAGGGTCGTGGGCGAACGCTCCGCCAACCCGTCCGGGGGCCCCATCCATTCACCGGCCCAGGTCTTGCCCGAACGGCTGCGATTGGACTGGCGCTTGTGCATCAGGCGCAGGTCGTAGACGCCGACGTAGCCGGCGGCGCAACGGTACAGGTCCGGCTCCCGGGCCGCGCCCATCAAGGCCGCGTAGCCGCCATAGCTGGCCCCGTAGATGCAGATGCGCGCCGGGTCGGCGATGCGTTGTTCGATGGCCCAGCGCGTGGCGTCGGTGAGGTCGTCCTGCATCCGCCCGCCCCACTCGCGCGCGCCGGCCTGCACATGCGCGCGTCCGTAATTGCCGGAGCCGCGATAGTTCACCCGCAGCACCGCGTAGCCGGCTTCGGCGAGCATCTGCGCTTCGTCGTCGAATTCCCAGGCATCGAAGATACCGAATGGGCCGCCATGTGGCAGCAGCACCATGGGCTTCGGCGCGTCATCGCCACGCGGCAGGGTGAGATAGCCATGCAACGGCAGGCCATCGCGCGCCTTCATGCTCACCAGCCGGGTGGGCAGGACGACGGCGGGATCGAACCATTCGCGGGTCGAGAACACCCGATCCGCTTTCTTCTCGACGGTGTCGAACAGGAAGTAGTCGCCATGATTGCGATCACTCCACACGAACAGCAGCGCCAGGCGGCCGTCCCGGGTGATCGAGGTCATGTATACGCCGTGTCCGGGGAAGGCGCGTTCCAGCGCGCGGTAAAAGCGCGCGGTCTTTCCGTTCTCGTCGAAGAAGGCGTTGCGCACGCCATCATGTGCGTAGGACACGCCGATCGGCGTCCGCCCATCGACGTCGTACAGCGTGCGGAAGGGATCCACGAAACCATCCCGCAACAACTCGGTGTACTTCCCGTCGGCCGGATTCCAGGCAACGACCGCGTCCGGCCCGTCCTTCTGTTCCACCTGCAGGTAGGCGGTGCGGCCGTCGGCAGAGAATCCGAGCGGATATTCACGATGCCGGGTCTGGTTCTCGTCGTTGATCAGGCGCCAGTCGGCGCGGTCGCCATCGCGGTAGTAGAGCCGGCTCGCGTTGTCGACATCGGCGCCATGCGCGAACCGGACCACGCCTGACTGATCGGTGGTGAAGTCCGCGCGCCGCACGGGCGGCGTGGCCACGGTGACCCGGCGGCGCGTATAGATGTCGAGCCGGTCGATCGAGATGTTGGGATCGGTCGTCAGCGGCATCGCGGCGACCAGCACGTTGCGCTCGTCATCCGGCAGCGTGTCGGTGAGGAAGACCGCGCGCGGTGGCCCCGGGGTCTCGGTGCGGCTTCCGATTTCGCCGGTGCCGAACGGACTGGCCAACAGGCGTGCCTGGCTGCCATCGGCGTTCACCGCATGCAGTTGGCCCAGCACGGAGGGTTCGTCGCGCGAGCCCACCCTCTCGGCCATGGACACGACCACGCGCTCGTTGTTCGCCCACCAGAAATCGTCCACCACCGAATCGCGGTCGCCACCGATCCTGGCGGTGACGGCGCGATCCGAACGCCGGATGATCGCCAGCACGGTGCGATCCTCGAGCGGCACGGTGACCGCGTAGTACTCGCCGGTCGGTGAAATCTTGATGCGTTCGAACTGATCCGGCCGCAGATACGGCGCCAGATCCACCGTCGTCGCCGGACCACTGGCCTGTGCCCACGCCGCCACCGGTGCCAGACACAACCACAACCAACCCCATTTCCTCGTGCGCATCCCGGATTCCGAATCCCTGGCGGTCCCCCGCATGCCCCGTGCATGCGCCTTCCCCGAGGAACATCGTCGCAGTTGGCATGCATTCCGTCCACGGGTCCGGCCGGGTCAACAACTGACGCGGCGCGGCGCCAGCGTCACTTCCGACGGCGGAGGACGCATTTCGCATGTGCTTGAAATCCCGGCATTTCCCGCGCTGGCACGAAGCCTGCTTGTTTCCGGGCGTGGGGATGGAATGGAGAGGTGCGGGACGCAGGGAGCAGCAAGGGCTGGCGCGATCCCGTTGGGGAACGGGGACGTGATGTCCGGCAAGCGCCGGATGACAGGGGGCCAGCCTGATCGGAGCACGGCCGTACAGGGGCGGCCGTGGCTCCGCGCGAACAGCGGTGGAACGCGCGCCTATTCGCCTTCGACGCCGGCCAGGTCCAGCACCCATTTCGGCACCAGCGGTTCGCCCGCGTAGAACTCCTTCGGTTTCTTCTCGGCCATCGCCCAGCGGTGCAGCCAGCTGGGCCCGAAACGGCCGTCGTAGCCTTCCTCGCCACGCGCATAGGCGGGATCGCGCATGGCTTCCTCCAGACTCACGAACCGGTAGCCGCGCCGGCGCGCGCCGTCGATCAGATCGGCGAAGGCGACGGCGTTGAGTTCGTTGGCGTGCATCAGCCACACCTGCGGCAAGGCGTAGCCCAGCAGCGAATGCGACTGCCGCTCGTAGTAGTCGAGCTTGTTGAGCATGTACGGCACGTAGCCCTTGCGCAGGCGTTCGAGCGTGGCGTCGCGATTCGAGCTGGCGGCCTGCGCCACCACGTTGGCGTAGGCGAAGGCCCAGACCCATTCGCCGTTGTCGACGGTGACCGGGGCGATGCGGTAGCCGTGCGCGGCCAGGAAATCCGTCAGCGCGGCGCGATCCTCCGGCGTGCGGCCGGCACGCAGATACGGATGCCGGAACCAGCGCGGCGCGGCGCCACGCTCGGCCAGCAGCGGACGCAGTACGCGTTCGCCTTTCAGGATCCCGGCCTCGTAGGCCGGCAGGCCCACCTCGTGCAGATCCACATGGCCGTAGGTGTGGTTGCCCAGTTCGTAACCGGCATCGCGCCAGTCACGCAGCATCCGCACGCGCTCCGGCTGCACCACGCCGTCCACTTCCAGCTTGCCCTCGTTGACGAATCCCACCACCGGCACGTCCGCCCGGCGCAGTTGCGCCATCAGGCGCGCGTGCCAGTCGGGCAATCCCGCCACCGGCGTCTCGCCGAGGCGCTGCCACGGCAGATCGTCGATGGTCACTGCGATGCGGCGCTGCGATGCCGTTTCGCCCGCCGCCTGTGCATGGGATTCGGCGATCGGGGCCAGGCAGGCCCACAGGACGAACAGGGAACAACACAGGCGGAACACGCGCATGGACACCGCTCGCGAGGAAGGATGGCGCCGAGCTTATCCCGCGCGGGTCGATGCCGCCTGTGCCGGGCGCGATGCCTCACGCCATCGCGGTCGCCGGCGCCAGCAGGCGCTCGATGGCCGCATGCAGGCCCGGTTGCGCCGGCACCCGCAATCCGAATTCGTGGCGCAGCACCCGCAGCACCGCGTCCACGTCGGCCAGTGCATGGCGCTCGCTGTCCGCACCCATGCGATGGATCGCGAAGCTGCCGCCCTTGAGGGTCTTGCGCCAACCGGGACCGGTGCGCGCCACCCGCAATTGGTCCCGGAACGGCGAATCCGGGTGGGTGGACACGTACCAGTTGGCCACCACGTAGTCGATGTCCGCCTGACGCTGCAGATCGAAGACATACAGCGGGCGCCATTCGCCGGCCACCCGCGCGCGCAGGGTGTACTGGCCGTCCGCCTGTTCCAGTCGATACGACTCGTGCGGCGTGGCCTGCGCGTCGGCGCTGGCCCGCCGCAGCGGCGCGGTCGGCACCATGCCGCCGAAGCCGACGTCGGCGATCCACGATTCGCCGTCGATTTCGACCAGCACCAGCATATGGGTGCGCGCGGGCACCGCGTCGACGGCGCCTTCCATCAATACGCGGCCGGTCAGCCCGCGCGCGTCGAAACCCAGTTGCTGCAGCAGGGCCAGGAACATCCGGTTGAGTTCGAAGCAGTAGCCGCCGCGGCCCTCGAACAGCAGCTTGCGTTCCAGCGCCGGCAGATCCAGCGGCACCGGCATGCGCAGCAGGGTGGACAGGGTCTCGAACGGGAACTCGGCGGTATGCCGCGACTGGAGATCGCGCAGCGTGTCCAGGGTGGGCGGCGGCGCGGCCGCGTAGCCGAGGCGTTGCAGGTAGGGGTAGGCGTGCTGCAGGGTCGGAAGCATGGGGGCGGCAGCGAAGTGGGGGCGCGCAACGATGCGCCCTCAAGCGCGCTTGAGGTCAAGCGCGCTCCGGCGGCCGCGCCGATTCGCGGCCGCCCCGCCCGCCGGTCCGGATCCGTCCCGGCGTTTCAGTCCGCGGCGCCCGCGCTACCGCGCCTGCCGGAATCGCCAGCCGTAGTTGTTGCCTGGCAGGACCGGCAGGGTGTCGCGATAGGCGCGCATGCGTTCCTCATTGGTCGGGGCCGTTGGAACCGCATGGCGCGCGGGGTGCTGCAGGGAAAGGAACGCCAGCGGCCCCAGGGTGGCCCGCATGGCGCGGATGAAGTCCGAATCGTTCATGGCGCACCTGCCTCGATGTCGTGGCGACGGCGCACCCGGTGCGGGCGGCGAAGGAACCGCCCGCAGGCCGGTGCTTCGATCGGTACAACGCGGCGGCGATCCGCGAGCGGCCAGCCCAGGGCGGAACCCGGCCGGGCTCCGCCCGCGACGCCCGCCTGCCGCCGATGCCGCAGCGCAACTCGCATGTAAACGTTTACATCTCTAGTATCCGGGCCATCCGCGGATTCCCGCGGCCTCCCTGCCATGTTCGAGGGCTCGCGATGTCCGGTTCCACCGTTTCCCGCCGCACCCGCCTCACCCACCGCCACGGACTGGCCCTGACCGCCCTGCTCTGGCTGCCACTGGCGCAGGCCCAGCCGGCGCCGCAGCCGCTGCCGCCACGCGGCGAATGGAAGGCCAGCAGCTCCTCCACGGCGAACCCCGCCATGGCGCCGTCGATGGGCATCGACGGCAATCCCAAAAGCTACTGGGGCGGTCCGTTCTCGGCCGGCCACTGGTACCAGGTGGACCTGGGCCGCACCAGTCCGGTGGGCGGCGTGCTCATCCAGTGGGAAGGCGGCTTCGCCACCCATTACCTGATCCGCTACTCCAATGACGGCCGGCAATGGCAGGACGCGGTGCGGGTGACCGGCGGCAAGGGCGGTATCGAATACGTGATGTTCCCGGCGGTGCGGGCGCGCTACCTGCGGCTGGTCGCGCCGGATCGCACCGCCGACTGGGGCGTGTCGGTGGGTGAATTCGAACCGGTCGCGCAGGCGCCGCGCCTGCGCGGCGTGATGGGCGCGGGCGATACCGATGCGCTGTGGATCGGTGGTGCGGCGCGCGTGCTGGACAAGCGCAGGCCGCTGGACATCGAATTGCCGCGGCCGCTGCCGCTGGCCGGCCTGGAAGTCACCTGGAAGACCCCGCCCGGTCGCGCGCGGCTGGAAGCGCGTGGCGCCGATGGCCGCTGGACGCTGCTTGCGGAGGAGCCGGTTGTCGAAGGCGCATCCTCCTTCCTCGCCGCGCCCGAGGTGCACGAGGCCACCGCGCTGCGGCTGGTGACCGAAGGCGGCGACGGTGCGATCGTGGATCGACTGGAGCTGCTGGGTCCCAAGCGGCTGATGACGCCGCTGCGCCGCTACGAGATCGCCGCTTCGCGCCGCCATCGCGATCTGTTCCCCTCGTCGCTGCACCAGCAGCAGGTGTACTGGACCGCGGTCGGCATTCCCGCCGGCCGGCAGAAGTCGGTGTTCGACGAGTACGGCAACCTGGAAGCGTTCAAGGGCGCGCCGCTGGTGCAGCCGGTGTGGCGCGATCGCGGCGGACGCGCGTCGGCGGCCTTCAACGCCGAACTGCGCCACAGCCTGCGCGAGGGCTGGATGCCGATGCCGGCGGTGGAATGGTCGCCACAACCGGGATTGTCGCTGCGCAGCGAGGCCCTCGCGGTGGAACGGGACGGCGCTCCGGTCACCCTGGTCCGCTATCGCCTGCGCAACACCGGCGACCAGCCGGTGGACGGGCAGTTGGCACTGCTGACGCGACCGATGCAGATCAGCCCGCCCTGGCAGAACGGCGGCCTGTCGCCGCTGCATGACATCGCGGTGGAAAACGGCGCGGTGCGGGTGAACGGGCGGCGGTTGTTCCAGGCGCTCACGCCGCCCTCGGCCGCGGGCGTGGCCGCGTTCGGCCCCCACGGAGAAGGCGAAATCACCCGCCACGCCGCCGACGGCGATGTTCCCGCGCGGCACACGGTCGAAGACCCGGACGGGCTGGCCGCGGCGATCCAGCAGTACCCGGTGAAGCTGCAGCCGGGCGAGCATCGCGATGTGGTCATCGCGTTCGCGCTCGGCAACGCGCGCATCGACACCCAGGCCCGGCAATGGGCCGACGCGCCCGCGCTGGATACGGCGACACTGACACCGGGCGGTGACGCGGGCGCCGCCTTCGACGCGCTGGCCGATGCCCTCGCGCAGCAGTGGCAATCGCGACTGGGGCGGATCGGCCTGAGCCTGCCGGATGCCTCGCTGGTGGACATGCTGCGCGCGCAGGCGGCGTACATGCTGATCAACCAGAGCGGCCACGCCATGCAACCGGGCCCGCGCAACTACAACCGTTCCTTCATCCGCGACGGCGCGGCGACCGCGGCGATCCTGCTGCGCATGGGCATGAGCGAAACCGCGCGCGACTATCTGCACTGGTACGCCGGCCATGCGGTGCATCCCAATGGCCTGGTCTCGCCGATCCTCAACGACGACGGCTCGGTGAACACCGGATTCGGCTCGGATCTGGAGCATGACAGCCAAGGCCAGTTCATCTGGCTGGTCGCGGAGATCGCGCGCCTGGACGGCGGCGCCGCCAGCGTCCGCGACTACCAGGACGAAGTGAAGCGCGCGTTGCGCTTCCTGCAGGAACTGCGCGAGCGCACGATGGTGCCCGGCTACCAGGCCGGTCGCGAGGCGCCGGAGCGCTTCCACGGCATCATCGCGCCCTCGATCAGCCACGAAGGCTATCCGGTGCCGACCCACAGCTACTGGGACGACTACTGGGCGTTGAAGGGCTGGCACGACGGCGCCTGGCTGGCCGAACAATGGGGCGACCGGGAAACGGCGACCTGGGCGCGCGCGCAGTACGCCGCGCTGCGCGATTCGATGTCGGCGTCGATGCGCGCGACAATGAAGTGGAAAGGCATCGACTACATTCCGGCATCCGCCGATCTGGGCGACAGCGATCCCACCAGCGTCTCGATAGGCCTGGATCCCACCGGCCAGCAGGATCTGATGCCGGCCGACGCCCTCGCCCGCACCTTCGCCCGCTATCTGGCCGACGTGCGCAAGCGCACGCCCGACGCGCTGTATGCCTATACGCCGTACGAGATGCGCAACGTGCTGACCTACGTGCACCTGGGACAGCCGGCCGAAGCCAACGAACTGCTGCGGGATCTGGTGCGCCATCGCCGGCCCGCCGAATGGCAGGTGATCGCCGAGGTCGTCTATTCGGATCTGCGCCACGCGATCTATCTCGGCGACATGCCGCATACCTGGATCGGCGCGGAGTACGCGCGATCCATCTTCGGCATGCTGATGTACGAGGCCGATGATCACCTGTCGCTGCTGCCCGGCACGCCGCCGGAGTGGGTGGCCGGGGATGGCCTGTCGATCGACGGCCTGCCCACCGCCCACGGCACGCTGAAGCTGCGCGCGCGCCGTCAAGGCGACCAGCTGCGGGTCTCGCTGGGCGAGGGCCTGCGCGCGGATGTGCCCGTCACGGTCGCCTGGCCCGGACGCATCGCGCCGAAGCAGGTGACCGTCGATGGCCGCCAGGTGCGCGACTTCGATGCCAAAGGCGTTCGCCTGCCGCGCCCGTTCAAGGAACTGGTGGCGCAGTGGTGACAGCTCCGCTTGGAGCCCAGGGAAAAACGGGACCGGCCGGTCCCGTTTCCCCTTGCCTCCGCCCGCGCCATGGTGGAGCGGGCTTCGTGCTACGGCGCGGCCAGACGTTCCTCGACGGCTGAAAATGCCGAACGCCCGCCGGCCCGCGCTTCCGGCACGCCGGTCGCGAAGTAGACCACGCCCGTGCCGCCGGCCGGATCGACCCACAGGCCGGACAGCAGGCCGTAGGCCGACCCGGAATGACCGACGCGGGCGACACCATCGCCGAACGGATCGTCATGGCATCCGTTGGCCGGCGTCGCGAGGGTCTGCACCGCCAGGCCATAGCGGCAGAAGAAGCCACGCCCGCCCTGCCCGCTCTCGTCTTCCTCGGACGTCAGTCCGTTGCCGGGCGCGTAGGTCCATTGCGGCGCGACCAAGGTCCGCACCGAGGCCGGTTGCAGCAGGCGCACGCCGTCCAGTTCGCCCTGGCCCAGCAGCAGGCGGCCGATTTTCGCCAGCCCGTTCGCGGAGATCCGCAGGCCCCCCTGCGGCGAGAACAGCGCGCCGTTGTCGCCGGCCCGCCATCGCGCGAGATCGCAACTTCCATCGGCGGCGGGCACCACCGGACATGCCGGACGACGTCCATGATGGTCGTCGCGCACCGGTTGGCGCGCCTGGTCATACAACACCACCGCGCGCGCGGCGGTCGCATCGTCGCAGCTGGCCCAGTTGAAGCAGCCATCGATGGCCAGCGGTTGCAACACCAATCGCTGCATCAACCGGTCGAAGCGCTCGCCGGTCGCCTTCTCCATCACCGCCGCGATCAACGGAAAGTCCAGATTGGCGTAGCGGAAGAAGGTGCCCGGCGCGTGTGCCGGATCCCAGGCATGTGGATCGGCCAGCACGTCCTGCAACAGCCCGCCCAACGGCACCTGGTAGTAGCCCGCCGCGTCGGTCAGCCCGGCACGGTGCGAAAGCAGCAGGCGCAGGGTGATCGGCGTGTCGGGAAAGGCCGGGTTGCGCAGCTTCCATCCCAGCCAGCGCGATACGTCGGCATCCAGATCCAGTTGTCCCGCCTCCACCAGCCGCATCACGCCCAGCGCGGTGACCAGCTTGGAAATCGAGGCGACGCGCACCGGATCGTCCGCCGTCACCGCGCGCCCGGCGGCGATGTCGGCCAGGCCCTCGGCACGGGTGGAGGTGATGCCGTCACGATCGAAGGCGACGCGCACCGTCGCGATGGGCTCGTTGGCATGCAGCGGCATCGTGGCAAGCAACAGCGCAAGCAGGTACCCGGTACGCACCATCCATTCTCTCCCGTGGAATCGCGCGGAACATGTGGGCGCGTCGTAGGGCGCCCGCCGCGCGGGTGGTCGAAGCGTACTCCATCCCCTCCGGGCAGACGACCGCCGTGGCGGATGTTCTAATCCACTCCATGCCCGCTCCGCCCATCCTCGACGATCTGCGCCGCTACGCGGTGGCGCGCACCCTGTTCAGACCGACCACGCTGTTGTCCGCGATCCGGCGCCTGGGTTTCGTGCAGGCCGATCCTATCCGCGCGCCCGCGCGGGCGCAGGACCTGACCCTGCGCCATCGGGTGAAGGATTACCGCGCCGGCGATCTCGAACGCCGCTACGCGCGACTGCCGGTCGAAGAGGACTGCCTGGTCAATTACGGCTTCCTGCCGCGCGAGCATCTGGCGTTGATGCACCCGCGCGTTTCCTCGCGTCCCTGGGACGCATCGACCCGCCGCAAGGCCGCCGAGGTGCTGGCCTTCGTGCGGGCGCGTGGCGCCGTGCATCCGCGCGAGGTCGATCAGGCATTCGCGCATGGCCGGGTGACCAACTACTGGGGAGGCACCAGCAACGCCAGCACCCATCTTCTCGACGGCATGCACTATCGCGGCATGCTGCGCGTGCAGCGGCGTGACAGCGGTACCCGCATCTATGCCGCCGCCGACCATCCCGATGCGGACGACAGCGAAGCGACGCGCCTCCAGCGGGCCGCCACGCTGCTCGATCTGGTCGTGAGCAAGTACGCGCCCCTGCCTTCGGCCAGCCTGACCTATCTGGCGCGTCTGCTGGGCTACGGCGCGCCCCATCTCGCGCCGCAGATCCAGATCGCGCTGCGGCAAGCGCGGGCCCGGCTGGCGAACGCCACGATCGACGGCACCGCCTGGTACTGGCCGGCCGAAGAGAATCCGCGTTCGCGACGCTTCCGGACCGACGAACAGGTCCGCCTGCTGGCCCCGTTCGATCCGGTCGCCTGGGATCGTCGCCGCTTTGAGCTGCTGTGGGGCTGGGCCTACAAATTCGAGGCCTATACACCGGCGGCCAAACGTCGTTTCGGCTACTACGCGCTGCCATTGCTGTGGCGTGACCAGGTCATCGGCTGGGCCAATGTCACCGCCAAGGACGGCCGGCTGCAGCCAAGCTTTGGTTACGCGGGCCGCTCGCCGGCGAAAGACCCGGTGTTCCGCAATGCGCTCGAGGACGAGCTGGACCGCATGACCCGGTTTCTCGCCGGACACGACGCGGCTTGAGCCATGCGCGGATCGCCGATGTCACCGGACGCGGACGGAACCCGCGTGCGTCGAGCGACTTGATGGGGCGGCGCCTTACTTGAGGCACGCGCCCAGCTGGTTTTCCGCGTACCACAGCGCGCGCCGGGCCTGGTCATAGGCGGTGTCGCCACGTCGCGGCAGCATCTGCTTGGCCATGACCGGATCCGCGCCGTGGGCCAGGGCGTACTCGACCTGTTCCAGCTCGGTCAGGTGGGTGCGGACGGTGGCCATGAGCTTCTGCATCTTCACGGCGTCACAGGAAGCGGCACGCTTCTGCAAGGCTTCCATCGCGGTGCGGATGCGGCGGCTGCCTTCTCCCGACAGCCCCGGCACCTTCTCGTGCGCGATGGGCGCGGCCTTGTAGGCGTTGCCGGTCTCTTCGCGCCCCAGGTCCGAGGCCTGTTCATAGGCCTGTGGCTTGAAGCCCACGTCCGGCGGCGGCCGCGCGCGCACCGTCTGCCTTTCTTCGCCGAAGATTTTCTTGCCGATCGCCGCCAGGCCATCGCCCAGCTTGCGCGCGGCCTGCTGGCCGAGGGTGCCGTCGCTGGCCCAGGTTCCACCGAACGGACCGTCGTCGGGATCCACTTCGATCGGATTGGGCGGATACAGCAGTTCCCGGGCGCGCTTGAGTTCGCGTTCGTTCGGCAACCCTGGCGGATTGGCGGGCGGCTCCGCACTTGCCAGAGGATCGACCCGTGCCTGCGGCGGCAACCTCGCCCGACCGGTATCGCGATCGTAGAGACGATCGACGATGCGGTTCTCTAGCGGAACGGCGGGCGGGGGGCGACGAACATCCCGGGGGAGCATTTCTCCCCGAGTGGTCGCGCGCGGCGGCGTGGACACGTCCGGGGACCGTGTGGCTTCTCGCGGACGGCGCGCGTCCTCGGGCGGGGGCATGGACGGCGACCAGCGCGGCCGTTCCAGATAGGTCACCCGCAGTGCGTCGTCATGCTGCGCCGCGGGCAGCATCGGGCCCCGGAGCAGCAGTTTTCCCATCAGCAGCAGGATGGCGGTGGCGGTGGCCGCGGCGATGATGCGTGAGGCGGATTCATCGGGGTAAGTGAATCTCACGCGATCTGCTGCCTTCGGGGCGATGGGAGGTATCCGCGTCAACCTGCGGACAGGATGCCGGTTGACCGATGTTGCCTGTACAAGTTCCCATCGTTGAAGTCCCGCGCCGGCTCCGGCACGCCGACGTTCCATTGCTATTCATGCGGATCATTCAGGAATCGATGTTTGTTTTTCGTTCAAGGCTCGATGGGCGTCGCGATCACACCCATCTGTGCACGGTATGCCGGAAACGCATCGGCGTGGCGGACGCGACCGGGCACCGGCGTATCATCGTCAGCCAACCGCGCAGGAAGAACGAGTCCCTGCGCCCGGCAAGAGAATGTCCCCATGCCCCTGATTTTCCTGCGCCGCGCGATGGCCTGCGCGTTGCCGCTCTGCGCCGGCGTTGCCGGCGCCTCATCATCGGACGACACGCGGTCGCTCGATGACCTGCTCACGCAGGCTACCAGCGTGACGGTCCGCCAGGGCACCAGCGCGGACGAAGCGGCGCACAGTGGCCGCCTGCGGCAATACGCCAATGGCGAAAGCCTGTTGTTCCAGGGCGATGGCGAGGATGCCGCGGATGCGCCGGTCATGTTGATGCTGTGCGAACGCTCCGCGTACTTCAACACCGTTGGCGGCCTGCCGGTGGGCGAGTCGTTGTCCGGCGAATCGCTGAAAGCGGTCCGCGTCGGCCAATACCTGGCCTTGATCGGTGGCGTGGCGACGATGCAGGGCGCCGCCGGCCCTACATTCAGACCGCCAGTGGAGGGCGAGGTGGTCGACACGACCGTTGAAACCGAATGGGCTTACGGCAAGGAGCAATTCAGTCTCGTCGCCAGGCGCCAGGCAGACGGGAGCGCGCACCTGCGCATGCTCAAGCTCGGCAACCGGATCACCGTGCCGGAGACGGGCCCCGACGACATGTTCAGCACCGACGAGGATCGCGCCGCACGCCTGGCCGAACTGGAGCCGGTGGGCACGTGGCGCGAGTTGATCATTTCAGTGGAAGCGCGCGCGGCGGAAATCCCGGCGGAGATGTCCCTGGAGGGCTGGGTCGGCGATGACGGTCGGGTGATGGCCACGGTGGGAGAGGCGCGCAAGGCCTGCGGGGCGCGCTGATCAACGGGCCGCGCGTCATGAAAGACGTGGCTCGAAACCGCCGCAGGTTCTGTTGAAGTACTTTCGGGGTTGCCGCCGAGCCGCCCCCTGTTTGTCGAAGCTGGCAACGATCCGAAGGGTGATCACGAAGTTCCAGACTGCCACGCAGGGTGGCACGTCACCGGTGCCTGGATCGGCGCGGCACGGACAAAGAAAAAGGCGGCCAGACAGGCCGCCTTTTCCGGTAACGCCGTGCTTTCGGATCAGACGCCGAGCGGGTTGGCCTTCTCCACGTCGATCTTGTACTGCTTGATCGCGCGGGCGACGTCCTTGCCGGTCATCTTGCCTTCCTTCGCCAGCGCGGCGATGGCGGCGTGGGCGATGTAGTAGCGATCGACCTCGAAGAAGCGGCGCAGGTTGGCGCGGGTGTCGCTGCGGCCGAAGCCGTCGGTGCCCAGCACGGTGTACTGCGTCGGCACGAACGCGCGGATCTGGTCGGCATAGCCACGCACGTAGTCGGTGGCGGCGATGGCCGGACCCTGGCGGCCTTCCAGCTGCTCGGTCACGTACGCCTTGCGCGGCGACTTGGCTTCCGGGTTCAGGCGGTTCCAGCGCTCGGCGTCGAAACCGTCGCGGCGCAGCTCGTTGAAACTGGGGCAGGACCAGATGTCGGCGGTGACGCCGAAATCCTTGTCCAGCAGTTCCGCCGCCGCGATCGCCTCGCGCAGGATGGTGCCGCTGCCGAGCAGTTGCACGCGCAGCTCGCCCTTCTTCGGCTTGCCCGCGTCCTTGAGCAGGTACATGCCCTTGATGATGCCGTCGGCCGCGCCTTCCGGCATGTCCGGATGGACGTAGTTTTCGTTCATCAGGGTGATGTAGTAGTACTCGTCGACCTGCTCCTGCATCATCCGCTGCACGCCGTGCTGCAGGATCACCGCCACTTCGTAGCCGAAGGTCGGGTCGTAGCTGCGGCAGTTCGGGATCGCGCCGGCCAACAGGTGGCTGTGGCCGTCCTCGTGCTGCAGGCCTTCACCGTTCAGGGTGGTGCGGCCGGCGGTGCCGCCGAGCAGGAAGCCGCGGGTGCGCATGTCCGCCGCCTGCCAGGCGAGGTCGCCCACGCGCTGGAAGCCGAACATCGAGTAGTAGATGTAGAACGGCAGCATCGGCACGTTGCTGACCGAGTAGCTGGTGCCGGCGGCCATCCACGACGCGATCGCGCCGGGCTCGCTGATGCCCTGCTGCAGCACCTGGCCGCTCTGATCCTCGCGGTAGTACATCAGCTGGTCGGCGTCGACCGGCTTGTACTTCTGGCCGAACGGCGCGTAGATGCCGATCTGGCGGAACATGCCCTCCATGCCGAAGGTGCGCGCCTCGTCGGCCACGATCGGCACGATGCGCGGGCCGATCTGCTTGTCGCGCAGGGTGATGTTCAGCGCCTGCACGAAGGCCATGGTGGTGGAGATCTCGCGCTCGCCGGTGGACTTGAGCAGGCGCTCGTAGGTCTCCAGCCTGGGCGCTTCGAACGACTCGGCGGCCTTGCGGCGGCGCTGCGGCAGGTAGCCGCCCAGGGACGCGCGGCGTTCCTTCAGGTACTGCACTTCCGGCGAATCCTCGCCGGGGTGGTAGAACGGGATCTGCGAGGCTTCTTCCAGCTGCTTGTCGGTGATCGGGATGTTGAAGCGATCCCGGAAGGTGCGGATGGCGTCGTCGTCCAGCTTCTTGGTCTGGTGGGTCGGGTTGAGCGACTCGCCCGCCGAACCCATGCCGTAACCCTTGACCGTCTTGGCCAGGATCACCGTCGGCATGCCCTGGGTGTTCACCGCTTCGTGGAAGGCCGCGTAGACCTTGTGCGGATCGTGGCCGCCACGGTTCAGGCGCCAGATGTCGTCGTCGGAGAGGTTGGCGACCATCGCCGCGGTCTCCGGATACTTGCCGAAGAAATTCGCGCGCGTGTAGGCGCCACCGAAGGCCTTGCAGTTCTGGTACTCGCCGTCGACGGTTTCCATCATCAGCTTCTTCAGCACGCCGTCGGTGTCGCGCGCCAGGAGCGGATCCCAGTAGCTGCCCCACAGCAGCTTGATCACGTTCCAGCCGCCGCCGCGGAACACGCCTTCCAGTTCCTGGATGATCTTGCCGTTGCCGCGCACCGGACCGTCCAGGCGCTGCAGGTTGCAGTTGACGACGAAGATCAGGTTGTCCAGGCCTTCGCGGCCGGCCAGCGCGATCGCGCCCAGGGTTTCCGGCTCGTCCGACTCGCCGTCGCCGATGAAGCACCACACCTTGCGGTCGGACTTCTCGATCAGGCCGCGGTGCTCCAGGTACTTCATGAACTGCGCCTGGTAGATCGCCGCCAGCGGGCCCAGGCCCATCGACACGGTCGGGGTCTGCCAGAAATCCGGCATCAGCCAGGGATGCGGATACGAGGAAATGCCCTGGCCATCGACTTCCATGCGGAAGTTGTCGAGCTGCGCCTCGTTGATGCGGCCTTCCAGGAACGCGCGCGAATAGATGCCCGGCGAGCTGTGGCCCTGGATGAACAGCAGGTCGCCCGGATGCTTGTCGCTGGGCGCGCGCCAGAAGTGGGTGAAGCCGACGTCGTACAGGGTGGCACCGGAAGCGAAGCTGGCGATGTGGCCGCCAAGATCACCGGGCTTGCGATTGGCGCGCACGACCATGGCCATCGCGTTCCAGCGGATGATGGAACGGATGCGCCATTCCATCGCCGCGTCGCCGGGCGACTTGGCCTCGTTCTGCGGCGCGATCGTGTTGACGTATTCGGTGGTGGGCGAGAACGGCAGGTAGGCGCCGGCGCGGCGCGTCACTTCCACCATGCCTTCCAGCAGCTGATGTGCACGCAGGGCGCCGTTCTTCTCGATCACCGCCTGCATCGAATCGATCCACTCGCGGGTTTCCAACGGGTCCGGATCGCTCTGCAACATCTCGTTCAACCAGTTCATTACCACTCCCAATCTGTCGCGCGGGACCGCGCGGACGTTGTCGTTTTCAGGACTTTGAAGTGTAGCGCACCGCCCCAGCCCCGATCTGGCTACGCGGGCGTATGGATTCGTGATTTTTTCGTTGTCCGGGTGCTTTTGACCACACCAAAATGAGACCTCTGGCGCTGCGCGCCCGGCACCCGGGCGACGTATCATCCGCGCAGGGGGACACATCGCAGGGATTCGGGGTGCCGCATGAAGGGAAGTCGGCAGGACGGGGCGTTGTCGCCGGAAGGGAGCGGCGTGGTGCATTGGCGCCGGAGCCTGCGTACCCGCATCGCGCTGTGGTCGGGCGTGGTCAACGTCGCGGTGCTCCTGCTGCTGGTGGTCGGCACCGCCTGGTTCGCGCGCCGGCTGATCGTCGATGAGGCCCGCCGCGACACCATCGCCAGCGCCCAGGAAGCCGCCGAGCGGCTGGACACCGCCCTGCGCGCGGTGGTCATCACCACCAGCGGCCTGTCCGACCTGCTCGCCAACTCCAACCTGGATCCGGCCGAGCTGACCACCACCCTGCGGGCCATGGTGCGCGCCACGCCCGGCAGCGTCGGCGGCCTGCTGGTGGTCGAGCCGGAAACGCCGGGCGCGCCCGCGTTCGCGCGCTACATCGGCGCCGACGGCCGGGATCGGGACTTCATCGCGGACGGCTACGACTATCACGCCCAGGGCTGGTACCGGCGCACCGTGTCCGCGCCGGGCGGGTGGTGGTCCGAGCCCTACGTCAACCAGACTGCCGGCGGCGTATGGATGGTCACCTACAACCGCCCGCTGCGTCCGCAGGGCGGCGGCGTCACCACCCGCGGCATGGTCAGCCTGGACGTGCCGCTGTCCGAACTCACCGGCAATTTCGAGAGCCTGGCCAACCTGCCGGGCTGGCGGGTCTCGCTGGTCGCCCCGGCCGGCACCCTGGCCGCCAATCCGGATGTGGAGGTGGAAGACAACCTGACCCTGGAGCAGCACATCCGCCGTTCCGGCCGCACCGATCTGCAGCCCGCCGCCGACGCGGTCCGCCTGCACCAGCCGCTGCAGTTGATCCATACCGACGTCAACACCGGCGAGAAGCGCTTCACCGTGGTCCAACCGGTCGGCCAGAGCGGCTGGACCCTGCTGGTCGCGCAGTCCTACGCGCTGATCATGGCGCGGCTCGACCAGGCGCTGTTCTGGCTGTTGGCCGGCGGTCTCCTGCTGGCGCTGATCTGCACCCTGATCATCCGCCGGCTGGCCGGCCGCATCAGCCAGCCGGTGGAACAGCTGACCGCCTCGGCCGCCTATCTGGCCGACGGCCACTACGAGACCCCGGTGCCCTATACCCGCCGCCGCGACGAAGTGGGACTGATGGCGCGCACGCTGGAGCACGCGCGCACCTCCATCCAGCGGCAACTGGCGGAGATCGAGGAGATGGGCGCGGCGCGGCAGAAGCTGGAGAGCGAACTGGCGATCGCCCGCGACATCCAGCTGGCGATGCTGCCGCCCGGACGGGTCATCGACCGCGACGACCGCCACCTGGAAGTGTTCGCGCTGCTGGAGCCGGCCAAGGCGGTGGGCGGCGACTTCTACAGCTTCATCGAAGGCGGCGACGGACGCCTGTGGTTCGCCATCGGCGACGTCTCCGACAAGGGCGTGCCGGCGGCGCTGTTCATGGCGCGCACGGTCACGGTGCTGGAAGTCGCGGCGCGCGCGGGCGATTCGCCCTCGGCGGTGCTGGCGGAAGCCTCGCGCCGGCTGGTGGAGGGCAATGACACCTGCATGTTCGCCACGGTGCTGTTCGGCTGCGTGGATCCGCGCAACGGCCAATGCGTGCTGGCCAGCGCCGGCCACGATGCGCCGCTGCTGCTGCATGCCGACGGCGCCTGCGAGGCGCTGCCGGTCGCCTCCGGTCCGCCGCTGGGTTTCGAGGTCAGCCGCGAATTCCCGCTGTGGCAGGGCCGGCTGCCCGCCGGCGCCACCCTGCTGGCGTACACGGACGGGGTGACCGAAGCCTTCGATCCGGCCCAGCACGCGTTCGGGCTCGAGCGCCTGATGGACGGCCTGCGCCCGGACGAAAGCGCGCGCGCACAATGCGAGGACGTGATCGCGCGGGTGCATGGCTTCGCGCATCCGGCGCCGCAATCGGACGACATCACGGTGCTGGCGATGCGCCTGCGCCAGGATCACCGGACTCAACCCAGGGTGGAGGAGGCAGCCACATGCTGATACGCCTGATCGTGCCGGGCGAATACGCCCGCGTGGAAGATCTCAACGCCTCGCTGGAGGCCGTGCTCAACCGCCATGGCATGGCCCGGGCCATCCGCGACGACGTGCGCCTGATCGTCGAGGAGCTGGCCAGCAACGCCATCGACTACGGCGGCGAACCGGCTGCCGGCACCGCCCAGCACGAGCTGTCGGTGGACATCAGCATCGTCGGCGAACTGCTGCATCTGGAGTTCCGCGACACCGGCGCGCCGTTCGACCCGCTCAGCGCGCCCGAACCCGACCTCGACGCCGAAATCCAGGAGCGCGCCATCGGCGGCCTCGGCGTCTACCTGATCCGGCAGCTGGCGCACCGGATCACCTACCAGCGCATCGACGACTGCAACGTCCTGCGCGTCAGCCTGCGCATCCCCCAGCCGGAGAGCGAACCATGAGTCTCGAAATCACCCTGCTTCCGCCCGGGCAGGGCAGCCAGCGCGTCACCGTGGCCGGCCGCCTGGATACCCATACCTACGAGGATCTGGACGAGGCGCTGGCGCCGCTGATGACGCCGCAACTGCATTCGCTGGTGCTGGATCTGTCGCAGCTGGAATACATCAGCAGCGCCGGCATCCGCTCGATCTTCAAGGCCCGCAAGACCCTGGCCGCGCACGGCGGCAAGGTCCTGGTGGTCAACCCGCAGCCGCAGATCCAGAAGGTCTTCGACGTGGTCAAGGCGGTGCCGCTCAACGACATCTTCGGTTCCACCGCCGAGGCCGACGCCTATCTGGACGCGATGCAGCGCAGGGTCCTGCAGGGCGATGACAGCGACTGACGGCGCCTGTCACACTTGCCGGCCAACCGGGGGCGCTCAGGGACACCGCGCATGAGTCTGGACATCGACATCTATCCGCCTGTCAACGGCAACCAGTACATCGTGCTGTCCGGCCGCCTGGACTCGCATACCCACGAGGCGCTGGACGACCAGCTCGAAACGCTGCTGGCCGGCAAGCCGCAGGCGCTGGTGCTGGACCTGGCGCACCTGGAATACATCAGCAGCGCCGGGGTGCGTTCGATCCTGAAGGCGCGCAAGGCGCTGGCGCCCCACGAGGGCAAGCTGCTGCTGGTGCATCCGCAGGAGCAGATCCGCAAGGTCATCGAGATCGTGCAGGCGGTGCCGATGGACAGCATCTTCGCCAGCACCGAGGAAGCCGACGCCTACCTGGACGCGCTGCAGCGGCACATCCTGGGCGGATCGTGAGGCGGCCAGGGGCGCAGGCGCTGAAAGCGAATTCCCCTCAATCTCCCCTTTTCAGGCGCCTTTGGCCGAATGGCCGGTCAAGGGAGAGGTGAAAGTGAGGCTCGACGCCATCCTGCGACCAGGAGCTAGCCCCCTTTGAAAAAGGGGGCGGGCATCCGCAAAGGCGGATGACGGGGGATTTGCTCCTGGCGCTGAAGGCCAATTCCCCTCACTGCCCAGCCACTACGACAGCGGCGAAACGTTTCCCGTGCACCGGCCATCCCGCACGGGCGGGATGGCCGTGAACCGCATCAGCCCAGGCTGGCCTTTTCCGCTTCCAGCTGCGCGCGGATCTGCGCGTCCACCGCGGCAATCGCGGTCATGTTGACCACCCGGCGCGGAGTGGCGCTGGTGGTCAGGATGTGGACCGGCTTGGAGATGCCCATCAGGATCGGGCCGATGGCGACACCATCGGTGACCACGCGCACCATGTTGTAGGTGATGTTGGCCGCGTCCAGGTTGGGCAGGACGAACAGGTTGGCGCGCCCGCTCAGCGTGCTGCCGGGCATGATGCGCTGGCGCAGCACCTCGTCCCAGGCGGTGTCGCCCTGCATCTCGCCGTCGACGTTGAGGTCCGGCTTGCGCTTGAGCAGCAGCTCGCGCACCTGGCGCATCTTGTTCGAACCGCGGGTCTCGTGGCTGCCGAAGTTGGAATGCGACAGCAGCGCGATGCGCGGCTCGATGCCGAACAGCTTCAACCGGTAGGCCGCCTGCAGGGTGGCCTCGGCGATCTGCTCGGCGGTCGGATCTTCCTGCACGTGGGTGTCGAGGAAGAAATACGCGCCCTGGTTGTTGATCACGCCGGTCATCGCCGAGGTCGACTGCACGCCCGGATCCAGCGGAATCACGCTGCGCACGTAGCCCAGCTTCTTGTGGAAGCGGCCGACGATGCCGCTGACCATCGCATCGGCCTCGCCACGCGCGACCATCACCGCCGCGATCAGGGTCGGCCGCGAGCGCATCAGGTTCTTGGCCGCCGCCGGGGTGACACCGCGGCGCGAAGTCAGCGCGTGGTAGTACTGCCAGTAATCGTTGAAGCGCGGATCGTCGTTGATGTTGGTCAGCTCGAAATCCACGCCCGCGCGCATGCGCAGGCCCAGCCGCTCGATGCGGGCGTCGATGACGTCCGGCCGGCCGATCAGGATCGGGAAGGCCAGGCCTTCGTCGATCACCGTCTGCACGGCGCGCAGCACCGTCTCTTCCTCGCCTTCGGCATAGGCCACGCGCTTGCGATCGGCGCGCGCGCGGTCGTAGACCGGCTTCATCATCAGGCTGGTGCGATAGACGAACTGGCCCAGCTTCTCGCGATAGGCCCGCAGATCCTCCATCGGCCGCAGCGCCACGCCCGACTCCATGGCCGCCTTGGCCACCGCCGGCGCCAGTTCCACCAGCAGGCGCGGATCGAACGGGCGCGGGATCAGGTATTCGGGGCCGAAGCAGGGAATGTCGTCGCCGTAGGCGGTGCCCAGGTCCGACGCTTCGCGCCGCGCCAGATCGGCGATCGCGTGCACGCACGCCAGCTTCATCGCCTCGTTGATGCCGGTCGCGCCCACGTCCAGCGCGCCACGGAAGATGTACGGGAAGCAGACCGCGTTGTTGACCTGGTTCGGATAGTCCGAACGGCCGGTGGCGATGATGCAGTCCGGACGGACCTGCCGGGCCAGTTCGGGCAGGATTTCCGGATTGGGATTGGCCAGCGCCAGGATGATCGGCTTGTCGGCCATGGTCGCGACCATTTCCGGCTTCAGCACGCCGGCCGCGGACAGGCCCAGGAAGATGTCGGCGCCGTCCACGATTTCGGCCAGCGTGCGCTTGTCGGTGTCGCGGGCGTAGCGCGCCTTGTCCGGATCCAGGTGCGGGCGACCGGTGTAGAGCACGCCGTCGCGGTCCACCGCCAGGATGTTTTCCGGCTTCAGGCCCAGCGCCACCAGCATGTCCAGGCAGGCGATGCCGGCCGCGCCGGCGCCGCTGGTGGCCAGCTTCACGTCTTCAATCTTCTTGCCGACCACTTCCAGCGCGTTGACCACCGCCGCGCCGACGATGATCGCGGTGCCATGCTGATCGTCGTGGAAGACCGGAATCTTCATCCGCTCGCGCAGCTTGCGCTCGACGATGAAGCACTCCGGCGCCTTGATGTCTTCCAGGTTGATGCCGCCGAAGGTCGGCTCCAGGCTGGCGATGATGTCGACCAGCTTGTCCGGATCGGTCTCGTCGATTTCGATGTCGAACACGTCGATGCCGGCGAACTTCTGGAACAGCACGCCCTTGCCTTCCATCACCGGCTTGCCGGCGAGCGCGCCGATGTTGCCCAGGCCCAGCACCGCGGTGCCGTTGGAGACCACCGCCACCAGGTTGCCGCGCGCGGTGTACTCGCTGGCGGCGTTGGGGTCCTCGACGATCGCTTCGCAGGCGTAGGCCACGCCCGGCGAATACGCCAGCGCCAGATCACGCTGGGTCACCATGGGCTTGGTCGGGGCGACCTTGATCTTGCCGGGGGGCGAAAGGCGGTGGTATTCGAGAGCGGCCTGCTTGAAATCGTCGTTGGACATTACGGGCGGTCTGGGCAATAGCGCGAAAGAGGTTCGATTCTAACGCCTGGGGGCGGGCTCTGCCGGCTTTCCGGGGTCTTGCCTGCGGAATGGAACGGCAAGGGTGACCAGTCTCAGCCTGCGGAGTCGCTTCATGGAGATCCCGGCGGGAAATCCTCGCGCCGCGCGGGGTATCGGGCTTCCGCCGCATGGCGGCTTCGTCACGGCGGGGAATCGCGGATGCGACCGGAGACGTACACCACCGAATGTTGCGCACGCGACGGGGTCGGCCGGATCACGGAGACACGAACATGACGGCACGCCGTCGCATCGCGGGCGGGCTGGTATCGTCGTCGCCTCGATATCGGCGCAAAGGAGCGCGGATGCCCTCTTCCAGCCGGCGCGCGCCGCGCGCGACGACTCTCCTGCTGATGTTCCCGCTGCTGGCGATGCTGCCCGTCGCCCACGCGGAAGACACCGTGACCCTCAAGCCCAGCGGGCGCCTGCACTACGACTTCGTCCGCTTCGACAACGACAATCGCGGAGCGCCCGAGCGCGACGGCGACGATCTGCGCGCGGCGTGGCTGGCGATCGCCGGCAGGTTCCATGTGGTCGACTACAAGCTGGAGGCCGACTTCGCCGGCCACCGACCGGTCGCGCGCGATGCCTATATCGCCCGCGGGTTCGGCGACACGACGGTGACGCTGGGCCAGTTCAAGCAGTTCTACACGCTGGATGATCGCGGCAGTTCCAACCACACCCTGGCGGTCGAGCGCAGTTGGCTGGCGCAGGCGCTGGCACCCGGTTACCGGCTGGGACTGGGCGTGAACGGCCAGCACGCCGGCGTGTTCTGGAGCGGCAGCGTCTACAGCCTCGAAAGCATCGACGTCTGGCAGGCGAAGGGCCGCGCCGCCGGCGCGCGCGCCGGCTATGCGCCGTGGCGGGAGCCCGGCCGGGTCCTGCATTTCGGCGCGGCGCTGGCACGTGAACGCTACGACCATCCCGGCGCGGACGGCGCACCGGCGCTGCGCGTGCAGCCGCGCGTGGCCGGCTACTTCGGGGACAACAGCCGGCTTTCGCTGATCGATTTCCGCGGCGGTCGCGACGTGTCGGTCGACAAGTTCGGCGTGGAAGCGGCGGGCGTGCACGGCGCCTGGTCGTGGCAGGCCGAATACGGCGACGCCCGCTATGACGATGGCCGGCAGCGCGGGCGGGTGGAAGCCGGCTACCTGCAGGGCAGCTGGCTGCTGACCGGCGAAGCACGGCCCTACGACGCCAAGGCGGGCCGCTTCGTCCCGCCCAAGCCGCAGCGCCGCAGTGGCGCCTGGGAACTGGTGGCCCGCTACGACCACATTCGGGGACGGCAATGGCCACTCGACCGGCGCGAGCTGTCGGCCGACGCCTGGACGGTGGGCGTGAACTGGTACGCGCCCCGGCACTTCCGGGTGATGCTGGACTGGACCGACACCCGCCGCCGTGATGAAGTGGGACATCGGACGCTGGATCGCACGGGAGTGCTCGCCGGGCGCGTCCAGTTCGACTTCTGAAGGGGATTTCCCCGCCGTGCGCGCCGGTTCCGGTTCACCGGACCGGAAGAAAATAATTTTCACAGACCCCTTCCTGTGCTACACAATAGGTGGCCGCCATGCTTCGCGGCCCTGCATTGGGGAGCGGTTGATGCAAGAAAATTACTTTCAGTCCAATGCTCCGCTGGCCGGAAAGGGTCTGCCCGCAGGCGATGCATGGACGCCATCAACCCTCGCGGCGCGGGGCGCTTCGATCCTGGACGAGGACGTCAGCCTGCCGGCCGCCGTGCTGAGCGAATCGGCGCTGCGCCACAACCTGGCCTGGATGCGCGAGTTCGCCGACGCCTACGGCTGCCGGCTGGCGCCGCACGGCAAGACCACGATGAGTCCGGCGCTGTTCCGCATGCAGCTGGACGCCGGCGCCTGGGGCATCACCCTGGCGACCGCCCCGCAGACCCAGGCCGCCCACACCCATGGCGTGCGCAAGGTGCTGCTGGCCAACCAACTGGTCGGCAAGGGCAACTTCGATTTGATCGCGGACCTGCAGGCGCGGGATCCGGACTTCTGGTTCGCCTGCGTGGTGGACTCCGTCGACAACGTCGCCGCGTTGGCCCGCCATTTCGGCGCGCGCGGCCAGCGCATCCGGGTGATGCTGGAAATCGGCTCCGAGGGCGGCCGCACCGGCGTGCGCGACGAATCGCAGGCGCGCGCGGTGCTGGACGAAATCGCGCGCTGGCCCGATGCGGTCGCGCTGGTCGGGGTGGAAGTCTACGAAGGCGTGGTCAAGGACGAGGCCGGCGTGCGCGCGCTGCTGCGGCGCACCCTGGCGCAGTGGCAAGCCATCCACGCGGCGGGCGGGTTCGCCGAAACGCCTGCGCTGCTGTCCGGCGCCGGCTCGGCCTGGTTCGACGTGGTCGCCGAGGAGTTCGCCGCGCTCGCCGGCCATCCGGCGGCGGACGTGGTGCTGCGCCCGGGCTGCTACCTGACCCACGACGTGGGCATCTATCGCGACGCGGCCGAGCGCATCCACGCCGCCAATCCGGTCGCGCGGCGGATGGGACGCGGCCTGAAGCCGGCGCTGCGGCTGTGGGCGCACGTGCAGTCGCTGCCCGAGCCGGGACGCGCGATTGTCGGCCTGGGCAAGCGCGACGCGGCGTTCGACGCGGGATTCCCGCTGCCGGCGCTGCGCCATCGCCCCGGCGACACGACACCCGTCGACGCGCCCGCGCACTGGCGCGTCGGCGCGATGATGGACCAGCATGCGTTCCTGCAGATCGAAGCGGGCGATGACCTGAAAGTCGGCGACCTGCTCTGCTTCGACATTTCCCATCCCTGCCTGACCTTCGACAAGTGGCGCCACCTGCTGGTGGTCGATGACGCGCATCGCGTCGTCGGCGCCATCGATACCCACTTCTGACCGGCCGGCAGGAGATCGCATGACCCCGGGCAACCTTTTGCTGCTGTACGCCACGCTGTCGATCGTCGCGCTGGTGGTGCTGATCGCGCGCTACCGCCTCAATCCGTTCATTTCGATCACCGTGGTCTCGCTCGGCCTGGCGCTCATGGCCGGCATGCCCGCGCCGGAGATCGTGCCGGCCTACGAGCAGGGCGTCGGCAAGACCCTGGGCCACATCGCGCTGATCGTCGCCCTCGGCACCATGCTGGGCAAGCTGATGGCCGAATCCGGCGGCGCCGAGCGCATCGCGCGCACGCTGATCCGGCGCTTCGGCACCCGCCGCGTGCATTGGGCGATGATGCTGATCGCGTTCTGCATCGGCCTGCCGATCTTCTTCGAGGTCGGCTTCGTCCTGCTGATCCCGATCGTCCTCAACGTCGCGCGCCGCACCGGCGTGCCGCTGCTGCTGGTCGGATTGCCGATGGTCGCCGGCCTGTCGGTGGTGCACGGCCTGGTGCCGCCGCATCCGGCCGCGATGCTGGCGGTGCACGAATACCAGGCCGATGTTGGACGGACGCTGTTCTATGCGCTGATCGTCGGCCTGCCGACCGCCGCGCTGGCCGGGCCGGTGTTCGCCCGGCTGGTTTCCCGCCACGTCACCCTGCCGGCGCACAATCCGATGGAAGCGGCGCTGCTCAACCAGGGCCAGCGCGAGATTCCCGACGCGGAACTGCCGGGCTTCGGCATCACCCTGGCCACGCTGCTGCTGCCGGTCGGGCTGATGCTGCTGGGCGGCTGGGCGGACGAACTGGCCGCGCCCGGCGGCACCGCCAACCATGTGCTGCGCTTCATCGGCCATTCGGTGGTGGCGCTGCTGCTGGCGACCCTGCTCAGTTTCGTCACCCTGGGCCTGATGCGCGGCTTCAACCGCGAGCAGATCCTGAAGTTCTCGCAGGAATGCCTCGCGCCCACCGCCGCCATCACCCTGCTGGTGGGCGCCGGCGGTGGCCTCAACGGCATCCTGGTCAAGACCGGCGTGGCCCAGGAAATCACCCGCCTGTCCCATGAGTTCCAGCTCTCGCCGCTGCTGATGGGCTGGACGGTGGCGGCACTGATGCGGGTGGCGACCGGCTCGGCCACGGTGGCGATGAGCACCGCCGCCGGCATCGTCGCCCCAGTCGCGCTGGCCGCCGGTTATCCGCACCCGGAACTGCTGGTGCTGGCCACCGGCGCCGGCTCGCTGGTGCTGTCGCACGTCAACGACGGCGGCTTCTGGCTGGTCAAGGAATACTTCAACATGAGCGTGGCCCAGACCTTCAAGACCTGGACCGTGCTGGAAACCCTCATTTCGGTGACCGCACTGCTGCTGGTGCTGGGCATCGCCGCACTGCACTGACCGGCCGGAGGCCGCCATGTACGACATCGTCTACCACCTCAAGCAGCGCCTGCACGAGCTGAGTCCGGTCGAACGCCGGATCGCCGACACCATCCTGGCCGACATCGACGGCGCCGCGCAGTCCGGCATCGCCGAACTGGCCGAGCAGGCGGGCGTCAGCGTGGCGGCGATCTCGCGTTTCGCCAAGGCCCTGGACTGCGACAACGTGCGCGAGCTGCGCGCCCGGCTGGCCGAGGCCAGCGCGGTCGGCAAGCGCTTCCTCGACGATCAGGACACCCCGCCCAGTTCCGCCCTGTACGCGCAGATCTGCGCCGACATCGAGAGCTGCCTGCGCCGCAACGTCGGCGGCCTGCAGGAGCAGGTGGTGCAGTCGCTGGCCGAGGCGCTGGCCTCGGCGCGGATGATCTACGTATTCGGCATGGGCGGCTGCTCGACCGTGTTCGGCCTGGAACTGCAGAACCGGCTGGTCCGCTTCGGCCGTCCCATCGCCGCCTACAGCGACGCGATTTCGCTGAAGGTGGTCGCCGCCACCCTGACCCCGCAGGATGTGGTGGTGGCGCTGTCGGTCAGCGGCATCACCCCGGAGATCCTCTCGGCGGTGGACATCGCGCGCGGCTACGGCGCGAAGGTGGGCGCGATCACCCGCGCCGACACCGCGCTGGCCGAACGCGCCGACTGGCTGCTGCCGATCGTCATCGACGAAACAGACTTCGTGTTCAAGCCGTCCGCGTCGCGCTACGCGATGATGCTGGCGGTGGACGTGCTGGCCACCACCCTGGCGCTGCACATCGCCGACGACAGCCGCGAGCGCCTGCGCCGGATCAAGTTCGCGCTGGACAACTACCGCGGCGGCGAGAACCGCCTGCCGCTGGGGGATTGATGCGTTACGACCTGTTGATCCGCGACGCGCTGCTGCTGGATGGCAGCGGCGCTTCGGGCACGCGGGGCGACCTCGGCGTCATCGATGGCCGGATCGCCGCGCTGGGTGACCTGGCGGGCGAGGCCGCGACCGTCATCGAAGCCGGTGGACGCGCGTTGAGCCCGGGCTTCATCGACGTGCACACGCATGACGATCTGGAAGTCATCCGCCATCCCGCCATGCCCAGCAAGCTGTCCCAGGGCGTGACCACGATCGTGGTGGGCAACTGCGGCATCAGCGCCAGCCCGGTGCGCCCGACCGACGCGGTGCCCGACCCGATGAACCTGCTGGGTGAGCCGGACGAGTTCCGCTATCCCCGCTTCGCCGACTACCGGCGCGCGGTGGAGGCCGCGCGTCCCGCGCTCAACGTGGCCGCGCTGGTCGGCCACACCGCGCTGCGCCAGAACCACATGGCGCAACTGGATCGCGCCGCCAGCGACGCCGAACTCGCGGCCATGCGCGCGCAGTTGCGCGAGAGCATCGCCGACGGCGCGCTCGGCCTCAGCACCGGCCTGGCCTACGCGTCGGCGTTCGCCGCGCCCGAACGCGAAGTGCTGGAACTGACCCGCGACCTGCCCGCCGATCGCCTGTACGCCACCCACCTGCGCGACGAGTTCGCCGGCATCGTGCCGGCGCTGGACGAGGCGCGCGCGGTCGGCCGCCACAGCGGCGCGCCGGTGCGGGTTTCACACCTGAAATGCGCCGGCATCGACAACTGGGGACGCAGCCGCGAAGTGCTCGCCTGGCTGGACGGCGCCGCCCGCGAACACGACGTGGCCTGCGACTGCTATCCCTACGCGGCCAGCGCGTCCACGCTGGATCTGAAGCAGGTCACCGACGCCTATGACATCCTGATCACCTGGTCCGAACCGCATCCCGCGCAGGGGGGCCGGATGCTGGCGGCCATCGCCGCGGAGTGGAACCTGCCGCTGATGGAAACGGCGCAGCGCCTGCAACCCGCCGGCGCGGTGTACTTCTGCATGGACGAAGAGGACGTGCGCCGGATCCTGCGCCATCCGCTGACCATGATCGGTTCGGACGGCCTGCCGCGGGATCCGCGGCCGCACCCGCGCCTGTGGGGCACCTTCCCGCGCGTGCTCGGCCACTATGTCCGCGAGGAAGCGCTGTTCCCGCTGCACGAGGCGGTGCACAAGATGACCGGCCTGCCCGGCAGCCGTTTCGCCCTGCCCGGACGCGGCCTGTTGCGCGAAGGCTGGCATGCCGATCTGGTGCTGTTCGATCCCGCGCGCGTGCGCGACACCGCCGACTACCACGAACCGGTGCGCGCGGCCGAGGGCATCGACGCGGTCTGGGTCAACGGCGTGCTCGCCTACGACGGCCGCGCCGTCACCGACGCGCGCGGCGGCCGCTTCCTGGCGCCTGCGGCCGGCAACCCATTCCCCTGAACACGAGAGGTGATTCCATGAGCGACATCAAGCGCTACGGCGCGGAAGGCGGCGTCGGCCAGGGCCGGCAGCACATGCCGTTCTCGCGCGCGGTGGAGGCGGACGGCTGGTTGTTCGTGTCCGGCCAGGTGCCGATGCGCGACGGCGAGTTGACCGGCGGCACCGTGACCGAACAATCGCACGTGGCCATCGGCAACGTGCTGGCGATCCTGGCCGAGGCCGGCTATGGCCCCGAGCATGTGGTCCGCTGCGGCGTGTGGCTGGACGACGCACGCGATTTCGCCGCCTTCAACCAGGTGTTCCGGCACTACTTCGGCGAGCATCCGCCCGCGCGCGCCTGCGTGGAGAACCGGATGGTGGTGGACTGCAAGGTCGAGGTCGACTGCGTGGCCTACAAGCGCCCCGCCCGCTGATCCTCAGATCGGCTTGTCGGTCAGCTGATCCATGCGGATGCGGTTGGCGAACAGCGAGAACGCCAGCGTGCCGGCCAGGCCGTTGGCGCGGCTGACCCAGGTCGGCAGCCAGCGCGGCGGCGCCAGAACCCCGGCGTCGAACAGCGGTTCGAACAGATCCACATCCCCCAGCGTCATCTTGCCGGCGAACAGGCGCCGGCACAGTTGCAGGCGATCGCGCTGCAGCGAATGGCGGAAGAAGGTGTGCACCGCGATCAACCCGCGCAGATAGACCGTGTCCTTGGTGAACGCCGCGCCGCCACCGGTGGGCACGCCGCGGAACACGCGCTGCGCGGAGGCGAAACTCTCGGCCGGGTTCTGGCCGGCCTCGCAGAAGTAGCGGTACACCTCGATGAAATCCGCGCCGGCCAGGGTCATCGCGATGGCTTCGATGCGCAGGCTGATCCGCTTCATCCGCTCGATGTCGATGCTGCCGGTGATCTGCTCTGCGAAGGTGGCCAGGCCTTCCTGCGCGGCGGTGGTGCGCGGCGAGGACAGCGCCAGGCTGGCGAGCACCGGCTGCGCGCGCCCGTTGAGCGCGGTCAGCGAGTGCACGAAGGCCTCGTGCTGCAGCAGCTGCTGGCGGTCGTAGTCGCTGAAGGCGGCGCCGCCGAGCAGGCGGATGCGGGTGGCGCCGGCGGCGGCCTTGGCGATCAGCTCGGGGTCGATGACGACCTCGATCATGCGGCCGTCGAAGAAGTCGTCCAGCGCGGCCTGCAGTTGCAGCTGCAGCGCGGTGGCGGAGATCTCCACGTGCTCGGCCGGGGACAGCAATTCGCGGTCGAGTTCGTCGGCGATCGCGATGAAGTGGCGCGCGGCCTCGCGGGTGCTCGGGCCGTGGCCGGGCAGGGGCTCGTCGGGACGGCCGAACAGTTCGACCGACAGCGCGGTGACACGCGGCGTGCCCAGCGATTCCAGCAGTTGCGCGGCGAGCGACCAGTTGCGCGCGGCGTCGATCAGGTAGTGGCCGAGCGGGTGGTGCGGGTCGGCGGCGGTGGCGATCGCGTCCAGCTCGCGGCAGGCGTCGCCGAAGTCGTGTTTCGGGTATTCCACCGCCGGCAACGCGGTGTCGCCGCGCTCCCAGCGCGCGAGGAAGTTGCGCTGTACTTCCGCCGGCCAGCTGACCAGGTTGAGCAGCCGGATCTCGCGCGCGACCGCGACCAGGCGCTGGTCGAGCGCCGCGTGGTGGGCGATGGGGTCGGCGCTGTTCACGCGCTTAGCGCCTTCCCCCGCTCCGCGGGGGAGGGAGAAAGCTCAGTGCTTTCCATACTTCTCATCCAGCCGCTTCCCCAGCGCCTTCGTCTGCACCTTCGCCTCGCCCTTCTGCGCCAGCCGCGAGGCCAGGCGGTCGGCGGCGCCGGCGACCTCGTCGCGCAGCTTGGCGTA
>NZ_JBQCIJ010000035.1:0-15289 GCF_051953815.1 Pseudoxanthomonas sp. | reverse complement strand
CGCTTGCAAATTACAATTGACAAGATGCTCTTGAATCGAACGTCTGCAAGATGGACAGCATGTCCTTCCTGCAGGCGCCCACACAAGTCACCTGCGCACACTTTCAAAGAGCTTCGAAGTCGGCCTCAGCGCCTTCCTTCGCGCCCCGACGTTTCCGTCGAGGTGAGCCGCACATTATGGCGACCCTTCCCTGCTTCGTCAACACCTCATCGAGAGATTTTTTCGAAGCTCCCTTCGCGCCGGCGTTGCCCCGAGGGGGTGAAACGCCCCCTGCGATGGGGGAGGGAAAGTATGACGGGTTCCGGGGTCATTTGGAAGCCCCGGATTGCAAATTTATGGCAGTACCGGAGCAATCACATGAAGGCGCCGGCTTTCCGGAACGCGTCCGCCTTTGGGGCCGCGACGAACGGCGTCCGGTCAAGCCGTCCGGACCAGCCGAACGCGGGCGAAGTTGCGCTTGCCGACCTGCAGGACGCCTTCGAAACCGGGCTGGAACACCAGGTTCGGATCCTCGACGACCGCGCCGTCCACCTTGACCGCCCGCTCCTTGAGCTTGCGGCCGGCTTCCGAATTGCTGGGAGTGATGCCGGCGGCGGTCAGCAGTGCGCCGATGCGTAGGCCCTCGGCAGGCACCGCCACGTCCTGCAACGGCAGCAGGGAGGTGTCGCCCTCCCCCCGGACCACGGCGTGCCAACCGGCGATCGCCTGTTCGGCGGCGGCGGCATCGTGGAAACGGGCGGCGAGCTCGCGCGCAAGCCGCAGCTTGACGTCGCGCGGGTTCAAGCCGCCTGCGGCCACCTCGGTCCTGAGCGCCGCGGCCTCGGTCACGCCAATCTCGAAACTCAACAGGTCGATCCACCGCCACATGAGCTCGTCGCCAATCTTCATGGTCTTGGTGACGATATCGATGGCCGGTTCGCTGATGCCGATGTAGTTGCCCAGGGACTTGGACATCTTGGCCACGCCGTCCAGGCCCTCCAGCAGCGGCATGGTCAGGACGATCTGCGGCGGCTGGCCGTGATGTTCCTGCAGGCCGCGGCCCATCAGCAGGTTGAACTTCTGATCGGTGCCGCCGAGCTCGACGTCAGCCTTCAGCGCCACGGAGTCGTAGCCCTGGACCAGCGGATAGAGGAACTCGTGGATGGCGATGGACTGCTGGGCGGCATAGCGCTTGGCGAAATCGTCGCGTTCCAGCATGCGGGCCACGGTGTGCTGGGCGGCCAGCCGGATCATGTCGGCCGCAGACATCTGGCCGAACCATTCGGAGTTGAAGCGCAGTTCGGTCCTTTCCCGGTCCAGCACCTTGTAGACCTGGTCGGCATAGGTCTGGGCGTTCGCCAGCACCTCGTCCCGGGTCAGGGGCTTGCGGGTGACGTTCTTGCCGCTGGGGTCGCCGATCATCCCGGTGAAGTCGCCGATCAGGAAGATCACCTGATGGCCCAGGTCCTGAAAGTGCCGCATCTTGTTCAGCAGGACCGTGTGGCCCAGGTGCAGGTCCGGGGCGGTCGGGTCGAAACCAGCCTTCACCCGCAGCGGACGCCCCAGCTTCAGGCGCGCCTCGAGTTCTTCGGGCTTGATGATTTCATCGGCGCCACGGCCGATCAGGGAAAGGGCTTCTGCGGGGGACAAGGCAAGGTCTTCCGGGTGGGGTCGACGTGAACAGGCGCCGACAAAGTTGAACATCTGGTTAAAGCGAAGTTAAGCGTGATGCTATTCAAAAAACCCAATGGGCTCAATGGTTTGACGCGAAGAGTTAGTGTGACTATGTTACGCCGATTAGGGCCCCGTCTTGGGTCCGAGGTTCGGCTAGATGCAGACTCATGGGGACGGCAGCCGCCGCAAGCAACAATTCCAGCAACGCCTGGAACTCCTGCGCGATTCGGCGCTGCACCAGCGGGTAAAGCAGCATCTGCCCACCGGACGATGGACCCGCCGCCACTGGATCCATGCCAGCCTGTTCACCACGATCGGCGTCATGCTCGCCACCATCGTGCCGGGCTTCTCCAACGCCATCCAGCCTCCTTCCGCGACTGACGCGCGCTCCACGCTTTCCCTGAAGCTGCCGCAGTTGTCGGCCGAACGCCTGGAAGGTGTCGCCGGCGACAGTTGGCAACTGGTCCGGGTCAAGCCGGGCCAGACGCTCGGCGCGATCTTCGAGGAATTGAACATCCCGGCGGCGACGATGCATGCGCTGCTGGAAAACGCCAACGCCAAGCAGGCGCTCACCCGGCTCAAGCCCGGTACCGAGCTCGCGTTCGATCTGCCGGTCACCGGCGAACTGCGCACGCTGCGCTACGACCGTGATCCGCAGCATCGTGTGGAGCTGAGTGTCGAGGGCGACAAGGTCACCGAAAAGGTGGTCGCACGCGAAACCACCACGCGGACGGTGGTGCTCAGCGGCAAGGTGGGGCGTTCGCTCAACCGGTCGGCCCGCAAGGCCGGGCTGACCGCCGCCAACATCAACTCCCTGACCGACGACATCTTCAAGTACGACATCGATTTCAATTCCGATCTCGGCCCGGATGATCGTTTCAGCGTGGTGGTCGAGCAGACCTGGCGCGAGGGTGAGCTGATCAGCACCGGTCCGGTGCAGGCGGCGACCTTCACCGTCGACGGCAAACTGCATTCGGGTTTCCGCTTCTCGCGTCCGGGCGGCAAGCCGGAGTACTTCACCGCCGCCGGCCGGCCGCTCAAGAAGAACTTCATCCGCATGCCGATTCCGTATGCGCGCCTGAGTTCCAAGTTCGGCGCCCGCCGCCATCCGGTGCTGGGCACGATGCGCATGCACAAGGGCGTGGACTACGCGGCGGTGACCGGCACGCCGATCATGGCCGCCGGTGACGCCCGCGTGCAGTTCGCCGGCTGGCAGAACGGCTATGGCCGGGTGGTGATCCTGGATCACGGCCGCGGCCACACCACGCTGTACGGGCACATGTCGCGGCTGGGCAAGATCAAGGCCGGCCAGCGCGTCGCCCAGGGCACGGTGATCGGCTACGTCGGGTCCACCGGCCTGGCGACCGGCCCGCACCTGCACTACGAATTCCGCATCAACGGCGTGCACCGCAATCCGTTGTCGGTGACGATGCCGCCGCCGGAACCGCTGGCCGGCGCACAGCTGGCCTCATTCCGCACCTACACCGCCAACGCGCTGGCGCGCATCCGCACGGTGGAGAACATCATCTACGCCGACGTTTCCCCGGCCGAGCCGGCCAAGGAAACCCAGGTCGCCGACGCCAAGAAGCCGGCCGGCAAGTCCAAGAAGGGCTGAGGCCCGGACCCGGCTCCCGCGACCGCGCGGGAGCCGATGGCGTACGCTTCGCCCTCCGGCGCAGCGCGCGCATTTTTTTCATGGAACCCGCATGTCTCCTGCCGTTCCGGCATCGCCGGCGCTTTTCCTGGGTCTGATTTCCGGCACCAGCGCCGACGGTATCGACGCCGCGCTGGTGCGTTTCGAAGGAAGCGGGACCGCGCTGCGCTGCGAACTCCTGCTCGGCCGGACCTACCCCTGGGACGAGGCGACGCGCACGGCGCTGATTGCCCTCGGCCAGGGCGGCGATGTCCCGTCCCTGGACGAAGTGGGTCGGCTGGATGCGCTGACCGGCCTGCGTTTCGCAGATGCCGCACGGCGTCTGCTCGAGGAAGCCGGCGTGTCGGCGCGCGATGTCCGTGCGCTCGGTTCGCATGGACAGACCATCCGCCATCGTCCGCACGCGGATCCGCCCTTCACCTGGCAGATTGGCGACGGCAACGTGATCGCCGAGCGCTGCGGAATCGACACCGTGGCCGATTTCCGTCGTCGCGATGTCGCCGCCGGCGGTCATGGCGCGCCGCTGATGCCGGCCTTCCATGCAGCGCTGCTGGGCTCGCCGGACGAGGATCGGGCGGTGCTGAATCTCGGCGGGATTGGCAATTTCACCCTGCTCCCGCGTGCCGGCGCGGCTGCGGTGCGCGGTTTCGACACCGGTCCGGCCAACGCGCTGATGGACGCCTGGTGCGAGCGCCACACCGGCGCCGCCTTCGACGCCGGCGGCACCTTCGCCGCGCAGGGGCGAGTCGATGAGGCGTTGCTGGCGCGATTGCTGGAAGAACCGTGGTTCGCGCTGCCGCCGCCCAAGAGCACCGGCCGCGAACAGTTCCACCTGGCCTGGCTGGAAGCCCGGCTGGAAGACGGTAAGACGTCACCGGCGGACGTGCAGGCGACCCTGCTGGAACTGACCGCCGCGACCGTCGCCGACGCCCTGCGCGCGACCCAGCCCACAACCCGCCGGGTGCTGGTGTGCGGCGGCGGCGTGCACAACGCGCGCCAGATGGCCCGGCTGGCGGCCCGGATGCCGGACGTTCTCGTCGAGTCCACCGCCCGCCATGGGCTGGACCCGGATTTCGTGGAAGCGATGGGTTTCGCCTGGCTGGCGCGGGAAACCCTGGCCGGCCGCCCGGGCAACCTGCCCACCGTCAGCGGCGCGAAAGGGCCGCGGGTGCTCGGAACCGTGTTCCCCGCCTGATCTTCACGACCGGGCCGCTCAGAACCCCTTGCCGGCGGGCACGTCCTTCAACGCGTTGATGGCGGCGGTCAATGCGTCGACCTCGCCATCGTTGAAGCCGCTGCGGACTTCCACCTCGCAATGGAACAGGCCCTGTTCGAGCAGGTTGGACAGCGTGTCATGCATGTTCCAGCCACGGGCGACGGCGATCCGCCGGATCCGTTCGGCCAGCAGCGGGTCGATGTCCTTCAGCACGATGTCGGTCATGTCGTTTCCCCCTGCCCCGCGGCATCGCCGGACCTGCCCGGACGATGCTCAGGATGAAGCCACGTTACTTTCATTCTCACGGATATGCTTCCACAACCAGGCCAGCAGCAGCAGGGTCGGGATGACGGTGAGCGCGCTCATCAGGAAGAAGGCACTGTAGGAGGTCGCTTCGACGACGTAGCCGGAGACGCCGCCGACGAACTTGCCGGGCAGATTCGCCAGCGACACCAGCAACGCGTACTGCGTGGCGGTGAAATTGCGGTTGGTCAGGGACGACATGAACGCCACCAGCACGGTTCCCGCGAATCCCTGGGACAGGTTGTCGGCGGTGATGGCGGCATAGAACGCCCAGATCTCGGAAGGGTGCTGGGCCATCAGCAGGAAGGCGATGTTCGAGCAGGCCACGGCCACCGCCGCGATCGCGAGCATCCAGCGGAAACCGAACGCCGCCACGCAGACGCCCCCCAGGAACGCGCCGGCGATGCCGGTCCAGACGCCGTAGAGCTTGGACACCGTCGCGATGTCGGCCTTGCTGTAGCCGGAATCCAGGTAGAACGGCCCGGCCATCACGCCGATGACCTGGTCCGGGAACTTGAACAGGCCGACGAACAGCAACAGCACCACGCCCAGCTTCAGGCCGTTGGCCTGGAAGAAAGTGACGAACGGTTGCCAGAAGGCGCCGATGAAATCGATGCGACGGGTGACGGCGGCGACGGGCGCGACCGGTTCGCGACTGAACAGCGTGGCCAGGATCGGCAGCACCATCAGCGCGGTCATCGCCAGATAGGCGTTCTTCCAGCCGCTGAACTCGGCGATGTAGAGTGCGCCGGCGCCGGCCAGGATCAGGCCGATCCGGTAGCCCAGCGTGTAGGTGGCGGCGAGCGCGGCCTGCGCCTCGGCCGGGGCGATTTCGATGCGATAGGCGTCGACGACCGAATCCTGGGTCGCGCCGGCGAACGATGCGAACAGCACCCATCCCACCAGGGCACCCGCGCCGAGTTCGGGGCGGGTGAAGGCCAGCGCGAACAGCCCCACCGCCACGCCCACCTGCGCCACCAGCAACCACGAGCGCCGCCGCCCCAGGAACGCGGTCAGCGGAAACGCATAGCGATCGACCAGCGGCGCCCACAGGAACTTGAGCAGGTAGAAGAAGCTGGCCAGGCTGATCAGCCCGATGCTGCCCAGATCCAGTCCAACATCACGCAGGCGCGTGCTGAGCGTGGCCGAGGCGATCAGCAGGAACGGCAGGCCGCTGCCGAAGCCCAGCAGCAGCATGGTGAAGGCGGCCGGCGTGGCGAACGCCCGCCGGATGCCGGACCAGCCCTTGTAGGACATCGGTGCCTTGGCCGCCGCAGGCGTGCCCATCAAGCGTAGTCCACCGTGAACGGCGCGTGGTCGGAGAACCAGCTGTCGCGGTAGATCGCGCAGCGCCGCAGGCGTTCGCGCAGCGACGGGGTGACGAACTGGTAGTCGATGCGCCAACCGACATTGTTGGCGCGGGCGCCGCCGCGATTGCTCCACCAGGTGTAGTCCTGGCCTTCCGGATGCAGGCTTCGGTAGGCGTCGACCCAGCCGCCGTCATCCACGCACATGCCGTTGAGCCAGTCACGCTCGGCGGGCAGGCAGCCCGAGTTCTTCTGGTTGCTGGTCCAGTTCTTGATGTCCAGCCGCGTGCGCACGATGTTCCAGTCGCCGCACAACACATAGTCGCGCCCGCTGCGGCGCCATTCGTCCAGGATCGGCGCCAGCCAGTCCATGACCTTGAACTTGAAGCCCTGCCGCAGTTCGCCGGAGGAGCCGGACGGAATGTAGAAGGACACCACGCTGAGGTTGCCGTAGCGCGCCTCCAGGTAGCGACCTTCCTCGTCGAACTCGTCCCAGCCCAGCGCGGTGCGCACTTCGTCCGGCTCGCGCCGGCTGTAGATCGCCACGCCGCTGTAGCCCTTCTTGGTGGTGGCATCGCGGAACCAGGCCTTGTAACCCTCCGGCAGGAACGCCGGACCGCCGAGCTGGTGTTCCTGCGCCTTGGTTTCCTGCACGCACAGCACGTCGGCGTCCTGCTGGCCGAACCATTCGAAGAAACCCTTGTTGGCGGCCGAACGCAGGCCGTTGGCGTTGAAACTGATGATGCGCATGTGAAAAACCGGTTCGCGGAACGGGAAGGGAGTCGCAAGAGCGTACCGCATGCGTGGAGGCCGGTGGCGCGGAACGGCTATGCTTTCCCCCTCGACCGTCGAATGCACCGCCCATGTCCGATCACCGCGCCCGCTTCCTCCAGCTCGCCCTGCACGCACAGGCCCTGCGCTTCGGCGAATTCACGCTCAAGTCCGGCCGGCTCAGCCCCTATTTCTTCAACGCCGGGCGGTTCGACAGCGGCGCGCGGCTGGCCGAACTGGCGGCTTGCTATGCCGACGCGGTCGAAGCGGCCGGGCTGAAGTTCGATCTGCTGTTCGGCCCGGCCTACAAGGGCATTCCGCTGGCGACCGCGCTGGGCTGCGAATACGCGCGCCGCGGCCGCGACGTGCCGCTGGCCTTCAATCGCAAGGAAGCCAAGGACCACGGCGAGGGCGGCCTGCTGATCGGCGCGCCGCTGGACGGCCGCGATGTGCTCATCGTGGACGACGTCATCACCGCCGGAACCGCCATCCGCGAAGCGCTGGGTCTGATCCGGGCCGGGGGGGGCCGCCCGGCCGGCATCGTGGTGGCGCTGGACCGGCAGGAGGTGCTGACCGAGCCGGGGAACGGCGACGGCGGCCCGCGGCTTTCCGCCGCCCAGGCGGTGGCCGCCGAAACCGGGGTACCGGTGGTGGCCGTGGCCAATCTGCACGATCTGCTTGATTTCGCCGGAGAAAGCGCGGAACTTGTCCACCACCGCGAACACCTGCTCGCCTACCGGGCGCGCTATGGCAGCGGTTCGTCGGACTGACGGCAGCAGGGGGCTGCACATGCGGAGTTCCATTTTCTGGCTGGCGTTGCCGGTAGGCCTGTTGTCGATGGCCATGGCCGGTGCGCAGGACAAGCCGGCTGCGAAGAAGCTTTATTGCTGGAATGAAAACGGCCAGCGCGTCTGCAGCGATGCCCTGCCCGCCGAAGCGGTGTCGCGTGCGCGCGAGGAAATCAACGCCGCCAGCGGCCTGCGTACCGCGGAAGTGGACCGGGCGCTGACCGAGGAGGAGCGCGCGTTGGCCGAGGCCGCGAAGATCCAGGCGCAGCTGGACGAGGCGGCGCAGGAAACCCGCCGCCGCACCGAGCAGGCCATGCTGCTGTCCTATCGCAGCGAGGAAGAACTGCGCCGGGTGTTCAACGAACGCATCGCCATCGTCGACAACAACATCCGGACCGCGCGCTATAACGTGGTGAGCCTGCGCGATGGCCTGGTGAGCCTGCTGCAGACGGCCGGCGACCGCGAGCTGGCCGGACAGACCGTCACGGCGGAAGCCACCGCCAATATCCGCAGCCGGCACGCCGACCTGATGCGCCAGCGCCAGCTGCAGACCAGTTTCGAGCGCCAGCGCGCGGAACTGGACGTGGAGATCGCCGAAATCATGCAGCGCTATCGCGAGATCAAGGGACCGGCGCCATCGGAGGGCGCGCCCGCACCCGCCACGCAGACCGCGCCGACCGCCACGCCTCCGGGTTCCGGCTCCCGCTGAGCTTCCACGATTCCGCGCGCGGCCATTTCCTGCCGCGCGCGCGACGTCGATCCTTTCCTGTCAGAAGGTCGCGGTGAGATCCGGCGCGACCAGCGCCAGATGGCTGCGGAACACATCCTTGATGCGGGCCAGCGCCGCATCGTTGTCGGCCTCGAAACGCAGCACCAGGATCGGCGTCGTATTGGACGCGCGCAACAGGCCCCAACCGTCATCCCAGTCCGCGCGCAGGCCGTCGATGGTGGCCACGCGGGCGCCATCGAAACGCGCCGTCTCGACGAAGCGCTGGACCACCGCGTGCGGGGTTTCCGCCTCCACCGGCACCTTGATCTCCGGGGTGGCGATGCCATCCGGCAGCGCCGACAGCACCTCCGAGGGCGTTTCCCCGCGCAGGGCCAGGATTTCCAGCAGGCGCGCGGCCGAGTAGAGGCCGTCGTCGAAGCCGTACCAGCGCTCCTGGAAGAAGAAGTGGCCGCTCATCTCGCCCGCCAGTTCGGCGCCGGTTTCGCGCATCTTGGCCTTGATCAGCGAGTGCCCCGTCTTCCACATCAGCGGCGTGCCGCCGTTCCGCAGGATCCACGATTGCAGCTTTCCGGTGCATTTCACGTCGTAGATGATCATCGCGCCCGGATTGCGTTCCAGCACGTCGGCGGCGAACAGCATCAACAGACGGTCGGGGAAGATGACCACGCCGTCCTTGGTCACCACGCCCAGGCGGTCGCCGTCGCCGTCAAAGGCCAGGCCCAGGTCGGCGTCGAAGCGCTTGACCATCTGGATCAGGTCTTCCAGGTTATGCGGCTCGCTGGGATCGGGGTGATGGTTGGGGAAGGTTCCATCGACCTCGCAATACAGCGGGATGACGTCCGCGCCAATCGATTCCAGCAGGCGCGGGGCGATGTCGCCGGCCACGCCGTTGCCGGCATCCACGACCACCTTCAGCGGACGCTCCAGTTGCACGTCGTCGGCGATCCGCTGGATGTAGTCGGCGGCGACGTCGCGTTCCTGCGAACTGCCCGGGATCGCGGCCTCGTGCAGACGACCGTCGCGGATGCGCTCGTACAGATCGGTGATGGTGTCACCGGACAGGGTTTCGCCTCCCACCACGATCTTGAAGCCGTTGTAGTCCGGCGGATTGTGGCTGCCGGTGACGGCGACGCAGCTGCCGGCGCGCAACTGGTAGGCGCCGAAATAGGCCACCGGCGTGGGCACCATGCCGATGTCGATGACGTTGCGGCCGGCACGGCGCAGGCCGGCGATCAGCCCGGCGACCAGTTCCGGCCCGGACAGGCGGCCGTCGCGGCCGACCACGATGTCGGTCAGATCCTGCTCCTGCATCACGCTGCCGATCGCCTGGCCGATGCACTCGGCGACGTCCGCGTTGAGGGTTTTGCCAACGATGCCGCGGATGTCGTATGCGCGGAAGATGCCGGGGTCGACGTCCACCGGGGTGCGTTCTTTGCTCATGCTGCCTGTCTGTGGGGAGGAAGGAGTGGGTCTGGCCGCCGGCGGCAACGGATCCCGCTCCAGGGACTGGCCCAGAGTGGGTGCGTCATCGTCGCTGGTGACCGCCTCGCCTCCCCGCAAGGCTGGAATCTTCAGACCGCCGCGGGCCGCCAGCCAGACCAGGACGGTCAGCACGGCGGCCAGCACGGCGCCAATCAGGCTGCCCACGGCGCCCAGCCCGAACGGGCCGGGGGCGCTGTCCGGCTGCGCCGCGGCCACGCGCAGGCCGGTCTTGCCCACCGCATGCGCCATCACCTCGGCGCCGTCGGCCAGGTATTTGCTGCCGCGCTCGACGACGTTGAAGTTGCCCTGCCGCAGGGCCAGATAGGTGCCCGCCGGCATGGCGATGCCTTCGAAGCCCGCGGTCAAGCGGGTCAACGGCAGGCGCGCGTAGATCACGCCCTGCGGCGCATCCACCGCCAGCCCGAGCGCCGGTTTGCCGCCGTCCCGGACCACCCGCGCGACCACGGCCTGTCCCTGCTGGGCGGCCTCCAGCAGCGCCAGCCGGCTGTAGCCGAACGCGGCCGGATCGGCGTACGCCTCGGTCAGATCGCGTGGCATCACCTCGACCTGCTCGACCTCGGCCCAGCCGTGCCGGATCGCCTGGCTGATCATCGCCGGGTCGCCACCGCGCACCGCCGCCTTGACCTCTTCGCTGGACATGCGCCGGGTCAACTGGGCGATCTGGTCGCGGTATGCCGATTCCAGCGACGCCACGCTGGCGTCGCGGGCCCGCTGCAGGGCCTCGCTCCGGTCGGCGTCGCGCCATAGGCGCACCCCGTTCCAGCCCAGCCAGACCACCAGCAGGGCGCACAGCACGATCAACCAGGGCAACGCCCGCGAAAGATCGCCCACCGGCAACCGACGTCCACCTTCGCTCGATCCGCTCATCCGTGCCCGTCCCCTGTCAGCGCAAACCGGTATGGCCGAAACCGCCGGCTCCCCGGGCGCTGTCGGCAAATGCGTCCACGACCTGGAAGCTTACGCGCACGATGGGCAGGACCACCAACTGGGCGATGCGATCGCCGGGCTGGATGGTGAAGGCCTCGTGTCCGCGGTTCCAGACGCTGATCAACAACGGTCCCTGGTAGTCGGCGTCGATCAGGCCGGTGCCGTTGCCCAGCACGATGCCGTGCCGGTGACCCAGTCCGGAACGCGGCAGCACCACGGCGCACAGCTGCGGGTCCGCCAGGTGCACGGACAGGCCGCTGGGTACCAGAGCGGCGTCGCCGGGCTGCAGGGTGAGGGTGGCGTCGAGCGCCGCGCGCAGATCGACGCCAGCGCTGGCCTCGGTCGCGTACGCAGGCAACGGCCATTCATCGCCGAACCGGGGGTCCAGCAGCTTCAGTTCCACGGATTGCGTGCCAGCCGGGCTCATGCGTTCAGTCGCTCCACGATCAGATCCATCAGGGCATCGGCCAAGCGGGTCTTGGGGGCCGAGGCGAACTCCCGCTCACCGTCCTTCCAGTACGCGGTCAGGGCGTTCTGGTCGCTCTCGAATCCGCCTTCGGCGATGCCGACGCGGTTGGCGATGATCATGTCCAGGCGCTTGGCCTGCAGCTTGCCGCGCGCATAGTGCTCGACGTTCTCGGTCTCGGCGGCGAAGCCCACCACCAGTTTCAGGGCCTGGGTCTGCGCGGCCACCTCGGCGAGGATGTCCGGCGTGCGCACCAGATCCAGTTCCAGCGTCTCGCCGGTCTTCTTGATCTTGTTGGGGACCGCGACTCGCGGGGTGTAGTCGGCGACCGCGGCGGCGCCGATGTAGATGTCCGCCGGCAACGCCCCGAGCACGGCTTCGCGCATCTGCGCGGCCGAACGCACGTCCAGCCGGGTCACTCCCGCCGGCGTCGGCAGGTGCACCGGGCCGGCCACCAGCACCACGTCGGCGCCGCGCCGCGCCGCGCTGGCGGCGACCGCGAATCCCATCTTGCCGCTGCTGCGGTTGCCCAGATAACGCACCGGGTCCAGATCCTCGTAGGTCGGGCCGGCGCTGACGACGACGCGTACGCCGGCCAGATCCTGCTTCGCTCCCGGTGCCCGCACCCCGGCCAGCGCGGCCACGATGGCCTCGGGTTCACTGAGACGGCCTGGTCCGGATTCGCCTTCGGCCAGCGGGCCGTCTTCCGGCCCGATCACCTGCACGCCGCGCCCGCGCAGCACCGCCAGGTTGGCCACCGTAGCCGGGTGCTGCCACATGCGGTGGTTCATCGCCGGCGCAATCGTGATCGGCGCGGTGGTCGCCAGGCACAGCGTGGTGACCAGGTCGTTGGCGAATCCGTGGGTCAGGCGGGCCAGCAGATCCGCGGTCGCCGGCGCGATCAGGATGCGGTCGGCCCAGCGCGCGAGCTCGATGTGGCCCATCGCCGCCTCGGCCGCGCTGTCCCAGAGGCTGGTCCGGACCGGATGGCCGGACAGGGCCTGGAAACTCAGCGCGGTGACGAACTGCTGGGCGCCCTCGGTCATGGCGACCTGCACTTCGGCGCCGGCGTCGCGCAGCCGCCGCACCAGTTCCAGCGACTTGTACGCGGCAATGCCGCCGCCCACACACACCAGCAGGCGCTGGCCCTGCAGCGGCCGTGGCTCGAGACTTCCGGTCACGTCGGGTTTCCTACACACGAACAGGGGATTAGCTTACCCGATGGCCCCGTCGAGGCTGATGGCGACGCCCCGCCCCGCCGGGGCATCGTGGTCATATGCACATCCGAGACTGGCCCATCCACGAACGCCCGCGTGAAAAGCTGTTCACCCGGGGCCCCGCCGCGCTTTCCGACGCCGAACTCCTGGCGCTGTTCCTGGGCTCGGGCGTGCGCGGGCGGGACGCGGTGGCCACCGCCCGCGAGTTGCTCTCGACCCACGGTCCGTTGCGGCGCCTGCTCGACCGCCCCGCGGCGGAACTGGTCACCCTGCCCGGACTGGGGCCGGCCCGCGCCAGCCGCATGGCCGGCGCGCTGGAAATCGGCCGCCGGCACCTGGCCGCGGATCTGGAGCGGGGCGAGCAGCTGACGGATCCGGCGATGGCGGGCCGCTACTTCAGCCAGCGCCTGCGCGCCCACGATCACGAAGTGTTCGCGGCCCTGTTCCTGGACGCCCGCCATCGCGCGCTGGCCTTCGAGGAGTTGTTCCGGGGCACCCTCGACAGCGCCGAAGTCCACCCCCGGGAGGTGGTCCGGCGGGCGTTGGCCCACAACGCGGCCGCGGTGATCATCGGCCACAACCATCCCTCCGGGAACAGCGATCCTTCCGACGCCGATCGCCTGATCACTCTGCGCCTGCGGGACGCGCTGTCGCTGATGGACATCCGCCTGCTGGATCATTTCGTGGTCGGCGATGGCGCGCCGACCTCGCTGGCCGCGCGCGGCTGGCTCTGACCGGCGCGTCCGCCGGCGCGCCCGGCGCCGATGCGGAACGCGCCATTCAGCCCGTGCCGGACGGCCCCGCCGGTTCCGCGTAAAATGCCCGGTCCCGCAACATCCGCAGACCCTCCGTGAAAGCCTCCCTACGCGCCTTGATCGCCCAGGGCATCGATGCCCTGCGCCAGGCCGGCACCCTGCCGGCCGACACCGCCACGCCGGATTTCGTGGTCGAGCGACCCAAGACCCGCGAACACGGGGATTTCGCCACCAACGCCGCGATGCTGCTGGCCAAGGCCGCACGCAGCAATCCGCGCGCCATCGCCACCGCCCTGGTCGCCGCGCTGCCGGCGAGCGACGACGTGGCCAAGGTGGAGATCGCCGGTCCCGGCTTCATCAATTTCCACCTGACCACCGCCGCCTACCAGCGCGAGGTCGCCACCGCCCTGGCGCAGGGCAACGCCTATGGCCGCAACCAGAGTGGCGCCGGCCGGGTCGTCGGCGTGGAATACGTCTCGGCCAATCCGACCGGCCCGCTGCATGTCGGCCATGGCCGCGCCGGCGCGATCGGCGACTGCATCGCCCGTGTGCTGGCCGCCAACGGCTGGACTACCCGCCGCGAGTTCTACTACAACGACGCCGGCGTGCAGATCGACAACCTGGCCAAGTCCACCCAGGCGCGCGCCAAGGGCCTGACCCCGGACAGCGAAGGCTGGCCGGAGGACGGCTATCGCGGCGACTACATCGCCGACGTGGCGCAGGCCTACCTGGACGGCGACACGGTCGAGTTCGAGGACCACGTGGTCGTGGGCGGCAAGGATCCGGACGACCTGGACGCCATCCGCCGGTTCGCCGTGGCCTACCTGCGCCGCGAGCAGAACCTGGACCTGGCCGCGTTCGGCGTCTCGTTCGACGTCTATTTCCTGGAAAGCTCGCTGTACGCCGACCACAAGGTCGAGGAGACGGTGAACAAGCTGGTCGCCTCCGGGCATACCTACGAGGAAGGCGGCGCGCTGTGGCTGAAGTCCACCGATTTCGGCGACGACAAGGACCGGGTGATGCGCAAGTCCGACGGCACCTACACCTATTTCGTGCCGGACGTGGCCTACCACCTGAGCAAGTGGCAGCGCGGCTATGGCCGCGCGATCACCGAACTGGGCGCCGACCACCATGGTTCGCTGGCGCGCGTGCGCGCCGGCCTGCAGGCGCTAGACGAAGGCATCCCGGCCGGCTATCCGGAGTACGTGCTGCACCAGATGGTGACGGTGATGCGCGGCGGCGAGGAGGTGAAGCTGTCCAAGCGCGCCGGCAGCTACCTGACCCTGCGCGACCTGATCGACGAGGTCGGCCGCGACGCGACGCGCTGGTTCCTGCTCGCGCGCCGCCCCGATTCGCAGCTGACCTTCGACATCGACCTGGCGCGCAGCCAGTCGCTGGACAACCCGGTCTACTACGTGCAGCTTTCGCACGCGCGCACCTGCGGCCTGTTTCGCCAGGCGCGCGAGCGCGGCGTCGCCTTCGACCTCGGCAACGGCCTGGCGCAGCCGCCCGACCTCGCCGATGCGCGCACCCGCGAACTGCTCACCGAGCTGTCGCGCTATCCGGAAGTGGTGGCCGCGGCCGGCGAGCAACTCGAGCCGCACCAGCTCGCCGCCTACCTGCACGAGCTGGCGCAGGCGTTCCAGTCGTACTACAACGAACACCAGTTCCTGGTCGACGACGCCGACGTGCGCGACGCGCGCCTCGCGCTCGCGCAGGCAACCCGCCAGGTGCTGGCGAACGGGCTCGGATTGATTGGCGTCTCGGCGCCGGAGGCGATGTAGGTGGCGGCACGCAAGGGCAAGTCGCAGGCGCGGCGCAACCACGGCGGGGACCACGGCCTGCCGGGCTGGGCCTGGCTGGTGCTGGGCGTGGTGCTGACCGCGGTGGTGCTGCTGGGCGCGCCGAAGCTGCTGCACAAGGGGGAGGGCGACGGCTTCTTCCGACCCACGCCGAATCCGGACGCGCAGCCGGCGGGGACGCCGGAGGACGAGGCGAT
>NZ_JBQCIJ010000034.1:0-114991 GCF_051953815.1 Pseudoxanthomonas sp. | reverse complement strand
GGCATTCGATCCGCGCGCGGATCGAATGCCGCGACCGGGCGCGGCCGCTCTGCTGGAAGTCCGCGCGACGCCGCCCGGCGTCGCGGTTCCGCGTCGTCCCGTCCTTCGGAGTCCACGGTCCATGCCATTCGACATCGACATTCCGTCGCAGGAGCTGCAGGTGCTGTACGACGCGCTGCCGGACGTGGTGTTCTTCATCAAGGACACCCAGGGGCGCTACACCCACTGCAACCTCACCCTGATGCGCCGGCTCGGCCGCAAGCAGCGCGACGACGTGCTGGGCAGGACCACGGTGGAAGTGTTTCCGCAACGCTTCGGCGACAGCTACCAGCAGCAGGATCTGCGCGTGCTGCGCGGGGAAACCATCGAGAACCAGCTGGAGGTCCACCTGTTCCCCAACCGCATGCCGGGCTGGGCGCTGACCTTCAAGCGGCCGGTGCGGCAGCACGGCGCGATCGTCGGGCTCATCGGCATCTCGCGCGATCTCGGCCAACCGGACAACCGGCACTCCACCTTCCCGCGATTGATGAAGGTGGTGGACCACATGCAGGCGCACCACGGCGAGAACGTGCGGGTCACCGCGCTGGCGGAACTGGCCGGGCTGTCGGTCGCCCAGCTGGAACGGCATTTCCGCCGGGTGTTCCAGCTCACCCCGCAGCAGCTGCTGACCAAGCTGCGGATCGAAACCGCGATGCGCCTGCTGCGGGACGACGACAGCATCGCCAGCATCGGCCAGGCCTGCGGCTTCGCCGACCAGAGCGCGTTCACCCGCCAGTTCAAGGCCACGGTCGGCATGACCCCGCGCGACTATCGCGCGCTGGGCCGATCCCCGCGCGTCGAACGGACGCGCACGATCGCTCTCGCCTGAACACGCACCGCGCGAGGTTTGTGCCCATTTCCGCACGGCGCACGGGCATCCACGCCTAGCGGCACGCGCGATCCCGCACCCAATATGAAAAAGCACGAGGCCCGTTTCCTGGCAGGGGCAGGAACGACGGTCGCCGCGTTTTCATGTCCATTGGGGAGATCGCATGAAGCACCGTTCCACGCGTCCACGTTCCAGCCTGTTGCACAACGCCCTGTTGCTGGCCCTGGTGGCCGCCACGCCGCAAACCTCGTTCGCCCAGCAGGCGGACACCGCGGAAGAGGAAACCACCGGGTCCGATGAAAAGACCGAAAAGGCCGCCAAGACCCTGGAACAGGTGACGGTCACGGGTTCGCGCATCAAGCGCGCCGAGGTCGAAGGCCCCGCGCCGGTCACCGTCATCACCGCCGACGACATCGAGAAGCAGGGTTTCAAGACGGTCTTCGACGCCCTCAACACGCTCACCCAGGCCAACGGATCGGTGGTCAACGAATCGACCCTGGCGAGCCAGTCGATCTTCGCGCCCAACGCCAACATCATCAATCTGCGCGGCCTCGGGCCGGGCCGTTCGCTGGTGCTGATCAACGGCCGCCGCGTCGCCGAATACCCGCTGCCGTATGGCGGCCAGAGCAATTTCATCAACCTGGGCGCGATTCCGAGCAGCGCGGTCGAGCGCATCGAGGTGCTGTCCGGCGGCGCCTCGGCGATCTACGGTTCCGACGCAGTCGCCGGGGTGATGAACATCGTCACCAAGAAGAACTACGAAGGCCTGGAGGCCAAGCTGTACGGCAGTTCCACCACCCGCGGCGGCGGCGACACCGGCAATCTGCAGATCGTCGGCGGCAAGTCCGGCGACCGCTGGACCCTGACCTACGCGATGGAATACATGAACCGCGAGGCCATCTTCACCCGCCAGCGCGACTTCATGGACTCGATGCTGGACAGCCCGATCGCCAGCGGCCGCACGCCGTGGGCCAACCTGTACCTGTACGATTTCGACGCCCCCGGCTACGTCAGCGAGATCGCCGACGCCTGCGACCGCTTCTTCGGCCACGGCGTGGTCTACACCACCCGTTCGGGCAGCCGCTGCGCCCAGTACGACCGCCTGGCCGACTCGACCATCCGCAGTTCCGACGACAACCTGTCGCTGTATGGCTCCGGCGCGTTCGACATCAACGACAGCACCCAGCTGTTCATGGACGCGATGTGGTGGAAGTCCAAGGCGCGCTACTCCACCGGCACCCAATGGTGGTCGCCCTACAACGAGGACACCGGCTACTACTACTACGACGTCGGCCGGGGCGCGCTGATGGACGCGCTGCGCGTGTTCCAGCCGGAGGAAACCGGTCGCGGCGGGTTGATGACCGACAACGACGAGGAGTCCTGGAGCGTCACCACCGGCATCCGCGGCAGCGTGTTCGACAACCGCTTCGACTACGAGCTGTCCTACAGCCACGCCGAGTACGAAACCGACACCCGCACCCCGCGCCTGATCGCCAGCAAGGTCGCCGACTATTTCCTCGGCCCGCGCCTGGGCAACGATCCGGTGTACGACTACTACCCGGCCTACCGGCTGGATTACGAGCGTTTCACCACGCCGCTGACGCCGGCGCAGTTCGCGGCGATGTCGGCGACCATCCGCCCGCGCGGGCATTCCGAGGCCAGCCAGTTCCAGGCCACCCTGAGCGGCGATCTGTTCGAGCTTCCGGCCGGTCCGCTGGGCATGGCCTCGGTGCTGGAATGGGGTTCGCAGAAGTACAGGCTGGTGGCGGATCCGCGCACCCTGCCCAACGCCGATCCCGCCGAGGAAGCCTACAACTGGAACGACACCGGCGGTCGCGGCGCGCGCGACCGCTACGCGCTCGGCGTCGAGTTCAGCGTGCCGATCCTCAGCAGCCTGAAGGCGCAGCTGGCGGCGCGCTACGACAAGTACGACGACATCACCGAGGTGGACGGCGCGGTGACCTGGAACGCCGGCCTGGAATGGCGCCCGACCGACAGTCTGCTGCTGCGCGGCAGCTACGCCACCAGCTTCCGCGCGCCGGACATGCACTACGTGTTCGCCGAACCCTCCGGCTACTACATCCAGATCTTCGACGAGTACCGCTGCCGCGCCGAGAACAACAACGACGTGCTGGCGCCGGACTGCCGCGACAACAGCAACACCGATTACTACTACTACACCGAGGGCGGGCGGCGCGGTAACCGCCTGCTGGAGGAGGAGACCTCCAAATCGTGGACCGCCGGTTTCGTCTGGGACATCCTCGACGGGCTGTCGGTGCAGGCCGACTACTACAGCATCCAGCTCGACCAGGGCGTCAACGATCTGTCCAACGGCTACGTGCTCAAGCGCGAGGCGGACTGCCGGCTGGGCGTGGATCGCAGCGGCAATCCGGTCGACACCAACTCGCTGCTGTGCCAGACCGCGCTGGATTTCGTCCAGCGCCGGCCCTCGCCGACCGATCCGGACGGCACCGCGGTCACCCTGCTGACGGTCGGCCCGATCAACACCGCCACCGAGAAGACCACCGGCATCGACGCCACCGTCCGCTATCGCTGGGACACCGATCGGCTGGGCCGCTTCAACTTCCTGCTCGGCTGGTCGCACACGCTCAGCTACGAGTTCACCCAGTACGCCGAAGACGGCGTGCTGTACGACCGCGACAACCGCTCGTACAACTGGAACGCGCGCAGCCGCGCCAACCTGTCGGTGAACTGGGATCGCGGCGACTGGAACGCGAACGTCTACGGATCGCGCATCGGTTCCATCCCCAGCTATGACCTCAACCGCCGCATCGCGCCCTACCTGCTGTGGAACGCCAACCTGTCCAAGAAGATCACCGACAAGATGACGGTGACCGTGTTCGCCAACAACGTGTTCGACAAGATCCACCCGCGCGACGACAGCTATGCCGACTACCCGTACTTCTACTGGACCTACAGTCCGATCGGGCGGGAAATCGGCGCGCAGGTGACCTACCGGTTCCAGTGATCGGTGTTCCCCCGGGGGCCGGCGGACGGCCGGCCCCTTCTTTTTCTGGTTCCAGAGACGATCGAATGAAAGACAACGTTCGCCCACGCGTCCGCCGCCTGCGCGGGGCGCTGGCCCTGCTGGCCCTGCTTGTTCCCTGCGCCTCCGCCACGGCGGGCGACACCGGCCCCGCCGACGCCGAATACCGGCGCTCGCTGCACCTGGGACAGGAATGGATGTACCTGACCCGCGATCTGCCGTTCGCGGCCAAGGCCACCCACGACGGCCGTTTCCACTATCGCAAGACGGTGCCGGGCGGTTTCAGCTACGTGATCGTCGACCCGAAGGATCAGCGCAAGCGCCCGGCCTTCGACCAGGCGCGCCTTGCGGCGGCGCTGGGCAAGGCCACCGGCGAGCGTTACGAGCCGCTGCGGTTGCCGTTCCGCGATTTCGAATTCGCCGACGAAGGCCGCGCCATCAAGATGCGGATCGGCCTGGCCGAACCGCGTCCGTGGCGCTGCGATCTGAAGGACTACACCTGCGCGCGCGACGACGGCACGCCCTCGCGACCGCGTGGCTGGGGCGTGGTGCGGGACATGACCCAACCCGCCGACAATGCGCCGCGCCGCTCGCCGGACGGCCAATGGGAGGTCTTCGCCGAGGGCCACGATCTGGTCATCCGCGCGGCCGGCGCGACGCAGGCCGAACCGCTCACCCGCGACGGCCGCGCCGACGCCTTCTACGATCCCGAGTCGATCGCGTGGTCGCCGGATTCGCGGCGACTGGCGGTGTACCGGGTCAAGCCGGGCACCGATCGCCGGGTCACCCGGGTCGAATCCACCCCGCGCGACCAGATCCAGCCGCGGGTCCACACCCAGCTGTATCCCAAGCCCGGCGATGAGGTCGACATCGAACGGCCAGTGCTGATCGACATCGGGTCGCGCACGGTCAAGGTCATCGACGACGCGTTGTTCCCCAACCCGCTGCAGTTGTGGGAAATCCAGTGGCGCAAGGACGGCGCGAGCTTCGCGTTCGAATACATCCAGCGCGGCTTCAAGCAGGTCCGGGTGATCAGCGTCGACGCCGCCAGCGGCCAGGCGCGGGCGGCGGTCAGCGAGGACAGCCCGACCTTCGTCAACGCCTGGAGCCTCTATCGCCACGACGTCGGCAAGGACGGACGCGAGGTGCTGTGGATCTCAGAACGCGACGGCTGGCGCCACCTGTACCTGTTCGACGACGTCAGCGGCCAGGTCAAGCGACAGATCACGCGCGGTGAGTGGGTGGTGCGCGACGTGGTGAAGGTCGATGACGACAAGCGCCAGATCTGGTTCACCGCCGGCGGCGTGGACGCGGGCAAGGATCCCTACCTGCAGCACTACTTCCGGGTCGATTTCGACGGCGGCAACCTCACCCGCCTCACCCAGGCCGACGCCTGGCACGACGTCGCCTTCTCCAGCGACATGGCCTACTACCTGGACACCTATTCGCGGGTGGACCTGCCCCCGGTATCCGAGCTGCGCCGCGCCGACGGCAGCCTGGTCTCGGTGATCGAACGCGCCGACATCCGCGCGCTCCAGGCCGCCGGCTGGAAGCCGCCGCAGATCTTCTCCGCCAAGGGCCGCGACGGCGCCACCGACATCTGGGGCATCGCGGTGCGCCCGCGCGATCACGATCCGGCGAAGCACTATCCGGTCATCGAGTCTATCTACGCCGGCCCGCATGGCGCCTTCGTGCCCAAGCGCTTCTGGCCGTTCGACATGGATTCGGGCAGCGACAGCCTGGTGCGGATGCAGGCCCTGGCGGATCTGGGCTTCATCGTGGTCCGCATCGACGGCATGGGCACCACCGGCCGCTCCAAGGCCTTCCACGACGTGGCCTGGCAGAACCTGCAGGACGCCGGCTTCCCGGATCGCATCGCCTGGCATCGCGCGATGGCCGCGCGGGATCCGTCCTACGACATTTCCCGGGTCGGCATCCACGGCATGTCGGCGGGCGGCCAGAACACCCTGCACGCGCTGCTGTTCCATCCGGAGTTCTACAAGGCCGGGGTGGCCAGCAACGGCTGCTACGACAACCGCATGGACAAGCTGTGGTGGAACGAGCAGTGGCTGGGCTGGCCGGTCAACGCCAGCTACTCGGCCGCGTCCGGCGTGGAGCACGCGGGCAAGCTGCGCGGCGATCTGCTGCTGATCGTGGGCGAGCAGGACGCCAACGTGGATCCCGCATCCACCCTGCAGGTGGCCGACGCGCTGATCCGCGCCGACAAGGATTTCGAACTGCTGATGATGCCCGGCGCCGGGCACGCGGTCGGCCGCTGGGCCGAACCGTTCGACTACGTGCAGCGCCGGCATTACGACTTCTTCATCCGCCATCTGCAGGATCGCGCCACGCCGCGCTGGAACGCGGCACCCGCCTCGCCCTGACGTCCTTCCCGGCCGGGAACCCGCGCGGAGGTTCCCGGCGTGCTCGACCCGACATGATCATTCCGCCGGGTCGAGCCGCGCGGCGATCAGCGCGAACTCGCGTACGATGAACTCGATCAGCGCGCGCAGGCGCGGAGTGTCGCGCATGTCGGCGTGATAGCCCACGCGCACCGCGCGCACGCTGGTCGTCCGCGGCAGCGGGAGCCGGCGCAGGCCGGCCTCGCGATCCCCCAGCAGGCGCGGCAGCATCGCCATCGCGATGCCTTCCCGCGCCACCGCCAGATGCGTGCGCAGGCCATTGCCGTGCAGGACCGTGCGGGCGCGATGGGCCAGCCCGCGCAGATCGCTTTCATGCGGGACATCGCCGGCCGCGCGATCCAGCAACACCAGTTGATGACCGTCGAAGCCATCGGCCGGATCCGGCATCCCCTGCCGCCGCAGATAGTCGGTGGACGCGTACAGCGCATAGGCCACGTCGCCGACCGGGCGATCGACCAGGTTCTCCTGGGCGAAGGCGCCGAACCGGAACGCCAGATCCGCCTCGCGCCGCGCCAGGTTGAACACGCGCGTGTCGTTGACCAGTTCGATCAGCACGCCCGGATGACGGCTGGCGAAGCGCGCCAGCATCGGCGCGATGACCTCGTCGCCCAGCCAGTCCAGGCTGGTCACCAGAATCTCGCCGCTCAGGCCGGTGTCGCGCGCGGCGACCTGGCGCTGGACCGCCTGCGCGCCGGCCTCCATCCGCTCCAGCCCGTCGAGCAGCGAGTGCGCGAGCGGCGTCGGCCGCATGCCGCCGGAGTCGCGTTCGAACAGCTTCGCGTCCAGCCGCCGTTCCAGCGCCTCCAGCCGGCGGCCCACGGTCGGCTGGGTGGTGCCCATCGCCCGCGCCGCCGCGCTCAGGCTGCCGCCGCGCACGATCGCCAGCACCGTTTTCAGATCATCCCAGTCGATCGACATGTCCAGATTCACCTATGCATTCGTGCAGGGGGGCCATACCCGCGCGTGGCTGTGTCCACGCCGACCGCGCGCCTAGACTCCGGGTTCCACATCCCCTCGCGGAAGCGCGCCGTGTCCACGACACCGCTCCGCTTCACGGTACGCCGCCCATGGTACGACTCGATCATCTCATCCTGCGCGTCCGCAGCGCCCCGATCTCCGTGCGTTTCTATGGCGAGGTATTGGGCCTTGCGCACGAAGGACGACACGGCCCCTTCGACGTGCTGCGCATCGATGCCGGCTGCGTGATCGATCTGCTGGAAGCCGAGCCGCGCGACGAGGCGCACCTCGCCTTCCATCTGGATCGCGCGCGGTTCGCGCAGGTCCACCAGCGGCTGATCGCGGCGGGCATTCCCTCGGGTGGCGATCCCTTTTCGCGCGATGGCCGGATCCGCCCGCAGTTCGGCGCCGGCGGCTGGGCCGAGGCGCTGTACTTCCACGATCCGGATGGCCACAACCTGGAGATAAGAACCCATGACGAACGCTGACATCGGCGCGACATCCCGCGCGCATGCGACGCCGCGCTTCGAGGATCTGGCCGGCCGCACCGCGGTGGTGACCGGCGGTTCGCGCGGCATCGGCGCGGCGACCTGCCTGGCGCTGGCGCGCAGCGGCGCGCGGGTGGCGATCAACGGGCGCGATCCCGACGCGCTCGCGGCCAGCGTGGCGGCGGTGCGCGCGGCCGGAGGCGAGGCGATCGCCGCGCCGGCCGACTGCGCCGATCTGGCCCAGGTCGAACGCATGCGCCGGCACATCGGCGAACACTGGGGCGCGGTGGATCTGGTGCTGGCCTTCGCCGGCGGCGGCACCGGCCGGCCGATGCCGTTGCAGGACATCAGCGAACAGGACTGGCGGTCCAGCCTGGACAACAACCTGACCTCGACCTTCTTCACCCTCAAGACCTTCCTGCCGGATCTGCTGGCGCGTGGCCGCGGCGCGATCCTGACCATGGCCTCGGCGGGCGGACGGGTCGCCGCCGGCGCGCCGGCCGGTTACGGCGCGGCCAAGGCCGGCGTGATCATGCTGACCCGGCACCTGGCCCAGGAAGCCGGACCGCGCGGCGTGCGGGTCAACTGCATCTCGCCCTCGGCGGTGCTGACCGAACGCACCCGCGCGAACCTGTCGCCGGAACAGCTGGCGCGGATGCTGCCGGGATTTCCGCTGGGCCGGCTGGGCACGCCGGAGGACATCGCGGCGGCGGCGCTGTTCCTGCTCAGCGATGCGTCGTCCTGGATCACGGGAGTGACGCTGGATGTCGCCGGCGGCCGGATCATGCTCTGATCCGATCCCTCCCCGCCCCGCTTCCGCCGCCATGAACGAGACCGACGCCTACCTCCGGCGCCACTACTGGACCGCCGAACAGCTGGCCGGCGCGTGCGGCCTGGACATCGCCCGGCTGGACACGCTGCTGGACGATCGGCTGGTGCCGGCGCCGTCCTATGTGGTCGGCGCCGACGGCACCCTGCAATCGGCCGCGTTCGGCGATTTCCCGGAAGCCGGCGCGACACCGGGACGCTACTTCCATCCCGGCACCGTGGCCTGGGTCGCGCGGGCGCGCGAAGCCCTCGCGCGGGCCGACGCCGATACCGCGCGGGCCGCGCTGGAACAGCGGTTCCGGCGGAACTTCGCCGCCGCCCTGGCCGATCTGGATCGCGGTCTCGCGCGCCTGCCCGACAGCTTCGACGACCAGGGCCTGCCGCTGCCCGCCGGCCTGGACGCGCGCACCGCCGACGCCTGGGACGCCTTCGGCCAGGGCATCTTCGGCCTGTGCGTGTCCGATCCCACTTCCGAGCACGCCATCGCGACCAAGGAAATCCTGCAGGAAACCCTGGGCGCGCGCCGGCAGGCGCTGGCCGGGGACCGCGCAGCGGCCGGCGACCCGGGCGACCTGCCCGGGCTGATCGCCCGTTACGCCCGGGCGGCCATGCCGTTCTCGCCGCTGGAGTACCCGCGCAGCAGCCGCAAGCGCCTGGTCGAGGACTTCGCCGCCGAACTGGCCGGCGCGCCGCCCGCGCCCTGAGGTCCCTTTCTCCCTGTTCATTCTTCGGGATGGCGGAAGCCTCCCCGCTGTGCATCCTCCTCCAGGAGGGACATGCTGGAGGGGCGATGTGCAGACAGCCTGCAGGGGCGGCAGCCGTGGATCGTGATCCGATCCGGGGCGAAGGGGGCGAGCCATGAGGACACCATTCTCGGAAGCGCGGGCGATGTGGCTGTCACAGCACGTGCTTCCGCACGAGCCGGTGCTGCGCGCGTGGCTGGTCCGCCATGTCGGCGATCTCGCCGACGTGGACGACGTCATCCAGGAAAGCTATGCGCAGCTGATGTCGCTGGAACAGGTCAGCCATATCCAGAACGTGCGCAGCTATCTGTTCACCATCGCCAAGTCCGTCGTCCTGCAGGGCCTGCGCCGCGCCAAGGTGGTGCCGATCGAAAGCATCGGCGAGATCGAGCGGCTGGAAATCGCGCTCGACGCGCCCTCGCCCGAATCGCATGCGTCCGGCGTGCAGGAACTGCGCCATCTGGATCGCTGCATCGCGCAGCTGCCGGCCAAGTGCAAGCAGGCCTTCCTGATGCGCCGGGTGCATGGCCTGGCCCAGCGCGAGATCGCCCAGCGCCTGGGCGTGAGCGAGAACACCGTCGAGAAACACATCGTCAAGGCGCTCAGGCATCTGAGCCAGGCGCTGGCATGGAACGGAGGCGAGCTTGCCGGCCGGCGCCGCCCCGAGAAAAAGGAGAACCCCCGTGAAGAATGGAATTGACGCCAAGGCCGCCGAGTGGGTGGCGCGCGAGGATCGCGGCGCGCTCACGCCGGAGGAAACCGCCGAGCGGGACGCGTGGCTGTCCGCCGACACCCGCCACCTGGGCGCCTACGCGCGCATGCGCGCCATCATGCTGCGCTGCGAACGGCTGTATCGCGGCGAACAGGCCGCCGAACGCCACGTCCCGCGGCGTCGCCCATGGCGATCCGGCCATTGGTCATTGCGCGTGGCCGCCGCGCTGGCGGCGGTGGCGCTGACCCTCGGCACCTGGACCTACCTGGATCGCACCGCCGGCACCCACAGCACCCGCCTGGGCGAAGTGCTGCGCGTGCCGCTGGAGGACGGCTCGGTCATCACCATGAACACCGACACCCGCGTGCGGGTGAGTTTCGACGCGCGGGGCCGCAACATCGAGCTGCTGCGCGGCGAAGCCATGTTCGACGTGGCCAAGGACAAGCGGCGCCCGTTCACGGTCAAGGCCGGCGACGCGAAGGTGGTCGCGGTCGGCACCAGTTTCCAGGTCCGGCGTTCGCCGCGCGCGGTCAGCGTGCTGGTGCGGGAAGGCATCGTGAAAGTCAGCGAGGGCAACGCGCGCACGATGCAGCTGCTGGCCAACGACAAGGCCTGGATGCCGGATCGTTCGCGGCCGCTGGTGAGCCGGGTGGACAGCGCCGAGGTCAACCGCGCGCTCGCCTGGCGCGACGGCATGATCGCCTTCAACGGCCAGTCGATGGAAGAAGTGTCGCGCGAGTTCGCCCGCTACAGCCCGATCCGCATCCGCATCGATGATCCGCAGGTCGCGCGGCTGCGCGTGATCGGCCTGTTCTCCGCCACCGATCCGATCGGCTTCTCGCGCGCCGCCGCGCAGAGCATGGGACTGGAAGTGTCGCAGTCCGAAAGCGAAATCCTGATTCGCAGAAGCGGCGGAAAAAAATAATCGCCGAGGCAATGGCGGAACCCACCCGCCGCCGCATCCTAGCTACAGACCCACGCGCCGTCTTCGTCCGGAAGCGGCGCATGGGCCGACACACCCTTCCCGTGCAGCACTCCCACTCTCGCGCCGATCGTCCACCCCACGGGATGCCAGGCCGCTCATCAGGTGAAAAATGAATCATCGGAAAAGCGTTCTCTGCAAGGCCGTTTCCCTCGCGCTGGTCGCCGGCGTCTCCCTGTCCATCTTCGGCGCGGCAGCGCAGGAAGTGGATTTCGACATCCCGGCCAAGGCCGCGGCCGATTCGCTGCCCGAGTACGCGCGCCAGGCGAACGTGCAGATCGTCGCGCCGGCCGATGGCCTGGAAGGCGTGAAGACCGCGCCGCTGAAGGGCAGGCAGGACGCGCGCGCCGCGCTGAAGGCGCTGCTGGTGGGCACCGGCCTGAAAATCACCCGCGACGACGGCGCGGTGATCACCCTGAGCCGCGATTCAAAAGGGGATGACGACACCGGCGACGGACAATCCGCGCCGCCGCCGCCCGCGCCGGACCCGGTCGGCATGGAAGCGACGCCGGAAACCGGCGGCGCGCGCACCCTGGACGCCGTGCAGGTGACCGGCTCGCGCATCATGCGCACCGTCGACAGCGAAACCGCGCAGCCGATCCAGACCCTCACCCGCCAGGACATCGAACAGTCCGGCATGCGTTCGGTCGGCGACCTGCTGCAGTCCTCCCCCACCTCCGGCGCGCCCGCCGCCAGCCGCAGCCGCGTGCAGTCCGACAGCGAGGAAGCCGGCGGCACCTACATCGACCTGCGCAACATCGGCGCGCAGCGCACGCTGATCCTGGTCAACGGCCAGCGCCTGGGCACCACCACCGGCGGCTACGCCGACGTCTCGCTGATTCCCTCGGCCAGCGTCGAGCGCATCGAGATCCTGAAGGACGGCGCTTCGGCCATCTACGGCTCGGACGCGATCGCCGGCGTGGTCAACATCATCACCCGCCGCGGTTTCGACGGCGGCCTGTTCAACCTGTACCTGGGCGAATACTCGGAAGGCGACGGCCGCCAGACCTCGTTCGACGCCTCCTGGGGCGTGAAGGGCGAGCGCGGCTGGCTCAGCGGCACCCTGCAGTACACCGACGAGAATCCGGTGTGGGCCTCGGACCGCCCCTACAGCGCGTTTCCCAACACCGTGCGCCATCCCACCGCCGGCCTCTCGGCGATCAACCATAACGGCACCCTGCTGGATCCCGTCCTCGGCCAGCTGACCGTCAACAAGGGCCAGGATCCGCGCAACATCGCCAACTTCCACCGCACCGGCGTGCCCGACTACAGCAACGTCACCGAGCAGCAGACGCTGAAGACCGGCATGGAGCGCAAGTCGGTGTTCTTCGACGGCGGCTTCGACATCAACGAACGCCTGCTGCTGCGCGGCAACGCGCTGTACAGCATCCGCGACACCTTCCGCAACATTCCCGGCTACCCCTACCGCTCCTCGACCTGGGGCAGCCTGAACGCGCCGCTGTCGATCGACAGCTACTACAACCCGGTCGGCAACCAGAGCGGCGTGGCCAATCCGCGCGCCGCGCACTACCAGCGCCGCACCTGGGAAGTGCCGCGCTCGGGCAACAACAAGGTCACCACCACGCGCGCCAGCGCGCAGCTGGAGGGCAACTTCGACTGGGGCGATCGCACCCTGTTCTGGGATGCCGGCTATCTGTACAGCCGCCTGCGCACCGACAAGACCGGCACCGGCGATCTCAACCTGCGCAACGTCCAGCTGGCCTCCGGTCCGTCCTACTTCAATGCCGCGACCGGCCGGGTGGAATGCGGTTCGGCCGCCGCGCCGATCGCCTATGGCAGCGGCGCCGGCCAGTGCGTGCCGTGGAATCCGCTGGCCGCCTACGGCAGCGGCTACGGCGGCACCCTGGATGATCCGACCCTGCGCGCATTCCTGGTCCCGGACAACCTGGATCGCGGCGAAACCGAGACGCGCAGCTTCACCGCCAACCTGACCGGCGGCCTGTTCGATCTGCCCGGCGGCGAGCTGTCGTTCGCGGTCGGCCTGGAATCGCGCAGCGAAAGCGGCACCTTCACGCCCAGCCTGCAGAAGCAGCGCGGCGAAACCACCAACACCCGCAAGCTGCCGACCCGTGGCGACTACAAGGCCAACGAGGTCTACGCCGAACTGAACATCCCGCTGCTGTCCGATCTGCCGTTCGCCAAGAGCCTGACCCTGGATCTGGCCAGCCGCTATTCCGACTACGACGTGTTCGGCAGCACCACCAATTCCAAGATCGGCCTGGAATGGCGGCCCAGCGATCAGCTGCTGGTGCGCGCCAACTGGGGCGAGGGCTTCCGCGCGCCGACCATCAACGATCTGTTCGGCGGCGAGCAGGATTTCTTCCCGGTCTACACCGATCCCTGCGACAGCCGCTACGGCGTCGCCCGCACCACCGCCGCCTGCCGGGCGGACGTGCCGGTCGGCTATCGCCAGATCGCCTCCGGCGGCGTACCCACCTCCGGTCCCAACATCCAGTCCAACCTGCCCTTCATTTCCGGCTCCAATCCCGACACCCAACCGGAAACCTCCACCACCACCACGGTCGGCTTCGTCTACAGCCCGGACTGGATCGACGGCCTCGGCGTCACCCTGGACTGGTGGAAGATCGACATCCAGAACGCGATCGTCCAGAACACCCCGACCGAGATCCTCAACGACTGCTACGTGCGCGGCGTCGCCTCGGCCTGTTCTGCGTTCACCCGCGACGCGACCACCGGCGAGATCACCTCGCTCAACTACGCCTTCACCAACGCGGGCTGGCTGAAGACCGCCGGCTACGATCTGGGCATCAACTACCGGCTGCCGAGCCTGCCGCTGGGCGACATCCGGATCGAGTCCACCACCAGCTACATCGACTACCGCGACATCAAGGCCAATGATCGGGCGGAGACGCCCATCAACCACACCACCAGCTTCGGCGCCAACTTCCGGGTGCGCTCCAACCTCAACCTCAACTGGTCCAAGGGCATCTACGCGCTGACCTGGCGGGTGCGCTACTTCTCCAAGATCAAGGAGCCCTGCGCGTTCGACCTGACCGGCGGCCCGGAGTGCGACCAGCCCAACTTCGTCTCGCCCTACACCGGCCGGCAGCCGTTGCGCACGGTCGGTTCCACCAGCTTCAACGACGTCCAGTTCCGGGTCACCCTGGCGGAAACGGCGACGGTGATGCTGGGCGCGAACAACGTGTTCGGCAAGGAAGGCCCGGTGCTGTATTCCCGTCCCAACAGCGACTTCGCCTACTACGGCGGTTTCGATTTCGGTCGCTTCATCTATCTGCAGTACCAGCAGAAGTTCTGAGCCCGGCCGCGGGCGGGCGACACGGGCCCGCCCGCGGTTTCTTTTCGCGATCCCGCGACATCGACACAGACAAGAGACAAGACGGAGTACAGGGTGGATCACACACGACGCGGCATCTTCACCTCCTTGGGCAAGGCAGCGCTGCTGGCCTCGACCGCCAGCTTCCTGCCCGCGCTTTCAGCGCGGCCGTCCACCGCGGCAACGGTGGACGGCCAGCCCTCCCACGGCGGCGGCAAGCGGACCCGGATCCGCCTGCTGCTCAATTCGCCGCTGTCCGGCCCGCACGCATTCTTCTGCCTGGCGCAGCAGCGCGGCTATTTCGCCGATGCCGGCCTGGAAGTGGAGTTCGTCGGCGGCGACGGCGCGGCCTCGGTGGTGCCGCGGATTCCGCAGGAAGGGTTCGACGGCGGTTACGGTGACCTGTGCGCGCTGATCAAGCTGGCCGCGTTGCGTCCGGATCAGTGCCCGGTGGCGGTGCACGTGGCCTTCAACACCACGCCGCTGACCATCGGCGTGCGCAAGGACGGTCCGATCCGCACGCCGAAGGATCTGGAAGGCAAAGTGATCGGCGGTCATCCCATCGACGCGGCCATCGAAGCGTTCCCGGCCTATGCGATGCAGGCGGGCATGGACGAATCGCGGGTGTCGATCCTGCGCTCGACCACCAGCATGGCGACCCTGGCCGAGGACGTGCTCGACGGCCACAGCGACGGCGTGTTCGGTTTCGTCCACACCATCATCGCCGCGCTCGCCGGCAAGGGCATCGATGGCCGCGCCGGCCTGCGCTTCCTGGAATACCGCGACGTCGTGCCCGAGCTGTACGGCAATGCGCTGATGCTGACGCCGGCGTTCCTGCAGGCGAATCCGGAGGCGGCGCGCGCCCTGGTCGCGGCGGTCAACCGCGGCATCGTCGAGACCCTGGCCGATCCCGATGCCGCGCTGCGCGCGGTGCAGGCGCTGGCGCCCAAGTTCGCCCGGCACGTCGACGGTCCGCGCATGATGGGCACCCTGCAGGTCGAGATGGCGCATCCGGAAGCCCGCCGCATCGGCATCGGCGACATCGACGACGCGCGCCTGGCCCGTTCCATCGAACTGCTCTCCAAGGCCTGCCGCCTGCCGCGCGTGCCGGCGCCGGGCAGCGTGTTCACCCGTGAATGCCTGCCGCCGCTGGCCGAACGCGCCAGGCCGCTCGCCCGACACGCCCAGGTGGCGGCGGGAGCCGTGGCATGAACCGGCGCGCCCTCCTGATCGCGGCTTCGCTGGCGGCCCTGCTGGCCGCCTGCGGCCAGCACCCCGCGCCGCCGGAAACGCCCGCGACCGACGCCGCCGCCGACGCGCCCAGGCCGCTGCGCAGGATCCGCTTCCTGCTCAACTCCGGTTTCTCCGGCGCCAATGCGTGGTTCCTGCTGGCCGATGAGCGCGGCTACTTCCGACGCGAGGGCATCGAGGTCGAGTTCACCCCCGGGCGCGGCGCGTTCACCGCCGCCGGCCGCATGGTCGGCGAAGGTTTCGATGTCGGCTACGGCGACATCCAGGCGGTGTACGAACAGGCCGCGACCGTGCCGGGCAAATCGCCGGTCGGCGTGTACATGATGATGGACCGCTCGCCTTCGGTGATCATCCTGCCCGCGCAGTCGCCGATACGTTCGGCCGAACAGCTCAAGGGACGCACCATCACCGGCCATGCCACCGACGTGGCGCTCAACACCTTCGCCCAGTATGCCCAGGTCGCCGGCGTGGATGCCGCCTCGGCCCACATCGGCACCAACGAAGGCAACTGGAAGGAACTGCTCGCGCTGCTGGACAGCGGCAAGTCCGACGCGCTGTTCGGTTACCTGTCCACCAGTTCGGCCGCGGTGCGCACCGCCGGCCAGGACGTGGGCGCGCGCCTGCGCTTCCTGCGCTACAGCGAGATGCTGCCGGACTTCTACGGCAGCGCGGTGATGGTTTCGCCGAAGCTGCTGCACGAGGAACCGGAACTCGCGCGTGGCCTGGTCAGGGCCATCAACCAGGGCGTGATCGACACCCTGTGCGATCCGGACGCGGCCATCCAGGCGCTGGTCAAGCGCGATCCCAGGCAGAACCCGGTGGTCGAACGTGGCCGCCTGCGCGACACCATGGTCGAGGACATGGGCGGCGTCGACATGATCAACCGCGGCGTCGGCGACGTCGAACGTCCGCGCGTGCTGGCCGCGCTCAAGCTCACCGCCGAGGCCCGCAAGCTCCCGCGCACGCCGACGGTGGAGGAGGTGTTCGAACGCGGCCTGCTGCCGCCGCTGGAGGAGCGCCAGCCCTGCCCCGTCCACCTGCGCTGATCCCCGCTTCCGTTTCCCCAATCGGTGGCGTGCCGGCGACCTCGACACCGGTCGCCACCGCGATGGCGGGCTGAAGCCCGCGCCACACTCTCTCGTGGAGTGGACCTCGGCCCGCCATCGGTTTTTTTCTCCTCCCCGCATGGGCTGCCGGCCCGGACGCGACGGCGCGTCCCCACTCACCGCCACGGCGGCACCGCATGCCTGCCGGCAACTGAACCGCGCGTTCCCGACGCCTGCCCGCGCCATTGCAAGCGCGCATGGCCACCGTTAGCGTCTGCCCCCAGGGCCGCCCACGGCCCCACCGCTACGCCCCTCCCACCGTGTCCGCAAACGCCGTCGGCCCGTCATCGGCCGGCGCAGGAGAGTGATCGATGGTGAACGCCTTTCTGATCGCGGTGCTGGCCGCGTCCACGCCTGCACCGGCGGAGCGGCTGGATGGCCTGTGCGCGCCACTGCGCCAGGGCGTGGCCATCGATCTGGCCGGCACCAGCTACCGGCCTGAACAGGCGCATGCGCCCGACGAACCACTCGCCGCCGTCGATGCGCGCCAGTCGATGCTGCTGCTGCCCGACGGACGTTTCCTGCTGCGTACCTCCAACCTGTATCCCGGCGACATCGAGTTCCGCTACCGCACGCTGGGCGACCGGAACGGCGAGCGCACGGTCGACGAGCTCGGCTGGCGCGATGGCGACGTACTGCAGCAGGACGACGCCGCCACCGTCGCGCGGGATCTGGCGGATCTGCGCATGCTCGCGCCGGGACTGCTGGCCTGCGACGCCATCGCGCGGAATCCGGGCCGGCCCGCGGCCGGCGGCGCGGCGTCCTTCAAGGACGGCGCGGGACGCGAAGTGACGCTGGCCTTCGACGCCGCCGGGGATCTCGCCTCGGCGAAACGGGACGGCGATGTGTACCGCTACGAGGGCTGGAACACGGACGCCGCGCTTCGCCTTCCCGCCACCATCATCCATTCCCGCGATGGCCGCGAACGCGAGCGCTGGACGCGGGTCCGCGCGCGCCCCGCGCAGGCCGCCGACACCGCGCTGCTGTCGCTGCCCGACGGCTATCGTCCCGCCGACCCGCCGCCTTCCCTGCGCGCGACCCCGCTGGGCGACGGCGCCTACCGCATCGACGGCGCGCCCTCGGGCTACCACACCGGATTCGTCGTGGGCGAAAAGGGCATCGTGCTGTTCGACGCGCCCATCGACGTCGACGAGGCCAAGGCCGTGCGCGCGGTCATCGAGAAGGCCGCGCCCGGACGCGCCATCACCCACGTCGTCATCTCGCACGTGCATGGCGATCATGTCGCCGGCCTGCCCGCCCATGCCGATGCGGAGGTGCTGGTCGGCGCGGGCGGCGTGGCCGCGTTGCGCCGGCAACTGGGTGATCGGTTGCCGGCGCGCGTGCGCGAAGTGACGCATGCCGAGACTCTCGAACTCGGCGACCGCCGGATCCGGGTGCTGCCGCTCGCCAGCGATCACGCCGCGACCATGCTGGTCGGCTTCGATCCCGCGTCCGGCACCCTGTTCCAGGGCGATCTGTTCTATATCCCGGAACGCGGCGCGGTGCCGGTCGCCTTCAGCACCGGGCGCGAACTCGCGACGCTGATCGATTCCAACGGACTCGACGTGCGCACCATCGTCGGCGTGCATGGCCGCTCGGGCACGCCCGCCGATCTGCGCGGCGCCGTGGCCCGCATCCCGGCACGCAACGATCGCGGCTGCGTGGGCGAGCAGATGACCGGAGCGGTGGCCTGTTCCACCGCGACGGAGTGATGGCCGCGCCCGCGATGGATGCGTGTTCCCCGGATTGCGCCGCGCCGGATTTCCGGCCGCCCGGAAACTTGCCGATGCCATTGCGGAAAATCGCCCTCGCCGTGATCCTGTCGTTCGCCGCCATCGCGGCCCGCGCGCAATCACCTTCGGGAACCTCCTTCGATCTCCACGTGCCGGCGCCACCGATGATCCTGGCCGTGGCGGAGGGCACCCGGCTGGTCTACGAACTGCACCTGGGCAATTTCGCCCGGCACGATCTGCAACCCGTCCGCGTCGAAGTGCTGGATGGCGCGCGGGGGCGCGTGCTCGCCTCCTTCGAAGGCCCCGCGCTGGAACAGCGGCTGGATCGCTCCGGCCTGCAATGGAACGCCGAGTCCTTCCCGGCCATTCCCTCGGGCCGCCGGGGCGTGGTGTTCATCGAACTGACGATGCCCGGCGCGCCGCCGCGCACACTGCGCCATCGCGTCGGCTACCTCGACGGCACCGCGGGCGGTGGCGTGCATGCGGTGGAGGGCGGTGAGGTCGGCGTCGTCGCGGGGAAAACACCGGTGCTCGCGCCGCCGCTGGAAGGCGGCCCGTGGGTCGCCATCCACGATCCGCGCTGGCAACGCGGCCATCGCCGGGTCGGCTACGCCCTGTCGGGAAAACTGCGCACGCCGGGACGCCATGCGATCGATTTCGTGAAGCTCGATGCCGACGGGCGCAAGGCGCCGGCCGGCGGGAATCTCGCGGCCGGCGCCTACAGCCACGGACAGCCCGTCCTCGCGGTGGCCGGCGGCGTGGTCGTCCGCGTCGAGGATGGATTTCCCGAACGCGCCCGCCTGACCGATCGCGTGGATGGCGTGGAAGGCAATCGCGTGGTCATCGCGCTCGATGGCGGGCAATACGCGCACTACGGCCATCTGCGCCCGGGCAGCGCGCGCGTCGCACCCGGCGCGCGGGTGCGGGCCGGAGACAGGATCGCCGACGTCGGCTTCAGCGGCAGCGCCTCGGATCCGCAACTCCATTTCGCGCTGACCGACGGTCCCGACGAACTGGCGAGCGAAGGGCTTGCCTATACGTTCGCGCACTATCGCCTGCTGGGTGGATATGGCGATGTGTCCCAGGTCGGCGCCACGGGCTGGACGCCAACGGACAAGCCGGCGTCCGCGCACGCGCTCATGCCGGCGCCGATGAGCGTGATCGACTGGCGGAAATGAATCCGGCGCCCGCCCGCCGTTCCTGAGGGGCCGCTTTCGCCGGGACGGTCCGCGAGGAAGCGCGCGCGCCGGCATGCGGCCCTATCCGAGTTTCTCCAGCAGGACCTCGACCAGTGAACCGGGCGGACCCGAGACGTCGAAGGGTTCGCCCAACGCATTGCCCGCGGCGCGATTCAGCAGCGCGTATTCACGGTCGAAAGTCGACATCTCGGCGGTCCGCTCGTCGATCGCGCGCGCCTCGGCCCGGCGGGCGATCCGGGCCAGGTTCGATGCCCGGTCCAGGGTCAGCCGGTAGCAGGCCCAGCGTTCCTCCGGCGCGGCAAGGCGGCGGCGGAGATCGTCAAGATCCGCTTCGGTCTCCCACAGGTGGTTGATGACGAAGTTGCAATAGCCGAATCGCCGGTGATGGGCCACCAGCAACGCCATCGCCGCATGGAGATGTTCCCGCGCCTCGAGGGGCGGCGGATTGACCGCGGCGAGCGCATCCCCGTCCAGCATGGCGCAGCGGTCGATCCGCTCCGAGAGGGCTTCGGCCAGGGTCGACTTGCCGATGCCCAGGGGACCGTTGAGCACGATGATCATGATGTCCGTCCCGCCGCGTGTCAGCGCGTGGATTCGCCGGGTTCGAGATCGCCGCCCAGCACGCGCCGGGCGACATGGATCGGATCATCACCGCCGTTCACGTCCGGGGTCACGCCCTCGCGATTCCAGTTGCCACCGGTCCTGGCGTTGATCGGCTGCGCGTCGGGAATGAATATCTGGAACGCGTGCGGCAATGGCTTGGGGTCGCTCATCAAGGTCGCCGCGCCCGCGCTGCGCGTTCCGATCACCACCGCCCGGTTGGCGGCCTGCAGGGAATAGCCGACGTATTCCGATGCGGAGGCGGAGCGTCGGTCCAGCAGCACCACCACGCCCCCGCGGTATTCGGGGAGCCCGCGCTTGGGCAGCGGTTCCGGCCGGCGGCCGGAGCGCGACTGGACGTCCTGCACCGAGGACACCGTGTCATCCACGAACGCCCTGACCAGGTGGCCCGCGGTTTCCGCGTCGCCGCCGCCGTTCTGGCGCAGATCCAGCACCAATCCCTGCGTGTCCTTGAGCAGCTCCAGCGCCGCCAGCAGCTTGGGCCCGGCCATGTCCCAGGGATAGAAGGACGCGAGCCGCAGGTAGCCGATGTTCCCTTCGAGCACCTTCACTTCGCGCACGCCCATGTTGGCGGGAACGCCGGCGGCGCGCCACGCCATCAGCCAGTCCTCGTCGCCGCCCGCCTTTTCCTCGACCACCCGCTCCAGGTGGAAATGCCCGTCGTAGGCGTCCAGATCCCGGTTGAGCCGGGTGGAGAACGCGAGCCAGTCCCCACAGGCGTCGGCATAGCGTCCACGATCCGCCCAGTCGCGCACGCTCCCGGCAATCTGCCGCGCTTCCTGCGCGACCACGTAGTCCTTCTCGATGGCCTTCGCCATCTGTTCCAGCACGGCTTCCTGCTGGGGACAACCGCCCACCAGCAGGGCCGCCAGCCACAACGCCTGACTCATGACCGCACTCTCCCGCGTCGTTCTTGACAATGTATAAGTGCTAACATATATTTTTCGGCATGACAACTCCGCACGCGACCCTGGGCACGCTGCTGCGCACCCTCATCGATCAGCTCGACTCGGCGGTGGCCGAGGCGTACAGCGCTTCCGGACTCGACTACAAACCGCGCTTCACGCCGATCATCCGCGCGCTCTCGCAACACGGTCCCGCGCGGATCAAGGACATCGCCGACGGCATGGGCGTCAGCCATTCGGCGGTCAGCCAGACCATCAGCGCACTGGTGCGCGCCAGGTGGGTCAAGCTCCAGCCCGGCGAGGACAGCCGCGAACGCATCGCGCACCTCACGCCCTATGCGAAGGCGCGCTTGCCGCTGCTCGAACAGCATTGGGCGAACACCGCGAAGGCCGCCGCCAGCCTCAACCGGGACATCGGGCTCTCGCTGGAAGAGGTGCTGCGCAGTGCACTGAAGGCCTTGCAGGAACAGTCGTTCGAGGATCGCATCCGCGACGCCGCCCAAGCGGGGCGCACCTGACCCGGCCGCACCGAACGTCCGACCGCACCACGTCCAATCGCCACGACCACCGGAGAGTCCCGATGCATCGCCTTCGCCGTCTCCTTCCGTTCGCCCTGCTGCTGTCGTTCCTGTCACTGCCAGGCGGCGCCGAAAATCCGATCTCCACCCGCGCGCATCCGGTCGCCGCCGACATGTCCGGCGATGGTCCGCGCGAGCTGGTGCTGGTTCCCGGCCTGTCCGGCGGCACCGTCTCCTGGGAGGACACCGCCACGCGGCTGTCCGGCACCTACCGCGTGCACCGGATCCACATCGCCGGGCTCGAACTTCCAGCGACGGGCCACGACACGCCGGGTTCCATCGATGACGTGGCCGATGCGCTGTCGGCGTACCTCCAGCGCAACACCACCCGGCCCGTCGCCCTGGTCGGACATTCGGCGGGTGGCGTGACGGCGTTGCTGGTCGCGATGCGACGGCCTGAACTTGTCGAACGCGTGGTGATCGTGGATGCGCTTCCCTTCATGTCCGCCAACCGGGGCAGCGCTGGCGTGGATGCGGAACTGCGCGCCGCCATCGCCGCCGAAGCACGCGACATGCGCGCCGAGGACGCCAGCGCGTTCGCGCAGCGGATGCGTGGCCAGGCGTCGTCGGCCGTCGGCGATCCGGACACCGCCATCCGGATCGCGCAAGCGGGGGCACGCAGTGATCGCGACACCTATGCATCCCTGTACGAAAGCCTGTCGACCACGGATCTGAGGACGGACATCGCGGACCTGCGTCCGCCGCTGACCGTCATCTTCGCGGATCAGTCGCCGCTCGGCGCTCCCGCGGGCCACATGGCCGCGCGCTACCGCGCGCAGTACGCGGGCAGCCGGGCGCGGCTGGTGGAGATCAAGCAGGCGCGCCACTATCTGATGCTCGATCAACCGGCGGAATTCACCCGCGCCCTGGATGCGGCGCTGGGCGACTGAAGCGGCGTCCGGCGGAGACGACGGATGACGCTGCTGATAGGCGAAGCCTTCTCGCCGTGGACGCGCAAGGCGCGATGGGCGCTGGACTATTGCGGGGTGGCGTATCGCTATCGGGAATACATTCCGTTTCTCGGCGAACCCTCGCTCAGGATGAAGCTCCGGCAGTGGCGCGGCACCGTGTCGGTGCCGGTGCTGTTCACCGATGCGGGCGTGGTGCGCGGCTCGTTCGGGATCGCCCGGCACGCCGCGCGGGTGGCGGGTGATGATCGGCTGGGCGATTTCGATCGCATCCGGTTCTGGGACGACATCAGCGAAACGGGCCTGGCCGCGGCCCGGACCCGGGTGGTCCGGGCAATCGCCGCGAACGATGCCGCGCTCGACGAATCCCTTCCCCGGCTGCCGTCGCCGCTGATGCCCCTGCTGCGACCCATCACCCGCCGCGCGGTGAAGGCGCTGGACCGCAAGTACGCGCATCTGTACGGCGCGGGCAATCACCGTGACGCGCTGCTCGCGCTGCGCCGTGGCCTGCGGGACTCCGGAACCGGCTTCCTGCTGGGTCGCTTCGGCTATGCCGACATCAGCCTGTGCGCACTGCTGGACGCGGTGGTCCCCGAGCCGGATACGGCGTTCCCCGGCGAGGCGCATCGCCACTGCTGGCGGGACGATGCGCTCGCGCGGGAGTTTCCGGATCTGCTGGCGTGGCGCGATGGCTTGCGTCCGTATCGGAGCCGGCGCGCCAGCCACTGACACCGGCGGCTTTCCTTGCGCGCGTCTTCCGCCGTCGCGGGGAAGACGACCGTCCCTCCCGCGGCCCGTCACGTCGCTAGCGGCCGCGACGCCTGCCGGCCAGTTCGCTCGCCGCCGCGCGCAGCTCATCGCGTGAAATCCGCTCGTCGCCGTCCGCATCGATGCGATCGAAATGCTCCGCCAGCCTTGGCAGGGAAGCGTCCGCCTCGGCGCGGCTGATGTAGCCGTCCTGATCCGCGTCCGCAGCCTGCAGGCGCTCGTGCAGCGCCTGTTTGCGCGCGCCGCGTCCCTGTTGGGCATCCGCGCCCGAGGACAGCAGCAAAGCGGTGAGCAGTACGGTGAAGGGGATGATTTTCATGTTCGCAATCCTGTTGGAAAAAAAGAAATTGGAGAGTCCAGCGGGCAAGGTCGTCAGCGGGTCCGGCACGGCGCCGGATTCCCGTTCGCGTCACTGCAGCTTCCGGAGTAGCTGATCCGGCCGTCGGCGAGCACCAGCGAGCCGGCGTAGTGATCGCCGTCCCGCGTGGTGACGGTGGTGGCGCGGCCGGCGGAGACGCTGCCGTCCGCACCGCGGCTGGCGGTACCCGAACGATCGACGCCGGCGCCGCCGGGACCATGCAGCGAGACACTGCGCTGGCGACTGGCGTTGCCGGCCTCGTCGCGTTGCCGGGACGCCTGGTAGCTGCCGGATCCGCCCCGATATCCCCGCATCGAGCCCTGTCGATGCATCGATGCGTTTCCGTGGGCGTCGGCCTGCCAGTGCCGGGCGCGCTGCGACTGGAAGCGGGCATTGGAACGGGCAGACTCGACGGCGCCGGCGTGGGGACTTCGCTCCACGTGGCGCGATCGCTCCCGTCCCATCGCCCACTGGCAACCGGCCAGTGCCATCGTGAAGACGAAGATCCTGGCCCAAACGGGGACTGTGCTCATGGCGGCTCCTTTCAGGTGGGGACAAGCCGGGAATTCCGGCCCGTCCACGCTAGCCCCGCCCCGACATGCCCGACGCGCGGGGATGTAAACCGCCGTTTCCCGCGCGCGTTCCAGAAACATCCGCTTACAAATCGGCGCCGGCGCGACGCTTCCGGCGGCCGGCACGGGCCACATAGTGAACGCCATGAACGAATCCACGCCGCCCCGCATCCTGATCGTCGATGACGACATCCGCCTTCGCGATCTGCTGTGCCGCCATCTGCGCGAATCGGAGCTGCATGCGAAGGGCGTCGCCGACGGCCGGGACATGGACGCCGCGCTCAGCCGCGATCACTACGATCTGATCGTCCTCGACCTCATGCTGCCCGGCGAGGACGGGCTGTCCCTGTGTCGCCGGCTGCGCGCGCAGGGCGACACCACCCCGCTGATCATGCTCACCGCCAGGGGCGACGATGTGGATCGCATCGTCGGGCTGGAGATGGGCGCGGACGACTACCTTCCAAAACCGGTCAATCCACGCGAACTGGTCGCCAGGATCCGCAGCGTTCTGCGCCGATCCGCCCGTGTCGCGGGCGCGCCCGCGGACGGCTGCGTGCGCTTCGGCGACTTCGTCCTGGACCTGGCGGCGCGGACCCTGCATCGGCGCGGACGTTCGCTGCGCATGACCGGTGGCGAGTACGCGGTGCTGTCGGTGCTGGCGCGCCACCCGCACGTGACCCTGAGCCGGGATCGCCTGATGAGCCTCGCCCGCGGCCGTGGCATGGATGCGCTGGGGCGGAGCATCGACATCACCATCGTCCGGCTGCGGAAACTGGTCGAGGACGATCCGCGCCGGCCACGCGTGATCCAGACGGTATGGGGCGCCGGCTATGTCTTCGTCCCGCCGGCGGAGGACGCATGAGGACGCGCGCAAGGGTCCCGTCGACGGTCTTCGGCCAGTTGGTGGCGGTCATCTCGCTGTGCCTGCTGGGCGCGTTCGTGCTGACCTTCCTGCTGGTGCGCGAGCTCTGGATCCGGCCGGCGGCGGAGCAGTCCTATCGGGTGATGGACGGCTTCGCGCGGACCGTCGAAACGCTGGCCCGCAAGGAACCGCTCGAAGCCACGATGGCGCGGCTGGAGGACGCCGGCCTGCGCCTGCGCGACGCGCCGCCCGCGGATTCCCGTCCGCGCCTGGCCCCCTACCTGCGCGAACTGGCGTCGCTGCCCGGCGCGGACGATGCGTCGCCGCGCGAGATGCGGGTGGCCGACGGCCCCGGTGGGCGGCCCGTGCTCTGGCTCCGGCTGCGGACTCCGTCACCGGTGTGGATTTCGTTCGCGCGGGAACGGGCGGAGGACGAAGTCCGCTGGCTGCCGATCCTGATCCTGCTGGGCTGCGCGCTGGCCGTCCTGGCGGCCGCCGGTTGTTTCGCCCGCCGGCTGGTGGTGCCCTTGCGCGATCTGGCCCTGCGCGCACCCGCCATCGTTCGTGGCGAAGGTCCCCGCCAGCCGCTGCCCGCGGCCTCGCGCGAGGTGTCCGAACTGGCGCAGGCGCTCGCCGAGGCCGGTGACGGGCTTCGTACGATGATGGAAGAGCGCAACCTCATGCTGGCCGGCATATCGCACGATCTGCGCACGCCGATGATGCGGCTGCAGTACGCAGTGGAGCTGCTCCCGGACACCGATCCCGATCTCCGCGCGGGCGTGCATCGCGATATCGAGGAGATGGACGGCATCCTCAGGCAGTTCATCGCCTACGCCCGCGATGGCCGGGACGAGACCACGTGCGTCCTCGACCTGGTGGCGATCTGCCGCCAGGCGGTGGCGGCCACCGGCGGGGACTGGGAACTCGCGCTTCCCGACCAGGCCTGGCTGCGTGGCCGGCCGATGGCGCTGCTGCGCGCGCTGGAGAATCTGATCACCAACGCGCTCCGCCACGGCGCCGCGCCTTACCGCCTGCGGGTGCGGCGCGAAGGCGACGCGTGGTGTGTCGAGGTGATCGATCACGGACCGGGCCTGCCGGACGGGCGCTCGCGCGAGGCCCGCAAGCCCTTCGTCCATGACGCCGCCCGTGGCGGCAGCGGCCTTGGACTGGCCATCGTCGAGCGGATCGCCGTCCAGCATGCCGGTGACCTGCAACTCATGCCGCACGCCCCCCGCGGGCTGCGGGCCACCCTGCGACTGAAATCGAACCAGGAATGACCATGCCGCTTCCCACTTTGCGTCCGCTCCTGTTCGCGGCCTTCCTCGCGCTGCTTCCGATGCCGGGCGACGCCGCCGAGACGAATCTTCCGCCGGGCACGCGCGTGCTTGCCGATATCGCGTATGGAAACGATGGCCGGCAGCGATTCGACGTCTACCTTCCGCCGCATCCAGAGAACGCCCCGGTGCTGTTCATCGTCCACGGCGGCGGGTGGCGGAATGGCTGGAAGGATCACCCCGGCCTGATCGCCAACAAGGCGTCGCACTGGATTCCGAAAGGCTACGTGATCGTGTCGACCGGCTATCGCCTGCTTCCGGAAGCCGATCCGCGGATGCAGGCCGACGACGTGGCGCGCGCGATCGCGCGGGCACAGCGGCTGGCGCCCGCCTGGGGCGCCAACCCGGATCGCTTCATCCTGATGGGCCATTCGGCGGGCGCGCACCTGGTGGTCCTGCTGGGATCGAATCCAGCCCTGCTGGCGGCCCACGGGGCGCGCCCGCCGCGCGGCGTCGTGTCCCTGGACAGCGGCGCGCTCGACGTCGTCGGGATCATGCAGACCAGGCCGCACCTTTCGCTGTTCGACGATGCGTTCGGCGACTCACCGGCGTACTGGAGGGCGGTATCGCCGCAGCACGCGCTGGTCCGGGGCGCGTTGCCGATGCTGGTCGTGTGCTCGTCCCGCCGCCGGAACGCGTGCCCGCCCTCGTGGCGATTCGCGCGCAAGGCCGAGGGCCTGGGCACGCGCGTCGAGGTGATGGAACAGGATCTCTCCCACATGGCCATCAACCGCGAGCTCGGCCTGCCGGGCGCCTACACGCGCCAGGTGGATGCTTTCATCGCGGATATCGACGGGTAGGCGCGTGTCCGCGCACGACCTCGCTCCCCTTTTTGTTGCGGAGCCCGGTTCGATGTCGCTGTCTGCATGGATGGTGGTCCCGATCCTCGCCATCGCCACCACGAACGCGCGGGCCGCTGGCACGCTCCCACGAACCCGGCCCCGCGCCCGGCTGGCCAGCCACCCGCGCCGATGCCTCGAACAGCGACGACCGTCCGCTGCCCGGGGGCTCGCGCGTCACGCATGCGTGGTCGCGCAGCTTCGACGGCATGATCAACCTGGGCCCGACCCAAAAAGTGGGGGTGGTTGACCGGCTCAATATTTCATATATTCTGGAAATATGAAAACGAAAACCGCCCTCAAATCGCTGTCCGCGCTCGGCCACGAATCGCGCCTGGCCGCCTTCCGCACCCTCGTGCAGGCGGGTCCGGAAGGGCTGGCCGTGGGCGAACTGCGCGAGGCGCTCGATCTGCCGCCGGCCACGCTGACCGCCCACCTCAACGTACTCCGGGCGGCCGCGCTCGTGCATGACACCCGCGAGGGGCGCGTGATCCGCGTACGCGCCAACTACCTGCAGATGAACGGCCTGATCGCCTACCTCACCGAAAACTGCTGCGGTGGCGTCGCCACCTGCACCCCCGCCACCGACTGCGCTCCCCGAAAGAAGGCCACGCCATGAACCGCTTTCACGTACACCTCAACGTCACCGACCTGGACGCCAGCATCCGCTTCTACACGCAGCTGTTCGCCAGCGCGCCCACCGTGGTCAAGGCCGACTACGCCAAGTGGATGCTCGAGGATCCGCGCGTCAATTTCGCCATCTCCAACACCGGCCGCGCGGCGGGCGTGGATCATCTCGGCCTGCAGGCCGACGACGACGAAGGTCTGCGCACGCTTGGCCGCCGCCTCGATGCCGCCGGCGGCGCGGTGATACCGGAGGACGCCGCGATCTGCTGCTACGCGCGCTCGGACAAGCTCTGGACCGAGGATCCGCAGGGCACGCGCTGGGAAACCTTCCACACCCTGGGCGAGGCCACCACCTACCACGGCGGCGACGCGGCCTGCGCCACCGACGGCGCCAGCTGCACGCCGGATCCGCGTGCGATGAAGCCCAAGGTGGAGAAGGGCGCGGCGTGCTGCGTGCCGGCCTCCGGCTGCTGCTGAGGATCACGACCATGGCGCCGGTCAAACGCGTGCTGTTCGTATGCGTCGAGAACTCCAACCGCAGCCAGATGGCCGAAGCCTTCGCACGCCTGCATGGCGGCGACCGCGTGCAGGCGCTCAGCGCCGGATCCCGCCCCTCGGGCCGCATCAATCCCAAGGCGGTCCGGTTCATGGGTGAGCTTGGCCATGACCTCTCCACGCATGTCTCCAAATCACTGGACGATGTCGATGGCGCGTTCGACGCGGTCATCACCATGGGCTGCGGCGACGAATGTCCGTGGATTCCTTCTCCTCGCCGCGAGGACTGGGCGCTGCCGGATCCGCGCGACCTGGACGACGACGGCTACCGCGCCGTGCGCGACGAAATCCAGCGCCGGGTGAAACACCTGCTGGATACGCTGTGATGCGACGCGCCCTGCTCGCGGAGGGCGTGGGCACCGCGTTGCTGCTGGCGACGGTGGTCGGCTCCGGCGTGATGGGCGAATCACTGGCCGGCGGCAACGTCGCGCTGGCGCTGCTCGCCAATGCCGCGGCGACCGCCGGCGCGCTGTATGTGCTGATCACGGTACTGGGCCCGGTGTCGGGCGCGCATTTCAATCCGGTGGTCACGCTGGTGATGCGCCTGCGCGGCGACATCGGCACGCGCACCGCGCTCGCCTACATCGCGGTCCAGTGCGTGGCCGCGGTGGCGGGCGTGCTGCTGGCGCACGCCATGTTCGATCTGGCGTGGATCCAGCCCGGTGTCCGCGCGCGCGCCGGTGGCGCGCAATGGCTGAGCGAGGGCGTGGCCACGTTCGGCCTGCTGCTGACCATCCTGCTGGGCGCGCGCCATCGCGCGCGCGCCCTGCCCGCGCTGGTCGCGGCCTGGATCTTCGCCGCTTACTGGTTCACCGCCAGCACCTCTTTCGCCAACCCCGCCGTCACTCTCGCGCGCGCGTTGACCCGGACCTTCTCCGGCATCCGTCCCGACGATGTGCCCGCCTTCGTGCTGGCGCAACTGGGCGGCGCGCTGCTCGCACTGGCGGTCGTGCGGGGCATCGCCCCGGCGACCGCGTCTTCCCCCCACGAGGTCCCCTGATGCCGCTCCGTCCCGCCACCGACGACGATCTTCCCCGCATCACCGCGCTGCTGCGGCAATCGGCGCTGCCCGTCGATGATCTGGCTGACGCAACCGTGCATTTCCTGCTGGAAGACGACGACACGGAGCTCGCCGGCGTCATCGGTCTGCAACGCTTCGACGGCGTCGCGCTGCTGCGTTCGCTGGCGGTCGCGCCCGCGCATCGCCGCGGCGGCCTGGGCGGCCGGCTGGTGGCCGCGCTGGAAGCCCGGGCGCACGAGCTGGGGATCACGGAACTGGTCCTGCTCACCCAGACGGCGGAAGCCTTCTTCCTCCGCAACGACTACCAGCGGATCCGCCGCGACGACGCGCCGGCGGCGGTCCAGGCATCGGCCGAGTTCCGCACGCTCTGCCCCGCCAGCGCCGTGTGCATGGCGAAGCGATTGCCTTAGCGGATGGCTTTCCGCGCGCCGCTTCGGCGGTTTCGCCTGTCTCACGCCCGGGACGCGGACGCGTTCCCCTGCCGGGACTGGACGTGCGGCTGACGTGAAGCCACGCCGGGCGGGCTGGTTTCGCACGGAATCCATCTCCCGCCGTGTGCACGGCCACCCGCGTCGCGCCCGGCGTCAGCCTGTCCCCGACGCGGGCGCGGCCGTCGATCCGCGCAGCATCAGGCTGAAATCCAGGGTCTGCTGATGCGGCACGTCCACGCCTTCGATGATCGCGAGCAGGAGCTTGACCGCGCGCACGCCGATTTCGCGCATGGGTTGGCTGATGGTGGTCAGCGGTGGATTGAGGTAGCGCGACGAAGCCAGATCGTCGAAACCGACGATCGAGAAATCCTCCGGCACGCGGATGCCCAGGTCGCGGCACGCGGCGAGCATGCCCAGCGCCATCTGATCGCTGAAACAGAACGCGGCGGTCGGCGCCGGTGACGAACCCAGCAGTTGTTTTGCCGCGGCGTAGCCGGATTCCACCGAGAAATCGCCCGGGACCACCGTCAGCTGGCGCAGCCGGCCGCGCGCCCTGGCCGCATGCCTGGCGCCTTCCAGTCGCTGCCGGTGCAGCGGATTGTCGGGCGGGCCGCCCACCACCGCGATCCGTTGGTGCCCCAGCCCGTAGAGATGTTCCATCGCGGCGCGCGAGGCGGCGGCGTTGTCGATGTGGACGCTGGGAATGCCCAGCGCCGGATCGAATTCGCTGCCGTTGACCACCGGCGCGTTGGCGCCCAGTTGCCTGACGATCTCCTGCGCGGTCGGCGGCAGCCGGTGCCCCAGCACGATCAGCCCGTCCGCCTCGTTGCGCGGAAGCATCTGCGCGTAGCGCTCCTCCCGATCCGGCTGGTGCTGGGTGTCGCCCAGCAGCACCGCGTAGTCGGCGGCCTGCGCCGCCTCTTCCGCGCCCTGCAGAATCTGCGCGAAGAACGGATTGGCGATGTCCGGAACGGTCACCAGGATCTTGCTGCTGCGCTGGGTCTTGAGGGTCCGGGCCACCGTATTGGGGACGTAGCCCAGCGCGGCGGCGGCCTGTTCGATGCGCTTGCGGGTGGCCGGCAGGACCTTCTCCGGCCGGGACAGCGCGCGGGACACGGTGCCCGCCGAGACGCCGACGTGCTTCGCGATGTCGTAGATGGTCGCCATGGTTCAGTCCCGGATTCCCCGATGCGGTGCACAACGCGTGTTCCGGTTGGCCCATGCTAGGATAATGCAATCGATTGCATCGAGGCGGATTGCCGTGAAAACACTCAAGGGTCCCGCGCTGTTCCTGGCGCAGTTCATCGGTGACAAACCTCCGTTCAATCGACTGGACACGCTGGCCGAATGGGCGGCCGGGCTGGGCTATTCTGGCGTACAAGTGCCGACCAGCGCGCCCCATATCTTCGATCTCGCCCAGGCCGCGCAGAGCCAGGCCTACTGCGACGACATCGCCGGCATGCTGGCCGGGCACGGCATCCGGATCACCGAGCTGTCCACTCATCTGCAGGGACAGCTGGTCGCCGTGCATCCGGCCTACGACGCCCTGTTCGACGGTTTCGCTCCGCCGGAACTGCGCGGCAATCCGGCGGCCCGGCAGGCCTGGGCGGTCGAGCAGGTCAAGCTGGCGGCCAAGGCCAGCCAGCGCCTGGGACTCACCGCGCACGCCACCTTCTCCGGCGCGCTGGCGTGGCCGTATTTCTATCCGTGGCCGCAGCGCCCGGCCGGCCTGGTGGAGGAAGCCTTCGCCGAACTCGGCCGCCGCTGGCGCCCCATCCTGGACACCTTCGACGCCTGCGGCGTGGACCTGTGCTACGAAATCCATCCGGGCGAGGATCTGCACGACGGCGCGACCTTCGAGCGCTTCCTCGACGCTGTCGATCAGCATCCACGCGCCAAGATCCTCTACGACCCCAGCCACCTGCTGCTGCAGCAGATGGACTATCTCGGCTTCATCGATCGCTACCACGACCGCATCGGCGTCTTCCACGTCAAGGACGCCGAGTACCGCCCCAGCGCGCGCAGCGGCGTCTATGGCGGCTACGAGAACTGGATCGATCGGCCCGGGCGGTTCCGCTCGCTGGGCGACGGCCAGATCGACTTCAAGGCGATCTTCTCCAAGTTCGCCCAGTACGACTTCCCCGGCTGGGCCGTGCTGGAGTGGGAGTGCTGCCTGAAGCATCCGGAAGACGGCGCACGCGAAGGCGCGCCCTTCATCCGCGATCACATCATCCGCGTCACCGAGCGCGCGTTCGACGACTTTGCCGACAGCGGCGCCGATCCGGAAGCGCTGCGCGGCATGCTGGGGATTTGAACCAATACCGACCTGGGAGGGGAAGTCATGACGTTCACCATGTCGCGCCTGAGCGCGATGATGTTCCTTCAGTTCTTCATCTGGGGCGCGTGGTTCGTGACCCTGGGCACCTACCTGGTGCAGGGTCCGTTGCAGGCCAGCGCGAGCCAGGTGGCGACGGCGTTCCTGAGCCAGTCCATCGGCGCGATCGTCGCGCCGTTCCTGGTCGGGCTGATCGCCGACCGCTATTTCGCCGCGCAGCGCATCCTGGCGGCACTGCATCTGGCCGGCGCGGTGCTGATGTGGGTCGCCTCCACGGCCACCAGCTTCAACACCTTCGCGACCTGCGTGATGATCTACATGCTGCTGTTCATGCCCACGCTGGCGCTGGTCAACAGCATCGCGATGCGGCACATGCAGTCGCCGGAGAAGCAGTTTCCGCTGGTCCGGGTCTCCGGCACCATCGGCTGGATCGTCGCCGGCGTGCTGATCGGCTGGCTGGGCTGGGAACAGGCGCACCGGCTTGAGCTGACCTTCCGCATGGCCGCGGCGGCCTCGCTGGCGCTTGGCCTGTACGCGCTCACCCTGCCGCATACGCCGCCGCTGGCGCAGCAGCGCAACGCCGGGCTCGGGCAGATCCTGGGACTGGACGCGCTGCGCCTGCTGAAGTCGCGTTCGTACCTGGTTTTCTTCCTGGCCTCGATCGCGATCTGCGTCCCGCTGTCGTTCTACTACAACTTCACCAATCCCTATCTCAACGATCTGGGCGTGCGCGGCGCCGCCGGCCTGCAGTCGCTGGGCCAGGTGTCGGAAGTGCTGCTGATGCTGGCCATGCCGTTCCTGTTCGTGCGGCTGGGGGTCAAGACCATGCTGGCGGTCGGCATGGCGGCCTGGGTGCTGCGCTACGGCATGTTCGCCTACGGCGACGCCGGCAGCGGCTTCCCGCTGCTGGTGATCGGCATCGTGCTGCACGGCATCTGCTACGACTTCTTCTTCGTCACCGGCCAGATCTACACCGACGCCCACGCCGGCCCCGAGACCCGCAGCAGCGCGCAGGGCTTCATCACCCTGGCGACCTACGGCGTCGGCATGTTGATCGGCACCTTCCTGTCCGGTGCGGTCGTGGAGCACTACACCACCGCGGCGGGTCCGGACTGGCGCCAGATCTGGCTGTTCCCGGCGGGCGTCGCGCTGATCGTGCTGATCGCCTTCCTGTTCCTGTTCCGCGAAAAGCCGGCGACCACCGCCGCGCCTTCCACACACTGAGAATCCAGACCGATGAGCAAGCTTGGCATCGTCATCGTGGGCACCGGCATGATCGGCGCCGTGCATCGTCGCGCGGCGCTGCTGGCCGGCGCCGCCGTGCGCGGCGTGGTCGGCTCCTCGCCGGAGCGCGCGAAGGACATCGCGCAGGCGTGGAACCTCCCGCGCGCCTATCGCGATATCGAGGAAGCCCTGGCCGATCCGCAGGTGCAGGTCGTCCACGTGTGCACGCCCAACCATCTGCACCGGGCGATGGCCCAGGCCGCGCTGGAAGCCGGCAAGCACGTGATCTGCGAAAAGCCGCTGGCCACCACGCTGGACGATGCCCGCGCCCTGGCGGCCCTGGCCGCCTCCACGGGCCTGATCGCCACGGTGCCGTTCGTCTACCGCTATCACCCGGTCGTGCGCGAGGCGCGCGCGCGCATCGCCCAGGGTGAGCTGGGCCCGCTGCGCCTGATCCATGGCAGCTATCTGCAGGACTGGCTGCTGGATCCGGCCAGCAACAACTGGCGCGTGGATCCGGCGCTGGGCGGCGCTTCCCGCGTGTTCGCCGACATCGGTTCGCACTGGTGCGATCTGGTGGAGTGGGTCAGCGGCGAACGTTTCGTCGATGTCAGCGCCGCTTTCGAGACGGTGATCGCCGAGCGCGCCGCCGCCACCGGGCAGAGCTTCGCCACCCCGGCGGCGGGGGGCCCGACCCAGGCGGTGTCGAGCGAGGACGTCGCCGCCGCGATGTTCAAGACCGGCAACGGCACCCTCGCCTCGCTGACCGTCAGCCAGGTCTCGGCCGGACGTCGCAACCGCCTGTGGTTCGAGATCGACGGCGCCAAGGCCGCGGTCGCGTTCGACCAGGAAGACTGCGAGCGCCTATGGATCGGCCTGCCCGATCAGCGCGAGGAGATCTTCACCCGCGGTCCGGGCGCCGGCAGCGCCGAGCAGCGCCGGCTGTCGGTGTTTCCGGCCGGCCATGCGCAGGGCTACGGCAACTGCTTCGAAGCCTTCGTCGCCGACACCTATCGCGCCATCAAGGGCGAGCGGCCGGAAGGCCTGCCCACCTTCGAGGACGGCCAGCGCTCGGCGCTGATCGTCGATCGCGTCATTGCTTCGGCCAGGACGCGCGCCTGGACCTCCATCGGTTGAGCGAAGTCGATTCCCTTTCTGTTCCATTGCCCAGTCCGCAGTCATCAGCATCCCGGGAGGACACCATGACCAGCATCACCCCACGCAAGATCGCGGCCGCCGCGCTGCTGCTCCTGGCCGCCGCGCCCGGCTTCGCCAAGGACGCCGCCCGCCACGACCCGCCCATCGCGGTGCAGATGTACACGCTGCGCAACGTCGCCACGCTCGACGAACAACTGAAGATCGTCCATGACGCGGGCGTCCACGCGGTGGAAACGGTCGGCACCCAGAACGTCACCGCACCGGAGCTCAAGCAGCTGCTGGACAAGTACGCGATCAAGGCCGTTTCCGCCCACGTGCAATTGGCCGACCTGCGCAAGGATCTCGACGGCGTGGTCGCGTTCAACCAGACGCTCGGCAACACCCATCTGGTCGTGCCGTACCTGGGCGAGAAGGAACGCCCGACCGATGCCGCCGGCTGGACCGCGCTGGGCCGGGAACTAGGTGAAATCTCCCGGCAGGTCCAGGCCAAGGGCATGACCCTGGCCTATCACAACCACGACTTCGAGCTGGTCGATTTCGGCGGCAAGACCGGCCTGGAGCTGCTGTTCGAAGGCGCCGGCCCCACGCTCAAGTCCGAACTGGATCTGGCCTGGGTGGCGCGCGCCGGCTACGACCCGGCCGCCATGCTGGCCAAGTTCAGCGGGCGGGTGTTCGCGGTGCACGCCAAGGACAACGCGCCCAAGGGCCAGGCCAGGGACGAAGGCGGCTTCGCCGCTCTGGGCCAGGGCGTGCTGGACTGGAAGGTGATCCTCCCCGCCGCCCGCAAGGCCGGCGTGCAGTGGTACGTCATCGAACACGATGAGCCGCGCGACCCGGCCGCCGTCGTCAGGATCGGTGCGGATTACCTGCGCAAGCATCTGGCCGCCGGCGCGGCTCACTGAGTCCGGAAGCGCCCATGCTGAAATCGATCCCGATGGCCGCGATGGCCTTCCTCGGCGTGGCGCTGGCCGCCACGCCGACTTCCGCGCAGGACGCCACGGCGGGTTCCAGGCTCTATGCCAGCAACTGCTCGGCCTGCCATGGCGCCAACCGCGCCGGCATCCCCGGCACGTTTCCCGCCCTGACCGACGTGAACAAGCGGCTCGATCCGAAGCAGATCAAGGAACGAATCAGGAAGGGCGGCGGCATGATGCCGCCCTTCGCGCATCTGTCCGAAAAGGACATCGAAGACATCACGGCGTTCCTCAAGCAATGAGCCGTGACGGCGCGGAGATCGCTCCACGCCGGATTCGTTACAGCTCGCGCACCCAGATGTTGCGGTAGCTGACCCTGGAATCGTGATCCTGCAGGTAGATCGGCGCGCAGCCATGCGGCGGATACGAGGGCGCGCCGATGTATTCGGTCTTGCCGGACAGCACGGTGTCGTTCTGCACCAGCACGCCGTTGTGCAGCACGGTGATGCGCGCCGGCGACAGCAGGCCGCCGCCTTCCGAGAAGCGCGGCGCCTTCCAGATGATGTCGTAGACCTGCCACTGGCCCGGCGCGCGCGAAGCGTTCACCAGCGGAATCGACTGCTTGTAGATCGAGGCCGCCTGGCCGTTGGCGTAGGTCGGGTTGTTCCAGCTGTCCAGCACCTGCAGCTCGTAGACCTCCTGCAGGAAGATGCCGCTGTTGCCGCGATGCTGGCCGTCGAAGCCCTTCGTCTCGGTCGGCGTACGCCATTCGACGTGCAACTGGATATCGCAGAAACGCTGCCTGGTGCGGATGCCCTTGCTGCCCGGCACCACGGTGACCGCCCCATCGGCGACGGTCCACGGCGCGGGGCCGCCCTGCTCGCCTTCCCAGGCCGAAAGATCCTTGCCGCCGAACAGCACCACCGCATCGGACGGAGCGGCGTGCTCGGGCGTCGCCACGCTGGCCGGAACCGGCTTCCAGACCTCGGTCTTCGCGGGATCGCGCGACGGGTCGGGCTGCGCCTGCGCGAACGCGGGGCCCGCGGCCAGCAGGCAGGCAGCCATCAAGATTGGTTTGCTCATCATGTCCCCCGCGTACGCGGCTCAGGCAAATCGGTGAAGTCGCTCAGTCGGTCGCCCACGCGGGCGTACCCGGCACGTAGGGCATGTCGCCGTCATAGCGGCCCGGCACGGCGACGTACTGCAGCACCTCGTTCGCGCCCACCTGCGAGGTGAAGAAGCTGAAGATCGACAGTTGCTTGAGCATCGTGAAGTAATGCGGCTTGACCGGTCCCTGATGGGTTCCGCCGGCCGCCGCCGCCGTCGCGCTGATCTGCTTGCGGGCTTCGGCATCCAGGCTGCGCAGCAGTTCCGTGCGGGCCTGCGGCGCGAGCGCGATGAAGCGGCCGCCGGCGCGCTTGTCGATGTCGGCCAGCCCCGCGCGGAAAATCGCCTGCTGCTCCGGCGTGTAGCAATCGGTCACGTACAGCGCCATGAACGGGCCCGCGCCCGCATCCTTCGCGCCGGGCGTCTTGGTCCGCGGCAGGATGGTGTCCGCGATCTCGTCCAGCAGGGCGATGTCGGCGGCGGAGAAAGCGCTCTTCGCGCCCGGCGCCTGCGCGAACACCAGGCCCGGCACGCCAATCATGGCCGCGCCGGTGGCGGCGGCGATCATCTTCAGGAGTTCACGACGTTCCATCACAGGTTCCCCGCCTTGAGTTCGCGCACCGCGTGATCGGCCGCGCGCGCCGTCATCGCCATGTAGGTCAGCGACGGATTCACGCAGGCGCTGGAAGTCATGCAGGCGCCATCGGTGACATAGACGTTGGGCGCATCCCAGACCTGGTTGTGCTTGTTCAGCACCGAGCTCTTCGGATCCCGGCCCATGCGCGCCGTGCCCATTTCGTGGATGCCCATGCCGGGCGCGTAGTCGCTGTCGTGCGTCCTGACGTCCTTGACGCCCGCGGCCTCCAGCATCTCGGCCGCGTCCGCGCCCATGTCGTGGCGCATCGCCAACTCGTTCTCGCGCATGGACACGTCCATCGCCAGCACCGGCAGCCCCCACTTGTCCTTGCGGTCCGGATCCAGGCTGATCCGGTTCTCGTGGTAAGGCAGCATCTCGCCGAAGGCGGTCATGCCGATGGACCAGTCACCCGGCACGGTCAGCGCGTCCTTCAGCTCGGCGCCGACGTTGAGTTCGGCGATCTCGCGCGACCAGCCCGAGCGGCTGGCGCCCCCCTGGTAGCCGAAACCGCGCAGGTAGTCGCGCTTGTCGTTGCCGACATTGCGGAAGCGCGGAATGTAGAAGCCGCAGGGACGGCGGCCGAAGTAGTACTTGTCCTCGTAGCCGTCGACCCGCCCGGACGCGCCGACGCGGAAATGATGGTCCATGACGTTGTGGCCCAGCTCGCCGGACGAGGAACCCAGCCCGCCTTCCCACACGTCGGTCGCCGAGTTCATCAGCACCCAGGTGGAGTTGAACGAGGAGGCGTTGAGGAAGATGACCTTGGCCGTGTACACGTAGGTCTGGCCGGTCTCGGCATCGATGATCTCCACGCCGCGCGCGCGCTTGCGATCCTTGTCGTAGAGCACTTCCTTGACGATCGAGAACGGGCGCAGCGTGAGGTTGCCGGTCTTCATCGCCGCCGGCAGCGTCGCCGACTGGGTCGAGAAGTAGGCGCCGTAGGGGCAGCCCAGGATGCACTTGTTGCGGTACTGGCAGTTGACCCGGCCCTGCTCGGGCTTGGGCTGGGTGATGTTGGCGGTGCGCGAGTGGATCATGTGGCGGGTGCCGCCGAAGGCCTGCTTGATCCGCGCCGCCACGTCCTTCTCGACGATGTTCAGCGGGATCGGCGGCAGGAACTCGCCGTCGGGCAGCACGTCCAGCCCCTCGCGGGTGCCGGCGATGCCGGCGAACTTCTCGACGTAGTCATACCAGGGCGCGATGTCGGCGTAGCGGACCGGCCAGTCGACGGCGATGCCTTCCTTGAGGTTGGCCTCGAAGTCCATCTCCGACAGGCGATAGCTCTGCCGGCCCCACAGCAGCGAACGGCCGCCGACGTGATAGCCGCGGAACCAGTCGAAGCGCTTGGTTTCCGTATACGGGCAATCCTTCTCGTCCGCCCACATCCCCATTGTTTCCTCGGAGAGCGGGTAGTCGCGCATCAGCACCGGATGATCCGCCTTCATCGCCTGGGTCGGCCGGCCGCGATGCGGGTAGTCCCAGGACTCCTTCATCGCATTGACGTAGTCCTTGACGTGCTCGATGTTGCGACCGCGCTCCAGCATCAGGACCTTCAGGCCCTTCTCGGTCAGTTCCTTGGCAGCCCAACCGCCACTGATTCCTGAGCCAACGACGATGGCGTCGTAGTGATTGTCTGCCATGGGTGTTCTTTTCCCGAGGTGGATATCTGTTTCAGACGTCGCAGAGGCGGACCGCCTCGCGCAAGGAGCGGACGGGATCCGGCGCGGCAGGCATGAACTCCTGCGCCAGGTAACCGTCGAAACCGGTGTCGCGGATCGCACGACAGATGGCGGGGTAATTGAGTTCCTGGTCGTCGCCGATTTCGTGCCGGCCGGGCACGCCCGCCGTGTGGTAATGGGTGAAGAATTCGTGGTGCTTGCGGATGGTGGCGATGACGTCGCCTTCCATGATCTGCATGTGGTAGATGTCGTACAGCAGGCTGAAGTTCCCCGAACCCAGCCGCTTGCACAGCGCGACGCCCCATTCGGAGTGATCGCACAGGTAATCGTGGTGATCCACCTTGGAATTCAGCAGTTCCATCACCAGCATCACGCCGCGCTTCTCGGCGTGGCCGAGGATGCGCTTCAGCCCCGCTTCGGCATTGGCCAGCCCCTGCTCGGGATCCATGCCGTTGCGATTGCCGGAGAAGCAGATGAGGTTGCGGTAGCCGGCATCGGCCACCAGGTCGATGTGGCGGGTGTAGCGCGCCACCAGCTCGTCGTGGAACTCGGCTCCGGCGAAACCCTTCACCAGATTGATCTCCGCGCCATTGCACATCGAGCTGAACACGCCATGCGCCTTCAACGTCGGCCAGTCGTCCGGCCCGACCAGATCGATGGCGGAGAAGCCGATGTCCTTCACCGTCTGGCAGAGCTGCGCGACCGACAGGTTCGGGAATGTCCAGCGGGCGACCGACTGCTTCAGGCCGCCCTTGAGCGCGAGCGGTTTCTTCTCGGCGGCGAAACCGGCGGGCATCACACCGGCCGTCGCCAGCCCGAGGCCACCCATCACCGCCGCGCGCAGGGCGCTTCGTCTTGTGAACTTCGGGTCCAGCGGGCTCATCCCGGCGTCCTCGCACCACCAAAGAAAGTTTGCTCAGACGAATCTTTCGAGGCATCGCCGCCACGGGAAGCACACCGGCCGCCCACGCGGCGCACCGGTCCGATCGAATAGACCTCCATCCATTCCCCGGCCTCCCAACCGGCACGAAACCTCGAAGATTCGCCCTGATGCAATCGATTGCACCATAAAGCAGCCGAACCTGTTCATGCAAGACTCCGCGCACAAGATCTTATGCTGCACGGCACAACGACGACGTGCGCGTTCTTGCACTGCTTCAGCCAACCCAAGGTGACTTCATCGGGACCATTGCCGGAGCCATTCACACAGGGCATGACCGACGTTCTTCCGCGATCAGGTACGCATCCGGGCGGCACGCAGGGCATTCGTCAGCAGGAGTGCGAAGCTGAAACCGATGGCAACTGCGTCGATCAGGAAGCCCACTGCGAAAAGCCCCTTCGTTCAATGCAGGACTGGCTGTCGGATCGACATTCGCGAACAGCGGGCATTCGCCGCAGGGCGTCGTCAATGCAATCGACGGGGATGGGTTGGTGGCGGTCGAGAACGCGCTGCCAGCGACATCGGTATCGGGAACAGCCCCGTCTCCATCAGACACCCTCCCTTGTCGTATGTCGTTCGCCGGCCGCGACGACGCGTGGTCGAAGCGATGCCCGTCCACACATCCCGCGGTCAGCGCGCCGACTGGAACGCCAGCGACATCAGGCGCAACGCCTCCCGCGATCGCCGATCGGTGAGGCCGCTGTACAGCATCACATCCTGCGGCGGAATCGGCGGCAGGGAGAGCACGTCGCCAACCTCCACCGTGCCGGCTGGCGCCGTGCGGCTGGCCAGCACGGCGATCGCCATGCCCGCCGCCGCCGCCGCGCCAACGGTGGCGGCGCCTCGTCCGATGAATACCTCTTCCCACGCGATGCCGACCTCATCCAGGGCGCGGGTCGCCGCATTGCGGATGCGGCACGCCTTGCCCTGCGTGGCCAGCGGCAGGGGTTGACCGGGGACCGGCTGCCATCCGGGGGCCGACACCCAGCAGAACGTCTCCGAGTAGACGGCCTTGCCGCGCTTGCGGCGATCGTCCGGCCGCAGTACCCAGACCGCATCGAGTTCACTCTCGTCGTACAGGGACATCAGATCGCGGGTGCCGCCCACGCGCATTTCCACCCGCAGGCCCGGATCGTGGGCGCTGATGCGTCGCAGGAGGGACGGCAGCTCGCTGCCGATCAGCTCGTGGGTGATGCCGACCGCCAGCCGGCGTACTTCGATATCCAGCGCCGCGACGGCACGGTCGTGAACCGACAGCAGTTCGCGCGCCACCTCGAGGAAGGCGAGCCCTTCGGCGGAAAGCCGGACCTGGCGCGGCGAACGCTCCATGAGTCGCCTGCCCAGCTGCTTTTCCAGTTTTCCCAGGCGAATGCTGATGGCGGACTGGGTGGTTTCCAGCGCGTCGGCGGCGCGGGTGAAGCTCTGCAGTTCCGCGGCAACCACGAAGGCCTGCACCGCGCCGATGTCCAGGGGCTTCATCTTCGATGATTCGTTTTGAGAATGGCAGATATCATCATGGATGCATTTATCAAATGCCAGCGACTGGCTAGGGTGAGCCTCAATTCCTGACTCCCCTGCCTGCCATGAATCCAATCCTCGGCACGACCTTCGCCATCCTCGCCGGCCTGGCCGCGCGCGACGCCCGGGCAGCCTCACCGGAATCGCCCCTGCGCGGCACCTGGGAACTGGTGGCGGCGGACAGGCGCCTGCCGGGCGGCGAACAGGTCCGGGACTATGGCAAGTCGCCCCTGGGCCGCTTGATTGTCGATGCGCAGGGACGCTATTCCCTGCAGATTTTCAAGTCCGAACGGCTGCGCTTCGCTTCCGCCGACAAGGCGCGCGGCAGCGCCGACGAATACGCGTCGGCCGCGCTGGGCTCCAGCACCCACTACGGCACCATCACGGTCGACGCCGAGCACCACACCCTCACCTTCCGCATCGAAGGCGCCTCGTTCCCCAACTGGGAAGGCACCACCCAGCAGCGCGAATACACCCTGGACAACGGCGTCCTGACCTATCGCGTCCCTCCACGGCCGGACGGCGCGATTCCGATTTCGGTGTGGAAGAAGCTGGACTGAAGATTCGGCGTGTTCTTCTTCCGCGCGTCAAGGTTCCGGAGGAAGTCAGGCGCGATGCGATGGATTTCGTTTCGGATGGGCGCTGGGCCATGACGATAGCGATACGGGTTTGCCTGCCGGTCATCGCCGGCGCGTGCGGCACTCGGACAGTCCATTCGAGCTGACCCTGCTCGACATCGCCGGCAATGCCCGGGATGCGCTCCCGGACGGAGGGCCGTTCCGGCTGGCCGCCGCGCGGGACGACATCACCCGTTCGCTCGCGCTGACCCTGAGCGACGACGGCCCCGGGATACCGGAATCGATACGTGCCAGCGTATTCACGCCTTTCTTCACCACCAAGCCCAAAGGCGAAGGCACCGGGCTGGGCCTGTCCGTGGTACGCGACATCGTGGTGGACGCGGGCGGCGGGATCAGCATCGAATGCCCGCCCACGGGCGGAACCCAGGTCCAGATCGCGCTTCCGTTGACGTCAGCCGCCGCGTGACGACCCGGCAGGGCCGGACGCCCGGACCTTCAGCGCGCGGGTTCCATTCCCATGGGGCCGAAGGGAAGTCCGGGGCATGAACTCGACAGGCCATCCGCGCTCGCGCCTCGCCGGAAAGTGCAAGACGGGGACCCGATCCGTGTCCGAAGCCCCGCTGGCTGTCAAATAAAACCGCGTTAATCCGATCCGACGCGCGCGGCGCGTTCGCTGACGGCGCCGTTCTCGTACACGGCCAATGCCTGCACGCCACCGTTTTCCCCACGCTCGAATTCGAAACGCAGGTCGCGCTCCAGGGCGAAGAAACGGGTCTGCGTTTCCGGATGGAGCGTTGCGACGAAGCTGCCGGCCGTGAGCTTCAGGTGGTCGCCTTCGACGGCGACGAGAATGTCGCCGATACGGGAGGAACGATAGCGACCGGCATACGTCGCCAGTGTCGATGGCGCAAGCGTCAATGCGACGGGCGGCGGCGTGTAGGGAACCGGGCCATGGTCGTAGCTGAGCACGCGATGCATGCGCCATTGTCCGTCGTCGAACTTCCAGACCGTGGTGAATTCGGCCTGCCCATCAAGGTGCTCGGGCTTGTCCCCTTCCCGGACATGGAAACGGTGCTTTCCGGACAGGATGGCGTAGCCGCCCTTGAGCGGATGGAATTCCAGGCTTTCATCGACCGCCTCGCGCCGCAGCCGCATCCGTGGATCGGCGCAAGGGCCTTTGCGCAACGACTCGATCAACGCCTCGCGCGAAGCGGTCAGTCCCGTCTTGTCGTGGTAGAACTCGACATCGGCGGTGAGCAGGTTTCCCATCGCCTTCATGTCGCAGGCGTTGTATGCCTGCCAGAACCTGGCGTCCGCCGCGCGGACCTCTCCAGCTTCATCACCGTTCGCGTTCGTTGTCGTGGCCACCATCAGCAGCGGCGTGGCGATCAGGTACAGGGCGATCTTCATGGTCCTGGCCTCATGGCGGACGGACATGATTGAACGGACGCCTGGCGCCTGTGTCGCGGGCCAGAGGTCACCCTGCCGGACGAACTGGGTCCGGATTCAGGCCGCTGGCCACGGAAAACAGGGGGTCAAAGCATTTTTCCGGATGGGTTGCCCATCCAGGAAAGCTGCCCTGACCCCTGTTCCGGATCGGTTTTCAGTAAGCCGATCCGCCGGGCTGGGTGGAGCTCAGCACACCGGCTTCGGCCGTGACCGTGTAGGTCGTTCCGCCCACCGGTGCCCAGTTGACGAGATCGAATCCGTCGCCGGCGGCGATGCGTGCGACGCCGATGTTGCGATAGGTCAGCGGTTGCTTGGCCGAGCAGACCTGCGGCAGCCCCGGCGCTTGCAGGAAGTAGACCTTGCCCGCGCCGACCACGCTCGCGTAGCCGCCGTTGGCCACCAGCAGGGCGGTCGCTTCGTCGACGGCGATGCCGCGCGGCGCCGAACTCCAGCCATTGGCCGCCACGCGGCACAGGAAAGCGAGGTTGCGGCCCATGCGATCGCGCGCGGCGAAATGGGGATCGCCGATGACGCCCTGCAGCGACGGCACGGCGGCGAAGTCGCGATCGAAGGTCAGATAGCGGTTGAACGGATCCGCCAGCGCCTGGCTGCTGGTCGCGCCCTGGCTGGCGTTGGCGCTGTAGACGAACTGGGTCAGCACGTTGAGTCCGGCACTGGTGCCGCCCACCGGGACGCCCTGCGCGATGCGCGCGTTGAGCGTGGACTGCACGGGCGTGCCTTTCCAGAAATTGATGTAGTTGGACTGATCGCCACCGGCGATCCACACCACCTCCGCCTTGGCGATGATCGCCGCGACGTCCGCGTGGTTCGCCGCCGCTGCATCCGGAATGATCAGCGTGGCGACCGAATTCGTGTTCGGGCACAGGCCCTGCACGTACGGGTTGTAGGCGTCGGCGCCGGTGGCGCGGATGATCAGGAAATCCCCGTTGCCGCCCCGGTTGCAGAGCCACTGGAAGGCGGCGTCGACATCGGCCCCACCGCCCATCAGGACGGTGCCAGGGGTGGTGGAAGGCGATACATCGTTGGCGCTGCCGATACGGACATAGGTATAGGGCGGGGCCTTGCCGGCCATGGCGGATGTGGCCAGGACGGATGCGAACAGGAACACCAGCAGACGGCGCATGGAACACCTCAGGGTTGGGGTGACAACGATCCAGACGATCCAGTCACCCCGATCCCCCATGCGGCCGGGCGGGGCGCGATCCTGCACCCGCGAACTTGCCCGTTGCCCTGCTGCATCCGCGCCGCGGCCGTCCTGGCCCGGCATGCGATTCGCTGGCGGCCGGCCACCATCGCGTCAAATGCGTCGTCCCGCCCGCGCGTCCGCTCAATCCTCAGGGCGCCAGATAGAAATCCAAGGGGATGAGTTCGACGGCCCATCCACCTTCTTCTCCCAACTGGGCGGCCGGGTGCATCGACGCGATGCGCAACGCCTCATCAAGGCTGTCCGCCTCGATGATGAACAATCCGCCCACCACCTCCTTCGACTCGGCGTAGGGCCCGTCGGTGACATGCGTCCTGCCGTTGCGCGGGCGCAGCGTCCGCCAACCATCGGCATCGCCCAGGGACGCGGACACCAGCATCTTGCCGGTGGCGCGCATCTTCTCGTCCAGCGCCGGGCACTGGCTCACCAGCGCTTCAACCTCGCCCGGCGTCATCGCGGCGAACTTTTCGGGGGTGAAATAGGCCAGGCCGAGGTACTTCATGGGAGTTCCTTTGGGTGAGTGTGGGTATGACGACGAAGCGGAAGGCTGGAAATCGACGTGGCGGAGAACGGTTGGCGCAGCTTCGTCAACCGGTCGGCCCGTGGCCGCCATAGTGCCGCCAAACGCCCAGGTCGGGCATGTGGGGACCGGATCCCGCGGCCTCCCTCCGGGCTTGGACCTCCCATCGATGGCGGTTCCCCGCGCCGCCTGTCATGAGGCCCATTACCGCCGCGGACGCCTCCGAACCCCGTGTCCGCCACGGGCCCGGTCGAACGCACCGCGGCCATCGACCAGGCCATCGCGGCAGGCCCGGCGGTGACGCCGCTGTCCGTGTCGGCCGCCGTCGATGCGGAGCGGTGCTCGTCACCGGTACGGCGCACCGGCACACCGCCTCACCGCTTTCCCGATGACGGCTGCTCGCCCGGGTGTTGAGATGGTCGAGCTCGCGTCGCCCAGGCGCCAAACCCGCCAGCTGCTCGAACCCATGCCCGCGTCTCCCGCGAACCGCTCCCTCCCGCCGTTCTGGCTGCCCGTACTGGCCGGCCTCCCGGTGGGGGCATGTCTGCTGGTCATGGCGCTGCCCATTCTGGGTCATGGCAACGCGAGTCTGTCGCGGACGCTCTACCTGCTCGCCTTCGCTTTCTGGGTGGTGCCGCTGACATGGCTGCAGCGCTGGCTCTGGCAACGATGGGGACCGGGCTTGCCGTTGGCCGTGACGCTGCTGGCGACGACCTATGCGATGGCGCTCGCCACCCGCATCCTGAGCTACGCGATGCAGGGAGCGTTGTCCAAGGCGATGGACCAGTTCACGCATCAAGGCGGCGTGATGTTTCGTGGGCTGGAGGGCGCATGGCTGGTGCTGGTCGCCCACTGTGCCATCCATGCGGTGGTGGCCCACTACGCGGAACTGCGATGGGAACGCGAGAACCATCTGGCCACGCACCTGCTCGCGCGCGATGCGGAACTCAGGGCGCTTCGCTATCAGCTTCAGCCGCATTTCCTGTTCAATGTCCTGAATGCCATTTCCGCGCTTTCCGCCGAGGGCCGTGCCCAGGACGCACAGCGGATGGTTTCAAGGCTCGGAGATTTCCTCCGCACGATGCTCGAACCCGGAAACGGGCATGAAGTGGCCGTGGCCGAGGAAGTCGCCGTCACCGAAGGCTATCTGGAAATCGAACGGATCCGGTTGGCTGAGCGCCTCCGGCTGCGCTGGAGCATCGGGCCCCATGTGCTCGGGAAAAGGATGCCCTATCTGCTTCTTCAGCCGCTGGTTGAAAACGGACTGCGCCACGGCATCGCTGCCCGGCTCTCTCCCGGATGGGTAGATATCCAGATCCACCACCGGGACGGGAAACTGGTCGTCGGCGTGATCAACGACGTACCCGACGTGCGCCCGGCCGGAACGGAGGCCGGCGCGGCAAGAACATCGATCGGATTGGAGAATGTTCGCGCGAGGCTGGCGCGACTCTATCCCCAGGGCGCGGCCTTGCACGCCGGATACCGGGAGGACGGCAGGTTCGGCGTGGAGGTGATCCTCCCCTTGCGGGACATGGCGGACTCGCCACCATGATCCGGGTCCGCGTCGTCGATGACGAGCCCATGGCCAGGAAAGGGGTGATTGCGCGCCTGGCTCACCATCCGGACGTGATAATCATGGGCGAGCATGGTGATGGGCCTTCCGCGCTCACGGCGCTGCGGACATCGCCGCCGGATCTGGTGTTCATGGACATCCAGATGCCGGGCATGAGCGGTCTGAGCGTACTCGCCGCCATTCCCCTCGAAAAGCGCCCTTTGTCGATCCTGCTCACCGCGCATGAAAGCTTCGCCGTGCAGGCATTCAATCTGAATGCAATCGACTATCTGCTCAAGCCGGTCGATGACCAGCGGTTCCTGGAATCCCTGGAGCGGGCGCGCGAGATGATCCATCTCCGAAGCCTGCGCACGCAGGGAGCGCCCGCAATCGCGCCCCGCGGGAAACCGAAGGCGGAGAAATTCTCGGTGCGAATCGGCCACAGGATGGTCTACGTGCAAGCGCGTGAGGTTGAATGGATCAGCGCCGATGGCGACTACGCGACGCTGCATGTCGGCGCCAGGAGTTACATGGTGCGTGAATCGCTGCAGACCCTGGCCGCGAAACTGGACGAGCAACTTTTCGTTCGCGTGCATCGGTCATCGATCGTCCGCATCGACCGGGTAGCGGAACTCCAACCGCTGACCAACAGGGACGCGGTCATCCGCTTGCTCGATGGCACCCCCATCAGGGCCAGCAGGACCTACATCGGAAATCTGCTGGCGAGACTGCGCGAGGCGGATGTCCTGGGCTGATATCCGGACCACACCTGTCTGCGCCACCGGCCTGACGCGTGCGATGCACGCCTCGTAGCGTGGAGCGGGACTGCGTCAGGTACGGACGATAGGGTGATCTCCCCAGGACAGGAGCTCACGCCTTGATCAGTCGAACATTCAACTTCCACGCGTTCCGATCGGCCTTGTCCGTCGCTGCCCTGCTGCTCTGCGGCGTGAGCGCGCAGGCGGCCGCCGCGGACACGTGCGGCAGGGAAAGTCAGGATGCCGCATCGACCACTGCCCAAAAAATCCTCGATACGCTGGCAACAATCAATGGCGTTCCCGGGATGGGAGCGTCAGTGTGGCACGACGGACAGGTCGCGTGGGTCGGCTGCACGGGCTGGCGCGATCTCGAATCCCGCGAGCCGGTCGAGCGCGATACCCGTTTCCGGCTGGCGAGCGTTTCCAAGCTCATCGGCGCGACCGCCGCGGGACGATTGGCGCAGGACGGCCAACTCGACATCGATGCGCCCATCGGGGAAACGCTCCCGTGGCTGCGGGCGCCATGGTCGAGCATGACGACGCGGCAGCTGGCGGCGCACATCTCCGGCACGCCGCATTATTCCGAGCACGAACTGGACACCCTCGGGCACGTTCATTATCCCAACTCGCGCGAGGCGTCCGGTATCTTCTCGCACCGTCCGCTCGTGGCGAAGCCGGGCACCGCATACCGCTATTCGTCCTGGGGATACACGCTGCTGGGCGCCGTCATAGAGGCCAAGTCGGGACGGCATACGATCGACTACCTCGCGGACACGCTGACCGGGGGACTCGCCATTGCCGCGGACTCCGACGATCCGGCCGGCCGGGCGTCCGCGCTGTACGACATAGAACATGGCGTCGCTTCGCGCGTCGCGCGAAGCGATATGAGCTACACGTTGCTGGGCGGAGGCCTGGCGGCCACGCCCGAGGCGTTGGTTTCCTTCGCAGGACGCATCCTCGCGCATCAGGCCATCCGTCGCGACACCTGGTCCTGGATGCTGCAACCGACCCGCTTCGCCAATGGAGCGCCGGTACACGCCGCCAATTACGATGTCGCTTTCGGATGGCGTGTCGGCTCCGATCGCGATGGCGCGCGGATCGCCCATCACGCCGGCACGACCACCGGCGCCCGCAGCATGCTCATGCTGTGGCCCGACCATGGCGTCGCGTCCGCCGTGCTTTCCAATGCAAGCTGGATCGCCACGATGGACAGCACCGCCGAACTCCTCGCCGCCCCTTTCCGGCCCGCGCCTTCGGGGCTCGTTCCCGCGGCTTGCCCGGTCGGGCGGCGTTATGCAGGCACGTGGGAGCGCACCAAGGTGGAAGGAAGCGCAATCTTCCATCTGGAACAGGGGCGCTGCGTCGGAACGATCGAGGCGTCCGGCGCCCTGCGCGACCACTTCCACGACGCGTATGTGTGGCCGGAACAGGCCCTCAAGGTGGTATCGCTCTCCTCCGACGGGGGCCTCTCGCGTGCGGCATTGATCACTCCATTTGGGCTCTACGACCTGCGCGCGACCCATCCCAACCAATGGTCCGTCCAGCTCAGCCCAGGCAAGGCGCTTGATCTGACGATCCCGTGACGCCGGGCATGGCTTCTTTCGGACAGGAGTTACCGTTCATGTATCGATATCTACTTGCGCTCGCCGTCCTGCTGCTTTCATCCAGCGCGCGTGCCGGCGATGCCAATACGGGAAAACAGGAAATCCTGGCGGTCGTCGAGTCCTTCAGGACATCCATCATCGAGAAGGATGAATCACGGTTCCTGGGCCTTTTCCTTCACGACCGCGTGACCTGGCAACAGGCGCTTTCCGACGAGCAGCACAGGCGTTCCCAGGCCAATGCGCCCGGCGCACAAAAGGCCGCCATCGAGCCCCGGAGAACACCGGCGACCTTCATCGCGGGCATCGCGCGCTCGGCCGCCGATATCGAAGAGACCTTCGACAACCTGCACATCGACACGGATGGAACCGCCGCATCCGTCGCGTTCGATTTCCGGTTCCTTCGCGACGGCGAGGTCCGCAATGAAGGCCGGGAGTACTGGCTCCTGGTCAAGACGGAGGCGGGCTGGAAGATCGCCGCGGTCGTCTGGTCGCGCAATGTACAACCCTAGCGGATCCGCCCTGTTCAAATCCGCGCTTTCCGGCCAACCGGCCTGGCGCATGCCACACACGCTTCGCCGCAGGCCGCGTGACCATGCGACCGGCATGATCAAGAGTTGGGTGTCCCTGATGGAGCTCCCCATGAATGCGGTTTTCCGTTCGTCCGGCGCGATCCTCGTGCTCATTTCGGCACCGGTGCTCGCGGTCGCCGGAGAATGCGACGTCAACTTCCGGACCGAAGGCGACCCGCGCAACGGCGCCGAATACGCGACCTCGGCGCGATTGGCGGACACCACCCCCGCGAGCGCGCTGGGGCAACTTCAGGCCATCGCCGCCGCCGATGGATTCAGGGTCTTGAACGAGGACCTTGGCGCGGGCACCTTGTCCATCGAGCAGTCCAAGGGGGTGCGACCGTTCCTGATCCACTGGTCTGCGCGAAGTGTCGGAACCGCCACCGAGGTGGCGGTCAATACCCGGTTGAACCGTGGCGCGACGGCACGTGCGGAAGACATCCGCAGCGGTATGTGTGGAATGGTTGCACGCATCAAGCCGGGCGCCGCCGGCGAAGCGCTCGCGGCGCAGGCGCGCAAGGCGTCCGACCGCGGGCAGGTGGTGGCGATCACCGCGGTCGCGCTGGGCGAAGAACTTGGCAAGGCCCGGCGAAGGACGCCTCCGGAGATCCTGGCCGCGCGCTACCGCGGGCGCCGCTACACGGTCGATGGTCAGGTAAGCGCCCCGATCGAGACCGGCGCCGGCTTGCAGATCTGGTTCTCCGTATACCAGGGCGATGGCGGCTGGTTGCTGGGACAAACCCGTGATCAGCGCAATTCGATCGTCTGGCCGGTGGTCACCTGCGATGTCGCGCCGGAGCATGCGGCGCGGGCGATGAAGCTCAATGAGAAGGATTGGGCCACGATGACCGGAACCGTCCACGACTATCTGCCCGGAGCGCCGGATCGGCTCGCGCTGAAGGATTGCCGCTTCAATTGAACATCGGCGTGCCCGGGCGTCGATGGTTTCCGTTGCTTCACTTCCCTGATTCCCGAACAAGGAGCACAAGCTTGAATACCTCATTGCGTTTGGCCATCGCTGCATCGGTCGCCTTGACGGCGGCGGGCTGCTCGACGATCGCCGCCAAGACCAACACCCTCACCGACGAAAGAGTCATCGCTCAATCGGCGGGAGTGCTGGGCTATGACCCTTCCGAACTGACACTGGTCAGTCGCACGACCGAAGGCACCAATACCTACGCCAACCTGAAGGCGAAGGACGGCACGGCGTTCACCTGCGTGATCAATGGCGGAAACCTGTTGTCCTTCGGCATGACGAATCCGCCGACCTGCGGCCGGAAGGGCGAGCCCGTCAAGGCAGGCCCCTTCCAGAAGTAGCCGGAGTCACTGCGGTTCCGGGGCGGCGCGACAGGGCCGCCGCATCCCTTGCGAAGAACCCGCCGCGCCAACGGCATTTCGGCGTGGTGCGGCGGATCACCCGTCGATTTCATGGCGCACGAATCGACAGCCGGGAGCCGGACCGCCATCCGCGCGCAGTTCGAGGATGACGAACTGGATATGGTTTTTCCGGTTCCGGACACAGTCGCCGGCCAGACGCGTTCGTTCCGAACATCCCGTGAAGCCCCGGGGCGGAGGTCGATTCCGTTCGCGAACGCCGTGGCCCGCGTCCGCATTGTTTCAGACGGGTTTCCGATCCGGATGGGGAAGGACTTGTGGAGCTCATGCCCCTGCCGGAATACCTGCATGACGAATGACCATCGTCCGGATCCTCTACTGTTCCGAAGATGGATTGATTCGGACTTTCCGAAGACAAACAACGCCAGCACCCCGTCCGTTGATTACCGGCACCGCTTCATAACCACCGGAACTCGGTCCACATCGCCAGCGTCTGGCCGGCCTCGACGGTCCGGGGTTCGAGATTGAATCCATCCGGCGGACCGGTCTGCGGTTCCACGCAGGTGGCGTGCGCCGCGGCGTCGTAGATGACCCAATGGTTGCAGTCGGAGGTGATCCGGAGCCGCTGCGCTCCGCGTTCCAGCACGGCGCCTTCGGCGATGAAGCCGTCGTCCCACGGACCTGGCCGGGGTGGGATCGTGGGCAGGGTGGCGATGCCGTCCTGGTCGCGCGGATACATCCTGTCGGGATGGAAGATGAAGCGGTCGGGTTTGCGGAACCAGGGGTGCCAGCCGAGGACGGCCGGCATCGCTTGCTCGCCGGCCTGCACGGACAGATCCAGCCGCAGGCCGTGGTCATGCAGGGTCATCGCCTGCCGCGCCAGGCCGCCGAAGGGCCAGTAGTCGTCCCGTGGGAGCGGCAGCGACAGGACCGCGGCGTGGTCGCCACTGGCGTCGATTCGCCAGGGACGGGAGAAGCCGACGCCGTGGATCGCGTGCCCGCTGAAGTTGGCGGGAAGCTGGTAGCCGCGCCCGCCGAACCGAAAGTGTCCTCGGCGCACGCGGCCGGCCCAGGGCACCATCGGGTAGCAGCCCCAGCCGATGGTTTGCGGCCAGCCCTCGTCGGGGCCGATCAGCCAGTCCACGCCATCGACCCGGATCTGCGCGATGCGGCCGCCGGCGGCGGGCGCCAGTTCGACTTCAATCGCGCCCCGGCGCAAACGGATCGTCCCGCCCGGCGGCATCGGGGCGGAGGCGTCGTCGCGGGGCGAGCGCTCGATCTCACTCGCCATAGGGATGAATCGTGCGGATGCGGCCATGCGCATCGTGGTGCAGCTCGGTGCACTTGACGGTGCGCAGATGGGTGACGCCGCCGGACAGCAGCGCGTCGTGATAGAACAGGTACCACTTGTCGGCGAAGGCGCAGATGGAGTGGTGGGTGGTCCAGCCGACCACCGGAGTCAGGATCACGCCCTGGTAGATGAAGGGTCCATAGGGACTGTCGCCCACCGCATAGCAGAGCAGGTGGGTGTTGCCAGTGGAGTAGGAGAAGTAATACCGGCCGCCGTACTTGTGCATCCAGGCGCCTTCGAAAAACCGCCGCGCGTGATCGTCCGCGCGCAGGGGCTGGCCGTGTTCGTCCAGCAGGACGATTTCGCGCGCGGGTTCGGCCAGCGTCGTCATGCCGGCGTCGAGCCGGGCCACGCGCGGGCCGAGCGCGGGTGCATCGCCGACGGGTTCCTCGTTGGCCGGATCGTGGCGGTTGTCGCGGTACTTCTGCAGTTGCCCGCCCCAGATGCCGCCGAAGTAGAGGTAGTGCTCGCCGTCGTCGTCGTTGAACACCGCCGGGTCGATCGAATAGGCGCCCGCGATGGGCTCGGGTTCGGCGATGAACGGACCTTCGGGGTGGTCGGAGACCGCCACGCCGATGCGGAACAGGCCATCGGCCTGCTTGGCCGGGAAGTACAGGTAGTAGCGCCCTTCCCGGCAGGCGGCGTCCGGCGCCCACATCTGCCGGTCCGCCCAGGGCACGTCGCGCACATGCAGGGCGACGCCGCAGTCGATCGCCGGACCCTCGGGCGAATCCATCCGCAGCACGTGGTAGTCCTCCATGACGAAATGCCCGCCGTCGTCGTCGAAGGCCGCGTCGCCATCGATGTCGTGGGACGGATAGAGGTACAGGCGCCCGTCGAACACGTGCGCGGACGGGTCGGCGGTATAGAAGCCGGTGATCAGCGGCGCGGAAATCGCGCGGGCGGTCAGGCGTTCCAGTTCGGTGGCCGGGATTGTCGGTTCTGCGTGGGTCGGGGTGTCGTTCATGGCGCGGAAATCCCGGCTTGCGGGGGGGCGGCGGAATGGCGGCGCTGGCCGAGTTCGCGCTCGATGCGCGCCTCCATCCGCTTGTCGATTTCGTAGATGAAAAGCAGCGCCACCGCGATCAGGAAGGGAATCGAGCAGTAGACGCTGACCGTCAGGCGGATGCCGTCCACGACGGCGGCGGGCTGCGCCTGCGCCCCGGCCTGGTAGCCATAGTGGGCCAGGATGCCGGCGACCAGCGCGCCGCCGGTGCTGAGGCCGATCTTCAGGCCGCACAGCATGGCGGAGAAGATGATGGCGGTGGCGCGGCGATGGTTCTTCCATTCGGAATAGTCGGCCACGTCCGCGATCATCGCCCACAGCAACGGAATCGTGATGCCGTAGCAGAAGCCGTGCAGCATGAAGGCGAGGAACACCCATCCCACCGCGGTGGGTGGAAACAGATAGAAGGCCAGCAGGAACACCGTCGAGACCAGCAGCGCGACGCCGAAGACATCGCGCTTGCCGAACCGGTCGGCCAGGCGCCGCGACACCCCGATGCCCAGGATCATGCAGACGATGCCGCCGCCGTTGAACAGGCTGAAGGTCGAGGTGGCCGGATCCTGGGGCCATTGGAAGCCGGCCAGGCCGGCGCCGGTCAAGGTGGCGTTCAAGCCGGCGATCAGGCCGTTGAAGCCGGAGTCGCGCAGGAAGCCGGCAAGCGCGGCCTCGCTCATGTAGTACTGGAAATAGTAGATGTAGGTGCCGCCCTTCAGCGCCAGGTTGGTGAACACCAGGATCGTCAGCGCCAGCATCACCTGCCACGGCCGGTTGCGCGCCAGATCGGCCAGGTCCTGCAGCACGCCCGCCGATTGCTCGCGGGTGGGGACGATGCGCTCGCGCGTGGTGAGGAAGGTGATCAGGAAGAACACCGTGCCGACGACGGCGAACACCGTCATCACGCTCTCGAAGCCGCGGACGCGGTCGCCGTCGCCCAGGATCAGCACCAGCGGCAGCAGCAGCACCTGGATGATGAACTGGGCGATCATCACCGCCACGAACCGGTACGAGGACAGGCTGTTGCGCTGGGCCATGCTGCCGGTGAGCACGCCGCTGAGCGCCGAGTACGGCAGGTTGTTGGCCGCGTACACCAGCACCAGCAGGGAATAGGTGCCCAGCGCGTAGACGACCTTGCCCCGCTCGCCCAGCTCCGGCGTGCTGAAGGCCAGCAGCGACAACACGCCGAACGGCACTGCCGTCCACAGGATCCACGGCCTGAACTTGCCCCAGCGGGTGCGGGTGCGGTCGGCCGCGATGCCGATCAACGGCGTGAACACGAAGGCGCCCAGCAGCCCCACCACGAAGATGATGGTGGCCGCGGTCGCGGCCGGCAGCCGGTAGACATCCGTGTAGAAGAACGCCAGGTAGGTGATGAGCGTCTGGAAGATCAGGTTGGCCGCCAGATCGCCCAGGCTGTAGCCCAGCTTCTCCCGGATCGACAGCGGTTGCTCGTTGCTGGACATGCGTGCTTTCCCCCTGGCATCGGTGCCATGCGCTTCCGGCGATGCCGGTCCCATGATGGAATCAGTCATCGGCGGCCTTCACTTCGAACTGCGCGATGGCGCGCGCATCGGCGCTGGAACCGCCCACCCTCACCTCGTAGCGGCCCGGCGGGACGGTGTAGGCCTGGCGGGTTTCGTCATAGCGGCGCAGGGCGCTGCGCGGCACCAGTTCGAACTCCAGCGTTCGCCGCTCGCCCGGCCGCAGGTGCACGCGCTGGAAGCCGCGCAGATCCTGCACCGCATCGCCAGGACGGGCGTCGGCCGGGCGCACATACAATTGCACGACCTCGTCGCCGGCGCGCTCGCCGGTGTTCTTCACCCGCACCTTGACCCGCAGCCGGGCGTCCGCGGTCACGGCGCGCCTGTCCACGCGAAGGCGCGCATAGTCGAAGCGCGTGTACGAAAGCCCGTGCCCGAACGGATACAGGGGCGTGCCGCGGAAATAGCGGTAGGTCCTGCCTTCCATCGCGTAGTCGTCGAACGCCGGCAGGACCTCGTCCGCGCGGTAGAAGGTGACCGGCAGGCGACCGGCCGGACTCACGTCGCCGAACAAGGCTTCGGCCACGGCCGAGCCGCCACGCTGCCCGGGATACCAGCTCATCAGGATGGCCGGCAGATGCGCGTCGGCCCAGTCCACCGCCAGCGCCGATCCCCCGGTGAGCACCAGCACGACCGGCTTGCCGGTGGCGTGCAGCGCTTCCAGCAGTTCGCGCTGAGGCGCGGGCAGGCGCAGGTCGGTGCGATCGCCGCCGGCGAAACCCGGATAGTTGACGGTCATCTCCTCCCCTTCGACGTCGCCGGTCAGCCCGCCGGCGAAAATCACCACGTCCGCGTTCCGCGCCGCGTCCAGCGCCTCCTCGAACGGCGGCTTGGCACCCGGCTTGCGCCAGGCCAGCCGGACCGCCGCGTCGCGTTCGCCATCGTAGTATTCCAGCCGCAGGTCGTAGGCGCGGCCGGCTTCCAGATCCAGATCCACGCCGTCGCTGCGCAGGCGATCGGTGGCGGTCCAGTGATCCAGCACCCGCTTGCCGTCCAGGTACAGGCGGAAGCCATCGTCGGCCGCCGCCTCGATGCGGTACCTGCCCGATACCGGCGGCAACAGCTGGCCGCTCCAGCGGATGCTGAAGCCGTCGTTGGGAATCCCCTGCCCCGGCGCGGCCTCGCCGCGCGCGAGCAGGTTGTCGGTGGGCGAGCCGCGATCCCAGCGGAATCCGATCTGCGCGTCGGTGCGCACCAGCGCCGGGGCGCCGGACAGATCGCGACTGCGGAAATATTCGCCGTGCAGGCCGCGTTCGGCCGAATCCGGCGACGGCCGCAGATAGGTGGCTTCGATCAGCGGCGTGGCCGCCGGATCGTCGCGTCCCTCGACCAGATCGACGCCGCGCGCATAGCTCACCTCGATGCCCGGCGCGGCCTTGCGGATGCCCTGCAACAGGGTCACCGGCGCGGCCGGCGTGCCGAAGTAGTTGCCCAGCAGCGCCATGGTGTCGTCGGCGGTCGGACCGATCACCGCGATGCGCTTGAGCGTGCGCGGCAGCGGCAGGATGCCGTCGTTCTTCAGCAGCACCAGCGACTCGCGCGCGGCCTTCAGCGCCAGCGCATCGTGGGCAGGCGCCTGGTTGACGCTGTACGGGATGCGCGCCCAGCGCACGCGCGAAGGCGGATCGAACATGCCCAGCCGCATCCGCGCCGCGAACAGGCGGGTCACCGCGTCGTCGATGTCCGCCTCGCTGATCAGGCCCTGGCGCACCGCGGCCGGCAGCGTGGCGTATTCCTCGCCGCATTCCAGTTCGGTGCCGTTCCTGACCGCCAACGCCGCCGCTTCCTCGCGGGTGCCGACGATCCTGTGGTTTTTCCAGATATCGACGATGGCCCAGCAGTCGGACACCACGTAGCCGGTGAAACCCCAGTCGCGCCGCAGCACGTCCCGCAGCAGGAACCGGCTGGCGCTGGCCGATTCGCCATACACGCGGTTGTATGCGCCCATCACCGCGTCGACGTGGCCCTCCTTCACCAGCGCTTCGAAGGCCGGCAGGTAGGTGTCGTACAGATCGCGCCGGTCCGGGCGCGCGTCGAAATGGTGGCGGTCGGCTTCCGGACCGCTGTGCACCGCGAAGTGCTTGGCGGTGGCGTCGAGCTTGCGATGGACGGGATCGTCGCCTTGCAGGCCGCGCACGAACGCCACGCCCATGCGCGCGGTCAGGTAGGGATCCTCGCCGTAGGTTTCCTGGCCGCGGCCCCAGCGCGGATCGCGGAAGATGTTGATGTTCGGCGACCAGAAGGTCAGCCCCTGGTAGCGGCCGTGCGCGCCTTCGCGCACGAACTGGTGGTGCTTGGCGCGCGCCTCGTCGCTGATGGCGGTGGCCACCTCGCCCATCAGCGGCACGTCGAAGGTGGCGGCCAGGCCGATGGCCTGGGGAAACACCGTGGCCTGGCCGGCGCGCGCGACCCCGTGCAGGCCCTCGTTCCACCAGTCGTAGGCGGGTACGCCCAGGCGCTCGATGGCGGGCGCGGCGTTCTGCATCTGCGCGGCCTTTTCCTCCAGCGTCATGCGCGCAACCAGCGCCGCGGCGCGTGCCTCGAAAGTGCGGCCGGTGTCCAGCCAGGGCTCCGGCCCGGCGGCCAGCGCGGGCGCGGTCAGCAATGCGAGCGCGCACGCCGCCAGCGCGCGCAGGCCGGTTGCCGCGCGCGGAACCACGCGATGTTCCGGATGTGGAGTCGTCATCGGTCTCTCCCGCTCAATGGGTTCGTTCGTCGCGCGCGAAGGGGCCGAGCAGCGTGCCGACGAAACCGCCGGCCCGATCAGTGCTCAGCACGGTGCCGTCGATGCCGCGCGCCAGCGATTGCCAGCCGCGGCCGTCGCCGGTGTCGAACGCGAATCCGTAGGCGCCCTCGTCGCCGTCGATCTTCAGCCGCAGCGTGTCGCCGGCATCGACGTCGCGGGTGGCGAGCGTGCGCGCCGCGCCCGCACCCCAGCGCCCTTCCAGGAACACCTGCAACCGGCCGGTCGCCGATGGGCGGACACCGAGGAAGTACCAGTGCGTCTCGCTCTGGAACGCCGCCAGCCCGGCGGCGATCCCGGGGCCGGGACGCGACATCGCGGTGCTGGCGTCGAACCGCAGGTGTTGCTGGCGGCGACCGAGAAACGCCGGATTGCGCAGCGTGTCCAGGCCTTCGGCCAAGGGATGGATGGCCAGCGCGCCGGGCCGCGCCGCCAGATCCGCCCAGTCCCGCCGGGGTACGCGGACACGCAGCCAGTCGCGTGCGAGCGCGGTGCCGTCGAACTCGTCGCGGTGGACGAAGTTGCCGGTGGACGGCGCCTGCGTGGCGGTGTCGCGCATCCACGCGGGCGCCCGCACGACGTAGGGAATGACCTGCCCGGCCGGCAGGATCACCGGCCAGCCGTCGCGCCATTGCACCGGCAGCAGATAGGTTTCGCGGCCGGTGTTGTAGTGGCGCCGCTGGTAGTTGCGGCTGGCCAGGAACACGGCCCACCAGGATCCGTCCGGACCTTCGACCAGATCGGCGTGGCCGGCGTTGGTGATCGGCAGCGGCCGATCCACGGGCAGATCGCGCTGGGTCAGGATGGGATTGCCCGGGTACGGCGCATACGGTCCCCAGACATTCCGGCTGCGCAGCACCACCTGCGAATGCTGCGGCCCGGTCCCGCCTTCGGCGTCGGACAGGTAGTACCAGCCATCGCGCTTGTACAGGTGCGGTCCCTCGATCCAGATCGGATTCTTTTCCGGTTCGACGCCGCCATCGATCAGGACCTTGCGCGGCCCGACCGGCTGCAGCCGCTCCAGATCCAGTTCCTGCATCCAGATCGCGCGATGGCCGTCGTAGCGTGGCGCGCCCACGGGTTCGTCGTTGTTGAGCAGATAGACCTTGCCGTCCGGATCGAAGAACAGCGACGGATCGATGCCGCCGATGGTGGGCAGCCAGTGCGGATCGGACCAGGGCCCGGCCGGATCGCGCGCCGTGGCGATGAAGTTGCCGCCGCTGTCGGTGGCGGTGGTGACCACGTAGAACACGCCGTCGTGGTACTCGATGGTGGGCGCGAAAATGCCGCGCGAAACGCTCAAGCCGTCGAAATCCAGCTGCGTGGGCCGGTCGATGACATTGCCGATCTGCGTCCAGTGCACCAGATCGGCGCTCTCGAACACCGGGATGCCGGGATAGAAGGTGAAGCTGGAGTTGACCAGATAGAACCTGCCGCGCGCGCTGACGATGCTGGGGTCGGCGTGGAAACCGGCCAGCACCGGATTGCGGTAGTGCCCGTCCGGCAGCGGCGCTTCGAACGCGGCGTCGCGACCGGTGTATTCGAACCAGTCGAAGAACACCGGCGCCGCCGCGGGTTCCCGTGCCGATCCAGGCTGCGATACCTGGGCCTGCGCGGTGGCCAGCAGCAGGACCAGGCCGCATGCGAGCAGTGCGCGCATCCCCGCGCGTGTGCCTGTCCGGCGCGGCCGCATGCCACGCGTTGGCGGAGTCTGGATGTCGGATGCGCATGCATGGATTGGATTGCAGGAAGGCGTGGCCATCAGGGCGTCCCGGTTGCGTTCAACGAAAGTTCGAAAGGTCCGGCGGGCAAGCCGGCGGCATCGCGCAAGGTGCAGATCGGGCCATCGGCCCAGCAGTAGCGCACGCGGTCCACGTCGCCGGCGCGCGGCGCGGCAAGCACCACGCGATCGCCGTCGATGGCCGCCTCCGCGTAGCGGCAGCTCCCGGCGGCGCGGCCGCACAGCTCGAATCCGATCGGGCCGTTGGCGCCCGTCGCCGACAGCGCTTCCGTCACGCCGTCGAATGTCACCACCACGGCATCGGGCGTGCGCCGTGCGCCGCGCGGCACCGGTCCCGAAGGCGCCAGCGCGCGCTCCCCGTAGATCACATGGCGCGCGGCGCGCGCCAGCCGCCGGGCCAGTTCCTGCTTGTTCGGCGGATGGATGTCGTAGGCATCGCCGATGTCGACGGCGATCGCCAGGCCCGAACGCGGATCCTCCGCGACGACCCGCCGCTGCGCCTCGCGAACCTCGGCCCAGCCGCTCTCGCGGGGCGCCGAAGGCGGCATGCCGTAGCCCGCCAGTTGCACCACCAGCATCGGCACGCCTTCGCCCAGTTGCGCGCGCCAGGAAGCGCGCAGCATCCGCAGCTGCGCCGCGTAGCGGGGACCGTCTCCCGTGTTGGACTCGCCCTGGTACCACAGCATGCCGCGCAGGCCGTAATGGCCCAGCGGCGCGATCATGCCGTTGTACAGCGTGGACATGCCCGCCGCCGCCTGCCAGGGCGCACGCGGCGGCGCGTCCGCACCCGGCGCGGGCCGGTAGCGCCAGCCCTGGTCCAGGATCACGCGGGTTCCATCGTCGAAGCGCAGCGCATGCGCCGCCAGCGGGCCGGCGAGTCCCCCGTCACGGTAGGTATCCAATACGTTGACCACAACGCTGTTGGCGCCTTCCCGCAGCACACCGGGCGGCAATCCGTAGGCGCGTGGCTCACCGGCGCCGTCGCTGCTGCCGACCGCGACGCCGTTAACCCAGGTCATGTCGGTCTCGTCGGCCGGTCCCAGTTCCAGGACCGCGCCGCGCGCGGCCTGCGCGGCGGTCAGCTCCACCTGCGTGCGGTACCACATCATGCCGTCGTAGGCGGCCAGTCCGGGCACGCCCCAGCGCTCCCAGGCGCCCAATGCATCCGGCGCTTTCCGCCACGCCGGATCGGCGGACGCGTCGGCGCGCCAGGGCGCGTCGTTCGCCATCGTCTCTTCGCGCGCCGTCCACCAGCGTTGCCAGCGCGCGCCCCACTTAGCGAGGGCGGCCGGCACATCGGTGGCGTACAGGGACAGCACCTGCAGGTCTTCGTCCGCCTGCCCGTCCGCGCGCAATGCTTCCACGGAGGTCCACGCTTCGATCCGGGAACCGCCCCAGGCCGCCTGGATCAGGCCCATCGGCACGTCGATCGTCTTGCGCAGTTCGCGGGCGAAATAGAAACACGCCGCCGAGAAATCCCTGACCGATTCCGGCGAGGCCGCCTGCCAGCGCGGCGACTCGCGAAAACGCGGCTGCGGCGCGATGGCGCCCGCCCGCGGCACCGTGAACAGACGGATGCCCGCGTCCGTCGCGGAGGCGATCTCGCTGGCCGCATCCAGCGAGCGCCATACCGGCAGTTCCATGTTCGACTGCCCGGCGCACAGCCAGACATCACCGATCCACAGATCGCGCACGGTCCGCACCGCCTCGCCCGCCTTGACGACCAGCACGTGGGGCCCACCGGCCACACGCGCGGGCAGGATGGTTTCCCACGCGCCATCGGCGCCCGCCCGCGTGGTCGATGCCGCGCCGGCGAAGGAAACCTCGACCCGCTGCCCCGGCGACGCCCGGCCCCAGAGTCGCAGGGGCGCATCGCGCTGGAGCACGGCGTGATCCTGGAACAGCGCGTGCAGCAATTCCGCGGGCGGCGCGTCGTGCGCATGCGCATGCGCGCCATGCAACAACAGGCATGCCAGTGCGGCACAGGCCAGGCGGATGGCGAACGCGGACCACCGACTCATCGCCCGTCTCCTGGCGCGTAGGGAAACTGCAGGGCCTGGTAGTACTCCAGGGGCCGCGATGGCGGCGCTTCGCCGGCGGGCAGCGGCAGGCCGTTGAGGGACTGGAAATAGGCGACGCTGGCGTCGCGCCACCATTGCGCTTCCTGCTGCTGGATGCGCAGGAACGCACCTACCTCGCGGTGGCGTGCCTCATCCACCTTGCCGCGCAGGCCTTCCCAGGTGCCGCGCATGGCGCCCACCCGGGCGACACCGTCCGAGTAGCGGTGCACCAGCTCGCTCCACAGCGTGCGCCCGGAACGCATGCGATGGTCCCAGCGCACATGGTGGAACCACAGCAGGTAGCGCTCCGGAACGCGTCGAACATCGCCGAACTCGCGCGCCACCGGCGCCGCGTACTGGGCCACCGCGTTGCTGCCGTGGACGCCGCGATCAAACCCGATGCCATCGCGATCGGCGCGGTGGTAATAGACCGATGTCCATTCCGCGCGCGGGCCGCCGTCCACCCACGGCCCCGGGCCATAGTGGTGGCCGCGCGCCATCAGATGGTGCAGTCCCAGCGGCGTCATGTAATCCACCGCCGCCTCCCGCGAGGCCATCATCATGTCCACCACCGGACGCACCACCTCCGGATCGGGCGAGAACGTCATCGCGACCCAATCGCGGGCGATGTCGCGCGCGGACTGGTGGGGATTCCAGGCCAGCCTGCCGAACGCGTACCAGTTGGCCTGGTCGAAATGGGAGCCCGTCCAGTTGCGGTCGGTCCCCACGTTGGCCACGCCCGCCATGCCGGTCAGCGCCGCGCCGTGCAGGGATCCGTCCACGACCCTGGCCACGGTGGAGCCGGGGCCGCGCATGTGCGTGTCGGCGCGCAGCGTCTCCTCGTAGAGGGTTCCGAGGTAGACCAGATGCGTGGCGAAGCCCAGATACTCCTTGGTGATCTGGAACTCCATCATCAGCGGCGTCTCCGGCATCGCGCCGAACAGCGGATGGAACGGTTCCCGCGGCTGGAAGTCGATGGGGCCGTTCTTCACCTGCAGCAGCACGTTGCGGCGAAACCCGCCGTCCAGGCGGATGAACTCGGCGTAGGCCTGCGTGGCGCGATCCGCCGGCACGGCGTGCGAGTAGACGAAGGCGCGCCACATCACCACGCCGCCGTGATCCGCCAGCGCGTCGGCCAGCAGGTTGGCGCCGTCGGCATGCGAGCGGCCGTAGTCCTGCGGGCCGGGCTGGCCCTCGGAGTTGGCCTTCACCAGGAAGCCGCCGAAATCGGGAATCAGGCGGTAGATCTCATCCGCCTTGTCACGCCACCAGCGCCGCACGCGCGGATCCAGCGGGTCGGCCGTATCCAGTCCTCCGATCTCCATCGGTGCGCTGAATCGCGCGCTCAGGTATACCCGGATGCCATACGGACGGAAGACATCGGCCAGCGCCGCCGCCTTGCGCAGGTACATCGGCGTCAGGCTCAGGGCGTCGGCATTGACGTTGTTGAGCACCGTGCCATTGATGCCCAGCGAAGCATTCGCCCGGGCGTAGTCGGTGTAGCGCGGATCCCGCCAGTCCGGCAGTTTGTGCCAGTCCCATAGCGACGCGCCCGCGTAGCCGCGTTCGACATGCCCGTCCAGATCGTCCCAGTGATTGAGCACCCGCAGCTTGACGCGCGGCGTCTCGCGGATCTCCAGGTCGCCGATCGGAGCGGCGGTCTGCAACAGCCGCAGCAGGTGGAACACCCCGTACAGCACGCCGATGTCATTGCGGGCGGCGATCACGGTGACCTGTTTCGCGCCGACCCACGTCCGCCGGATGAGATAGCCTTCCGCTCCCAGGCCGTCGATTTCCTTCCGCAGCGGAACCAGCCAGGGCGACGAATCGGGCGTGCCCAGCAACAGCGCGCCTTCGCCGGGTGCGCCGGCATGCGGGCGCGGCGATTGGCCCAGCAGGCCCTCCAGTCCCTCCAGCAGTTCCGCGCGCGCGGCGCGCTGGGTCGGCGTCGCGTCAGGCGCGATCAATTCGCGGAAGCGCGCGCGGTATTCCTCCGCGCGTGGCGGATCCACCGGGACGTAACGCATCCACAGGGCATGGCCGTCTTCGGCGCGGGCCGCGCCGGCCAGCAGCACCAGCCACAACAGCATGAACCGCCACGACAGGTCGCCCCGAACATTCGTTAGCGCTAACATGGTGCGGCCGGACGGACGCGCGGGCGTGCTGTGTTCCATCATCTCGCCGCGTGCCTGGACCGGATCGGGCCGCCGCGGGAAGCCGCCGCCACCGCCGAAGAAAGGAAAACGGGTTGGATAAAGCGAACAAGCCGGTCCGCCGCAAGAGCAGCGGCGTGACCATCGATGAAGTTGCCGCCCTGGCCGGCGTATCCACGATGACCGTCTCGCGCGTCATCAACGGCAAGGGAAAGGTGCGCGACACGACGCGCGAGCGGGTGATGCGGGCGGTGCGCGAGTTGGACTACACGCCCAATCTGGCCGCAAGTTCGCTGGCGGCGGCGCAGCACACGCGCATCGCCCTCATCTACACCAATCCCAGCGGCGCCTATCTTCGCGAACTGCTGCTGGGGCTGTTGCGCGTCGCCTCGCGCACGGCCGTGCAACTGGTGGTGGACTACTGGGATGGCCTGGACGCCGGTGCCGAACGCGACGCGGCGCGCGCGCTCGCGCGCAGGGTCGATGGCGTGATCCTGCCGCCCCCGCTGTGCGAATCGCGCATCGCGGTGACCGAACTGGTCAAGGCCGGCGTACCGGTGGTCGCGATCGCGTCGGGACGGTTCAGCCAGGACATCGGCTGCGTCCGGATTGATGACTTTGGCGCCGGCAAGGAAATGGCCGGGCACCTGATCGCACACGGGCATACCCGGATCGGATTCATCCGCGGCCGCAACGATCTGAGCGCCAGCGCGCGGCGGTATGACGGATTCGTCACCGCCCTGCACGAGGCCGGGCTCGAAGTCGACGCCGATCTCGTCCAGCAGGGTGACTACACCTACCGCTCCGGCCTCAAGGCCGCGGAGAAACTGCTGGCGCGCCGCAAGCCGCCGACCGCGATCTTCGCCAGCAACGACGACATGGCCGCGGCCGCGGTTTCGGTCGCCCATCGGCGCGGACTGGACGTTCCCCGTGACCTGTCGGTGGTCGGCTTCGACGATACCTCGGCCGCGACCACGGTCTGGCCCGAGCTGACCACGATCCACCAGCCCATCGCATCCATGGCCAACGCCGCCGTCGACATCCTGCTGCGCGGCATCCGGCGCAAGGGCGAGAACGCGCGCGTGCTGGTGGATCATGTTGTCCCGTACCGACTCGTCAGCCGCGAATCGGTGGCGCCGCCCGGGCGCCGATAGCGCATCGCGCACGCCCGCCGGGCCGGGCGGCAAGATCGCGACACTCCGGTTCCGGCGTCGCCGCGCGCTCATCCTTCCATCTGCTCCAGTTCCTTGCCCTTGGTCTCGCGTACGTACTTCAGGACGAAGAACACCGAAATCACCGCCGACACCAGATAGATGCCATAGGTCGTGGCCAGGCCGATGCCGGCCAGCAGGATCGGGAAGGTGACGGTGATCAGGAAGTTGGCCGTCCACTGCGCCGCGCCGGCCACCGCCAGCGCCGAGCCGCGGATCTGGTTGGGAAACATCTCTCCCAGCATCACCCACATCACCGGGCCCCACGAGATGTTGAAGAACACCACGTAGGCGTTGGCCGCCACCAGCGCCAGCGTGCCCATGCCCGCGGGCAGTTGCAGGTGCCCATCCACCAGCGCGCCGCTGGAAAACGCCCAGACCACCAGCGCCAGGGCCAGCGCCATGCCGGTCGAACCCAGCCAGAGCAGCGGCTTGCGTCCCACCCGGTCGATCAGCAGCACGGTGACGATGCACGCGCCGATGCTGAGCGCGCCGGACAGCACGTTGATCAGCAGCGCGTCGGCCTCGGAAAAACCCACCGCCTGCCACAGCACCGCGCCGTAGTAGAACACCACGTTGATGCCCACCAGCTGCTGGAAGGTGGCCAGGCCGACGCCCACCCAGACGATGGGACGGATTCTGCCGGTCGCCTTGCTGACCAGATCGGACAGGCGCGGCCGGTGGTGATCCTCGGACAGCGAGGCATCGATCTCGGCCAGTTTCACCCGCGCCTCCGCCGCGCCGAACAGGCGGGTCAGCACCCGCAGCGCTTCGTCCTTGCGGCGCTTGACCACCAGATAGCGCGGACTCTCCGGAATGGTCAGCAGCAGCAGCAGGAACAGCAGCGACGGCACCGTCATCATCCAGAACATCCAGCGCCAGGCCGGCTGGCCGACCCACAGCGTCCCGGTGGAGGCGCCCGCGGCGTTGGCCAGCAGGTAGTTGCTCAGGAACGCGGCGAACAGGCCGCTGATGATGGCGATCTGCTGCACCGTGGCCAACCGGCCGCGATAACGCGCCGGCGCCACCTCGGCGATGTAGGCCGGCGACATCACGCTGGCCGCGCCGACCGCGAAACCGCCCAGCACGCGGGCGGCCACGAAGACCAGCGAACCGGTCGCCGCGCCGGAGCCGAACGCCGACAGCAGGAACAGCACCGCCGAAATGATCAGTACGCTGCGGCGCCCCCAGCGATCGGCCAGGCGGCCGGCGAAGAACGCGCCGACCGCGCAGCCCAGCAGCATCGACGCCACCTCGAAGCCCAGCCCCGCCTTGCTCGATCCGAAGGCCTGCTGCAGGCCGTCCACGGTACCGTTGATGACCCCGCTGTCGAATCCGAACAGGAACCCGCCGATGGTCGCCACCACGCTGATCAGCACGATCAGCCGGGTGTTCTCGTTGTCCGTCAATGCCTGGCTCATGTCGCCCTCCCCTCGTTCAGTGCTTGGCCGCGCCGCGGCCGCGTCCGCGTTCAGCGCAACAGGTACTGGTTGAGCAGATTCTCGTAGCGTTCCTGCTTGCCGCTGATCTGGCGGGGCTCGCCGTTGCGCGCCGCCAGCGCCGCGAGTGCCGGCAGGTCCAGACCACCCGCCTCGAAGTCCTTGCCCGCGCCGCTGTCGAAACTCGCATAGCGTTCGGCGCGCCACTGTTCCCACGGCGATTCCGTCAACAGGGCATGGGCGACCTCCAGGCCGCGCGCGAACGCGTCCATGCCGCCGATGTGGGCGAGGAACAGGTCTTCCAGATCCGTCGACTCCCGGCGAACCTTGGCGTCGAAGTTCAGGCCGCCCTCCAGCCCGCCCTGGCGCAGCACCACCAGCATCGCGCCGACGGTGTCGTACAGGTCGGTCGGGAACTGATCCGTATCCCAGCCGTTCTGCGCATTGCCGCGGTTGGCGTCGATGCTGCCCAGCAGGCCGTGATCGGACGCCACCTGCAGGTCGTGCTCGAAGGTATGGCCCGACAGCGTGGCGTGGTTGGCCTCGATGTTGAGTTTGAAATCCTTTTCCAGCCCGTGCTCCTTCAGGAAGCCGGCGACGGTGGCGCTGTCGAAATCGTACTGGTGCTTCATCGGCTCCATCGGCTTGGGCTCGATCAGGAAGTTGCCCTTCAGTCCGATGCTGCGGCCATGGTCGCGCGCCATCGTCAGGAAGCGGGCGAAGTGCGCGAGCTCGCGCTTCATGTGGGTGTTGACCAGCGAGGCGTAGCCTTCGCGGCCGCCCCAGAACACATAGTGCTCCCCGCCCAGTTCCACCGTGGCCTCCAGCGCGGCCTTCACCTGCACGGCCGCGCGGGCGACCACGGCGAAGTCCGGATTGGTGGCCGCGCCATTCATGTAGCGCGGATGCGAAAACAGATTCGCGGTACCCCAGAGCAGTTTCGTTCCGGTCGCCTGCTGCCGTTCCTTCGCCAGCCCGACCATGTGCCTGAGGTTCTTCTCGTAGGTGGCGATGTCTTCCGCGTCCGGCGCCAGATCCACGTCATGGAAGCACCAGTACGGCACGCCCAGCTTGCTGAAGAACTCGAACGCCGCATCCACCTTGGCCTCGGCGGTGGCCATCGGCGAACCGGCTTCCCACGGAAAATGCCGGGTGCCGGGACCGAACGGATCATGGCCGGCGTTGCAGAACGTGTGCCAGTAGCAGACGGCGAACTTCAGGTGCTCGGCCATGGTCTTGCCGCCAATCTTCCTGTCCGCGTCGTAGATCTTGAAGGCCAGCGGGTTGTCGGATCCGCGGCCCTCGAACGGGATGCGGCCGATGCCGGGAAAGTATTCCTTGGCGCCAATGAAGGGCTGCGTGCTCATGATGGGTTTCCTTTGGGTTGTGCCGGGAGGAGGCGTCAGCCGCGTTGCAGGGGCGTGACGGCGTCGAGGTATTGGAGGAAGCGCCGGTAGGCGCTGGCGTACGCCTCCCTGCGGGAAGGTTCGGGTACGGTCGACAACGCCGGCTCGATGGCCACGTGCGCGCGCACGAGTTCGGCGATGGAATCCTGCGCGCCACCGGCGCGATTCCACGCCCACAGCGCCTGCAACGCCGCGCCGAAGGCCGCGCCTTCGGCATGCCGCGGCACGTCCACCGGCAAACCGAACACATCGGCCACCAGTTGCCGCCACGCCGCGCTGTTGGCGCCGCCGCCGGTCAGCACGATGCGGTCGAAATGCATGCCGGCGCGGACGAAGGCGTCGTAGCCGTACTTCAGGCTGTAGGTCGCCCCTTCCATGGCGGCGCGGTACAGGTGCGCCGGCGTCGTGTTGTGCACGTCCATGCCGGCCAGAACGCCCTTGCCCTGCGGCAGATCCGGGGTACGTTCGCCCGTGAGGAACGGCAGCATCACCAGCCCATCGGCGCCGGGCGGCGTCGCCTGGATGCGTGCATCGCCGTCACGCGTGTCGAAGCCGAACAGGCGCGCGACCTGCTCGGTCGCCACCGTGCAGTTCATCGTGCAGATCAACGGCAGCCAGCCACCGGTGGACGAACAGAACGCCGCCCATGCGCCGGCCGGATCGACCACGGGCCGGTCGGCGTAGGCGAACAGCGTGCCGGAGGTGCCCAGGCTCATCGCCAGCCGTCCCTCGGCCACGCAGCCGGTGCCGATGGCCGCCATCATGTTGTCGCCACCACCGGCCGCCACTTTCGCGCCGGCGGGCAGGCCGAGTTGCGCGGCCATCGCCGGCGCGATGTCGAACAGCGCGTCCGGCGCGACGATCGGCGGCAGGCAGGCGGCCAGGTCGCGATCCGGGTCGGTGGCGTGCAGCATCGCCTGGGACCAGGTGCGCGTGCGCACGTCCAGCCAGCCGGTGCCGGACGCATCGCCGAACTCGCAGAAGCGTTGGCCGGTCAATACGAAGTTGAGGTAGTCGTGCGGCAGCAGGATCGTCGCCAGCCGCGCGTACGCCTCGGGCCGGTGCTTGCGCGTCCACGGCAGCTTGGACGCGGTATAGCCGGCGAGGATCGGGTTGCCCGCCAGTTCGATGGCGCGTCGCGCGCCGCCGACCGCCGCCATGATCTCGTCGCACTCGCCCGCCGTGCTGGTGTCGTTCCACAGCTTGGCCGGCGCCAGCACCTGGCCGTCGGCGTCCAGCGCGACGAAGCCGTGCTGCTGGCCGGACACCGCCAGCGCGCCGATGCGCGCACGCACGCCGGGGTCGATCCGGGCGAAGCATTCCCGCATCGCCGATACCCAATCCGCGGGCGCCTGCTCGCGGCTGCCGTCCTCGCCGCCGGTCAGCGCCAGCGGCATGCTGGCGGCGGCGACCACGACGCGCGCGTCCGGGTCGTACACCACCACTTTCAGGCTCTGCGTGCCCGCGTCGATACCGGCGGTCAGTCTCATGCGAAATCCCCGGAACAAAAAGTTAGCGCTACCATTTCATCGGCAAAAAAAATCCGCTCCCGCGAATGCCCCCGGAAACACCGCCGCCACGGCGCGGCTTCCAGCGTTCGGGCACTGTATACACGACCGCGCCCCGGCACATGCTGCGACGCGGAATCCGCCTCCGCATGACGGCCATCGAGTCGACGTTCGCGCATCGCCATGTCCGCCTAACCCCGCGTCGACGCCGGACGCTGGCGCCACACCTCGGCGTTCGCCGGGCAGTAGCGCTGGATGAAGTCGTGCTGCGCCGGCATCGCCGCCACGGCCCGCGCGATCGGCGCGCGGATGCCGTCCAGCAGATGCTTCAGATCCGGATCCGCCAGGCCGCGCGCCAAGGGATGGTGCGCCTGCGGCATCAAACCCTGGCCCAGCATCACATGGGTCCAGGAATCGACCCGGAACAGTTCATTGGCGCCCTGCCAGGCATGCGCGCGCTCGCGCCAGGCCTGCAGGCGGATCGCCAGCGAATCCGGCAGGTCCATGTGGCGGCATTCGCGCCACATGGGTTCGTCGCGCTGGTTGGCGTGGTAATGCAGGATGATGAAGTCGCGCACGTGCTCCATCTCGATCCGGCTGGTCTCGTTGTAAAGCCGCACCAGCCCCTCGTCGATGCCGTCGAGCGGGAAGAGCTCGATCAAACGCACGATCGCGGTCATCGCCAGGTGCAGGCTGGTCGATTCCAGCGGCTCGATGAATCCGCTCGCCAACCCCAGCGACACCACGTTCCTGTTCCAGGCCCGCAACCGGCGCCCGGTGCGGAACGGCACCAGCCAGGGCTCGCGGATGGGCGCCGCGCCGACGTCGGCCAGCAGGCGGGCGCTGGCTTCGTCGTCGGACATGTGCCGGCTGGAGAACACCAGTCCGCAGCCGACCCTGTGCTGCAAGGGAATGTGCCAGCGCCAGCCGGCGGCATGCGCGATCGCGCGCGTGTAGGGAACCGGCGCGCCCGTCGGTTCGGTCTGCACCGCCATCGCGCGATCGCTGGGCAGCCAGCGGTTCCAGTCCTCGTACCCGGTGCGCAGCGTCTGCTCGATCAGCAATCCACGGAACCCGGTGCAGTCGATGAAGAGATCGCCCTCGATCAGCTGCCCGTCTTCCAGCAGCAGCGCGCGGACATCGCCGGTGCCGGCGTCCTGTCGCACTTCCCGGATCCTGCCCTCGATGCGCCTGAGTCCGTGGCGCTCGGCGCGTTGGCGCAGGAAGCGCGCGTACAGGCCGGCATCCAGGTGGTAGGCGTAGTTGACCTGGGGATCTCCCCCCAGGGCGAACCGGTCCAGCAGCGAAGCCTGTGTTTCCAGGCAGAAGTCGCCGAGCCGGGAGGACTGGCCGCGCCGCAGGCTCTCCAGCCAGAAGTGATGGAACGCGCAGACCAGCGTGCCCTGTCCGGTGATGCCGAACGGATGGATGTAGCGCTCGCCGTGCCGACGCCAGTTCTCGAACGAGATCGACAGCTTGAACGTACCCGCCACCGCTTGCAGGAACTCCTGCTCGTCGATCTGCAGGAAGCGATGGAAGCTGCGGATGGGCGGCACCGTCGATTCGCCCACGCCGACGGTACCGATCTGCTCGGATTCGACCAGGGTGATCTCGAGCAGGTCGCGGAACTGGTGCGCAAGCGCGGCGCCGGCCAGCCAGCCCGCGCTGCCGCCTCCGGCAATCACCACCTTGCGTATCCGTCCAGCATCCATCCGTTCGTTCCCTTTTTTCCCGCGCGGTTCGTTCAGCGATTGAGTTTGTCGATCAGCATGGCGCGCAACTGCCGCGCCATCGCTTCGTCCAACGGTCCCATCACCCCGCGGGCCTCTTCCGGCAGATGAGCGCCGGCGTGTCCCGGGGCGGCGAACACGTAATGCTCGAAGATCGCCCGCCATCCCCGCTTCTCGCGCTCGGGACGGTCACGGAGGGTCCACATCGCGTGGTACAGCGCATGCATCGGCGTCGGCAGGTAGGCCGGCATGCTGCTCCACCAGTAGTTGATCAGGACGTTGAACGGCTCCAGCCCCTGCACGTGATGCCACCACAGGCTCGGCATGAAGATCGCGTCACCGGGTTCCAGTACCGCTTGCCGCGCGTTCGCCCAGGCCTCGGCGAAGCGCGGATGCCGTTGCAGGTCGGGTGCCTCGAAATCCACCACGCTGACCGCCTGCCCGCCCGGCGTCGGCGTCAGCGGGCCGGGATACAGATTGGCGATCTGCTCGGGAGGAAACAGGGTGAAGCGACGCCGGCCGACGGCGCAGCAGGCGATGTTGTTCAGGGCGTCGTAATGGCACGAAGCGATCACCCGGTTGCCGATCCAGATGCTGGGTGGCGCGTGTATTCCCTGGGCGCCGAGCCGGAGGTCGTTGCCGGCGCGCAGCCGCGGAAGACGGCTGTCCACCGGCAACGAGGCCACGTAGTACGTCGGCGGCCGCGCGTCCTCCGCGCAGGCTTCGATCTCGTCGAGCACCTGCGCCAGCCCGCTGCGGCGCACCTCGCAGTTCAAGCCGGTGAACGCGGCATCGTAGAACGGCCTTCCGCCGATGTCCGGCGCGCCCCACGAATAGGTGACCGGCTGGCCGTTGTCCTGGCCGCGCAGGTAGTCCATCGCGGCACGCATCGATTCGCCGGCGGCCCGCACCAGTTCCCAGTCGCGCGCGATCCCGCGCAGCACCACGGGTTCGCCCCCTTCCAGCAGCGCCTTCAGGGGCACGTCTTCGCCGGGTGCGAACGCCATTTCCGGAAGCGGCGCGGCAGCGGTCAACATCGCTCAGGCCGCCCGTGCCTGGCGCAGGCGCCGCTGCTTCTCGGCCATCAACCGGCGCAGGTTCTGCATCGACGCCAGGACCAGATACGCGCCCTCCAGGTAGCCGGCGCGATGCAGCCCATGCAACGCTTCGGCGTCCAGCGCGGCCAGCCGTTCGCGATCCAGGCCGCACAGGCCGGTCAGGCTGACCTGATGCTGGTGATCGATCTGCAACTCCAGGCCCAGCGGCTGGATCAGGCCCAGTGCGTCGAAGGCGGCAAACATCGGTGCGCCCGCCTCGATGCCGTCGTGGACCCCGCGCAGCACCGCCGAGACATGATCCAGGTAGGGACTGTGCCCGCCGTGCGGCAGGAACACGGCTTCGCCTTCATGGAAGCTGGCGCGCGGATGTTCGAGGTCGACATGGATCACCGGCTCGCGTCGCGGCTCGCCGTCCAGGCCGCGCTCCTGGAAACCGATCAGGAAAGGCCCCTTGGCGACGATCCCCGGCAGATAGGTGGCGTTCCAGTGGCCATCGCGCAGGAACAGGTTCTCGCGTGCCTCGAAGCCCAGCAGGGCGACCGCCTGCCAGGCGCCGTCGCGATCGCGGCGGAAGAAGATCGGATATTCACGCTGCAGCTCGGCGAACTCGGTCGGAAAGGCGGTGACCATGCCGACGTCGTCGCCGAATTCCGGCCCGAAACGGGTGATGACCCTCAGGTCCTTGTGCGCAACGTTGTTCAACAGTTCGTGTCGTGCCATGGCGGTTCGGGAGCGGGTGGCGAGCGCAAGTTATGCACCGTCCCTGTCGGAATGGAAAGAGCCGCCGCCGGTGAAGGCGACCGGGTGGAAAAAGGGATCGCCGCCGAAACGGCGATCCCATCCTTCGCGATGACCGGAGAGGGCGGTCTCGCTGGACCCTAGAACTTGTAGCGGACGCCCAGCATGTAGCGCGGGCTCTGGTCGACCAGCTTGATCACCTGCTTCTTCGAGCGACCGTGCCAGCGCACGTCCTCGCCGGTCAGGTTGATCGCCTCGAAGCCCACCGACCAGCGGTCCGACAGCGCGTAGTTGACGCTGAGATCCCACTGCTCGTACGCCTCGACGTAGTACGGGTTCCGGTTGGATCCGTTCTGGTTGGCCGCGATCAGGTACTCGTCGCGCCAGTTCCAGGCCAAGCGGGCGGACCAGCCATGCTTCTCGTACATCAGCATCAGGTTGGCGGTGTCGCTCAGGCCCAGCAGCGCGAACTGGTCGCGGTCCAGCACCGTGTTGTCGAAGCCGACGTCGCCGTTGACGATGGTGTAGTTGGCGAACAGGCCGAAGCCGCTGTCGCCGAAGAAGTACTGCCCGCCGATTTCCCAGCCGCGCAGCTTGGCCTTGTTCTGGTTGACCGGCCGGTTGACGTCGAACATGTACAGCGGGTCGTCCGCTTCCCCGACCAGGTTGTAGTTGGTCTCCATCTGCAGCACCTGCGCCGAGCTACCGTCGTAGGCGCCCAGTCCACCGGTGGCGCCGGCGTTGCGCAGCATCGCCAGGGCGGTGAACAACGCGGTGTCGTTGGCCGAGCAGGCGGCATCGACGTCGTTGCCGGCGGCGGTCACCTGGCCGACGCACGCCTGACTCTGCAGGAACGCAAGCGCCGCCTGCGCGTCCGGCCCCGAGGTCGGATCGGTCAAGCCATACAGCGACTCGCGGACCACGGTGTTGCCGATGAAGTTGTCGACCGACTTGTTCCAGTAGGTCACCGACACGTAGCTGGCATCGGCGAAGTACCACTCCAGCGCCAGGTCCAGGTTGTCGGATTCAAGCGGTTCCAGCGCCGGGTTCTGGGCATCGCCGCCGGCGCGCGTGGACGGATTGACCAGGATCGAACCGGTGGGCTGGTTCGGATTCGGACCGGCGTACAGGTTGCCGTACGGCGGACGCGCGATCGTCTTGCTGAACGAGGCGCGGCCCTTCAGGGTATCGGTGAAATCGATGCCGAAGTCCAGGTTCGGCAGCAGGTAGCTGTAGCGGTTGGTCTCGCTGAATGGCTGCACCTCGTCCGAGCGCAGGATGCGGAAGTCGTTGTTGGCCTGCCACTCGATCGCGTTGGGCACGGCCACCGCCGAGGTCGAGGTCACGTCGGTCCGCTCGTAGCGCACGCCAATCCGCGTCTGCGTGGGCATCCCGCCGAGTTCTCCCTGCATTTCGAGCTGCACGTAGACCGCGTCGGTCTTTTCCTCGATCTTGTTGTCCGCGGCCAATTGCGGGTTGTAACGGTTGCTCACGCCGTACTCGCCGGCCGCCCAGCGCGCCAGATCGCTGGCATTGCCGCGCCAGGCGCCGGGCGCCGCGCCGTTGGCGCTGTAGTCGTCGAACATGCCGATGATGCTGGTCCGCCGCAGCAGATCGGTCATGCCCGGCTCGTTGCCGGCATTGGCCACGCCCCAGTCACCCAGCGTGGCGTACATCTCGGTCGCCTGCTGGCGCCTCATCGTCATCCGCGAGGAGTCCACGCCGAACTGGAAACGGCCCTCCTCGAAATCGAACTCGCCGTCGATCCGTCCCTGCTTGATCTCGGTTTCCTGGGTCTGGGCGTTGATGCGCAGCACCTGCGAACCCAACTGCTCGGGCGGGAAGTCAGGATTCAGGGTGCCACCGGTGCCGGCCACCGCCGCCGCCGCGTCCGGATACCAGGTGCGGGCGCCCAGCGGCAGGCTGTTGTTGAAGCGCAGCTCCTGCGCCCAGTTGCCGCCGCAGTACGGGCCGACCGTGCAGTTGTTGGTGCCCGCCAGGCTGAAGTAGGTCGCGCCGCCGCCGGTCAGGGGGTCGTTCGGCTTGCTGCTGGACTTGGTGTTGTGGGCATCGAAGTTCAGCCGGAACCGATCGCTGACGTCCCATTTGGCGTTGAAGCCCAGCGAATCGAGCTTGTACTTCTGCTCGTTGTGCTGCTGCTCGTAGCCGAAGTCCTTGGAGCCGACGATGTCGCGCAGGTAGACCGGCGTCGCGACGGCCTCGTTGGTGTCGAAGGCCAGATGGGTGAAGCTGTTGGCGCGCTGCAGCCAGATGGTCTGCTCGCCGCGGTCCTCGGAGATCTCGTTGGTCGAATAGGTGTAATCCAGGGTCAGCGTCAGGCTGTCGATGGGCGCGAACTGGAGCACCGCCTGGCCATTGATGCGTTCGCGTTCGAAGTCGGCGAAGGCATAGCGAAGATCGTTGGGCATCGCGTAGAGCTGGCCGATGGCCGGTGCGTTGACCACCTCGGCGCCGGCGCGCAATGCCGGGTCGGTGCCGGTCCAGCGCTGGATGTTCCAGGCGTTCTCGGTCGCCTGCACCGACCCGCCGTGCCGCTTCTGGTAGCTGGCCGCCAGGCCGACGCCCCAGGTCTTGTCGTCGTTGGTGTAGCTGAAGATGCCCGAGACTTCGGGCGTCATGTCGGTGTCGAAGGGCTGCGAGTCGTCGTAGACCGCCTTCGCGCCGGCGCTGGCGACCACGCCGGTGTGGTTGAACGGCCGGTCGGTCTGGATGTTGATGGTGGCGCCGATGCCGCCGCTGGGCACCGTGGCCTGGCCGGTCTTGAAGACCTCCAGCGCGCTGATCGCCTCGGAAGCCAACTGGGCGAAATTGAACGCACGGGTGCCGCCGTCCACGCCGCCGATCGGGATCTGGCCCGACGCGCCAAACGCGTCCGCGCCGGGAATCTGGCGGCCGTTGAGGGTCACCATGTTGAACTGCGGACCGAAGCCGCGCGCCGTCACCTGCGCGCCTTCGCCATCGCGGCGCTCGATCGAGATGCCGGTGATGCGCTGCAGGGACTCGGCCAGGTTGGTATCGGGGAACTTGCCGATGTCCTCGGCGGTTACGCCGTCCACGACGCCGATGGCGTCGCGCTTCATGCCCATCGACTGGTCCAGACTGCTGCGGATGCCGCTGACCACGACCGTGTCCAGGGTCTTGGCCTGGTCGGACGCGGCCGCCGGGGAAGCCTGCGCATCCGCGGGCGGGGCCTGCTGCGCGCCGGCGTCCTGGCCGAACGCGGGATTGATGACCAGCACGCCACCCACGAAGGTGAACATGGCCCTCGATTTGAATCTCGCCAACTTCCGGCTCATGAACTTGCCCTCAGGTCTGGAGTTGCACGGAAACTGCACGCGTTCATGGATCTCCCCTTTCACGATCGATGGATGTATCGCCCTCCCAAGGGCGCCCACGGGCAGGGCCCGTACTTCCTGACGGAACCGGGACCGCTACCCGACGGGTGCGCGGTCCGGTTTTCCAGCTTTGAAACGTGGTCGAGCGACTACGCGCGATGGAGAGGCAGGCCATTGGCGGAAGTATCCATCGCCGAATGTTAGCGCTACCATTACGTGGGGTGCAGACTAATCACGCCTCTTCGCCGTTGTCACCATGCAGCGCAACATATCCACGGAAAGCGCTTGAAAAAGCGCGGCCAGCGATGGTCCGCAAATCTTTTGAAAACGATTCCAAGCCCTGACTTGCGCGGATAACGACCGTTTCGTGGCGACACTCCCCCGATCACACAGAATGCCTACCGATGAGTTCCCGCATGAACAAGCCCAGCAGGTCGGTCCGCCGCAAGGGGCGGGCGATCACGATCGATGAAGTCGCGGCCCATGCCGGCGTCTCGCCGATGACGGTGTCGCGCGTGATCAACGGCCACGAGGGCGTGCGCGACGGCAACCGCGAACGGGTAATGCGCAGCGTGCACGAACTGGGCTATCGGCCCAATCTCGCCGCCAGTGCGTTGGCCGCCGCGCAACATACCTGCATCGCCTTGATCTACACCAATCCCAGTTCCAGCTATCTGCGCGAACTGCTGGTCGGCGCATTGCGAGGCGCGGCGCGCGCGGCCGCGCAGCTGGTGATCGCCACCTGGGACACGCTCGACGCCGATGGCCGGCGCGCGGCCGCCCGCCAGATGGCCAAGAGCGTGGCCGGTGTCATCCTGCCGCCGCCGCTGTGCGAATCGAAGGCGATCGTCATGGAGTTCGCGCAGGCCGGGGTCCCCGTGGTGTCCATCGCCTCCGCGCGTTTCAGCGAGAAGATTTCCTGCGTGCGCATCGACGACCATCGCGCAAGCCAGGAAATGACCGCGCACCTGATCGCGCACGGACACACCCGCATCGGCTACATCAAGGGAGACCCCAACCAGACCGCCAGCGCGCATCGCCTGCGCGGCTACCAGGACGCCCTGGCCGAGGCTGGCCTGGCCTTCGACGAAAAGCTCGTCCAGCCCGGCTATTTCACCTACCGCTCGGGACTGGAGGCCGCCGAGAATCTACTGGCCCTGCGCCGGCCGCCGACCGCGATCTTCGCCAGCAACGACGACATGGCCTCGGCGGTGGTATCCGTCGCCCATCGCCGCGGCCTGGACGTGCCGCGCGATCTATCCGTCGTCGGCTTCGACGACACCTCCGCGTCTACCATGGTGTGGCCCGAACTCACGACCATCCACCAACCGGTCGCCTCGATGGCCGACGCCGCCGTCGACATCCTGCTGCGCGAGATCCGGCGCCCCGACACGGCGGCGCGCACCCTGGTCAACCATGTCGTCCCGCACCAGCTGGTGAAGCGCGCTTCGGTCGGGACGCTGGGAAAACGCAAGGCCAGCGGACGGTAGAAGATTGGGAAAGCACGATTTCCGCGCCGGCCATTCGCCACGAAAATATGCCGCTACCCTGTTTCTGCCGGGCAAAAAAAGACCCGGCTTGCGCCGGGTCCCAGCGAACCGCAAGGAACGCTTCGATCGTCAGAACGTATACCGATAGTTGGCGAACACCTGGCGCCCCACCGGGCTGTAGGCCCGCCAGAAATAGGGATAGCTGGTGTAGCTGTCATCGCGGGGATGGAGGTTGTCGAAGACGTTGACCACGCTGACGCCGATGGTGGCTTTCGGCGTGATCTTCTTCTGCACGTCCAGGTTCCAGAGGAAGTACGGCGCGATGCGCGTGGATTCGTCCCAGCTGGGCAGCGAGCCGTAGCGGTATCCGTACAGGTTGGTCTGCCAGTCGTTCTTCTCCCAGCCGACCATCCAGTTGGCCCGGCTGCGGAAGCTGTAGTAGCGACGGTTGTCGCGGATGTTGTCCACCTCGTCGTCGGCGAAGCGTTGCAGATCCAGCTTCGTGACATGGGTGTAGTTGGCCTGGAAGCTGAACTTGCCCCGGCGGTCCGTGTCCAGCGTGTACTTCCAGGTGACATCGAATCCGTCCGAACGGATCATCGACTGGTTGACGGGATAGGCGGAGTAACGGTCCACCTTGCCGTTGCCCAGTGAGGACTCGTCACGACTGATGAGACCCATGAAGTGGGAGCAGGAGGGCGAACCGCCGTCCACCGGGTTGCCGCGGATGTCCGTGCCCAGGCGGCAGTCGGCGTAGGTGCGCATCAGATAGTCGGAATCGATTTCGCCCACCTGGTTTTCCAGCTTGATGCTGTAGTAGTCCAGGCTGACGGACATCTGGCTCATCACGTCCCAGACCACGCCCACGGTGCTGGAGCGGCCCTCTTCCTCCGCCAGATCCTTCCTGCCCTCGTAGGTGCGGAACACCTGGTAGTTGTAATCGGGGCCGGAGCAATCCGGAGAGGTCGGGTCGATGCCCTTCATCCGGCAGAGGTAGGCGTCGGTGATGTAGGTATAGCCGCCCGAGTTTCCCGCATAGACATAGTGCATGTCGGGCGCCCGGAAGCTGGTCGCGTGGGTGCCACGCAACAATAGCGAACTCACGGGACGCCACTCCAGGCCTGCCTGCCAGGTGAACGCGCCGTCCACGTCGGTCTGGTCGTCGTAGCGGTCATAGCGCCCGGCCAGGTTGGCCTTCAGGTTGTGCAGGATGGGCACGCCAAACTCCAGGCCGAGCGCGTAGCGATCCCGGCTTCCGCCACCCCGCGTGCTGGTCAGGTTGTAGATGCTGTCCTTGCCGGTGTAATCGGTGGCGCTGCGCGGGTCCGGGTTGAGCGCGTACTTCTGGCGCGCGCCTTCCAGCACGAACGCCACGCCGACCGGCCCGGCCGGCAGATCGAACAGATCGCCGGTCAGGGTGAACTGGCCCTGGGTGGATTGGGATTCGGCCGTCGAATGGACGGTCGTGATCAACGAGCGGTAGTCCGACGGCGACATCGGACTGAACAGGCGATCCACCCGGACGTGATAACTCGGGTATCTGGCCGCCCCGACATATCCCAGCAGGTCGCCAAAGAAGTAGTCGTTGATGCGGTCCGTCGTGAAGTACGGCACCTCCAGGGTCATGTCGTAGCGCGAGTGCGAGATGCCGGCATCCCAATCGAAACGCCCGTCCCACCACGTGCCGCGCAGTCCCAGATTCAGGCTGAGCGATTCTTCCTTGAAGACGGACTTCTGCGACCCTCCGGTCTCGGCGGGCGTGAAGATGCGTTGCGCCTGCAGGTATCCGAGATCCGGATCGTGCACCCAACCGGCGGTCTGCCAGAATCGCGTCGCGCTCGCGCCGGTGTTCTTCGAGCGGGTGTACAGCAGTTGACCGTAGGCCTGGAGGTCCTGGCCGAAATCCAGCGTCCCGGACAGGTAGGCCGACGCCTTGTCGAAACCGTTCTGGATGGATTGCGTGGCCGGATAGCCGAAGTAGCCGCAACGGTTCTCGTTGGCGACATTGCGCGCGGATCGGTAAGGCTGGAAGTCCGGGGACGTCGCCGCGCACGCCGAGCGCAGCGCGTCCACCGACCCGGACAGTTTACCGTTCGCGTCGGGCCAGACATAACCCGCGCCATTCCGGTACAGATAGACGCCGCTGGCGGCGGTCGCATTCTGAGGGTCGTCCCGGTACCTCGGGTTGTCATGATAGGAATCCATGAAATCGCGCTGCGACGCGAGGATGGATTCACGGTTCAAGTATTCCAGCGCGTAGATCAGGTTCCAGCGTTCGCCCGTCTTGCCGCCGGTCCACTGGAACAGGCCGGTATCGCCGCCGCCGCGTGTGGTCGTGCCGCCCCGGACATACAGCGAGTCGCCTTCGAAATTGGACTTGGTGATGATGTTGATCACGCCCGCCACCGCATCGGAACCATAGATGGCGGAGGCGCCACCGGTCATGATCTCGATGCGTTCCACCGCTGCCGCCGGAATGCTGCTCAGGCTGACGGCGTTGGACTGGCTGTTGTAGGGCATCGGATAGTCGGCCATCCGCTTGCCGTTGAGCAGGACCAGCTGATAACCCGGGCCCAGGCTGCGCAGGTTGATGAACTGCGCATTCGGCGTGAAGCCGCTCTGATTGAGCTCGTTCTGCACGCTGCCGGTGAACTGGCTGAGCGTGGCGAGTGCTTCATAGACCGTCGAGAACCCTTCCTTCTGGATGTCGTCCGCGGTGATGACGGTGACCGGCGAAGGCCCTTCGATGTCGACCCGCTTGATGCGGGAGCCGGTGACGGTGACCTTGTCCAGGCTGGTGGTGGATGGCCCGTCGTCGGATGTGCCGCTCTCTTCCTGCGCCCACGTCGGCCCATGGAAGGAAAGCATCGCGACAGCGAAGGCGACGGCCGCGCCGATGGGGCGACGACCTGATACGTGATGGACTTGCATGACTTCCCCTTAGTCGATGGCAGGGCGCGAAGCACCCTGCGTCCGAACCCCTGATGGTTCGGGCCACGAACATAGGAAGAGGACGAACTACATGCAAGTATTTGATTTCAAAGTATTTAATTTCACATTTGAAGCGCAGCTAGTTTCGAGTGCAAGCCACGCGATAGCAATGGAGTCGACGTCCGGACGGCTCATGCCAGGGCGGTGCACGGCAACCCGGCATGAGCACCGCTTTGCGCGTCAGCACCCTTCACCGGGGCCGTCACCGGATCGCACCCGATAGCGGTCCGCAGGAAGGCGGAGCGAGAGATAGGGAGCCAGCTGCGTTCTGGCGCGTTCGTAGTTGTCCCAATAGGTCAGATCTCCCAGTGACGGGATCGTCACCCGCTCGCCGGCCTCCAGCCCCGCGAGCGCCGCCATGACCAGGGTATCGGCTTCCATGATCATCTCGGCGGGGACGTTTTCCAGCGACTCCCCCCAGATGCGGGTCCGGGTCACTCCCGGAAGCACGGCCTGGATGCGGACGCCCTGCCCGGCCAGGCTCCCGTGCATGGCCTGCGACAGTGACAGAACGTAGGCCTTGGTGGCCAGATAGACCGGTTCGAACTTCTCGGGCAGAAGCGCCGTCACCGAGGAGATATTGATGATCGTGCCGCCGCCTGCTTCGGCGAATCGGCGGGCCGCCGCGAGCGCCAGCCGGGTAACCGCCAGCACGTTCAGCGCGACCATCTGATCCACCTGGCCGACCGTCAGTGACGTGAACTGGCCTCCGGCCGATATCCCGGCGTTGTTGACCAGCCAGGTGATTTCCCGATCCCGGGAGAGCCGGGCTTCCACCGCTTCCAGGCCGGCCGGCCGGGCGAGGTCGGCGGGCAGCACGTCGACGGCAACGCCATGTTCGTTCGCCAGCCCGGAAGCAAGCGCCGTCAGGCGCGCCTCGTCGCGAGCCACCAGCACCAGGGGATGGCCGCGCGCCGCCAGCTGCGCCGCATAGGCGGCTCCGATGCCGGACGATGCGCCCGTCACCAGGGCCTTCATGTCCCGTCTCCCGCGTGGCCGGCCGTTTGACTCGACGGCGCCAGCGTCCATATGCCTTGACGCGCCTTTCGCTCGATGTCCGATGCGAACAGCGGCGCCTCTTCCCGGTTGTGCTCGTCGGCGACTTTCTGGGCCGCCGGCGCGGCCATCTCCAAGGTCGCCCCGTGGGCGTTCAGCAATCCCAGGAAGTGTTCGGTCGCATGGACCGAGAACCGGTTCGTCAGGACGCACGAGTCCGGGCCGGACGGTGCGAGGGACAACTGCCAGACGACCCGCCACTGCGTTCTCCCCAACGGAGTGAGCGCATCGGTCACCGAATCCACCCGGCAACGTCCGCGTTCCGCCAGGTCCTCGACGTAATGCTGGACCATCAAGGTGTCGCCGGGCATCTCGACGTTCACGGAAACCCTGCGTCCATCGGCACGGACACTCGAACCGGCGGCGATGTGCGCCTTCGAGCACGCCTGGTACTCGGCGTCGCCCAGGGTGAACAACCAGGTGGTGAGATCGATCGCCTCCATCGGCGCATTCACCGTGGCCTGGCAGATGGAGTCAACGAAGGGGGTCTGGTTCATTGCAAGCACCTCGATATCCGGCATCCCCGGTATCAGTTCCCGGCCCGGGCGGAGAGAAGGACGATCAGATCTTCCGTGGTGCAGATCCGATGCGCGTAGGTGGGTCCGTTGATCTCGTGGGCCGCATGCAGCGCCGCTTCGCTGAAGGCGGCCGTCGCGTCGCGGACCAGGGTCACGTGATAGCCCAGTTCGGAGGCGAATCGTCCGGTGGTCTCGATGCAGGTATTGGCGATGAGCCCTATCAGGATGACGTGCGTGACGCCTTTCTGCTTGAGCTGGAAGTCAAGGTCGGTGTTGGCGAATCCGCTGCCGCCCCAATGTTCCTTTATCAGGATGTCGTGCGGCTGGGGAAGAAAGTCCGGATGCCACTCGCCTCCCCAGGTTCCCTTGGCGAAAACCTGCGCTCGTGAAGCGCCCATCTGATATGGGGTCGGATGGTCCCAGTGCGCGAGATCATCGGGCTCGGACCGATGATGGGGCACGTAGAACACGGGCAGCGGCACCGCTCGGGCGGCGCCCAGCACCGACCGCATGTTCGCGAGCAGATTGAACCGGGTGGCCAACTCGGAAACGCGTGGCCACAGCTTTCCGCCTTCCGAAAGGAAATCGTTGTACGGGTCGACCAGCAGTATCGCGGTCCTGTCCCGCGGGTACCCATCCGAAGCGTGCGTTCCGCTCATTTTGTCTGCCCCACCTTGTGAATTCCGCTTCCCACGTCGGGAAGATCGAATGTCATCAGATTCCACCTGGATACGGACTCCTCCCACTCGTCGCCCGCGCGGTCGGTGATGGGGAGCGCCAGATTGGCGACCACCATGCGCCGTCCCAGCGCAATCGAAGCCGCGGGAAACAGAAGTCCGTCCGGGGACCCATCCGCCCGGATGCCGAGGAATCCTCCGGCCCGGGCATACTCGCGGCCATCGCCATCGATCGCGATGACGGTGTCGTCCTGGTTGGCCGAAACCCAGAGGAGGCCGTCCTTGAGCAGCAATCCATCCGCCCCGTGCACGCCCTCCGCGAAGACCTTCAATGCGCCGTCGGCCAGGTTCAGCGCGAGAATCCGGCCGTCTCCGGCATTGTTGATGTAGAGCGTCCCTTCATCCTCGCCGAGGGCCAATCCGTTTGCCCCGAAGGGAAGCTGCGCCGTGGTCGCCAGAAGAGGATCGTGAAGCACCACCTCGACATGGCAGGGCCGGCAATTCGTCGCATTCGGAATCCGGTACAGGGCGCCCTGGAACGAATCCGAGACATACAGATTGCCGGCGCGATCGAACACCATCCCGTTGACCGCCGGAAATCCGCTTGAACCGTACTGGATAGCGTCCTTGCTGCCGTCGGGGTTGTCGACGTGACGGGTCCCCGGCGACGCCGGGTCCAATGCGCCGAATGAAGCCACCTCCTCGACCTTTGATCCGGCGTCGAATCCGGCGGGAAGACGCTGCAGACGCGATTGCCCGAAGTTCAGGAAGTACAGGTAGCCATCGGAGAACGCCAATCCCGTGACCGGAGTTGCCCCGAGTGCGCGACGCGCCAGCACCGTTCCATCGCTGGACAATCGCAGCACCTGGTTGTTGCGTGCGCTTTCCGGCTCCCGCGCGTCGAACGACGCGACGTAAATGGTGCCGGTCAGGGGATCCGCGGCAAGGCTTTCCGGATGCCTGAAATCCTCCGGCAGCAACGCGAAGAGGCGCACCGGCAGCCGGGCCGGCCCCCGGATCGCCTGGGCCAGGGCGCCGGCGCTCATCAGGCCGAGGCCCAGCAGGATCATCGCTCTGGCGAACGGTACATGTGGCATTGCGGGCCTCGCAGGCGGAGTGCCACCCGCTGCCGGCGGCAGCGGGCGGCGGTGCCGTTACGACTGGATGAACGCGAGAAGGTCGGCGTTGACCGTATCCGGATGGGTGGTGCACAGCCCATGCGGCAAGCCGGGATAGACCTTGAGGGTTCCCTTCTTGAGCAGCTTGATCGAGAGCAGTGCCGAATCGGCGATGGGCACGATCTGATCGTCGTCGCCGTGCATCACCAGCGTGGGAACCTCGATGTTCTTGAGGTCTTCGGTGAAGTCGGTTTCGGAGAACGCCTTGATGCAGTCGTATTGCGCCTTGATTCCGCCGGCCATGCCCTGTCGCCACCAGTTGTCGACGACGCCCTGCGATACCTTCGCGCCGGGGCGGTTGAAGCCATAGAACGGCCCGGCCGGAACGTCCACGTAGAATTGCGCGCGATTGGCCACCAGCGCCGCGCGGAAGCCATCGAATACTTCCAGCGGGAGGCCGCCGGGATTGGCGGCGCTCTTGACCATGATGGGGGGGACCGCGCCAATCAGGACCGCTTTGGCGACCCGGCCACCGCCGCCGTGCTTGGCCACGTAGCGGGCCACCTCGCCGCCGCCGGTGGAGTGGCCGATGTGGATCGCGTTCTTGAGATCCAGATGGGCGACCAGGGCCGCGACGTCGGCCGCGTAGGTGTCCATCTCGTTGCCGCTGTCGGTCTGGGACGACCTGCCATGTCCGCGCCGGTCGTGCGCGATGACGCGGTATCCCTTCGACAGGAAGAACATCATCTGGGCGTCCCAGTCATCGGCACTGAGCGGCCAGCCATGATGGAAGACGATGGGCTGCCCGGTTCCCCAATCCTTGTAGAAGATCTGGGTGCCGTCTTGGGTGGTCACTGTGCTCATGTTCCTGCGCTCCGGGGGCTTGGGTGTGGAAGCGGCCGAAACGGCCGGGTTGGATGGCGTCTGCGAACAGGCCGCCAGCGGTAGCTGCGATGCGACGGCGATCGAAGCGACGCCGATGAGCAGCGCGCGGCGTTCGGCATCGATGGCGGACGGAGTTGCGGGTTTCATCGGTATCCTCCGTGTTTGAGGTTGTGAAGCGGTCAGGCCGGCTCCGCCTGGGGCCTTGCCATGCCCAGCGCCTGCGCCATGCCCTCGCCATAGGCCGCGTCGGCGCGCCAGCAGTTGTGGATATGGCGCTGCTTCACCGCGGGCGGCGCATCACCGAGCGAGCGGACGGTGTTGGCGAACAGGCGCTGCCGCTCATCCGGTGTCAGCAGGCGGAACAGCGCGCCCGGTTGCTCGAAGTGGTCATCGTCCACGCGATGATCCCAGTGCATGGCCTCGCCCTCCAATGGCAGCGGCGGCGTTTCCTGTTCCGGACTGTCCTGCCATTCGCCCAGGCTGTTGGGAAAGTAGCCGGGTGTCCGGCCCAGGTTTCCGTCGGCGCGCATGGCGCCGTCGCGGTGATAGCTGTGGAACGGACAGCGTGGCGCGTTGACCGGAATGTGGGCGAAGTTCACCCCCAGGCGGTATCGCTGCGCGTCCCCGTAGGAAAACAGCCGCGCCTGCAGCATGCGATCAGGTGAAAAGCCGATGCCAGGCACGATGTTCGCGGGGGAGAACGCGGCCTGTTCCACCTCGGCGAAGAAATTTTCCGGGTTCCGGTTCAACTCCAGGACGCCGACCTCGATCAACGGAAACTCCGATTTCGGCCAGACCTTGGTGAGGTCGAATGGATTGTGCCGGTGCGTGCGGGCCTGGGTCTCGCTCATCACCTGGACATGGAGCGTCCAGCGGGGATGCTCGCCACGTTCGATGGAATCGAACAGGTCACGCTGGTGGCTTTCGCGATCCGCGCCGATGACGGCGGCGGCCTGGGCGTCCTCCAGATTCTCGATGCCCTGGGCGCTGCGGAAATGGAACTTCACCCACACCCGGCTCCCGCTGGCGTCGATCAGGCTGAAGGTATGACTGCCGAAGCCATGCATGTGGCGATAGCTGTGGGGAATGCCGCGATCGCTCATCACGATGGTCACCTGGTGCAGCGCCTCGGGCAACAGCGTCCAGAAATCCCAGTTGCTGGCGGCGCTGCGCATCCCGGTGCGGGGATCCCGCTTGACCGCATGGTTCAGATCGGGGAACCGCAGCGGGTCGCGGAAGAAGAACACCGGGGTATTGTTTCCCACGATGTCCCAGTTTCCTTCCTCGGTGTAGAACTTGACCGCGAATCCGCGTATGTCACGCTCGGCGTCGGCGGCTCCGCGCTCGCCGGCGACGGTCGAAAAACGCACGAACACCGGTGTGCGCTTGCCTATCTCGGCAAACAGGCGGGCTCGCGTATAGCGGGTGATGTCACCGGTGACCGTGAAGGTTCCATAGGCGCCCGCGCCCTTCGCATGCATGCGCCGTTCCGGTATGACTTCGCGATCGAAATGCGCGAGTTTCTCCAGCAGCCACACGTCCTCCAGCAACGCCGGCCCGCGTGCGCCGGCGGTGAGGATGTTGAGGTTGTCCGCCACCGGGCAACCGTTGGCATGGGTCAGGCGTCTGCTCATCGCATGTTCCTCGGGCCGGCTGCGGCCGCAAGGCGGGGGATGGGCATCAGCTTGGCTACCCCGCCTGAAGGTGTCTTGCCTCAAGTGGTGGGGAGCGTCCTCCCCCATCCGGGGGAGGAACTCAGGGGAGGATCTGCCCCAGCAGGCCGCGTCGTGTGGCGATGCGGATGGCTTCGGTGCGATTGCGCGCACCGAGCTTCTCGAAGATCCGGGTAAGGTGGGATTTGACCGTTTCCGGCGAGATGTCCAACTGCGTGCCGATGCGCTTGTTCTCCAGCCCTTCGGCCAGCAATTCCAGGATTCTCCGCTCCCGCGCGGTCAGGGTTTCCTCGCCCAGGTGGATCGCGATGTCCGCGCTGACCTCGGGGGACACGTATCGTCCGCCCGCGTGGACCTTGCGGATGCAGCCGATCAGTTCACAGCGCAGCGCGCTCTTGAGCAGGTAGCCGGCCGCGCCGGCCGCCATCGCTTCCCGGGCATTGGCATCGCCGCGGAAAGTGGTCAGCACGATGACCTTGGCCGCCGCGTGCTCCGTGCGCAGCGCGCACACCCCCTTCAGTCCCCCCATGCCGGGCATCTGCAGATCCATCAGGGTGATGTCGGGCAGCAGGGCGCGAAACAGTTCCAGGCCCGTCTCCGCGTCGGCCGCGCCTCCCACCACTTCCAGATCCGGCTCGGCCGCCAGCATCGCAACCAGGCCCTCAAGCAGTATCGGATGATCGTCGATGGCCAGGATGCGGATCGGCATGGCGGACGCAGTCTTTCCGGGACTGCCATAGGGCGGCTGTTCGCGCAGGATAAATCTTGTGGGCGGGCAAGGAAATCGCCCGTCCCCCGTGTCCATCGGATCCGACACCGAACCGGCCCGGGCGGGGCAGCGTGGGCACTGGCGTGGCCATGCCCCCCAAATGGGGGAGCCATTCCCGGCATGGATGTCCGATCCCCCTCCTCCCCGCGTCGTCCTAGCCTTCGCAGGAGGCAGGAACATGCGGGTCGGACAGACGATCTCCCACTGCGCCCCCCAACGTCGAGGAGCATACGGATGCTGGTCAACGTTCCCTGCCTGGACGCGCTGCTCGAACGCCACGCCGATGCGCTGGGCGCCGATTTCGAGGCCTATCGAAACCACACCTACCGGGTCGTCAACTTTCACAGCCTGCTCGGAAGCGGCGAGGCATTCGAACTCGACAAGGTGGTGATTGCCGCGGCCTATCACGACATCGGCATCTGGACCGCGGGCACGTTCGACTATCTGCCGCCCTCCCTGTTGCTTGCAGCGGCCTACCTGGTGGAAAGCGATCGGGCGGCGTGGTCCGAGGAGATTGCCGCGATGATCCGGAATCACCACAAGCTCACGCAATGTCGCGGACTACCGCCATCGGTGGAACTGTTCCGGCGCGCGGATTGGGTGGACGTGTCCATGGGGTGGATCCGGTTTGGCCTGTCGCGCCACGCGGTCGCCCAGGTCATGGCGTATTTCCCGGATGCCGGATTCCATCGGCTGTTGTTGAAGTTGTTCCTTCTGAGACTGATGCGCCACCCCCTCAATCCCCTGCCCATGTTCCGCTGGTAACCCGGAGAAACCCCATGCACCTCCATGCCCGGATTGTTCCATTCGCCGCGCTGCTCGCAGTCCTTTGTTCGCCACCCGCCTCCGCTCATGAGGCAGGCAAGCACGCCGGCGGCCTGAAGAGCCCGGCCAGCGCCAAGGTCGTCGCCGATTTCGACATCGTCCACACCAAGATTTCCACCGAAGGCAACGTCGCCACTTTTCACATGGCCGTGTCCGGCAAGGCCGGCCAGACAACGCCAGCCGCTACCGGCAAGCTCGCCGGCAGCGATGTGTTCTCCTATGTCTGGCCCACGACGATCGATCCGTTCGAGGTCGGTTTCGAACGTGGCACGGGCATCCTGGCCATGGCCGTCACCTCCCATCCGGACTTCGACGATACGCCGCTCTATGATGAGAACGGCGACGGCAAGCGGGACAATGACGGCAACCTGTGGCACAGCCACTGGGTAGTGCTGAAGCCGAATGACGCCTGCGGTCCCGGCGCGCTTGCGGTGGTGGACATTCCGGACGGTCAGAAGCCCCGGCTCCCCAAGACCTGGCCGGGCTTTCCCATGCTCCTGGACAGCCCGGGCTGGAGTCCGACCCTGTCGGCGGAAACGGTGGAGGTGAAGGTGCCGTTCGACGACATCGGCGTGGTCACCGCCGGGCATTTTGACGGCGTCACCGCCGGTCTCCGCGTCAATGCCAGCGTGCACGCGCCGCTGTTGTGTGTGGCGGATGTGTTCAAGATCGCTTCCGGTGATCTGCGTTTGCCCGGCACGCCCAATCAATAGTCGAAACCGTCCCACGGCGCCGACGTTCCGCCGGCCCAGTGTCCCTCGCCCTTGCGGCGGCCGATCTCCTCTCCTGACGCCGACGCAAGGGCTCCCTTCTCTGGAGATAAAACCATGTCCGGAATAACGCCCTTTGGCCTGTTTCATACCGCCGTCAGCCTGGTATCGCTGCTGGCAGGCCTCTACGGCTTGTGGCGGCACGGCGACATCCGCTACGCCAGCCCCAACGGCAAAATCTACGTGTTCGGGACGATCGCGACCTGCGTGACCGGCTTCTTCATCGTGCGCCACGGCGGTTTCAGCCAGGCCCACGCCTTGGGGATAGCGACGTTGCTGGTCCTGCTGGTGGCCTGGATGCTCGACCGGGGCGCGGCGGCCCACGGCATGCGCCGCTGCCTCGCGGCGCTGGCGTACACGGCCACCGTGTTCTTCCATTTCATCCCCGGCTACAACGAAACCCTCACCCGCTTGCCGGCGGGAAAGCCGCTGCTGAGCGGCCCCGAAGACCCCCTTCTCTCTGCATTGGTCGGTGCGACCTTTCTGGTTTTCGCGGTCTATGGGGTCCTGCAGGCCCGTCGGTTGCTGCGCCCGAGCCGGGCTCGCGCACCTTTGTCGACTCCTTTGTGAGGCATTCCGGGCAGGGACGCGGAACAACGTCTCTGCCTTCACCGCATGCAGGGGTCCCAGGGCAGGAAGCACTGCCATCGCGGCGAGCGGCACGCGTCACCGGCCGTCGGCGCGATAGCGCGGGCACGGCCCAATTCCATCGAGGACGGCGGGATCACTTGATGTGTTCGGCGACCGGGGATGCCCGGTCGGTCTCTTTCATTGATCTCCTCGACGTACGGTGATTCGTCCGCACGGCGGGCGGCGGGCGCCGTGGCCCGCGTTCCTCCCGCGCGGGGGCATCACCCTGCGTCGGATTGAATAGCCGCAAAGGCGTCACCCGTGGCATTTCCGGATGAGCACCCGATGCCACCCTGCGGCACGCACGGGCGAGATGCCTCCGTCGCTTCCGGAGCAAGATCCTTCTCCCGAGGTCACCCGCATCCCGACTCCAGCCGGGCTCCGGAATAACGGGCGTGGCCCTTTGCATTCTTCGCCGGTGACGACCGCAACCAGGGAGGGCGTTGCCAGGACATCGTTGGCCAAAGGGTGCGCGAGAAAAGCCCTCCAACCTCCGTGGCCCGGTGGCATGCGTTTTTTCGTTACGGGCTAGAATGCGCCGGGGGATCCGGGGGAAAGACCGGGCTGACATGCCGATGGTCAAGAATCAGGCTGCCTGCGGGAGGGCTGCCACATTGTGCGCTGTCTATTGACGATCCTGCTGGGTGCACTTGGTCTGTTTCAATGCGCCGCGCCGGCATGGGCGCTGGATCCGAACGTGGCCCTCGTCCAGTTGAAGCACAATCGCTGGATTGCCGAGGATGGTGTTCCGCCGGGCATCTATGCGCTGGCACAGACGCCGGATGGCTTTCTGTGGATCGGCAGCGATGCGGGCCTGCATCGCTTCGATGGCGTGCGGTTCGAGCTGGAGCCTGTGTCCGCGGGAGCAACGGGCAACGAGCCGGTTTCGGCGCTGATGGTCGCGCGCAACGGGGATCTGTGGATTGGCTATCAGTCCGGGCGGGCGGCGGTATTGCGAGGCCACACGCTGGTGGATCGTTCTCCGCCGTCGAGCGACCGATGGATATTCCGGTTTGTCGAGGATCGCACCGGCGCGATCTGGGCCATGACCGGGAATACCCGGCATCCGCTGATGCGCTTCAGCGGCGACCGGTGGGAACACATCGGGGCGGACTGGGGTTTTGAAGCCAACTACGCTTGGTCGATGGCGGAGGCCGCGGACGGCAGCCTATGGCTGGGCGACAGGAAGAGGACTCTGGCCCTGCCGCCGGGACAGCGCCGATTCCGCGACGCCGGTATCGCCACCGTGGATGCGCAGGGCGACAACTTCGGACTGGGGACGGATCGCGCCGGGCGCATCTGGCGGTCGAGCGCTTTCAGCGGAACACGCCGTTTGCCGCAGGCGCCCGGCGGAGCGGGCGAACTGCCCAACGCTCCCGCAGTGCCGGTTGCATCGGCCGCACACTCCTATCGGACCTTCCTGTTCGATCGGGATGGCGCGCTTTGGGGGGTCACCTACTCGGCGGGGATCTATCGCATCGCCCAGCCACAAAGCCTGTATGCGGGAGGACATCCCGTCGAGGAAAGCTTCACCGCGAAAGAAGGCCTGTCCTCCGACAGGGCCCAGGCCATCCTGGAGGATCGCGAAGGCAACATCTGGGTCGGCACAAGCGCGGGCCTGGATCGCTTCCGTCCCGCCAACATTCGTCCCGCCACCAACGTGCCGTCCCACTCGCCGTTCGGCTATGTGTTGATGGCTGCGCGCGACGGCACTGTCTACATCGCCGATTCGGACAGTTTGTTCCGCATCGCCCCGGGCGGTGCGGCGACCAGGCTGCTGGATGGTTTGAAGAATCCACAGGCACTGTGCGAGGACGAAAAGGGCATCGTCTGGCTGAAGACGGGCGACGCGCTGTTTAGCGGCAAGCAGGGTCGTTTCGAACGCATGCCCACGCCCGACAAGCGCCGCGCGGCCCTGGATTGCGTGGCAACCCCGGACGGAAAACTCTGGTTCAGTCGCGTCAGCGGGGGCCTGATGCGCTATGAGCAGGGCGCATGGATTGAGAGTCTTGCCGACGGACCGGACGGCCCATTGAAGATTCCGGCGCTGATCGCGGCGCCTGGGGGAGGCCTGCTGGCGTACATGCGCTCGCAAGGCTTGATGCACCTCACTTCTTCCACCCCGCGGATGCTATGGCCGAACGCCGATATCCCGGGTGGCGAAGTCATGGTGCTGTACCCGATCGGCAAAGATGTGATCGTGGCCAGTCTCGGTGGCGTGGCCCGTCTCCGGGAGGGAAAGATATCGCTGCTCAGGCGCCAGGACGCCTGGCTGCAGGGCATCACCGGAATCGTGGAAAGCCAGGACGGTCATCTCTGGCTGCAATCCCGGGCGGGCATCGTCCGCGTGCCCCTGGAAGCCTTCATGCGCAGCTTCGACAATCCGCTGCGGCCTCTCGAAGTCGAGGTGATGAACTTCGACGACGGTCTGCGGGCTCCTCCCGCGCCGGGTTATGCCAGGAACAGCGCCGCCCGCGGCGGCGACGGCAGGCTGTGGTTCCTGACGACCGACGGCGTGGCCGAGATTCTGCCGACACGCCTAGCCCGTAATCCGGTGCCTCCTCCGGTCAAGATCGTTGGCCTGGTGTATGGAGGGCGGAAAATCCGGGATCCCGGGGCGGCCAGTCTTCCCGCCGGCGCGTCGCGGATTGAAATCGACTATACGGCGCTCAGCCTCGCCGTGCCCAGACGGGTCCGGTTCCGCTATCGACTGGAGGGCGTGGACGACGGCTGGATAGATGCCGGTAATCGGCGCCAGGCGATCTACACCAATCTTGGACCGGGCAACTACCGGTTCCATGTCATTGCGGCGAACAATGACGGCGTATGGAACAAGGAGGGGGCCACCCTTGCAATCAAGGTACCGCCGACATTCGTGCAGTCGTTCTGGTTCAAGGCCCTGATGCTCGGCGCGTTGGCGCTGGCCCTGTGGGGCCTCTACGCACTGCGGCTGCGCTACGAGACGGCCCGCCTGCGGGACCGGTTCGATGCCCAGCTTGCCGAAAGAAACAGAATCGCCCGCGACCTGCATGACACTTTGCTCCAGGGCATGCAGGGCACGCTGTTGAGTTTCCAGGCATTGGCCTCGAAGCTTCCACCCGACGCCGTGCTGCGCCAGCAGATGGAGCGTGTCCTGGACCGCACCCAGGAAGCCATCCGGGAAGGCCGTGACCGGATCCACTTGCTGCGCGATCCCGCCGCGAGCACGATGGATCTGTCCGACTATCTTCGTCAGTACGCTCAGGAGATGGCGACGGATCACCAGCTCCTGTGCGATTTTTCGGTACCCCACCCGCCCCGGCCACTGAATTTCCTCGCGTACGAGGAATTGCGTCAGATCGGTCGCGAAGCGATCACCAACGCCTGCCTCCATTCGAAAGGCACCCGCCTGGACATCCTCCTCGAATACGGCAACACCGCCGTCGTGCTGATGGTCCAGGACGACGGTCTGGGCATCGCCAAGGATCAGATCAGCACCGAACGCCATTGGGGCATGAGTGGAATGCACGAACGCGCTTCCATGATAGGCGCCAGGCTCTCCGTCACCCGCAGGCCCGGCGGAGGCACGGAAGTGCGACTCAGCGTCAGAGCGGATCGCGCCTATCCAGCGCCTGGGTCCTGAGCTGTGTTGTCTGTGGTCCGGTTCCTGCCGCAGGCATCGGGAGGACATGGACCGCCATCGCGTCGGTCAGCGGGAAGTGCCCGACCTGGAAGGCGCTTCACCACCAACGTCTCGATCAAGCAGACAGTCGATAAAGGCACGCAGCGCCGGCAGCATGTAGCGCCTGCTCGAGTAGTAGAGGAAGAGACCGGGCACCGTCGGCGACCAGTCTGCAAGCACGCGCTTGAGGCGTCCGTCCCTCAGCGCTTCCGCGATATCGTCGTCGTTGTAGGCATACAGGATCCCGAGTCCCTGCAGCGCGGCTGGCACGATGATGTCCTGATGGTTCGAGATCACCTTTCCCTGGCCGAAGAACTCTATCGCCTTGTCTTTTTTCCTGAATGGCCAGCCCGCGACCTTGCCGCTGCCGGGGAAGCGCCAGTTGATGCAGGCATGGCCGCTCAGATCCGCCGGCGTCCTGGGCTCGCCATGCCGGGCAAGGTAATCGGGCGAAGCGACCGCGAGCAGTTCGAAATCTGGCGTCAGCCGGACCGCCACCATGTCGTTCTGCAGCCGGCCGCCCACCCGTATGCCGGCATCGAACCCCTCTCCCGCGATGTCGCTCAGGCCGTCGTCGATGACGATGTCGAGTACGACATCGGGATTGGCCTGCGCGAAACGCCCCAGCCGCGGCGCGAGCACGCGCTTCGCCGCCATGCTCAGCGTGTTGATGCGTAAGGTGCCTGCCGCACGTGCACTCGTGCCCACCGCCTGCGCCACGGCTTCGTCCATGTCGCGAAGCATCGGGGCCATGCGCTCATGCAGCCGCCGTCCGGGCTCGGTCGGTGAGACGCTGCGGGTGGTGCGATTCAACAGGCGGACGCCGAGCCGGGCTTCCAGCTGACGGATGATCTGACTGAGGGCGGACCGCGACAGCCCCAGGTGATCGGCAGCACGGGCGAAGCTGGCTCGCTCGACAACGGCCACGAAGGCTTTGAGTTCCGCAAATTCGGAGCCACGCATTGTGCACTGATTCCTACATAGCCTAATCGGATAATAGGTGATTCTCTAACCTCAGGAAACGGCTCAATCTGGCTCCGCACACCCCAACCGGAGCATTGCAATGAAAGACCTGGACCTGCCCGAGCCGATCTCGGCTTACTTCGAAGCTGACCGCCACGACGGCCACGCGGTTGCCCGCTGCTTCACCAGGAACGGTGTTGTCCTCGACGAGGGCAGGACTCATTCTGGCGCGGCCGCGATCGAAGCCTGGAAGAACGAGGCGTCTGCCAAGTACTCCTATACCGCCGAGCCTCGCACGCTGGAAGTCCAGGACGGGCGCTACGTCGTCACCAGCCAGGTGTCGGGCGATTTCCCGGGCAGCCCGCTGGATCTGCGTTACACCTTCCTCCTGGAACGCGGCAAGATCGCCTCGCTGGAGGTCGCGCCATGAGCTTCGACCTCCAACTGGCGGGAAAGCGCGTCCTGGTCACGGGTGGCACGCGAGGCATCGGGGCGGCGGTCGTCGAACTGCTGTCCCGGCTCGATGCGCGGGTCGTCGCGACCGCGCGCGCGGCGCCGAAGCAGCCTGTCGATGGCGTCCACTACGTGGCGGTCGACCTCGCGACGGTCGAGGGTGTTCGCGACGTGGTCGAGGCGGCTCGGGAACGGCTCGGTGGAGTCGACATTCTGATCAACGTGGTCGGCGGTTCTTCGGCGCCCGCGGGAGGCTTTGCAAAGCTGGACGATGCGGAGTGGGCCAAGGCGCTGGACTTGAACCTGCTGTCGGCTGTGCGGATGGATCGCGCCCTGCTTCCCGCGATGCTCGCGCAGGGATCCGGCGTGATCCTGCATGTGACGTCGATTCAACGCCTGCTGCCGCTGCATGACGCCACGATCGCCTACGCCTCCGCGAAAGCGGCGTTGTCCACCTACAGCAAGGCGCTGTCCAAGGAAGTGACCTCCAAGGGCGTGCGCGTGGTCCGCGTCTCGCCGGGCTGGGTCGAGACGGAAGCGTCGGTCGATTTCCTCGGCGGCATCGCGGCCAATGCGGGCACGGACTACGAAGGTGCCAGGCAGATGGTCATGGATGCGCTGGGCGGAATTCCGTTGGGGCGTCCGGCCAAGCCGAGCGAAGTGGCCGATCTCATCGCGTTCCTGGTCTCGCCCCGGGGGGCCTCCATCTCAGGGTCCGAGCACATCATCGACGGCGGAACAGTGCCGACGGCGTAAGCAGCGCCAAGGAGTAGCATCGGCAATGCGCGCCCCCGAAGCATGCGTCTGGCGGGATCGTCCGCTGATCCTGGGCGCCCTCCTCCAGTGTTGTCCGTACGCCAGGTCAAGTTATCAGGACTACAGGTGGCCCACGGTACGGGCGTGCGGCGCAGAGTAGCCCTGCCGGCCAACGCCGCACACCGCTCCGCCATCACCCATCACTCGAGGAAACGACCATGTTCAAGCTCATTCCCGCCGTGCTCGCCGCCGCCTTGGCGGCCAGCTTCAGCCCCTCCACCCACGCCACCGATGCCGCCGCTCGCGATGCCGGCCAGGTAAAGAACGTCGTCCTGGTCCATGGCGCCTTTGCCGATGGCGCAGGCTGGCGCCCGGTCTACGACGAGCTGACCGCACGCGGTTATCGGGTGTCGGTCGTGCAGAACCCGCTGACCTCGCTCGCGGATGACGTGAAAGCCACGCAGCGCGTGCTCGACCGTCAGGATGGCCCCACCATTCTGGTCGGACATTCCTGGGGTGGCACGGTGATCACCGAAGCCGGCGTGCACGACAAGGTGGCAGGCCTGGTTTACGTGTCGGCACTCGCGCCCGACGCAGGCGAGACCACCGCCCAGCAATACGAAGGCTTCGCTCCCACCCCCGAGTTCGTCATCGAGACCAGCAACGACGGCTACGGATTCATCAGTCCGGCCAAGTTCAAGGCCGGGTTCGCGCACGACACCACGGATGCCGACGCGGCATTCCTGCGCGACTCGCAGGTGCCCATCAACATGTCGGCGTTCGGCACGAAGCTGACGCAGGCCGCCTGGCGCACGAAACCCAGCTGGGCCGTCATCGCCACCGAGGACAAGGCGTTCGACCAGGCCATGCTCATCCACATGGCAGAGCGCATCAACGCGCGCATCACCAAGGTGTCCGCCAGCCATGCGGTCTTCATGACGCAGCCCAAGGTGGTCGCCCACACGATCGACCAGGCGGCCAAGGAAGCGGGCAGCGCAGCCAAATAAGGCCCCGGGCGCAAAAACGCCGGACGCCGACACCTCGGTCGCGTCCGGCCTCCCTCTTCCGATACATCCCTCCCCACGACGGGCGGCCACGCGACGGCGCAATGTCCTGCCCTTGCCGGGGATTCCCCCGTTTCGCATCTCAATGTCCGTGCAATGCCATTGAACATGGGCAAAGTGCTGGGCGGCAGCTCCTGCATCAATGCCATGGTGAGGGCGCGCGGCCATCGGAGCGACCGGGAGCACTTCGCACGCAAAGCCCACGTGGTGTCAGTCAGCATGTGAGTCAAGCGATTGTGAATCAGCGGGCATCGGGCAGATGGGGGTTCGAAGTGGGCATACCCACTTCCCCGTTCGTTCGGTTTCCCACCGCCCGGATTCCGGAATCCAGCCCGTCGCTGCGGTTCACCAGCAGCTGGATGCGACCGCTCCGCGTGTCACCGGCCGGATCATTGCCCCTCGGTTCGTCCGCATGTGCTCGACGAACCCCCATGGAGCAGGAAATGCCGGATTCCGGACTTCTCCGCATGCCGCGTCGCGCCGGGGGCGGATTTCCGCCACTCGGCATCCCCGTCTAACCGAAAGTGGCGCTGCTTCTCGGGACCACGGGAATGTCCTGCCTTCCCTCGGCGCTTTCCAAGTAGCCGTGATCTGTCAACTCCGGCAAGCCACGCGCGTCCTGGGGCAACGGGGGGCAGCTGGATTCCACCAGGCACGGAAACACGAACCCCAACAGGGCGGCGCGGATGTTCACTTGATTCTCCGCTGGCCGAATCTGGGCCAGAGCGCCGGCCAGCCGCAGGACCGACCGCCGCGCGTCGGCGCATTCCGTTGCCCGCGTGGCGGCGACCCGGTCCATACGCAGACACCCGGTGAACGCGTCGCCTGATCACATGAATTGGCGCTCATTGAAATCGTTTCTTTGGAGATTGATGGGCGACGTGGAACCAGCCGCGAAAAAGTGGTGGGTAACGGCGGACCGCGAAAAAAGTCCGCGCGCGACATTCCGTGATTGATACTCACCATGTCTTGGAACCGGTCGTCTCGTTCATCTGGAAAGCGCGATCTCACCGCGGCCGGTCGCCAGCCATTCAACCGAGACCTCTGTCATGGTCGCCACTTCCACCAGATTGCTTGCACTGGGTCTGGGACGTTCGCTGACCTCCCAATTGGCGACCGCACCGCGCGATACGCCGATCCGTTCCGCCAGCTGACTTTGTGTCATCCCCGCACGCTGGCGCGCCACACGCACACGCGTCGCCATGTCCATGGTTTTTCGCCCCCATCGAATTCTCTTCGGGAGTCAAACGCGGATCGGCCCCTGCCTCCCTACCTCCCTTCGCGGGCGCCATGGATGAACCATTCAGGGATGGCCGCCTGCGTCCGCGCAGGCGGAACTCGTTCCGTCCAGGTGCGAAACAGAAGCGCGCATTCCCGTATCGCGCCCCACCCCGCCGTCGCGGGACTTATCCCGGCATCCGATCCTGCTTCCTGCCGCCCGCGCCCTGAAGAGGTCGATCCATTCGGATTTCCTGCTGCGCGGCCAGGCAACGCGGTCGATGGCCGGCGCCATGATCTCCCGCATGGGCGGCCAGCAGCACCATCATCGGTCGGTGCGTCATCGCCGCGCGCCTACGGCACGCTGCAGGTAACGATGAGGGTGACGCTGCTGTTGGCCGGAAATGTGGCGATGGCCACTCCGGGGCCCTGCAGGGTGCTCACATCCAGCGCGGACGGACACATCGCGCCCCCGGTCGTCCCGCCGCAGCTCACCGCCGTACAGGTCAGGCCGCTGACCGTGTCCCGCACCAGCGCGCCGTCCGCCGCGTCCGGACCCGCGTTGCTCACCACGATCGTATAGCTCGTCGCGGTGCCGCTGGTCACCGTATCGTTGGCCAGATCGTCCGGCCCTGACGAGGCCGTATTGGTCTTGGTGACCGACAAATCCGCCTTCGGCTTGCGCGTATTGATGAAGCTGCAGGTCAGGTCGTCGCCCGCCGCCGGCGTCACGCTGAAGATGGTCCCGCTGCCAGCAGGGGTTTGCCCGCCCGCGGCGGCATTGATGCAGCTGTAGGTGGTGGCGTAATTCGCCAGTTCCGCTCCGGCCGCGGCCGATTCCGACAGGGTGTAGGTCCCGCCGAGGGTCGCCGCTCCCACCGTCACCGTCCCTGTTGCCGTGTTGCCGCTGCCACCGGTCGTGACGGGCGCGGGCGCACCCGCACCGGCGATGCCCAGGGTGAACTGGTCCGTGGCATTGAAACGACCGTCGGGCAGCGACTTCTGCAGGCGCACGATGGCCTGCTTGCTGTTGGTGTAGGTGCAGGTGATGTCCTCGCCCGCGTCCAGGTCGATGGTGGCCACGCCCGTGCCCAGGTTCACAGTAGTGCCGCTGTCCGGGTCGGCGCAGACCAGGCCGGTCAAGGTCCAGCCGGCCACCGTCGTTTCGGCCACGCTGTAACTGCCCGCGGCCAAGCCGGTGAACGTCCGGGTGTTCGGGAACGTGGCGTCGGCGTCATCGTCCAGGCTGAAGTCGCTCAAGCCCGGGCCCGTGGTGACGAAGGCGAAATCCTGCGCGTCGTCGGGCAGCGCGTCCTTGACGATGGTGATGCTGCCGCTCTGCACGTCCGTGTCATTGGCGGTGTTGTCGGCCGGGGTCGACTCGATCACGCCGGCCGGCACAGCCAGGAGGGCCGTGTTGGTCAGGCTGCCGCTCGTGGCCGTGGCTGTCGCCGTGACCGTGAAGGTGACACTGCCACCTTGGGTCAGCAGGGGAACGACGATGCCCGGTCCCTGCATCAGCGCCACAGTGGTATTGGCCGCGGTCGGGCATTGCGAACCGAGCGTGGCGTTTCCACAGGTCACGGCGTTCACCGACAGGCCGCTCACCACCGGGTCGGTGAAGACCGCATCGCTGACCGTGACGGCGCCGTTGTTGGTCGCCACAATCGTGTAGGTCAGATCTTGTCCGGAGACATACGTCGCCTGTCCATCGGTCTTGGTGAGGGTCAGATTGGTGGTGGACGGACCATTGAATTCGGAGGTCGCGCCAGCGTCGCAGGCCGCGGTCAGGCAGCGGGTCGCGGTCATGCGCAGGGTGGCGGCGTCCACGCTCGCGACACTGCAGCTGCTGGGAATGGTGGCGCTGGGACTGGCGACGATGCACGACCCCAACCAGACCTGGCCTTCGCCGTAGCCGGTCGGATCCACGCCACCGGGGTTGTTGTAGAAATCGATTCGATAACCGCTGGGGTTTGCGACGGTATCGAGAACGAAGTTGACGGTGTTGCCCGAAACGCCGGTGACCACCGGAAAGTTCTGCACGCCGTTGGGCCCGGTGTCGATGTCTCCCGCGTCGTTCGGGGTGACTCCGTTGGCGGCCAGATCGATACCCAGTCCGTTGTTCCCCGAGATATTGGCGTTGGCGAATACACTGTTGTCGGCGGCGTTGATGCCGGTGATGTTCACGCCGTCCCCGCGATTGCCGGTGATGGTATTCCCGGTGATGACGTTGCCATTTGTCTGGATCAGGTTCGCGCTGGCAAGCAGTACCCCGGCGCCGAAGTTGTTGGCGATCGTGTTTCCCTGGATCAGGTTGTCGTTGAATACGCCCGTCTGGGTCCCCCCACCGTAGCCGGTGACGGCTATACCCGCGCCGCTTCCGCCGGTCACGGTATTGTTGGTGATGGTGTTGTTGCCGGAACCGTAGGGGCCGTCGAACTGCATGCCCAATCGGATGCCGCTACCGGTGCTGTTGGTGATGGTGTTGCCGTCCACCAGCAGATTACTCGCCGTGAAGAGCGCGATGCCGGAAGAACCTCCCGTGACCGTGTTGTTGGTGATGGTGCCGTTGTAAGCCGGGTTCGAAAGGTATGGCGAACTTTCGGTGTTGTAGTAGTTGATGCTGTAGACGCCACCGGAAACGCGGTTGCCGTCCGTGGTGACGTTGTCGCTGTCGCTCACCAGGATGGCGCTGCCTGTCGTCGCGCCCATGACGAACGTGTTTCCTTGAACCAACATGTTCGAGACATTGTGGACACGCACCGTGCTGGCGGGGTCGGTGGTCCCGGTGAACCCCATGTTCAGAAGCTGGCTGTTGTCGGCTCCCGAATCATAGAAATTCAAGGTGTCGAAGGGTCCACCCGCAAGACTGACGACGTTGCCTCCGTTGATGACCACGGTATCGATGACCCCGGGGAGCGTCGAACCCAGCACGATGGCCCCGGACACACTGAACACGATGGTGTCAGCCACCCCCGTAGTGGCATTGGCCTCGTCAATGGCCGCGCGCAGCGTGGTGCAACTGAAGCTTGGGCTGACGCCCGTGCATGAACCCGCCGCATCGCCCAGCGTGGTCACCGTGTAAGTGTCGGCGTAGGCACGAAATGAAAGGAGTACCCCTGCGAACAGTAGAACCTTCGAGATCTTGATGGGCATCATGAATGTACGCATAGGTTTTCTGTTTTCGCCATGAGAAGCCAATCCCGCCATGTCCGATGCGACGCCTTCATCCTGGAGATGGAGGTTGGATTGCGACTCGTTGCCTCGCGCCGTGGATCGTTGGCCTGGCATCAGTATCTGCCCGTCAGGTTGATGAACCAGCCCTTGTGGTCGTTGTCGAAATCGGTCAAATCATCACTGAACCGGGTGAAGCTGTAGCCGACGCCGACCCGGAAGTTTCTTCCGATGTCCCGATCCAGTCCGAGCAGCGCGCCGCGGGTGCTGCCGCCACGCTTCACGTCCAGCCAGCGATATGCGGCCAGCGCATGCCACTGGCCGGCCAGGTCATAGCGTGCGGATACCGCGGCGAAGTCCGTGGTCGAGTCGGCCCAGTCGCCGACATCGCGGCCGTGGCGCACTTCGCCTTCGCGGCGTGCCACTTTCGCGGCGAACTCCCACCGCGCCGTCGCCTTGTACGTACCTTCCAAAGAAACCACCTGCGTCCTCTGGTCATAGTCGGCGCCGCCCCTCTGCCCCAGCGTGGACAGGTCGTAGAGATAGGTATAGCGCCCAAACAGGCCCCAGCGAACGCTGTTCCACGGACGGTAGGCAAAGCCGACGTTGCCTTCGATGAATTTCGCGCCGGCCGCCGCATCCAGTTCGTCGGTGGTCCTGGAGTAGTTCAGCCGCGCGGCGATGCGCCAGCTGTCGTTTATCCTCCGGGTCAGACGGTGGGTGCTGACCCACTGCTCGCGACGTTCGGCGCCGGTGTCCTGGCGCCACTCGATCTTGCTTTGCCAATCGGTCTCCGGCGAGGTACGCCCGCCGTTGAGGCTGACCGCCCTGCGCTGCACCTGGCCTCCATCGACGTTGGTCAGCTCGCCCTTCATCAGGGTGAAGCCCAGGTTCCAGCCCTGCGCCGGGTAGAAATCCATGCCGAAGGTATGCGCCAGGCCCGACTCGCCGCGCTCCTTCAGCATCTGGCTTTCGTTGAACAGGTTGACCTGATGCGACAGGCGCCAACGCTGGCCCAGGGTCCAGCCCGTCTGCCGGTGGGGATTGAACAGCGGGTCGTAATCGGTGGCATCGGTACTGTAGGTATAGCCACCATAGATCGTGTTCTCGGGACCGAGCCGGTATTCGGCGTTGACCGTGGCCGCGTCACCGCGGTCACCATGGCTCGCTTCCGCGCCTACGCTGGACAGGTCGCCGAACAGATACTTGGCGCCCAGCGTGTACAGATCGTTGTCGGCGTAGCGGCCGCCATCGTCGTCCACCGTGAACTGGGCCTGCCCGTACAGGTCGACGCTTGTCCCGAGGCGCTGGGTGTACTTCAGGGCGGCCAGGGTGCCGGCGACACCGCCCCCCATGCGTCGTTCCTCGACGCGTCGCAGTTCACCGCTGAGCAGCCTGGATTCTTCAATGCGCCATTCGCCGGTCAGCTGTACCTGGGTCAGGCTTTCATCGTCGCGCTCGGCCTTGCTGAAACGCGCGTAGACACCGACATTCGAGGTGAATTGACCCAGCACTTCCGCGCCGTATTCGGCAATCCGTTCGCCGCCACCATGGCGCCCGGTCGAATAGCCGGCACCGACCTCCCGCCACCACGCGCCAGCGCTCCAATCCTGTTCGGTCCAGCCCAGTTCCTTGAAGTTGGCCCGCGCCTCGATCGCCTTGGCGTCGCCTTCGCGGCGGCCCGTGACATCGTTGATCCGACTGAAGCTGAGGCCGCCGTTGTCGGAAAAGAACACTGGCGCGACGGACGCTTCGGTCTGCGTGTATTCGGCCTTGAGATAGGTACCCTTGCCCGCCTGCAACGTCAGATCGGCGCCGGCGATGCTGTAATCATCCCCGGCGCTGTTCTCGTCCACGTAAGTGGCGCCCACGGCGAAATGGTTGCCGAACCATTGCTTGCCGCGGAAGCCGGCGGCGACGTCGCCCGGATCGAATCCGGACGGGATCCATTCGTAGTCCACCAGCAGACGTTGCTCGAATCCGCCCAATGGCGTATCGCGCGTCAGCGTGGACACGTTGTCGCGAGTGATCGCTGACAGCGGCCGGGTCAGCAGAATGCGGCCCTGCAGTTCATCGATTTCGTAATCCGCACCGCGGGTCAGCGTGGCGCGTTCCTCGATGCGGCCGGTGGTCGGATCCCGCACTTCCACCACCACCACGTCGGATCCCGGCAGGATGTCGGTGTGGCGCAGGTAGTACAGGCTTCCCCCGGTGCCGATGAACTCGTTGTGCCCCGGTGCGCTCTGCGCCTCCGAGCCGAACAGGCGCAATTCGCGCATCGGATCGCCCCACGGGTTGGCGCCGCGCGAGCGCCAGTCGAGGGCCGCGCCATGCAGCGAACGCACATACTGCGCGAACTCGGTCCCGGCGATGCCGGTCTGATAGTTGCCCCACAGCGCCTGGTTCTTGTCCCAGTCCACACGCACGTAGAACCGGCCCATGGTGTCCACATCGCGATACACCGAGGAGTCGTCGCCATACACCGGGTAGTACAGGTCCGGATCGAGCCGGCGGAAGATGTCCTGCGGGTACGCCCGGCCGAAGCCATCGAACAGATGCTCCAGATCCTTCTCGGTGGTGTCCGCCTGTGCGGTAACCAGGTACTTTCCGCGCAACTTGGCCTTTCCATAGAACGCCAGACGGCCATCGCTGATCATGTCGTCGTCGTAGCGCACGTCGGCGTTGGACGTCGCCCGTGAACCGCTGACTTCGTTCTTCGCGAAGGTCACGTCGGCCAGGCCGACGCCAAAGAAGTACTTTCCGGTGACGTCCACATCCAGCGCATGGGATGCGCCGCCGCCGGCGGGCCCTTCGCCCACCGCGATCTCAAAACGGTGTCTTCCCACGGGCACCAGGTATTCGGCGGCGAACTTTCGCTCCATGTCGACCGGATAGCTTTCGCCGTTGATTTTCAATGGCGCCAGGTCAGGCAGATTGCGTCCCTGGATGCGGATGCGCGAACCGTGCAACGGGATGTTCTGCTGGCGCAGGCCGTTCTTCGCGAACGTCGCGTCGAGCAGGCTCCTGGTCTGCGCCTGTTCGATGCTCAGCGACATGCCCAGGCTCTTCTGGCTGCTGTCGCGCAGCAGCCTGGCGCCACGCTCGAACTCCTCCGGCTTGACCAGCTGCAACCTGTCCGGGTAAGTCTCGTCGAAGTTTCCCTGAGCGTCGTATGCGCGCAGTACATAGACCAGTTCGTCGCCCAGGCGGAACGGGTACTTTCCTGGCAGCTTGCCGTCCCATTCGGCGCTGGCGACGTTGCCGACCGTCAGAGGCAGCGTGGCGATCGGCTCGATCAGGTCCGCGTCCGCCGCTCGATAGATGACCAGTTCATAGCGCTGCACGAAGGCCGAGTAATTGCTTCGCACGTAGAACCGCACCGGATTGACGATCGCCTTGCCGTCGAACGGCACCAGGGAGGGCGCCGACACGGTCAAGGTGGCATCGCCCAGCGTCGGGTCTTCGGTGGCCCAGACAGCACCGCCGTTGGGCAACTGGATCGAGAATTTTCCCAGCGCGCTCGCCTGGCCCGGTGGTTCGACCGCCACGGTGACGCGGCGGTCAGGCTGCAGTTCCAGCGACGAGGATTGCTTGCTGGTGCCCTCGCTGACCGGCGTGTCGTAGCTGCGGCTGCGCAAGCGAAACAGCAGGCCTTCCTGCGAAGTGCAGGCCTCATGGGTGCAATCGAACGGCTGATGCGGGTCTTCCGCCTTGCCCTGCGGCGCCGCTGCCCGCTCCGTCGTGTCTTGCGCGCCCGCCTGCCACGTCAAGCTCGCCAGGATGGCGATCAGGGTGCAGTCCAGCAGCTTCATTTGCGTCTTCATGATCCGTGCCCCCTACTTCCGCTGCGCGCCGACAGCGGCGACCGGATCGTCATTCGCTTCCACACGGACCTTGGCCCGCATCGCCGGGCTCAGGCGTTTGGCCAATGCCTCGTACACCGCTCTGGCCCGGCGCAGGCCCAGCGCCAGGTTGTACTCGCGCGAGGCGCGCACGTCGGCATGACCGGTGACGCCGATCCGGCCGCCCCCCATCTCTTCCAGCGTCGCCGCGACCTTGTCCAGCAGCGGTTCGAACTCGGGCCGGATCGCAGCCTTGTCGGTGTCGAACAGCACGGTGCCCAGCAGGGCGCCGCCATCCTCCACGCCGACCAGCAGCGAGGCCGGATCATCGACCTGCGTGCGGACGCTGATCCGCACCGCCTTGGCCGATTCGGTGTCAAGCTTGTCCATCAACGCGGCCTTCACCGCCATGGCCCGGTCGAACGCCAGCGCGTCGGTCTCACCGTTGGCGGCTATGACCACTTCGCCGCCTTGGTGCTGCTCGACCTTGTCGGCCATCCGGCCGATCACTGGCAGGTACTCGGCGCGCACGCCGGCGCTGCCCGGGGCGAAGAACACCTGGCCCATCTCCAGTTCGATCGGTTCGCTGCCGCCCGGGATCTGCTCCACCGGCAGCTTCACACCGAAGTCGAAGCGCACCGGCAAGCCCGGCACCAGGCGACGCAGCAACGGATTGTCGGTGGTGAGCCCGGCACCGGCGGGCAACGTGGAGGGGTCCACCTTCAGGATGAAGTTTCGGCCGCGGTCGGCACCCCCGAACGCATCCGGCAGGTGATAGCGCCCGAACTGATCGGTCTCGATCAACAGGCCTTCCACCGACGCGATGCGCACGCCCGGAATGCCGCGTTCGTCGATGCCGGCGTTGGAGATGGTGTAGTCCACCACATAGCCGCCCTCGCCCTGCGCGATCCTGCGCTCGACCTTAGGCGTTGCAGCGTTCAGGCCCTTGGCCGCTTCACCGGACTTCTCCAGCGTGGTGTTGCCGGCCTTGTCCATGCGCACGGTCACGCCCTGCGCGCTGGTGAGCACGAAGTCGTCGGTGAAGTCCGGCGACCTGAGCGTCTGCCGGATCACTACCTGATGCGCGCTCTCGGGGTCGGCTACCGACTGGCGGCCGCTGATCGCGCCGATGGCGATGCCGCCCGGCATCGGTGAATCCGCGCCAGATTCGGGCTGCGGACCCGCGCCGCGGTCGATCCTGGTGGAATCGGGCACGTAGACCGAGCGACTGAAGCCCCCCTGCACGCGGATCCCGCTCAATGCCGCGCTGTCCTGCCAGCCGTCGCCATCGCGATCGTCGAACACCGTGCCGAGGATCAGGCTGTTGTCCACCAGTGGATCCGCGACCAGGGCGACTTCAGCCGTCGCCACGTTGGAGAGCGGCCGATCCGTGGGTGAGTAGCCCTGCGCCTGGTTGACATGGGTGCCCGGACGTACGCCCGCGCCGATCCGCATCAGGTAGACCAGGGTCGCCGTTTCGCCGGCCCGGATGTCCAGTCCACCGAAACGAACCGGGCTACCGCCGGACACCGTACCCGCATCGTCGCCGTCCACCACCGACAACGAACCTTCCACGTAACTGAAGCCCGCCGGCGGCGTATCGACGAAGTAGCCGTTGATCAGATCGGCATCGCCCACGTTCTCGGCCGTGAGGGTGTAGCGGACCAGATCGCCTATCCTGGCTTCGCGGATACCCGCCGTCTTCACCAGGCGCAGTTGCGCCTGGCCAATGACCGTCACCGTGGCCACCGCCGTATCGCAGTGGGTCGGGTTGACCTTGTCGCAGATCGCATATGGATAGCGGTAGAGACCCGGCGGCGTGCCTGGCGCCACCGTGATGGTGCCATCGGGGCTCATCGTCAGACCCGCGTGCGGGCGGGTGCCCGGTACCAGAGTGACGGTGACGGTCGAAACCGGGCCGCCATCCAGGGTGTCGTTGACCAGCACGCTGGGCGCGACGCCGCCGGCGCCGGTACCGATCGGTTCCGGCATGTCGTCCATGGCGTCGATGACGGGTGCGAGCACCGTTACCGTGATATTGGCGGTATCGCTGTTGCCCGCATTCAGCCTTTCGCAGATCCGGTACGTGATCGTGTAAGCCCCCGCGGGCGTGCCGGCCGGGACGCTTACCACCCCCGTTGCCGGATCCAGCGCAGGTACCGGACCACCGTTGACCGGTGTCGCCGGCGTCGTCACCGCACCCGTGATCAGGGAAACATCCATGATCGGCTGACCACTCAACGTGTCGTTGGTGTACGCGTTGCCTGCGTTGGCGTTGCCGGTCGCCCCGCTGATGCCGGGATACGTATCGTCGTTGGCCACGATGGGAGCCGTCCCGATCACCATGATGGCGTTGGCGCTGTCGCAGTTCGTCGGATTCAGCGCCTCGCAGATCTGGTAAGGATAGATATACGTACCCGCTGGCGTACCCGGCGCCGCCGCGATGGCGCCGTCCGGATTCATCGTCAGGCCCAGGCTCGGGCTGTCCCCCGGCGTCAGCGTCACATCGGACGGATTCAACGGCTGGCCGCCCAGCGTGTCGTTGATCAGCACCGATGGCGTCATGCCGCCCGTGCCGCCGTCGATCGACGGGAAAGTGTCGTCCACCGCATCGATCGCCGCGGCGACGACCGTCACCGTGATCGTCGCCGTGTCACAGTTCGTCGGATCCGCTCGCTCGCAGATCCGATAAGTGATCGCATAGGTTCCCGCCGATGTTCCCGCCGGCACGCCCACCACGCCCGTGGCCGGATCAAGTGCCGGCACCGGGCCGCCATTGATCGGCGTCGCCGGCGTCGTTACCACACCGGCGATGCCGGCCGGATTCACTGGCTGGCCGCTCAGCCTGTCGTTTCCGGTGTAGGCATTGCCCGCATTGGCATTGCCTGTCGCACCGCTGAGGCCTGCATAGGCGTCGTCCACGGCATCGATGACCCGATGCGCGGCCGGTGTATCGATGGTCGTGGAACACGCCGGATCGGTGCTGCCCACGGTGCATATCGGGCTGGTCACGGTCGCGGTATTGCTGATGCTGCCCGCCGCCACATCCGCCACGGTCACCGTATAGGTACCCGTCAGCACGCACGTCGCTCCGGGCGCGACGCTGGCGCAGGTGATTGCGGAAGGCGTTGTCTTGCTGTCGCTCACCACCACGTTGCTCAGGTCGCCGGCGGCGCTGGTGTTGGTCATCGTGACCGTATAGGTCAGCACGTCACCCAGGCTCACCGTGCCACTGCTGTCACCGTCGACATAGCTGGTCAACGCTTTCGTCAGCGCCTGGTTCAACGCGGTATTGACGTATTCGCATGCGACGGCGCCGGTGGCTGGCGTGGTGAAAGTCGCCGTCGCGGTATGCGTGCCGGCATCGACAATCACCGGTACGGCGGCGCCGTTGCAGCTCAACGTGATCGCGTAGCCGGCCACATCGCCGACGGAGAAGGCTTCCGTGAGGGTCATCGAAGTACCGCCCGGCGCATTGGCCGTCGCAGGGGTGGTCGTGCCCGCCGCGTTCGAGCTGCCCGTCGCCGCGTTGACGATACCCGCGCCACCAATGGTCAAGGCAATGGTGTCGCCGGCCGCCCCGCCCGACCATCGCTTGCCCAGGGTGATGCCATACAGGACCGTGTCGGTATCCGTCGCGCCGTTGCACAGCGCGTTCCCGACATCGCACACGGGATCAATCACACCCGTCGGCGGAGTGACCGTGACCGTATTGCTCGCTGTCTGCGCGAACGAGGACGCTGTGGCGAGCAGCAGCCCCACCGCGAATACACAGAGTGGAATGCGGCGCGTCCACATCATGAACCTGGAATTAGGCGACACGCGGAATGACTCCCCGGAACTGGACGCGCGCAAGACAGAAAATCGGATGCGGCCGCTCCCATCAGCCGAGAGCAGGCGGCACTGAAGAAAACCTGGTCCCCTGCGGGCGGAGAAGTCAGTCGTGAATCACGCCTGGTGATTCATGCCCTCCCCAACGGCCCGAACACTCACACCTTGAGTTCGATGTCGCCACGCCCCAAGGCTAACCACTCGAACGACACATTCGTTTCAATCGCGATTGCAATCAGATTTGCGACGTTCGGCTTGGGGCGCGTACTGATTTCCCAATTTGCAACCGCGCTGCGGGTCACCCCGATCCGTTCCGCCAGCTGACTTTGCGTCATTGCCGCCCGCAGGCGCGCCGTGCGTATGCGCGTCGCCATATCTTCCATCGTTCGCCCCGAATCAAGCTTCACCTGCGGAAACGCAAAACCACACTCCCATCCCTACCTTCGGATAACGGGCCGGAGTTTCCCTCGCGCACGCCGTTCTCCCTTGCAAAGGATCCGCACGGTCGATTCCGGCGGCCTGAGGGCCGGCAGCGGAGACCCGCTGTGGAAACACCGAAAAATCGCGCTGCTCATCACCCCTTGTGATTGATACTCACCCCCTCGCGACTGCCCCGCGCGACGGGTCCCGCCGCGCGTCCACCGCTCGCGCATGCCACGGCCCCCTGGCGTTCCGGTCCTGCGTCTTCATCGTCTGCAGGGAGGCGGGACCAGCCCCGGTTTCCAGTAACGCAAAACCGCCCGTACCTCCCTACCGTCTCCAACCCGCGCGGACCGAAAAATGCGATAGGCGTCCGGGAAGCAGTTGGCTGGCATGGACAAACCACCGTCGCGGCTCGCCCCGTCCGCGTGGGGCGGTACCGTCATTGGGTCGATCCGGCGAAGACCGCCGTCTCACGGAATAGTGAAATTGCTTTGTTGGCTGGTTAAAATCAGTCACAAAGGCGACTTCCGTCCGTGGACCGGGGCAAATGAGTGCCATTCTAGATACCGGTATCAGCCGCCAGGTCTTCGAGCGGTTTCTGGGCGAGCAACGCCCGATGCTGATCGGTTATCTACGTGGCCGGGGGATCTCGCTCGACGATGCCCAGGACATCGCGCAGGAAAGCCTGTACAAGCTGACGCGCTATCGCGATCTGCCGGTCGAAGCCCTGAAGCCGCTGCTGTACCGGATCGCACTCAACGCGCTCCACGATGCCCGGCGGCGGCAATCCGGCATGTATCAGACTTCCCTGTCCGATATGGATCTCCAGGCGCAGGACATCCAGGACGAGATGCCACGACCGGAACAATGGGCGGAAAACCGGGAAGAGCTTGCACGTGTGCGCGCCGCCATCGCTCTGCTTCCGGAACGCTGCCGGGAGATCTACCTGCTCAACCGTATCGAAGGGATGAGTTACAGCCAAATCTCCAGGCATTGCGGCATCTCCGTCAAGGCGGTCGAGAAACATATCGGGAAGGCACTGTCCTCATTGAGGAAGACGCTCTCCAACCAAACGCGCCCGATGGGCGCCCCTGGGCAGCTCCCATGAACACCGCGACACCTTCTTCCCAAGAGTTTCCGGATTCGGCTGAAGGTTGGCTGGCACGCCTGCTGTCACCCGATTGCAGCGCGACCGACCACGCGGCCTTTGAGGACTGGCTGGCCATGTCCTCCCGGAATGCACTCGACTACGCCGAGGTCGAACGTATTCACCAACTGGCCGGCGCTCTGGGGATGGATTCAGCGCGGCGTGGCGCGGAATCTCCCCCGGCGCGCATGGAAACATCCAGGCGCAAGCGCACCTGGTATCGCCCCTTGGCCTGGGCCGCCGCGCTGATGTTGGCCGTGAGCGGCGGGCTCTGGCTGCTCGCTGATTTCCGGACCACCCCATCCACTTCGTACGTGACGGAGGTAGGCAAGCAGCGCCGTGTCGAACTGCCGGACGGCTCCATGCTGGTCCTGGATACCAACACGCTCGTTCAGGTGACTTACGAACGTTCGCAGCGCCGTGTCGCCCTGTTAAGGGGACGCGTGCAAGCCAGCGTCGCGCACGATGGCAATCGGCCGTTCGTGGTGACCTCGGGACCTGGGCGTATCCGTGCGGTAGGCACCCTCTTCCAGGTGGCACGACAGGATGGCGGCACGGTCGTTGCCCTGCTGGAAGGGCGTGTCATCGTCAGTACGGAGGACGGTAAATCCGGTCATGCCATCGAGCTGTATCCGTTGCAGCAACTGGCCTATGGCGGCGATGGCGAGCTCGGCTCCCCCAGAAGCATTGACCGCAGTGTGACCGAAAGCTGGACGCAAGGGCGGCTGATCTTCAAGGAAGAACGCCTTGCGGATCTGATCGCGCAGTTCAATCGATACTCACATGAGCAATTGATTCTATCCGGGAGCGGGCTGGGGGAGATTCGGGTCAGTGGCGTGTTCCATGCTGGTGACCAGGCGTCGTTGCTCGCCGCCTTGCGCCAAGGTTGGGGCCTGCAGGCAAGACCTGTTGGGGGAAATCGGATCGAGTTGTCCGAATCGAAACAGTAATGCTGGGGAGCGCATTCATCCATGCCGAAACCGTTTTCCAGCACGTCGCTGATGCGTCTGCTCGCGCTCGCATGCCTGGCGTTCTCGACTGGAAACGTTGTCGCACATCCAGCCAACCAGCAACCCAGCGCTCGCTATGAAATTCCCGCTGGTTCGCTTGATGAAGCACTGCGGGCGTTCGCCAGCCAATCGAATCTTCAACTGATTTACTCGTCCCTGCTGGTTCGCGGAAAACAGAGCCCCGGCCTTCATGGCGACTTCACGCCGACGGGGGGATTGGCTCGGTTGCTGGCGGAACATGGCTTGACGGCAGTCGCGGCCAGTTCAAACACGTATCTCCTGCAGGGCGCGAATAAACCCACATTCGCCCCGGCTGCCGCGACGCTACCCCAGACGTCCACCCAGGCCCACGTGACCGAGCTTGCTTCCGTCGATGTCACCGGGACACGTATTCCCCGGACATCGTTGGAGTTGACCTTTCCCATGACGGTCATCACTGCTGACGACATCGAGCGCAGCGGGCGCACGACACTGCACGACTTATTGGCCGAACAACCAGGCCTCGTCAGCCACCAGCCCATCGCGGTTGCCCGTGAAAACCAGCTCCAGACCTATCCGATGGTGGCGCCCACCGGGGCCAGCCTGTATTCCCTTGGCCCACGGGCGACCCTGTACCTGATAGACGGCAGACGGGCCGCCCAGTACGGCCTTGCATCCAGCGACCTCGGCGGGATCGTGGACCTGGGCGCCATTCCTCTGGACTTCGTGGAACGCATCGAAATCCTGCGGGAAGGGGCCTCGGCGGTCTATGGTGCGGATGCGATGGCGGGCACCGTCAATATCATCCTGAAGAAGGATTACTCGGGAAGCGAGATTTCCTACCGCTCCGGTGTCTCGCAACGGGGAGACGCACACTTCCGCAAAGCTTCCGCGATCCACGGAATGAGAACCCGCTGGGGGGGCGAGTTTTTGCTGGCGGCCAGCTCAAGTTCCCAGGATGAACTCGCGGGGGAGCGCCGCGACTGGCATACGCTGGATGGAAGCAGATTCGGTTTACCTGACCGGCGTCCGCTCCTCGGGTTCTTTACCTGGAATTCCCAGCTCCTGCTCCCGCTTCCCCAATGCCAAGCCGCGGGAGGGAACCCGGACTCCCCCTATTGTCGTTTCGACACCGAAAGATATCGAACTCTACAGCCCGCCTTACGCAACACCTCATTTTATGCGCGTTGGGACCAGGAGCTTGGTGACTCATTCTCATTCAATCTCTCCGCCCTGCGCACCGAAAGCGAGCAAACACTGCAGCATCAGCCCGGCGTCTACGATCTGACGCTGACGCCGGCTCATCCTGATTACGCGAAGGCGCCCGTGAATACGGACTTTGTCTACTACCCGCTGTATGAACTCGGCGGTGCTAGAAACCATAGCCAGAGCGTGACCCACCACATTGCGGCCAATCTGGGAGGGAGCGCGGGCGAATGGCACTGGAACATCGGTCTGTCTCATAGCGAGAACGGCGTCCGCAGCCATGTCGACAACGTCTACCTGAGATCGAAATACTTGGAAATGGCCCGCAGGCTGCGTATCGATGGTTCGGACAATGCCGATCTGATGAACTCCGTTCGCGATTCAATAGATTTTTCCGGCGCCTATTCTGTCGATTCCCTGGAGGCGACATCGAACCGTCGGATCTTCGACGCACCGGGCGGCCCCATTCAACTCGAGTGGGGCGTGTCGTTTCATTCCACGCGTCGACGAAACACGCCGGATCCCCGGCAGATCAAAGGCGAATTGAGCTCCGGTGCGATCGGCATCAAACCGTACAATCTTCGCAGCCGCGATTCCGCCATGTTCGCCGAGATTGATTTGCCCCTGCACCGCGCGCTACAGGCGGATGCCGCGATTCGCCTGGATCGCTATCAGGGCTTCAAAACCCGTATTTCTCCCCGCTTCGGAATCAAATGGAATCCCGGTGAGTCGATAGTGATGCGCGCCAGCGTCGGCCAGGGCTATCGCCCCCCTGGCCTGAACGATGAGAGGGTTCCATTCGACAGAATGACCTATCCCCGCCGCATGCGCATCAGACCCGGACTTCTGCCATGTGTCCAGGATAAGGATGACCCGCGTTACTGCGTGGTGGAATACGGCGTTGGCGAAAACCCTAGACTGCGGCCCGAATTCTCACGCAGCCTGACCGCGGGCATCCTGTGGGCCCCCACGCAGGAGTTCAGCATTGGTCTGGACAGCTATCGCATCCAACGCACCAATGAGTTCGGTATCGCGGATGCTTTCAGCAACCCTGCGATTTTTGTGGATGGATTGGTACGCGATGCGAACGGCGTGCTTTATCGCGTCAACAGGTATCTTGCGAATATTGGAAAATCCGAAATTCGCGGCTGGGAGTTGGAATCGAACTATCTGCTGCGCAAGGACACGTTCGGGCAGTGGAGGTTCCGCGTGACGGGTCATTACCTTGCGCAGCACATCACCACAAGCGCCATGCAGCGCAAACCTGTCGACCACGCCGGGCACGACACTCCGAAGCTGACGCTCCATGGCAGTGCAGAATGGCGCCGCGGCAGTTGGGCCTCCGCTTTGAGCCTCCACCGCTTTTCCTCCTCACGCGCGTATCCCGCAGGCGGATCCTGTCCTCCAAGCAATCGCATCGCAGGAAGATGCAACAACCCACCCGTGACGCTGCTGGGCTTGTCCACGAGTTATCAGGCCAGGAACGGGTGGTCATACTCATTCTCCGTCAGCAACCTGCTTGACCGGGATCCGGTCAACTACCGCGCATACTCCGATGGTTACAACATCGGATTCGACGACGTCCTAGGACGATACTTCAGCCTCGGTGCGACCTTTAGATTCTGAATCGCTCCGAACGTACTATTCGCCCGCCCTGCTTGAATAGCTCGTTCGGCCCGGACGACATGGGCCGAATTGGCTCCTGCCTTCAGCAACACACGCAACTTGTCTCGTTCGGAACGCGCCTGCATGAGCGACATCGCAGGGTACTCGCCGACCGTCACGATGCCTGGCTTACCGGCATGGCAGTAGCGCCATGCTTTCGCCCCAGCAGACCGCACTTCGATGCACAGGTCGTTGGAATCAGCCACCCGGCAGGGGGCATCTTTAGGCATTAGCGCGCGCGGCTTGGTATCCGTGAGTATGCGAGTCACACGTCTGTGAGTCAGAGCAGCACCCTCTTATCCCGCGACTCACGTCCTGACTCACTTTTCCTTTGGATGCAACCGGATATCCCTGGATGAATCCGGACGGAAACCTCAACTATTTTTCCGATGGTTTCCAGATTTTCTGGATGTATATGGACATCCTCGGACTTCTTTTTGGTGGGCCCACCAGGACTCGAACCTGGAACCAAAGGATTATGAGTCCTCTGCTCTAACCATTGAGCTATAGGCCCGCTGCTGGGCCATTGTAGCGGGGGGCAGGGGTGGAAACGAAGAACCCGCCTTGCGGCGGGTTCTTTGCATTGCTTGTTTTGCCTGCTGGCTGGAATCAGTCGATGTCCAGGAAGCTGCGCAGCTGCTCGGAGCGGCTGGGGTGGCGCAGCTTGCGCAGGGCCTTGGCCTCTATCTGGCGGATGCGCTCGCGGGTGACATCGAACTGCTTGCCCACTTCTTCCAGAGTGTGGTCGGTGTTCATGTCGATGCCGAAGCGCATGCGCAGCACCTTGGCTTCCCGCGGGGTCAGGCCGGCCAGCACGTCGCGGACGGTTTCCTGCAGGTTGATGTTGGTGGTGTTGTCGATCGGGGACTCCACGTTGGTGTCCTCGATGAAGTCGCCCAGGTGGGAATCCTCGTCGTCGCCGATCGGGGTTTCCATGGAGATCGGCTCCTTGGCGATCTTCATGACCTTGCGGATCTTGTCCTCGGGCATGTCCATTTCCTTGGCCAGCTCCTCCGGGGTGGCCTCGCGGCCGTACTGCTGGAGCATCTGGCGGGAAATGCGGTT
>NZ_JBQCIJ010000033.1:0-154072 GCF_051953815.1 Pseudoxanthomonas sp. | reverse complement strand
ACGACCGGCCCCCTGCGCGCCGCGCAGCCACCACGGCTGGTAGCGGAAGATCGCGTCCGCCGGCTCGGTGAAGGACTCGAGCTTGACCTCGCCACGCACGCCGAACGCGCCGCGGATCCGGCCCAGCAGAACCTGCTTCTGCGGGGCGGACGGCGGCGCGTCGGTCATGGCGATGCGGGGCGCGGGCGCGCCGCGGATCAGGCGGCGGCCTTGCTGGCCTGCTTGTAGAGGTCGGCGACCTTGTCGGTCAGCTGCGCGCCCTGGCCGATCCAGTGCTGCACGCGCGCGACGTCCAGTTCGACCCGCTTCTCGTTACCGGCGGCGACCGGGTTGTAGAACCCGACGCGCTCGATGTTGCGGCCGTCGCGGGCGCTGCGGCTGTCGGTGACGATGATGTGGTAGAAGGGGCGCTTCTTGGCGCCGCCACGGGTAAGGCGGATCTTGACCATTGCTTGATTTCCAGTGTTGCCCAGTCGCCAGGATGGCGAGGTAAGCTGGCTATTCTAAGCCATTGAACGGCGGAAGGAAACCGCCCCTCAGGCGGGGATTTCCCAGGCCTGGCTGGCCAGGGCCGCCCTCAGCCGCGCCATGAGGGCCAGATCCTGCACATAAACGACCCCATCAATGCCCAGGATGGCCTGCAGGCCGCTGGCGTTGGTGGCGAAGGCGGCCTGGAAGCTGCCTGCCTCGGCCAGATGGACCGGGCGGACCCGCTGCGGAACGCCCTGCTTCGCCAGTGCGGCCTGGAGCAGTTGCTCGCAGGTGCCACGCAGCGCCGGGGCCTCGGGCCAGACCACCGTTTCCCCGTCCCAGAATCCCAGGTTCCAGATGGAACCCTCGCCGACGGCGCCGTCCGGCGTCACGAACAGGGCGTCGTCGTAGCCGTCGAGCAGCGCCTGCCGCCGGTAATGGAACAGCGGAAACGTGCCGACATGTTTCAGGTGAGGTTGCGACCGCAGGAACGGGTAGGACTTCACCCGCAGTGCCGGTTTGTCTTCCGGCGCCGCCGGCCCGAGGGTGATCAGCACGTCCGGCGTCACCGGCCGCAACGGCTGGCGGTAGTCGAAATCGCGGGCGAACACGGTGAAGCGCAGCGAGGCGTCGGCGGGGCCGGCCCGCAGCGCGGCCAGGATCTCGCCGACGATGCGTTCCCGCGCCAGTTCGGCGCCGAACAGTTCGCGGTTGGCGCGTTGCAGGCGGGCGACATGGAAATCCCAGCCCTGCACCGCCCGGCTCCGCACCTGCATGGCGGTGAAGTGGCCATAGTTCACCACCGCCAGCGCGCGCAGCGTGTCGGCGTCGGCGGGTTGTCCGTTGAGCAGGGCGATGGACATGGTTCCATCTCAACCGTTGTTGTCGAACACCGTTGCGGGAGCGGCTTCAATCGCGAAATCCCGGAGGTTCCACCGCCATCGAATCGCGACTGACGTCGCTCCCACAGGAGGAGGCATCAGGCTCAACGGAACGGCAGGCCGCCGCGCGCGCCCATCATGCCCTTCATGCCGCGCATCAGCCCCTTCATGCCGCCGCCGGCCATCTTGCTCATCATCTTTTCCATCTGCTGATACTGCTTCATCAGCTTGTTGACGTCGGCCGGCGTGGTGCCGGAACCGCGGGCGATGCGCGCGCGGCGCGAACCGTTGAGCAGCGCCGGGTTGCGGCGCTCCTTCTTGGTCATCGAACCGATGATGGCGATCATCCTCGGCACTTCCTTGCCCTGGCTGACCTGCTGCTTCACGTGATCGGGGATCTGGCCCATGCCCGGCAGCTTGTCGAGCAGGCCGCTGATGCCGCCCATGTTCTGCATCTGTTCCAGTTGATCGCGCATGTCGTTGAGGTCGAACTTCTTGCCCTTGGCGACCTTAGCGGCGAGTTTCTCGGCCTTCTCGCGGTCGAAGTTCTGTTCGACCTGCTAGACCAGCGACAGCACGTCGCCCATGTCGAGGATGCGGTTGGCCACGCGCTCGGGATGGAACACGTCCAGGCCGTCGGGCTTCTCGCCCACGCCGATGAACTTGATCGGCTTGCCGGTGATGTAGCGCACCGACAGCGCCGCGCCGCCGCGCGCGTCACCATCGGTCTTGGTCAGCACCACGCCGGTCAACGGCAGCGCCTCGCTGAACGCCTTGGCGGTGTTGGCGGCGTCCTGGCCGGTCATCGAGTCGACCACGAACAGCGTTTCCACCGGCTTGACCGCCGCGTGCAGCGCCTTGATCTCGGTCATCATCGCTTCGTCGATCGCCAGGCGGCCGGCGGTATCGACCAGCAGCACGTCGACGAACGACTTGCGCGCATCGTCGATGGCGGCGCGCACGATGGCTTCGGGCTTCTGCGAGGCGTCGGACGGGAAGAACAGCACGTCCACCTGTTCGGCCAGGGTCTTGAGCTGCTCGATCGCGGCCGGACGGTAGACGTCGGCGCTGACCACCATCACCTTCTTCCTGCGGCGTTCCTTCAGGTGCTTGGCGAGCTTGCCGACGGTGGTGGTCTTGCCGGCGCCCTGCAGGCCCGCCATCAGGATGACCGCCGGCGCCGGCACGTTGAGGTTCAGGTCGGTCGCCTGCGAACCCATCACCGCGGTGAGTTCATCGCGGACGATCTTGATCAGCGCCTGGCCGGGGGTCAGCGACTTGAGCACTTCCTGGCCGACCGCGCGCACCTTGATGCGCTCGATCAGGGCCTGCACCACGGGCAGCGCGACGTCGGCTTCCAGCAGCGCGATGCGGACCTCCCGGGTCGCCTCGCGGATGTTCTCCTCGCTCAGGCGGCCACGGCCACGCAGGCGCTCGATGGTGCCGGAAAGACGCTGGGTGAGGGACTCGAACATGGGGGGCGGGAACCTGGGAAAAACGGACGCGGATTATAGCCCGGCGCGCCTCGTGCTCCCCCAACGCGGGCTCCGGCCCGGTTCCGCGCTGTTCCCGGTTCCGGCCCTATGCGACACTTCGCCGATGACAATCGTTCTCATCGCCGTCCTCTGCTACCTGGCCGCCACCGCACTGCTGGTCCGCGCGGCCGCGCAATCGGCGCTGGACACGCGGCGCGGCTGGCTGTGGCCCGCGCTGGCGGCGGTGGTCCTGCATGGCGGCTACCACCTGCTGGTGGCCTGGCGCACAGTCGGCGGGCCGGACATGCATTTCTATTCGGCGCTGTCGCTGGTCAGCCTGGGCATGGCCGCGCTGACCACGCTGGCTGGCGCGCGCGGACGGATGGCGGCGCTGGGCGTGGTCGCCTTCCCCTTGTCGGCGGTGCTGCTGCTGGCCTATCACCAGCACGGCCACCTGCCCAGCGCGGGTCTGGACTGGCGGCTGCAGCTGCATGCCTGGCTGGCCCTGCTGGCCTACGCCACCCTGGCCATCGCCGCGCTGCTGGCGGTGATGCTTTGGGCCCAGGAGCGCGCGTTGCGGCGGCGCCAGTTCCACGTCTGGCTGCGCGCGCTGCCGCCGCTGACCGAACTGGAGGACCTGCTGTTCCGCACCATCGCGGTCGGCTTCGCCCTGCTCACCGCCACGCTGCTGACCGGCGTGCTGTTCGTCGAGAACCTGCTGGCCCAGCACCTGGTCCACAAGACCGTGCTGAGCGTGCTGTCCTGGCTGGCCTTCGGCGCGTTGCTGGTCGGGCGCTGGCGCTACGGCTGGCGCGGCAGCAAGGCGGCGGGATGGACCCTGTTCGCGATGGCGCTGCTGCTGATGGCGTTCTTCGGCAGCAAGTTCGTGCTGGAACTGGTGCTGCGTCGCGCCTGATCGCGGGCGGGACGGCATCCCCCCGATTTTCATCGCCGCCACGACCGGGTTCATCGCCCGGCGCCGGCTTCCATCGGATCCGCCCGCCAGCCGGCATCGGCCCTCGCTATCGTCGCGTCTTCCGCCGTCAAGGAATGAACGCGCATGGCCGCATCCAACCCCGCTTCCCGCCCTCCCCGCCGCTGGCGCTGGCTGAAGCGACTGAGCCTGGCCGTCATCGCGCTCTTACTGGCCACCATCGCCTGGGACGTGGCCAGCTACGACGCGCGACCCTGGCTGGCCGACTACCAGCGGCTCAAGCGGGACATGGCGCAGGGCTACGCGAACCTGGACTGGATCGCCACCCACCGGCAACTGGATCTGGCCGCGCTGGATCGGGAAACCACCGTCGCGCTGAATCGCGCGCATTCACGCGTGCGCGCCTTCCTGGCGCTGCGCGGTTTCGTGCAGCGTTTCGGCGATCCGCACCTGCGGCTGCAACCCGCGCAAGGTCCCGCGCCGTCGCTCCCCGTCCCTTCAGCTCCAGTCGCAACCGAACCCGTTGATCCCCCGGCGGGCGCGGACTGCGAAGCCGCCGGGTACGAAGACGACGACCACGGCTTCACCCTGCCCTTCGCGCGGTTGCCGGACTGGCGCGCGTTGCCTGGCGGGCACTTCCCCACCGGCCGTTTCGGCGATGTCGGCGTGCTGCGCATCGCCCAGTTCGGCGAGCAACGCTATCTGGCCGCCTGCCGGCAGGTATTCCAGGCCGGCATCGGCCAACGCGCGTTGCAACTGCGCGTGCGCGCCCGGCTGCAATCGGAAATCGCACGGACGCTGGCGATGCTGCAGGCCAACGGTGCGCGCCGATTGCTGGTGGACGTGACCGGCAACGGCGGCGGCAGCGAATGGGTCAGCGAAGTCATCGCCCTGGTGGCGCCCGGCGAAATGGAGCGAGCAACGCCGCGCCGGGTCGCACCGACCTGCGATCGCGACCGGATCTGGTACGGCGAGCCGGTCTGCCCGGTGCTGGCTCCGGCGGGCGAACGCGAGCGGCTGTCCGGACGCGGCGCATGGCATGGCCGCATGTTCATCCTGACCGACCAGGGGACCGCGTCGGCGTCGGAGGACTTCGTCGCCTGGCTGCAACAGAACCGGTTCGCCATCGTGCTCGGCGAACGCACGCTCGGGGCGGGCTGCGGTTATGTCGACGGGGGCGGTCGCACCGCGTTGCGCGTGGCGCCGTTCGACGTGGTGATGCCCAACTGCGCGCGCTTCCTCGCGAATGGCGTCAACGAGATCGAAGGCATCGCGCCCGACATTCCGGTCGCGCTGCATGAAGAGGATGGATTGCAGCGCCTGATCACCGCACTCGCGCAGCCCGCGCTGCGCGCGCCGCCGCTCACTCCGCCGCCGCCTCCAGCGCCTGCGACAGCCGCTCCACCGCGATCACTTCCAGTCCCTTGAACATGCCGGACTTGGGCGCGTTGCCTTTGGGCACGATGGCGCGCTTGAATCCATGCGTGGCCGCCTCGCGCAGGCGCTCCTCGCCGTTGGGTACCGGGCGGATCTCGCCGGACAGTCCGACCTCGCCGAAGGCCACGGTCTTGTCGGCCAGCGGGCGATCCCGCAGCGACGACAGCACCGCCAGCAGCACCGGCAGATCCGCCGCGGTTTCCTGCACGCGGATGCCGCCGACCACGTTGACGAACACGTCCTGATCACCGACCACGATGCCGCCGTGGCGATGCAGCACCGCCAGCAGCATCGCCAGCCGGTTCTGCTCCAGGCCGACCGCCACCCGGCGTGGATTGGACAGCGGCGACGCATCCACCAGCGCCTGCACCTCCACCATCAGCGGACGGGTGCCTTCGCGGGTGACCAGCACGCAGCTGCCCGGCTGTTGGGAACTGCCGCCGGACAGGAAAATCGCCGAAGGATTGGAGACTTCCTTCAGTCCCTTCTCGCCCATCGCGAACACGCCCAGTTCGTTGACCGCGCCGAAGCGGTTCTTGAACGCGCGCAGCAGGCGGAAGCGGCTGCCGCTTTCGCCCTCGAAATACAGCACCGCGTCGACCATGTGTTCCAACACGCGCGGACCGGCGATGCCGCCTTCCTTGGTGACGTGGCCGACCAGGAATACCGCGGTGCCGGTTTCCTTGGCATAGCGCACCAGTCGCGCCGCGCTCTCGCGGACCTGGCTGACCGAACCGGGCGCGGCGGTCAGCGACTCGGTCCACAGCGTCTGCACGGAGTCGGCGACGATCAGCCGCGGCCGCGCGGCGGAAGCATGCTGGAGGATGTTTTCGATACCGGTCTCGGCCAGCGCCTGCAGGTTGTCCAGCGGCAGATCCAGGCGCACCGCGCGTCCGGCCACCTGCGCCAATGATTCCTCACCGGTGACGTACAGCGCCGGAAAGCTTGCCGACATCTTCGCCAGCGCCTGCAGCAGCAGGGTGGACTTGCCGATGCCGGGATCGCCGCCGACCAGCACCACCGCACCTTCCACGAGACCACCGCCGAGCACGCGGTCGAACTCGCCGATGCCGGTGCTCACCCGCGCTTCCTCGCTGTGACGGACGTCCTTGAGCGCGGTGATCTTCGGCGCGTCGGCCTTGCCCGCCCAGCCGCTGCGGCGGGTCGCCGGCGGACCGCTGGCGGCCTCCAGCGCGATCTGGGTCAGCGTGTTCCAGGCATTGCATTCGCCGCACTGCCCCTGCCATTTGTTGAATTCCGCGCCGCATTCACTGCACACATACGCGGTCCTGGCCTTTGCCATCGTCTCGCCTTGCCGAACTGAAGGCGCTCAGGATACCGGAGCGGGATCGCAGGGGTGGAGACGCGGCCGGCATCCATGACATCCCACGGAAATGCTCCGTCGTCCGCCACGCGACCACCCGTTGCTTTTTCAGGCGCTTTTCAAGCGCCCAATGGCTGGTCAAGAGGGGCGGGAAACGTCAGCCCACCACTTTTGAACATCCAACTTGCTTGAACTTGCTTGAAAAGGAACGGCAACGAAAAACCAACGCCTTCGCCACCCCTTTTGAAAAAAGGGGGATTGAGGGGGATTCGCCCCAGCAACCGGCACAATGCGCAACCTGGGTCAATTCGGGCCCGGCAGGCTGTCCCCGCGTCCCCAGGAACACCCCCATCGGATGAAACGCCCCGCCACCCGCCGCAGCTACGCCAACCGCATCGAGAAGGTCGTCTCGCACCTGGTCGCGCATCTCGACCAGCCGCTCACCCTCGAACACCTGGCGGAGGTCGGCCATTTTTCGCCCTATCACTTCCACCGCATCTACCGCGGCGCGATGGGCGAGACCGTGGCCGATACCCTGCGACGCATGCGTCTGCACCGCGCCGCGGTCGAACTGCGGCACGGCACCCGCCCGCTGTCGGCCATCGCGGGCCGCTGCGGCTACGGCAGCGCGGCGGCGTTCAACCGGGCCTTTGCACAGGCCTATGGCGTTCCTCCGGGCGCATTCCGCCAGCGCGGCATGGAAGCGATCCTTCCGCCGCGCCCCGACCTGTCCGAACCCGAGGATTTCCCCATGTACGAAGTCAGCATCCAGACCTTCCCCGACATCACCGTCGCCGCGTTGCCCCATCGCGGCAACTACCAGGACATCGGCGCGAGCTTCGAGAAGCTCGCCGCCTGGGCCGCCGGCCAGGGCGTGCCGCCGCAGGCGCGTTCTTTCGGCCTGTATTACGACGATCCCGAGAGCGTGCCCGCCGACGCGCTGCGCTCGGATGCCTGCGTGGAAATCGCATCCGCCAACGCCGTACAGGCGCCGCTGCGATCGCTGACCATCGCCGGCGGCCGCTATGCGGTGCTGGTGCACGTGGGGCCGTATGCGGAACTGGATCGTCCCTATCGGTGGCTGTTCGGCGAATGGCTGCCAGCCAGCGGCGAGGAAGCCGCCGACGCGCCGGTGATGGAGGAATACCTCAACGACCCGCGCAGCGCGCCGCCCAGCGAATGGCGCACGGCGATCTGCCTGCCACTGCGCTGATCGGCATCGAACGGCGCGGCGGTCGACACCGCCGCCGCGCCCCGGCGCATCAGCGCGCCTTGTAAAGCTCGGCCAGCCGATCCGGCTTGCCGGCGATGCGCTCCAGATGCGGGTACTGCAGGCCGTCGTAATACGCGATGCGCACGGTCTCGATTCGGTCGAAACGCTTGACCACCAGTTCGATCGGCGACTTGCTTTCCTTGGCCGTCGTCACCGCGTCCTTCAGCGCCTCGCTGCTGTACTCGCGGCCATTGACGCCCAGCAGGGTCATGCCCGGCGCCAGTCCCGCATTGAATGCGGGACCATCCCAGCGCACGTCGCCCAGCACGCCCGCACCATTGACGGACAGTCCCAGCGAATAGGTCAGGTTGGCGTCCTTGCGCTCGCTTTCCATCGCCTTGAACGCATCACTGGGCTTGTCCGTGTAGACCAGCTTCCAGCCCGCCGCCTCCAGCCCGCCAATCAGCGGACCGTGGCCATCCACGCGCGAACGCAGGAAGCCCGCCCAGTCGAACGGCGCGATGCCATCGAGCGTGGCGACGATGTCGTCGAAGGTGTACGGATTGACCTCCCACACGCCGTTGTCCATGCCGAAGAACGCCTTGGCGAAATCGTCGATGGAACGCTTGTCGTGGCTGAGCTCGCGCAGCTTGCCGTCCACTTCCAGCCAGATCATCTGCCCGCCGGAGTAGTAGTCCTCGCTCATCTGGTAATTGCGGAACGGCAGTGAGCGGCGCGACGCGATGGTCGGATCGTTGGTGGTGTCCTGGATGTTGCGCCAGGCCAGGCCGGGCCGGCCGCGGTCATACACGCCGGCCACCAGCGCGAGCGAGTCGCGCGCCTGTTCCTGGCTCCACAGACCCGAGCGCGCCGCCAGCACATGCCCAAAGAACTGGGTCTGGCCTTCGTACAGCCACAGCAGGCTGTCGCCCATCGGCACGTTGAAACTCGGCGTCGCCAGATCCGCGCCACGGCGGTATTTGCCGTTCCATGAGTGGTTGAACTCGTGCGGCAGCAGATCCCGTCCCTGCCAGGTCTTGTCCCAGTCGGTGAAGTAACCGCGCTCGCCGCTGTTCTCGCTGGAGCGGTGGTGCTCCAGGCCGATGCCGCCCAGCTTGTCGGTGAGGGCGAGCAGGAATTCGTAATGATCGAAATGGCGCGCGCCGTAGAGCTTGCTGGCCTGGGTGACCAGCGCCTGGTGCGCCTTGATGTGCTCGGGCTTGGCGTCCAGATCCTTGGCCTCGTCGGCGAACACGTTCAGATGCACCGGCTGCTTCGCGCCCGGATCCAGATCGATGCGCTTGTAGTGCTTGCCGGCGAACATCGGCGAATCGACCAGGTCGTCGTAGCGGATCGGTTTGAAGCAGACCGTGTCGCCGTTGCGGGTGTCGGTGGTCAACGCGGTGGCGTAGGACCAGCCCTGCGGCAGCTTCACGCAGGCCTGCGCCTGGATGTTGCGGCTGTAGTAACCCGCCGGATACAGCGAGGTGGAATCCCATTGCAGGTTGAGCATGTCCGGCGTCATCACCACCCGCCCCTGCGATCCGCCCTGCGAGGAGAGGAATTGGAACTCGGCAATCACTTCGTTCGCGCCCGCCGGCACCTCCACGTGGAAGGCGTAGACATTGAACTGATCCCGCACCCACGGCAGCCGCTGGCCGTTGGCGGTCACCACCAGCCCGGCCATCTTCTCGATCGGGCCGGCCGGCGAGTGCTTGCCCGGCAGCCACTGCGGATACAGCAGGGTCAACCGACCCACCTGCGCCGGAATGGTCTCGCGCACCCGGAAGATGCGGCGGTTCAGATCGGTGGCGTCCACCTCGATGCGCAGTTGTCCGCTGAACGGCACATCCTTCGGCGCGGGAACCTCATCCGCCCGCGCGGCGGAGGGGGCCAGCCCGAACAGGGGCGCCAGCAGGGACAGGGAGACGGCAACGGCAAGCGGTTTCATCGGCGATTCCACGAAGCGGTAACCGCCCGATGCTACGGGCTGGATCCGGGCGGATCCGTAGGCCATTGGTCATGGTGGCCGCCGGTGGCGGTGGTTTTCGCCGTGGCGGTGGCGGACTACCATGCCCGGGAAACACCGCCGTCACCCAGGGAGGCTCCATGGCAGAGTGGATCTGCAAATCGTGCAACGCCAGCAACGAAGGTGAATTCGATATCTGCTGGCAATGCGGCACCGGCCACGACGGGACACCGCCCGATCCGGCCTTCAGCCGCAGCCAGGAAACCCATCACGAATCCTTGCGGGTATTGCAGTGCCTGCGTTGCCAGTCGCCAATGACCCTCGTCGGGATCAAACGTTTCCACGAGGGCTCCCGATTGGCGCCCTTCCTGCTGGGCGACCTCGGAGAGTTGCTGGTCAACCGCGAGAGCTTCGAACTCTACGCCTGCAGCGCCTGCGGCAAAGTCGAGTTCTTCCTTTCATAGCAAGGCCACCGGCTCCCGTTGCCTCGCCTGATCACCGGAAAGTCGGTGCGTGACGGGCACCCGGCAGACGCATTCCATCAGCCACAAAACAAAGGCCCCGCCAAAGCGGGGCCCTTGTTTCAAGCTGGTGCCGGAAATAGGTGTCTCGGGTCAAATTCCACTGTCTCACGCTGTGAGCCGGTATGCGTAGATAGTAAGTGTCATCAATGGCTTGCGGGCTAATTGATTCACCTGCCCATTCAGCCTATCCCCGCTGAGAACCGACACCACTACGCCAGAAATTACGCCACGATCTCCCCATGCCATCTATACGACGCCGAGGCGAGTCTTGGCGTGCCGAGCTATACAAGGACGGTACGCGAGAGAGCCAGACCTTCCCCACTAAGCGCCTGGCTGTTGCTTGGGCAACCCAGCGCGAGGCTGAGCTTGTCGGGAAGCGACTGCCGGACCATACCGTAGGAGACGCGCTAAGGCGATACGCCAAGGAGGTCGCCCCGAAGCACCGAGGGCAGCGCTGGGAGCTTGCCCGCCTGAAGGCCCTAGAACGCGACAAGCTCGCCGCCGTGCGCCTGCCGTCACTTCGTCCTGTCCACGTCGCGGAATGGCGCGAGCGGCGCCTGAAGGAGGTCTTGCCGGCATCGGTGCTGCGCGACATGAACTTGCTCCAATCGGTCCTCAAGGTGTGCCGAAAGGACTGGGGCTGGCTGGATTCCTCGCCTATGAAGGACGTGGACCGGCCGCCCAATCCGCCGCCTCGCCGGAGGCGCATCAGCCAAGACGAGATTGACCGGGTGACGCTAGCCCTAGGATATGACGGGGGCGCTCCTGAGACAGCCTCAGAGCGTGTTGCTCTGGCCTTTCTGCTGGCCTTGGAAACGGCCATGCGCACGAGTGAGATTCTGGGGATGGTTTGGGCGGATGTCGGTGAGAAGTCGGTAACCCTCCCCCGGACGAAGAACGGCGACGTTCGCCGGGTCCCATTGTCGGCACGGGCGCGGGAAATCTTGGCCCTCATGCCAAGAGGCGGCGATACCGTCTTTGAAGTAGACCCGGCCACCAAGGACGTCCTCTGGCGGCGCGCCAGGGACGCTTCCCAGATTCAGGACCTGCACTTCCACGACAGCCGCGCGGAGGCCATCTGGCGGCTGTCCAAGAAGTTGGACGTCATGGAGCTGGCCCGGATGATCGGCCACCGCGACATTCGCAGCCTGATGTTCTACTACAACGCGGACCCGGACGAACTGGCGGACCGGCTATGACCTACCCCCGCCACGTCTGCGTCCTGAGATACGCCGCCCGGCTGGCCTCAATCTCGGCCCGAATCCTGGCCTCGTGACGCGCGGCCCACAGCTCTACACCGACCTTCCCGGTCTCGTAGCTGCGGCAGTCGCGGAGGATTAGCTTGTCGCCAGACAAATGCATGTCCAGGCGCACGTACCACTCGCCGCCAACCCGCTCCATCAGGCGGGCTACCTCCACGATGCCGAGTTGGTAGCTGATCAACCGGCGCTGCGGCTCAATCGCCATCGTCTTCCAGTTGAACTCGTCGCGGGCCATATCGGGAAGGCTAGCCCCGCCCTCCCTGGGTCGCTAGGTGAAAGCCTGAACTGGCCGCCGCAATGTTTGAGATTTGAGCATCAGCCCCAGGCCGTGGCGCCGCTCGGCAGGAAGGCCAGCGAGGTGGTGCGGATGCGAACCGAGGCGCTGTTCTGGAGACTGGCCGCAGGGTAATAGGTCTTACCGCTGGTGATGGGAATCAGGCCACGGGTAATGGCTACGCCGTTCTTGTAGAACTGGGCTTGATTGGTTCCAAAGTTCACGTCGCACGTCACTACGTCGCCTGCGTCGTAGCGCGGCGAGGTGTTCCCCGACTCATTGCCCACAGTCATGCGCTTGAACACGCGGCCTGTATTGGCAATAGCGCCCTGGTAGTCGTTGTATCCGAGCGTTTCCACGCTTCCCGAGTTGTCGCCAAGATACGTGGTGACCACAGATGCCGAGTTGGTCTTGTCGGCGATGCCAACCAAGATGGCGGATGGCGTGGGGTTCGCCAGAACAATCATCTCGAAGGCGTATCTGCCGCTATTCCGCCCCTGGGTGCCGTATACCGTTTGGTATCCGCTTGTGGTCTTGATGGCGTCCAGGTTCCCATTGGAAAGCGTGATGGCAGCGCCTTTCAATGAAGGGTCGAACGTCGAGGCCGAGACGACCACCTTGGGGCCAACAATGCCGAGTCCGGCAGGTAGGCACATCATGCCGCAGTGTCCCCGGCCAGCACGTACTCGGCCGCCGAGCCGCCTGAGTTTGAGCGCACGTACAGGGTCACCTCTCCCCACTGCCCCGCAATCTTGGTGTGCGATGAGCGATTGCGAAGGGTCGCACCAGACGCTGCGGAGAACGTCACCTGTCCTGCGCCCGTCTGAGCATAGGTGCAGCACCAACCCACTGGCAGATTATTCGGAAGTGTCGTGGTGATGGCCGAGCCGTTTGCGTGGTCGATGATTTTCCCACTGTCCGAGGTCTGTACCGTGTAAGTGGTGCCGGTTTGGAAATTGATGTTCCCGCGATAGCCGCTGATTTCGTTGTTGTCTGAAACAACAACGCCAGAACCTTGGATGACCTTGCCGGTCGTTCCATCCATGCGGACTAGCGTGTTGTCCGTACTGGAACCGGGGCCCGTCACGTCACCGGTCGCTGCGGATGTCCAGGCGGTGTCGTAGTCGGCTCCGCTTGCCTTGGCGAGCACCTGACCCGTCGTTCCGCCAGCAGGTACGCCAACGCCTGGGATGCCTACAAGCGAAGTCACCACGCCAGCATCGTCCTTGAACGACGGCTCGCCGTTCGAGCTGTCAAAGAAGAACGAATAGCGGCCAGTTGGCGGGGTCGGCACGTCAGCCGCCGCCATTTCGTACAGCCTCAGAAAGCTCATCAATCAACCTCTACGAGGATGCCTTCGACAATCAGCCCAGAACCTAGGCCGATGTCGATGGGAATGGTGAATGGTGCCTGTTTGTTCTCGCGGACCGTGTAGGTCTCGCCGTCCGGGATGGCGTACGGGACGGTGTGGTCGAACACAGGGAACGAATGGAATCCCTTAGCTCCTGATGCGTCGGTTCCGTAGTACAGCTCAGCTGCGGGCGACTCTTGGTCATTGACCAGCTGCAAGGTCACCGAACCGCTGGACAGACTGCCTAGCACCCGAACCGAGGCCGGCCCGACAATCCCTGCCGTCAGCGCCTCTTGGATTCGCTCTATCTCAGCCTGGATGTCAGCAATCTCGTCCTGCTGGTCGGACGAGGTGTTGAGGCTGGACGCGAGACGATTGAGGAAGTCGTACCACTGAAGGGTCGGGCGATAGGAGCCACGTTCACCAGGTCGCCCCGGCTCCACCATCGGAGCGAGGGCTTCAGGGATGGTTTCCCGACCAGCCATCAGGTCACCGTCTTGGTGCCAATGGCAATCCACAGGAACGGCACGGCATTGACGACGCCCGAGCCGCTGGAGTTACCCTCCGCCACGTCGAACCCGAAGCTGGCAGTGGTTATGCCGGCCGCAGACGTGCCGTACGCCACGATGGGGCCGCCGGACTGGGAGTTGGTCGTCGGGAACGCAATCGCGCCCCAGCACACGGTGAAGGCCTCTGGGTAGGTCACCGTCTTGGTGGTGGCCGTGTTGCCTGGCGCAGCCGGAGCCGTGTCCGTGCCCACCTGGATGAAGAATTTGGTGGTATCCGTGGACACACCGGCCCGGAACGACTTGTTGGTCTGGCTGACCACAATCTCCGGGTCGGGCACGTCCACATCAAACGGGGTGGCCGTCCACTCCCCATCCACCACCAGTGGGAAGTAGTTGTTAAGTCCGGTCGGGTCCGGGAGCAGCAGATGGGTGATGATTTGCCACAGCAGATTGGACCCGTCATTGGTTAGGAACGCCCCATTGACCAAGGCCGGGATAGTCGAATTGGCGGGGGTATCGGGCTGGACGTTGTTGAAGGTCCGGTAGACCACATCGTCGGCATCCGCCAGTTCCACCCCATAAGCCCCGTCGCCCCAGACATCGCTCTCCGGATACCCCTCAGCCGTCAGTTGCAACGGATTCGGGTTTGGAATCGTCAGGTCTGGGTCGGAGTACGTCGCCTTCGGGGTCGTCAGGTCCGTCTCGTAGAAGTACAGCCAACCCCCGTCGTTGACCCGGCCATCCGGCAGTAGGTACTGGGGGAACTGGCCCAGAGGGCGGTAGCTCATTCAGGTTGCTCCAACGAAAAACCCCGCCGGAGCGGGGTTGGGGATGGGGTGTGGTAGGGTTGGCAGGTCACGTGCCGGGGTTGCCCATGAACCTTCCTAAAGACTGGTCCAAGAAGCCGGATTGGCTGGATCGTGCTGCTGAGCCGAGCCACTTAGGTGTAAAGGAACGCGCCCTAGTCATCGGTACAGCTGTCCTATTGCTGGGCGGATTGATCTTGGCTGCGGTTTTCGTTGGCTCGCGCCTGTTCTAGGGCATCTGCAAGCGCAAGTACGTCCTCATCCTGGTCCTGTTCGCCAATACGCCGCAGAATCTGGATTTGCGCGGTTGCTGACCCAACCGGAACTGCCGTCGATCTAGCGAGCCAATTCACGACCTTCGGATTGGTCATAACGCGCGCCAAGCCATTCGCGCCAAGCCCACTCAGCACGAGGGCGCCGGTAGTGGTCATGCTCGGGTCGAGCAGAGAAAGCAAAATAGAGCCGCCATAGGTGAACGCCGCAGCGCGATTTGCGGTTCCAGACGAGTTCTGGAACACCTTCGCGCCGTCCTTGATGTTCTGGCTGACGCGGGCGATGCGGTCCATGTCGCGGCTGAATCCAGCCCCGAACCTGTTAAACAGCGCACTCTTGGCCTCGGGGCTAACACGGTTCCAGTTGGTCAGGAACGTGGCAGCACTGAACACATCACCAGCGGCATCCTGGTTACCGGGAGTTGCCATACCCATTCTCTTGAGGACGGCGGCACTAACTGCTTTCTGCCCATCTGGCGGGAGTGAGCGCATGACGGCGCGGAGTGTCGTGCCACCGTCACGGGTTCCCGCCATCGCGGCTTCATAGACCCGTTCGGGGCCGCCATTCTTGTCGACTACTCGCTGGACCTGCTCAAGGCGATTGGCGACAACCCGCGTGTAGTTATTAGCTCGCTTGGCGGCGCGTACGGCTTCCGGGCCAACGCTTCTTGCCGCCGCCTCCATGTCATCCGACAGTGCCCCATACAGCTGCTTGAGTTCCCTCGTCGGGGTATCCGGAGAGAGCGAGTAGTCAGAGATTGCCTCGCCTATATTGGTGCGAATGCGCTTCACAGCCTCGTAGGGAATCTGACCGCCGCCAGCGGCAATATCCTGCGCCAGAGTTTGCCGCAGTTGAGAAATTCTCGGGTTGATAAGGGCGCCTGTCGTTGCTGCGGCACCTGGCGATGGTGTGGTCAGTTGCGCCACCTTCTGCCAGGTATTGGCGAGGGGAACTTGCGTTGCTCCAGGAATGTGGCGGTCGGCATCCCAATATAGGGCCCGCTTGGTCGCGTTGGCGTTCTTCCCGAACAGCTCCACCCCGCGCTCGATGGCGCGCCCAGCGCGCTCTGCGCTGGCATTCCTACTCAGGTTGTTCGCCGCACCCTGCAAGCCTTCGCCAATATTACGGGCCTGCCGCTCAGCGAAGTTTCCCATCACACCGGCGCTGGTCGGGCCGCCGGCGAGCAGGTTTTCAGCGCCCTGAATCAGACGATTCCCCGATGCCTGCCCAACCGATGGGGTTGCGCCTAGGGACGCGAAGTCCTGAATGGCCTGCTCCATGTTGGCGCCGGAACGGCCACGAGTAAGCCCACGCAGGGTTGCGCCAGTTGCTGCGCCAGCAGCCCCAGGAGCCAAGCCGCCAGCCAATCCGGCAACCAACTGTGCGCCTTCGCCCCCACCCGCCTCACGGGTCGCGCTGGATGCGCCACTACCAGTAACGGTGCTGACCGTCTGAAGGCCAGGCTGCGCCTTCAGGAACGTTCCGACCCGGTTGGCGATGGAGGGCGCAACGGTGCCAGTCTGACCGCCGAGGTTTGCCAGAGCGCCGCCCACGCCCAAGGTCAAGGCGGTGCCGGTCAGTCCCTCGCCAATGTCCGAGATGATGCGCTCAGACGCGGTCTGCGGACGACGCATCCCCCACTCGTCCGCTTGCTCAGCTGCAGCCTGACGGTAGGTGCGGTCTCCAATGCCTAGCTGGTTGCCCCAGCCGATGGCGCGGTCGATGGGAGACAGCACGTACTCATTTAGCGCATCGCCACCCAGCGCCCCGTACAGGCCATACGCGCCCTGCAGCACCTGCCGTCCGCCAATCTCTCCCAAGAATCGAGTCGCGGCGTTTCCGCCCTTCGGCTGCGCAGGCTGTCCGGAGATGAGGCGCGCGAAGTCGGATTGGTTTGCGGGATTTGGCTGGACCTCGCTTTCACGGCGTCCGCCGACGATTTCGATGTCGAGGCCATTGTCATCGTCCCACTGTACGTCCGCTTCCGTCAGGGCGCCCTTCGCTGGCTCCGCATCCCACTGAACGGTGGCCGGGTCAATCGGCATATTCGATAGTCCCATCGCTGTATTGGACGACGCGGCGCCCATTGGCTGTGCCAGTGCGGGTCACCGTCTTTCCGCCGGCCGGTCTACTTGCGTATTTTTGCTGTAGGCTGCGAATGGTCTTCAGAGCGGCCATTCGCGTCTCCCTGGGCACGTTGGGATTGGCAAGGTCGCCGGCCATATCGCGATACATCTGAACATCCTTGTCAGATTGCGGGCCTTCCATGCGCGGCATGGATGCAGTCAGCTGCCCAGCGATGGTGCGCAACTGGGCAATAGCTTGTCCGCCCTGCGTGGCATAGCCACCGGCAGCAGCAGCTTGGTCAGCGACGCTCCCGGCCATGCTTCCAGTCGAGATGGGAATCAGGCGCTCAGCTTCCGCAAGCAGATTCAGGGTGCGGTCCGCGTTGACGGTCCGCGCCTGGGCAACGGCATCAAGTTTCGCCCTGTTCTCAATTTCGGCCTTGGCCTGCGCCTCTCTGGTTGCCTGGTTGACAGCGGCATCAGAGCGCAGGCCTAGTTCTGCCGGAAGGTTTCCTAGCTGCACGTTCGCCTTGGCCTGCTCAGTCAGTGCCGCCTGCTCTTCTGGCGCCCTTCCGACCGCAAGACCAGCCGCAGGCGACGTGACCTGTGTAACTCCAGCAGCACTGTTCATAACCTGTTCTTGCGCAAGCTGGGCAGCACGGATCTGCTCAGGCGTGAATCCCGCCTGCTGAAGCTGCTGCGTAAAGGCCTGCATCTGGCGGACAAATTGATCGTCCTCTGCCTGGGTCGTCGCTCGGCCTGGCGCCGTTGCAGGCGCGCCCTGAGGCGAACCACCGAGAGGCACCCATTGGCCGCCATCAAAGACCACATAGCTCTGGGTTGCGGGGTCATACTGATACGGACGTTCGCGACCATCCGCGCCAGTAATGGTGCCCACTTTCGGCGCTCCGGTGACCGCACGCGGGTCAAGTCCGAGGTTGACACGCCGTGCCTTCATCACGTCGTCCGGAGACAGGCCGGCCGTCATTGCGTTGAATGTCTTCAGTTCCGGAGTTGCCAGCGAGTTCCCAGCCTGAGCCATCTTGACTCGCTGCTCAATCTGCTCGAAAGCCGGGAGCATGGAGTCGTCCCACTGCGGAGGCACGGGGCGGCCGCCAGACATTTCTTGAAGGAAAGGGGTGATGGTTTGATGAGCGCGCTGGATAGCCTGTGGATTCTTGCTGTCAATCGCTTGCCGCATGATTCCAATGACATTCCCTAGGCGCCGATACTGCCGGTCGCTCGCATCTTGAAGTTCGGTCGCTGCGCCCGGATTGATGGCAGCTGCCTGGTTAAATGCCGAGGCATCGCCCTGTAACACACTTGGAGCAAGCTGGCGAAGTTGGTTCCGCTCCGCCTCAATCCGCTTTTGCTCCTTCTGGGCTGTGCCGAACTGGTAACCGCGCTGGAAGTTGCCAACGACATCAACAGGATTGACTGGCATCAGGAACCCCACCCACGGAAATTGTCTAGGTTGTTGCCGAAGTTGTTGACGGAGCCTTGGCCGGACGGTGCGCTGCCGCGACTACCCATGTACTGACCGAACAGGCCGCCAAGCTGGCCGACCGCGTTCCCCCAGATGTTGGCTTGGTTCTGGATGGAAGAAGACCGGATGTCACCGATGTTGCCCATGGCCGTGGAATAGGCATTGGCGTAGTTCTGACCAAGTCCACCAAGCGACTGGGACGCCGTCTGGCCCACATTGGCGAGACCCGCGTTTCGATTCCACCAGTTGCTGTAGTTCTGCGTCGCTAGTCCTTGGCCGAAGCGCGCCAAGTCTGCGGACTGGCCGCCGCCCCAGAAGTTTCCAGGCTGTCCTCGCTGAACCGCCTTCATGCCTTGGTCGTAGGCGAACTGGTAATCGGGGGAGTTGTAGAAATTGGAGAAATCTCCAGACATGGTCTGGTTCATTCTGTCTAGAGCGCCACGACCAGCGTCCAACCACGGAAGCATGTCCTGGCGCGACTGATCGTACTGGCGGCGCTGCTCCTCGATACCGGCAAGTTGGGCATTCTGGCCCGATTTTGCCGCGTTCTTTGAGCCCTTGCTTCCCAAGTATCCGGACACCAAGGTGGCACCCGCCACCGCTATATAACCCCAACTCATTCGGGCGCCTCCAATAGTTCAGTCTCGGGGACAATCAGGAAGGCCTCCAGCTTGTCCAGGTCGGTTTCCGTGCTTGCGTGGCACGTGGCAAACACGCAATCGGTATGGGTGTAGAGGACTCGCTTAGCACCCGGTTTCGAGGTCCAGATGCGCGGGGCCTCGATGGTCTCGGCCTCTTCGCCTGCGCCCACATCGCGGATGGTCACGCGCCCCTTCAGCAGGAACACGGGGTGTTCGTGACGGTGCGTCTTCCCAATCACGAACGTGTCGGCAGGAATGGCAAGCTCGCGGGTGTACAGGCCTTCCGTGAATCGGTGAACCGGCGTCAGCTCAACCTGAGGAAGCTGGCGAAGGTCTTCTTGGGCAATCCTTACTGCCTTAGCTACTTCTTGCGAGCGGGCATGCGCCAGCATCGACTCTTCGTATCGAGCCGCGCATTCGGGGTCTTTGAGCATTGTGGCTCCTAGCCTGTAGTGCCTTGCATCACCGTCACAGCCCCGAGAATGTCGCGCTTACGGGGGCTGGAAATTCGGAATTTGTACACGCGCTGGTAGGTGCTACCGAGGCGCGTCCAGACGACCTTTTGGCAGTAGTGGCCCAACTCGCCAATGGGCATGGCCTGCCAGTCGGACCAGGTGTTGCCACCGTCGTCCGAGTAGCTAAGGCGGACGTATTGGTCGGTCATGGCTTTGTGAACGAGATGCCAGCGAAAATATTGAGCGACCCGCTCGGTATGCCGTCGGTCACCTTCAGGGCAATGACATCACCTGGCTCAAATGTGATGGTCGCGCGCGAGTGGAAGTACTGCACAACCTCTAGGTCAACTTCGACCCCATTTAGCCACAGCGTTTCGCCGTCATCGTGGTAGATGTCTACGATGTACTCGCCGCCAAACGTGAGCGTTCTACGCAGCCATATGGATTGGTACAAGACGTTCGGAATTGAAGTGCCAATACCTAGCCCAGACCCAGGCGGCACCCAACTTCCGAATCCACCGGGGCCAACAGGCCACGCACTATCATCGTAGGTTGGGGACGAGTAGTCGGCGGTACTGCCTGGCGGCTCAACCTTGTACTTCCAGTTGTCGTCGTACTGGGGAGGAGAGATTTCTACAGTGTTTGTCACAGACGCCCAGAGCTGGTTTGCGTCTGTCGCCTTCACCGTGAACGTGTAAGTTCCCGGAATCGTCGGCGTGAACGAGGTGATTTCGCCTGAGTTTGTGAGCTGGCTGGCCTCTGCCGGCGGCGGTAATGCACCAGTGAATAGGCGGACATAGCGGACCGGCGCATCGCCAGGGCTTACCGTATAGCTGTAGGGACCATAGGCCTCACCCACTGTTCCGTCAGGCGCTTCTCCGGCAATCGTTGGGCCAATAGGCTGGCCTGGGAACTGAACCGGCTCTGTTAGCGGCTGTCCGGCGTCAACAATCAGCTCCAGACGACTGACGAGCATGCGGTTCTGATTGTCCGCCAAAGTCTGGGTGACACGCTCGGAGATGATTTCGTCATCCCCTTCCAGCACATAGTCCCAATCAAGCTTCCAAAGGCGTCCGTTCTGGAAGTCGCCAGCCACCCACTCACTGTTGATGTAGGTCAGGGTGTTGGGGCGCCACCGATTGAATCCGTAGGACTGACGGCGGTGCCACTGACCCGAGGAGATGTCGTATCCCCACGTCAGACCGTCCGGGAAAGTCCAATAGACCACCAGATGTCCGGCATCCGTCCACGTCTCGGCAAAAGCATTCTTCCAGTCCAGGCCGCGTATGGCCTGCTCGATGGGGCGCGTGGAGATGCGCTTGGGCGCATAACCTTCCAGCCTATAGAAGATGCCGTCATCGCCCAGCCAATAGACCGTCTGGTCAATGACCGCCGTCGTGAACGTGCCAGCACAGCCGCGCTTCTGAGAGATGCGCTTGGAGCGGAATGGCTGCTCCGTGGCACCCGTGTTCTCGAAGAACTCCATGGAGCCCTCGGAGAACAAGACCAGTTGGTTCTGCACGCTCTCCAGCGAGACCAGCAGGTCAGGCAGGTATTCGGAGGTGAACCGGTCCAGCGTGTTGTACGCCAGCGCGTCCGCAACTTCCGAGTTGAAGGCAAAGCGCCTGCGCGGCTCAATGCCAATGATATAGCCATCCATGAAGATGACTTTGATGGCGCCCGGGAACCCCTCGTCCGTGATGCGCTCGAACACCTGAGTCTGCGTGTTGAAGCAGTAGCCAGAAGTGTCATTGACAGTGACTAGCTGGTTACCCGTAGCCAGCTGGTTGTGGGCCATGCTGCATCGGCCAATGCCAGGAATGGTTCCCTGCGGGATGGCAACGCCTGACGGGGTGACCTGATACAAGGTCTGCCCCATCACCGCGAACAGCTTCCCCTCGCAGTTGTGGGTTCGCCTCACCGGGCCAATCGGACGCGCGATGTCCTCAGATGTGTCCAGGACCTGCACGAACGGGCGCAGGCCCGGAGGCGTCTTGAGCATCGTGGGCGTGCGTGTGCCGCCCTGCTCTGCAAACACCGGAAGGTAGTTCACCGTATCCTGAGACGAAAACGGACGGGTTTCGTCCGAGTACGACCCAGCCACGATGTCCAGCGGCACTTGCCTCATCCGACGTACCAGGTGCTTCCGTTGATGGTGCGGTTGGACCAGCCGTCAGGTGCAGGGATGTCGAGGATGGGCTGGATGGGCGTTGCGACGGCCTGATCTCTCCGAACCTCGTTCATGAAGTTACCTGCGGCTGCCACCACTTCAGGCATGACCGAGACGCCGTACTGAGGCGCAAGCGTCATGGCAACGGCGTACATCAGGCCCAGCTCCGTCTCCAGCGGAACCGGGAGCATTTCTCCCGGCGCACTGACGTTCTGCCACCCGAGAGCCGTTCCACTGGCCTCCAGGCGCGTAACGAACCGATTGAGGAAGCGAATGACCGTCTGCATGTCCGCATCGGATACGGGCTGCACCGGGTTGATGACTTGCAGGGTTCCCAGTACGTCCTTGGCGAACTCGGCGACGGTCGTCATGGCTTAGCTCGACGCGATGATGCCGGCGGCGCGCAGTTGGGCCAGAAGCAGATTTAGCTGAGTACCAGCCGAAGTGCCGTCGGCAGCCACGGTGCAGTTGGCCACGGCGGTCCCACGAAGCACGCCACCGCGCGTCGATGCAGTTGGGGCGGGCAATGCGCCAGTCGCCAGTGCCGCAACCTCGGCGGCCGTCACGGTGGACTTGCCACCGCCATTTTGTGAAACGTACAGCTTCTCGCTGCCGGTAGCGGCCATGCGATTCTCCTAAAAGAAGAGGGGGAGGTTTCCCTCCCCCTACTAGGTCAGCCTGCGCTGACGGTCAGAACGCCCGAGTTGCTCCACAACTGACCGGCAACTTGCGGGTCAGCGGTGGGCAGACTGCCGGCAACGACGTACACCGGGCCCGAAAGCACGGTGGCGTTGCCGATAGGGCCGGTGAAGAACGCCGTGTTGGAACGGTCGTCAACGTTGGGGTTGTCGTTGGTAGCCATTTCGGTCTCCTTATGCCGGGGTCAGGTTGGCCGGGTCGTTGGCGATACGGCACGCCCATTCCGGACGCAGAGCGCCGAAGCCCCACATGATGTCGAAGCGGGTCATGTTCATATCGTTGATGGCGTCCGAAGCTTCCACGACGCGCATGGAAATGCCTTCGAACTGGCGGCGGCTGTTCTTCCAGCCGGTCAGCTCGGGCAGGTCCACGGTGACGAAGGCGAACGCCTCGGGGCGGTAGGCCAGGTTGACGCCGTAGGTGTCGCTCGCCGTGCCCTGAATCACGACATCGCCACCATCGGTCGGCGAGGCGGTGACGTTCTTCTCCGAGCCGGAGGTGACGATGGCCGGATAGATTTGCAGGTTGCCGGGACCAGCCAGGTCTTCGGTCACGGTGAACTGACGCAGATAACCCAGGCTCTGCTTGGTCTGCGGGTGAACCGCAACGCAGCCAGCGAAGGTCACGATGTCGCCCTTCAGGAACGTGCCGCTGCCGGTGTCGATGGCAATGGACGAACCGGTCTGGTTGGCGCCGTTCACGTCGTAGGACGCGTTGGCGGTACCGCGCTGGTGAACCGGAGCCACCGTCGAGGACACCCAGTCGAAGCCAGAGGCCCGACCCATCACGCCCTCTTCGTACTGCACGTCAATCTGACGCTGGGCGTTGAACAGGCCAGACAGCGCCGGGATGATGGTCGTATCCGCAGCGTTGTTGGTGAGCATCTTCTTGGTGCCCTTGCCGCCGCCGTTGTCCTCGATGTACTTGCGGGCGATGTTGGCGTAGGCGAGCTGCGTCCACTGACCGTCCGGCGTGCCGGTCTGGTTCGGGATGGACTGGTACGCAAGGTTCTGGACCGCAGCCTCAACGTTGACCGCCAAGTCGGCGACCTGCTGGCTGAGGTAGCGGCGGTCGAACTCCTCGATGTCCAGAGCCAGCTCAGCGCTGGTGTACTGGATGGAGAAGTTGACCTGGTCCTGGATGGTGACGGGACGAACCAGGGTCTTCATCGGCGCCGGAGTGGCGACGCGACCGTGGTTGATGACCGCGTGCTGCGGAATCGGAACACGCAGGGTGTCGCCGATGGCCGGAGCGCCCGTCTGGAAGGACGAGTCGTAGGTGCGCGGGATGGTCTTGGTGAAGGACAGGGCTTCGCTGAAGCGCATCAGAGCGCGGTCAGCAATCATGTCCGTGGTGAGTAGCTGGTTAGCCATTTCTAACTCCGAGAAGGGTTCAGGACTTGGCCTGCTTCCTCCACTCGGCGATGCGCTGACTGGTCGTCATTTGGGGGTCTTGGATGTCCACCGAAGGACGACCGGAGCCAGACACCGTCTTGGGAGGCGGAGGGGCCGTGGTGGTCTTCTTCGGAAGCACGGGCGCAGGCTTCTCGGGCTGCTTCCCGCTGAGTTGTTCGGCAATCCTCGCGACCTCAGCCGCCATCTTCAGCGGCGAGAGCTTGACCAGCTCTTCCGCCTTGTCGGGGTTGGATGCAAGGAAATGGGCGATATCGAGCCCGGACTCTTCGTCGCGGATTAGCTCGGCGAGGTGCTTGTATTCCGGGTTTTTGTTGAGCGGCGATGCGACGATTTCGTCCCATGCGCCCTCTCCTACCCGGTCTTCAAACGCCTCGATGCGCGCCTTGAACTTGTCAGCGGCCTCGGTCTGACGCTTCTTGTCCTCTTCCTCGCGCTGCTTGGCCTCTCGCTGCTGGAGACGTTGCTCCAGGCGGTAATCGAGAAAAGCCTCTTCGTCGTAGTCGAAGTCGGCCAGGGTCTTCTTGGCCGACTGTTCCTGGGCCGGAGGTTCCGGCTTGGCTTCAGGCGACTTGATGACACCCTGGTCAATCAACTCTTTGAGAACTGCGGCGCGGGTTTCGGCTTCAGTCGTCCGCCGGACCCTTTCCAGTCTTTTCTTCCAAGTGGACTTGCCCTGTTTGGGCTGCCCCTCGGAATCCGCCTCTGGTGCGTCTGTCTCGACCCCTTCCGGGTCGTGGTCGTCGTCGCTTTGCTCGACCTTGGGAGCTTCCACCTTCGCCGGCTCATTGGCCGGTTCGGGCTTGGCTTCCAGAATCTTCTTCACGACGCTGGTGTCGGTGGATTTCAGCGGCGCAGGCGCGCCCGCCCCCGTGGCCGACGCCACGTTGGTTTCATCAGTCATTGGTCACCTGTTGGTTACTGAGCGCTGCCCGGGAACGGGGCGGTGAACCCCGGAGGCAGCTCGAATCCACCCGTGGCTTGACCAGCCTGGGCGGCGGAACGAATCGCATCCGCTTGCGTGCGGACGGTCTCGGCTTGCGTCTTCTCTACGGCGGCAGGGGTCTCGGCGAAGATCTGCGCGGTCTCAGCGCGGGTCTTCTCGGTCTGCGCCTGTTTGAGTTCGGTCTCGGCCACTAGCTTCGGGTCCGGAGGCGGCGGAGCAGGCGGTTGTTCGTCGTCTCCAGGCTCAAGAAGCCCAATCTGCACCAACGCCCGACGGGCCGCCTCGACAAACTCCTCACTGCCCGGGATGTCGATGGACTTAATGAGCATGTACGAGGCCAGCATTCCAAACGGACCAGGCTGGGCGGACAGGGCCTGCGCAGCCTCTGCCAGCTCCATGCGGGCGGTGTCGTAGGACTTGCCAACGGTTACGGTGACATCGAACCTGCCACGGCTGAGGTCGTTCTCGATGATGACCTCGCCTGTCTGCTGGTCCAGCATGGGCTTGTTGATGCTGACGTACTTCTCGGCGTTGTCTTCGCCCAAGATGCGGATAGACCGCTCGGCGTCGTAGTAGTGCGGAATGGCATCTACCAAGACCTCGCCAAGGCGTTTGAGCGCCTTGACCTGGTTGTCAACGTAGACGAAGTTGGCAATCTCGCCTTCGCTCTGGCGAGCCAGGATGGCGCGGCCGCTGGACTCGTTGGATTTGGCGCCAATAGAGGCGTCGTAGACCCCCAGGTCAGCCTTCAGCTCCTCGGTCGCAATCGCGCTCAGGTTCGCCAGAGCAACGGGCAACACCGGAGGAGGCTCGCGAGTCGGCTTGGCCGTGGGGGCGTTCGGGTCCACGTTATAGAGCAGCACAGGGGCGTCGTCGTAGCCCATTCGCTCGTAGTACGACTCCAGCCCCTCAATCATCTTGGTGGTGGCTGTCAGCGGGCTGTTGGGCAGCTTCGCGACCACTTCCACCATCGTGGACAGCTCGAAGTTGTGGATGGCCTGGGCGTCACGACCAAACCGGGTCATGCCGGAGTAAATCTGCTCGCCGTTGATGCTGATGAGGTCGCCCCACTGAGGGACGATGGGAATCATCGAGCCGGCCCACTTCGTCGGCTCTTCCAGCGCCCCCTTGCCGTAGACCAGCGAGCTGTAGACGCAGTCAGTCTCCACCTCGCGCTCAGACTTGACCGTAATCGGTGGGTGCGCCGGCTGTCCTGTCTGTGGGTCGATGGGCGGATTTGCCCACTCGTCGCGCACCGGCTCCCAGTCCTCCTTGTCCACAATCGCGCCATCGGACAGGAGGTAGATGGTCTTGACCTCCTTCTCGACGTACCAGTACTCCGCAATGCGGACCATGTCCTTGAAGAACCATTCCTTGTCGTACTCGTCCAGGCTGGACGGTACGTCGAAGTCGATGGTTTCCTTGCCGGGCCAACGGTCCTTGAACTCCTCCTTGGTAATCAGCTCAGTTACGAACACGAACCGGGCATCCGAGCGGTCGAACTTGCGTGCCGCCGGGTCAAACCAGACAGTCAGCGGGTCCATGACGTTGACGATGCGCAGGCACTGGTCGAACGAATCGGGACCTTCGTAGTCGGCCACTACCCGTAACACGCCGTAGCCACCGCCACACGCCCACTGAAACGCCGTGTCGTAGGCGTTCTCGGCGGAGGACTGGACTTCGATGTTCTTGATAAGTCCGTTGTAGATGTCGGCGGTATCGACATCCGCTTCTTCCACGGCCCGCACCTTGATTTGCGGCTTGTTCTTGAGCTGCTGACCCGTCACGCGGCGGATGAGCTGCCGGATTCTGTTGAACTCGTAGTTCGGCTTGTTGCGGCGCTTGCCGGCGAGGTGTCGGTCCCACTGGTGGCCGGCCACGAAGGCAAACTTCATGTCCTCCAGCACGCGGCGTCGCTGCTCGGTATCGAAGGTGAATGTTTCCTGCGCCCGAGTCAGCATCCGCTGGGTCCAGGCGTCGCGCCCTTCCTTTTTCTTGGGCGCAGCATCCTGCGGCAGGTACGTGGCACCCGCCTTGGATTCCAGCTTCTTTGCCATCTCAGCCTTCGTAGATAGAGGCGCGCCGGCCAATGCCGGTATCGGTGAATTGGGTTGCGAAGTTCAGCTTCGGCACGGCGTCCTCGTTGCTCAGTCGCTCGGCGACGGTTGCCAGGTATCGGTACGCATCGGCGCCATGACTGAACTCGTCATGGACTGGCGCCCCTGGCTCTCCCGTGTTCACGGGGATACCGCGCCTGTAGCGCCTCAAGCACTCCATGAGACGGCCAGCACGGTTCCGGTCGATGTACGTCTGCGGGAGTGCCATGCGAGCCGAACGGATGCCTGTCTCAACCGGCTGCTTCGGCACGATGTCCACTTCCCACTTGAGCGCTTCCAGCAGCTGCTTGGCGCTCTTGCCAGTCTTGTAATCGCCGTGTGCGCCGTCATGCGGCAGCCAAAGCTTGCCCCAGTTGTAACGGCGCTCCTTCAGCTCAGACGACCACCAGTCCAGCGTCTTGAAGCTGTCTTCCAGGTACTCGATGACCCGAAGTGCAGACAGGTGCCGCTGAGCCAGGACGAGCGACATGCTGTCGTTCCACCCCAAGTCCCAGATGACATGGACCTTGAGGGCCGGGTCATACGGCACCTCGCAGAACCGGCCTGAAGCAACCATCGCCGTCACCTCATCGGCGTAGATGGCGCCCTCAGCCGCCGCCCTGCACTTGCCCTCCCAGATGTTCTCGTAGTCCGCCTTTGGCATCGTGGCCTTGGCGTGCAACCGCTCCTGCTCAAGCACAGGAGGAAACCACGGGTTGTCTGGGTAGTTAATCTCAATGACGGCCGAGTCTGGCGGCGGCGAGACGACGAACCGCTTCCACGTCTCATCCGTGTCCAGCTCGGGATTCATGGAAATCCAGATTTCGGACCCGTCCTTTCGGATAGTCGGTACCAGGATGTCCCAGGACCGCTTGCTGATGGCCTGCGCCTCCTCGCACCACACGATGTCCACGCCCTCGAAGGACTTGATGGACTCAGCGGTCAGGTCGGATAGGCCAGCAAACAGAACTTCCGTACCGTTGGCGCCCTTGATGATGGTCGCCTGGACTTCGTAGAACTGGCCTAAGCCTAGAGCCTGAATCTGGTCGCTCAGCAGCTTGTGAACCGAGTCCTTGATGGACTTCTGGATTTCTCGGGTACACAAAATGCGAAGGGGCCTTTCGGCCCCCTTAATCAACAACGCTCGCGCAAACCCCCAGCTCTTGGCCCCGCCCCGACCGCCATATGCCACCTTGTAGCGATGCGGCAGGAATAGGGGCCTGAGCTTGTCAGGGAACTTGACGGTCTGACTCATTGGGCCTTTCGAACCCGATGACTATTCCAGGCAGCGGGCTATGCGGGTCGCTTGCCAGAGTCGTAGGCAGGACTCGGCCAATCAGCGACAAGAACGCGGACGGGTTCTTGTCGGCCTGCTCGGCCAAATAGGCCTCGCCTCCGGCCATGTCCAAGGCACCGAGGATCATCTCCCTGAGCTGCTTGGTCTCTCCGTTGACTGACCCCTTCGGCCTTCCAGCTCCAGGTCTCGCTCCGCCGCGCGCCATAGATTCTTTCGATACTTTTTCTTAGGGGGCCTGCGCAATCAGGTAGAACGGCCCGTTCGCCAAGTCATAGACGGCCTCTGGGTAAAGCGGCGCATCCTTGACCGTGATGAAGAACTCGTAGTTCAGAGTGTTGCCTTGGTTGGTCTGGACAGTCGCCTTGATGGCGCCCCAGCCAGCGAAATTGAAGTTGACCCCGACCTTGACGCTCTTCTGGCCCGTCTCAACCGCTGCGTCGTGAATGGCCGTGGCCCAGGGGCTTGTTGCGTCCCAACGGACCTCGGTGATTAGCTCGCCGTCCTCAAGCGCCCCGTTGAAGTCCACTCGCAACGTGCGCTTCTGGTAACGACGAACGCGCAGGTTCTGGACTTGGGCTGCGCCGTAGTTGGAGGCATAGCCTTTGAGAAGGCGGCTCACTTGCGCTCCTCCTCTGTTAGGACGACGCCCACCTCAACCGGCTTACCCTTGAAGGTGAGAGCGCCACCCTCTGCCTTCATAGTCCGCTTGCTGAGCGCCTGAACCAGCCAAGACGGCGCCAAATCGCCATCAAACTCAAACCGAGGGCGCCCATTGACTAGGCCGACGAAGCGCGCCTCGCTGGCTCTGGTCGCTCCGCTCATCGCCTATCCGCCTCAATCACGGCCTGGAGGCCTCTGACCTGGGCGTCGCATTCGGCTGCGGCTCGAACAATTCGGCCCGCACTTTCTGCTCGGTCTGCGGCTTGGTCATGAGGTTGGCTGGCGCTGGCAACAGCACGGGACAGGTCGGCGGTGGCTGCTTGGGCTTGCCACAGCTGCCGAAGCCGGAGGTTGCCAGCACGCAGGTCAGCCACAACGCGGGCGCTTTCAGTTTCGATGGCACGCTTCTCGTCCTCGTACTTGGCGGCGATGGCCTGGGCTTCCTTGGCCTTGCGTTGTTCGGTGTCTCTGGCGACCTTCAGCGCATTGACCTCCGCGCGAGCCGAATCTCTCTCCGACTCGGCCTGCTCGGCGCGGGCATCGGAAATAGCGGAATCCCCGCGAAAGTACAGGGCCGCACAGATGGCGATGACCGCCAGCACCGCGAGAACGTAGGTGGACAGGCGCCACAAGGGGTTCACTTGCCTACTCCGTGTCGCCCATGCCAGCGATGAATTGCTTGATTGAACTCGCCCAATTGCCACAGGCGCTTGTTCGTCAGCCATGTCTTTCGGGCAAACCAGGCCCTCAAACCGGCCCTATACGCACTTCTAGCCATTTGGGCCGACTTAGGCATTACGTTTCCGCTGCCCCTCAGTGAAACGGCCCGCTCAGCCACCACGCGTAGGCGATGACGGCTCCGATGGTGCACAGGATTCCGGCCAGCAGGCCGAGCACGAAGCGCTTCACGGACGAACTCCGTACATGCACATGCTCCGCTCCGCCTGCCGTCGGTTCGCCAGTCCCTGCACGAACTTGTACTCAGGCCGACCATTGGGCAGCTTCTTGCCCGTCTTGACGTAGCTCCAGACCGGACGGTCGGTGTCGGACAGCGCCAGACGGCGGCAGCCCAAGGCCCATTGCTCAGCGTTCCATGCCCGCATCGCGGAGCTACTGCACGTGGCAACTACCCCGTTGTTCCAGGCATGTGATGTAGCCGCATCAAACACCTCTTGCGGAGGCGGGTAAAGGAAGCAGGTCGCAAGGCTGCGTTGGACGTTGTGGATGGCCTTAGCCTCCTCGGTCGCGCACTTTTCCTCGCTCCAGCGCTCCCCCACGACAATCGGAGTGCGCGTCACGTGCCGCGTGATGCCCTTGCACACCGTGGGCAGCCCTTGAGCCAGCTTGTCGGCGTAGACGACATACTCACCCTCGCCCTCCCAGTCACCCAAGAACTTCTGTAGCGCTGGGGACGCGGCCACCAGCGACGCGCCAGCGACAATGATGACGCCGGCAGCAATCTTGGATTTCATCAGAGGTCGCCGGTTGCCTGATTCATCATTCCTTCCTCTTGGAATCTCGCCGCCACTTCCAGGCCAAGTACCCAATCTGGAGGACCAGATAGGCGGCAGTAAGTAGCAGGACGACGGTATTCAGGGTTACCCCCGACACCACGGCAGCGGCCACCGTCACCGGAGGCGCAGCCTTCAACGTAGCTGCGGTCGCGGCTTCGGCTAGCTCATGTTTCACGTGGATCCCCTGTTCCTCCGGCGCACCTTGGCGACGGGCTCGATTCGTAGCGCCTGCACCGGGTCACTGGTGTAGGGGTCAATCTTTGCGACCTGCTTCACTGCGTCCCCAGCGCTCGCCCCTGCCCGCATGGCGAGCATGGCGGCCTGGGCGCCGCTCCCGATGGCCGCCTCTTTGTCCAGGAGAGGGAAGGCCGGGAATTCGTCGTCAGCGACCCAAAGAGAGCCATCTGGCCGCAGGATGAGCAGGCTTGCGCCCTTCATCTTGGGCGGCTCGCCCTCTTCCCCGTTGACCATCCACTGAGCTGCGGCATATCCGCGCCCGGCGTTCCCGGCCATCCCAACAACACCGCCATCCTTGAGGCGAAACACCTTCTGGACCCGGATGCTGTAGTCCCAGGTGCATTGGGTGTCGGCGGCCATCTCGCCCGCTTTGGCGGCGACGGTGGTCATTCCAGTCCCAACGCTTGCAGCTTGACCTGGCGTGCAGCCTCTTCGGTGTAGGCCATCAGCCCAAGCAGGTCGCTCGGACAGCGAATCGTTGCCTCGCGCGCCTCAGCGGTTCCGTAAACGGCAAACAGGTCCAGAATTTCCCCAGCCTCGGCCCGCGCCAGGATTTCCTTCAGCGCCCCGATAATCTCCGCGTCCGGCTCCGGCTTTCCGGATTGGACGAGGCGAAGGGACATGCTGGCTCCTTGTAGGTGCCCGGCCACGCTTCCAACGCTCGCCGGGCATGCCCGCCGGTTATGGCTTGGCCGCAACGTGGAGCGTGCCGGGAAGCTGTGCGGGCATTTCAATCGAAAGCGAAAATATTTGGCCTGAATCGATCTCGACAGCGACGCCGTACTTGGTCGTAGACGGCAATATCCAGTGATCCAACCTTCACAGGTCCACCAGCAACGGCCGCCACGATTTCTGAAAAACACTCTATGGCTGTCCGCGCCGCATCGTCATTTGCAGCAGCGAAAAACCACTCGCCCCGGGCATGGTGCCGCCTCAAGGCGACGTGGCAGCGCTTTTCCGCAATTCTGGCGAGTTTGCGTGAGGGTAGATACACGAAGTCAACCCGCTCAAACTCGAAAGGACATCCCACCTGGAGGCTTGGCAGTCGGTCAAGAACATCGGCCGCCAACCCAATTTTCGCGTACATGTTGCCTGCGGCGTCGCGACAGGCCGCCATGTACACGGCGGCTCGCTTTGAGTCAGATGGCATCCTGGGAAGATGGGCCAACAATCGCATTTCTGCGGTTGCGTTCAGCATTCCGCTCGTAAAGGATGATGTGCCGGTATGCCGCGCCGAGCCGAATCCAGTATTCATCCAGGCTACCCGCCATGCTGACGTACAGATGCGACCGCAGGCGCTTGTACGTGCTGTGGTGAACCCCTAGTGCTTCAGCCGTCTCCGCATAGGGCTGAATCTGGCGCCGGAACAGGACCATGTGCAGCGCGTCCCATGCGGCGACGCAGGCAGTCTCTTCGCTGTATGCCGATTTCTTCATACCCCCGGTTGTGCAGTAGGCGACCGAGAATGCGACGACCCAATGCCGCAGACGGCTCAGGTAGAGAGAGTCCCCCGCCAGTGCCGAGCGGTACAGCATCCAGTTCGGGAAACCGTTCTTCCACTCCAGCCTCACTAGCCGGTCTGCATCGATGATAGTCGGGGTGATTGGCCCGACGAGGGCGGTGTCAAAGTCCTGCCCCCGAACGTCCCAATCACCTACTGCTTCAACCTTGTTCATGGCGTCCTTGCCCCGAATACTTACTGCCGTGCCGCCTGGATGTACATGCGGAAGCCTGGAACGGCGCCTCCTGCATATTCCCCTGACACAGGATTGAAGGGGCCGGATTCGCTATTGCCAGATCCGTTGTCCAGCCACACCTCTTTCTTTGTGGCCTTAGCAACAATCGCGTCCTCGCGAGTGGTGTGACCCGCCCCGCTCAAGCACACAACCACCTTGTCGCCCTTTTTGAACTCCATCACGCCACCCTCGCCAATGTCAGTTTGTATTCCGCGTCCTTGATGGTTTTCCGCAAGTACGTGCCCAGCGATATGCCCTCGTACTTTCGGCACAGGTAGTCCAGAGTCAGGGGCATGACGCAGTAATCGCCATCCCTTACCTCGTTCAGCACAACGACGCCGCGCCAGTGGTCTTGGCCCTGATTGCCTCGGTAGTCCTCGTCGTGCAGGTAGGCGCTGCCAGCAACCAAGCCGTGCCATGTCGCACCGCTAGCCTGGATGCGCGTGCCGTACCGGAATCCCTGCTCGTGGCCCTGCACGAAGCTCGCGCCAATCTTGTTGAGGCGATTGTCGATGGACCCGCCGATGGCATGGCTGCTATGGCTGGACTGGAAGTAGTGCGAGTACACGAGACCGTCCTGCCAAACGCGGGTTAGGAACGGCTGTCGCTCCCAATCGCGGGTCAGTAGGTGATGTTCGCCAATCGTGCCGGCCCACTTCGGGGCGTTGTTGATGGCCCGGTTGATGCGGTTCTCGTGATTCCCGAAGCAGAACACCTTGCGAGGCGTCCAGCGGGCGCGATGGTTACGCTCCAGTCGGGCTTGCTCAGCCTCCATCGGGGCGCAGAGACGGGCGAAGGCGTAATTGCCTGCCTGCACGTCATCCTCGTACCGCGCGCCTTCCATCCGCTGGCTGCCGGGACCGTCGTGCATCGACAGGCTAGGCATATCCCAGTGGTCGCCTATGTGGACGATGGTGTCCGGGCGATAGTCCACGATGGCCTGAGCAATCCAGTCGATGTGCGCCAGCGGCACGCCGGGGCGGACCTGGGTGTCTGGAATAATGAAATGGCGTGTCGGGTTCATATCCATCCTTGGGGCCGTCCTTGGCCGGCTGTCCTTTGGCAATGTCCTAGTCGCCGGTGTTCTGGGATACGGGGTTCAGGGCTTCGCCCATGTCTGGTTGCGGAACAGGCTGGAACGCCTCATCGCATACCGATTCGAGCAGGCTGGCACCGCGTTGCGCGGCGGCTGGGGATACGAAGTCCCGGGAGATTCGGGTCTTGCCGTCGTCTAGCTGGTGCCAGTGGACGGCCATGGCTAGCGCTTCCTATCCACGAACAGGCAGACTCCAATGAAGCCAACGAGGATGCCGATGAACAATCCAATGCAAATCAGCATCGGCGACAGCACCCACCACCAGGACCAGGCGATGACGCCGGTCAGCTTGAGGGTGATGAATGCGATGGTGAGCAGGCCAGCGAAGCCAATCCCGCCACTACTCGAAGTCTGTTTGTCGGCCATCTCGATCTCCTATCGGATGGCGGCATTAGACCAAGCGAGTGTCCGATTCCCAATGGTGAAATGAGACAGTTTGTTAAGTGCCCTATCTCGCAACCGGTACACCTTGGCGCGGCTGCATCCGCGATCGCGCGCCACTTCGGAAGCGCCCCTTTCCTTCAGCTCCAGCAGCAACTGGCGCTCGGCACGGTTGCTTGCGATTAGAGACTGCATCAGGTCACTCTCGGCACGCATCAGGATTTCCGCCGCCCTGGCAGCTGGCACGCCGGCCTGAACGGCCTTTCGCTCCGCGTCCTGAATCAAGTCTTGTACGACTTTGAAGTCCATCTATCCCCCTAACTGCTTGGAAGCAGCGTATGCAACCCCTAGGGCGGCCCATGCGTGCGACGAGACGCCGTAGGTTGGGCCGGGCGCACGTTTGGTTCCTTTAGGTCCAACCAGCGCAAGGATTGCTCCGTTCACGTCCTTATCCTTGGCCGAGCCCATCAATCCAAGGGCCTTTTTGACCTCAAGACGCTTAATCTTGATGACTTCCCCTGGACACGCCCATGCCTGCTGGAATCTGCCAATCCACTCGCAGGTATCGAAGGTGTCGTTGTTGACTACGTTCCCGTAGCTGACAATCTTCTCTATTGCCAGCGCATCGCTTCGGTCGTCTTCCACAACTCGCAACAGGTCTTCGTTCGGCATCACGCCAGAGGACAGAACCTTGCCGTCGTACAGCACGAAACCGGACTGGGTGGTGCCTGGGTCTATGGCGAGAATCCGCATCACCAAGCCCTCGCAAAAATGTGGCCCGGCTCTGCGCCGCGCCAACCGTTGAATGCTTCATTGGCTGCTTGCTCCGCTTTTGCTGCGCGGGCATTCCGCAGCGCGTCGCGCCTCTCCTGCTCGTCTGGCGAGTGGTATTTCTTCCGGTCAGCTGAATAGCTGCACGGCTTGCACCACGAGGTGTAGCTACCAGGCCGCTCCTTTCGTGGCCAGAACGAATCCAGCGGCAGTTCGTGCCCGCATTTCGTGCATCGCTTGCTAGTCATTGCCGCTCCAACAGTTCGTTTTGGTACTTCTGCCATGCCTCGGTGCCGCGTCCGTACCCAGGGAGGCAGTCATAGGTCCACTCCCTGAAATCCGCCGCGCTGTAGAAACTCGGCCCGTACAGCTCGCGCATGTCGTAGGTCGAGTGGCCGGGGATTAGGACTCCGTTGTGATGCCAACTACAGAGCGCCACCACCGCGTCTTGTCCCAATTGCTTGGCGCCGTGCCAGTCGTTGAAGTTGCGATGATGGATTTCAGTAGCCCCGGCCTGCCGGTCCTGCATTCCATTCGCCATTCGGAAACGGCAAACGACACAGCCCAGCGCCCTAGCGCGGTCCTGATAGTCCTGCTGCGCCATGGTCGGCGGCTTGCGTTTGGCGAGGGTCATGTTGGGTCCTCGATATAGCCGAGCTTCACGCCAAGCAGGTTGAAGAGTGCGTCAGCGGACTCTCGGGATATCAGGACACCTTTGACCCTAGCGCCATTCTGGATCTCGACCCACAAAGCGCCGCCTTCATCAAACACGGCAACCCAGCTGTCAGTGCCAACATCGACGGAATGCCAGCCGCTATGAATTTCGCTTGTGCGCATTTCGCTGATAATCACGCCACTTTCTCCATATCCCCAAACACGACACCGTGCTGCGCCCCGAATGCCTCAATCAGGGTTTGCAGCTCAACCATGTCGCCCACGGTCATCTTTGACGTGCGGGCGCCTAGCATCACGAACCCGCCCTCGATGCCAGGGCTGACACGCTGCCCCTTGCGAAGCGCAGCGGTGAACACATCCTTCCAGTCCTCCGGCGACAGGTACGTCTCGCGCCCGTCCACCGACCACTTCACCTGCCGTGCTACGTCGTGCAGCAGCGCCCAGAGGCGGGAGTTTTGCTCCAGGGAGCGGGTGGGCTTGCATTCGGACAGTTCCAACTTGACCGACTGGCCAAGCTCAAGATACGAACAGGCGTCACGCCACGCGGCGGTCATGCGTGGCCGTGCGTTCTCGGGTCGTAGGATGTAGGTGGTCATTTCACTCGGTCCTGTTCTACTGCCTGCTTGCATCGGTCCAACGCGCCATCGCCTCTTTCGGTGGTGAGTCGCGCATCGCCTTTGGTTGCCGTGTAGACCATGTCTTCTCCGCAAAACGCCTTGCTGATGAAGTACGGGCCGCTCTGAATGCAGTACTCGGAAATCCGCTTCCACATCAGAACTCCTCGCGCGACAGGTCGGCGAAGCGCATGGTCTTCTCGATGAAGGCGACTCGTTTCAGACCCGTCGGTCCGTGCCGGTTTTTCTCGATGAGAACTTCAGCGATGCCTTTGTCGCGCGTCTCGTAGTTGTAGACCTCGTCCCGATACAACATCAGGATTTGGTCGGCCTCACGGGTTAGCTCGTCGCTGTTGGCAAGGTCGCCTGCGCGCGGACGCTTGTCCTCGCGGCTGTCCACGCCCTTGATGACCTGAGCCAGCGAGACCACGGGGATTTGCAGGTCGCGGGCGAGGTTCTTCATTCCCCGGGCGACTTGGGATACCTCGGTGATGCGGTCAGCGCCCGGAACCGTGATGCGCTGGGCGTAGTCGATGTACAAGACGCCGATGTCGTGGGCGTGCTTCCACTTCCGAGCGATGGCGACTAGCTCATCCAGCGTCACCGCGCTGCGGTCGTAAATCCACATGTCGCGAGGCATGGCTTTCGCGATTCCAGCCTGTAGCGAACCCCAATCCTCTTCCTCGAACTTACCCGCCCGAAGGTGGGCGGCACCAACACCCGACGAGGCAGACAGCCGACGCAACCCCAGCTGCACAACGGGCTGCTCGGCGCTGATGATGCCCGGACGTTTTCCAGCATCCGCCGCAGCCTCGGCCATGCAGCCCATGAAGGCCGTCTTACCCATCGCCGGACGCGCGCCTAGGATGATGAGGTCCGAGTCATGTAGGCCGCCGAGGATGTCGTCCAACCCGCGCAGGCCGGTGGTGATGCCCGGCAACACTCCGCCGTTCGCGTATGCCTTCTCCACCTCTCGCCATGCCAACTGCAACGCCTGCTTGCCGGTGTACTCGCACTCGGTCACCGTGGCGTTCAGGGCCATCAGGGCGGCCACTGCATGGTCTACCGCGCCCTCCTCCCCTGCCCTCGCGCGGGAGGACAGCTCCAGCCCAATCTGCACGGCCTCGCGGCGACGCCAGTTCTCCCGGACGATGGTCGCGTACGTCAGCACTGCCGAGGAGCCAGGAACATTGCTCGCCAGCTCGATGGCGTCGTCGTACAGGTCTGGGTGCAGCTCGCCGATGGTCACCGCGTCGGCCGGCTCGCCAGCCAGCACCCGGTCGCGGATGGCCGAGAACAGGCGGGAGCGCGGGGCGCTGGTGAAGTGGTCGGCAGACAACAGTGTCGCCACGTCATGCAGGCGGTCGTTCTCCAGCAGCAGGCCGCCCAGCAGGGCTTCCTCGGCAAAGGTCGGGGTGACGGTCACAGCGTCACCTCCTTGCGAGGCGGGCGCGGGACCGCCGGGCTGTTGAACTGCCCCGCCGGCTTCGGTTCGTACACGTCCTGCCAACCGGAGCGGATGGCGGTGTCCATCAGGGCCAACACGTCGTGACCCTTGGCCTTCAGGTCGCCCAGGTGCCGGAGCATCCGCTCCCGCGCCTTGTCGGTCATCGGCTTCCGACTGGCTTTCCGATGGTCCACGAAGTCCTGCCATTTTTCGGCAGGCAGCCAATCGGGCAAAACCTCCCTTTGTAGATCTTTCTTCTCTTCTCTTCTCTTCTCTTCTCTGGTCCGCATTTTGTCCGCTTGCGATGCGGACATTTTGCGGACAGATTGTTTGCGATCGTTATCCTGTGCTCGGCGCTTCGCAGACTGGCCGTTGTGCGCGTCAAACCTAGGCAATTCAAGGCCTTGCGAATCGGCCGTCAACCACTGGACAGCAACCATCTGCTCCGCGAACCCAATCCAACCGAGATGTGCATCCAAGGTTTCTAGGGTGTAGCCGTCGAGTTTTCCGTCGATGGAATGCGCATCAAACAGACACCATGCGGACATTAGTCCGCCAACCGTCCGCAACTTGTCCGCTTTCAATGCGGACGAAATGCGGACAACTTTTGGGTGCGTGAACAGGTCCGCACGCATCTTTATCCAGTCGCCGGCCATCTCTTCCCTACTCCCCCTGAAACAAATCTCGTTGCGGTGGGCGCTGGATTCGGTCCCAGGCTTCCGCGTCTTTCTGCTTGCGCTGTGCGTCGTAGTGGCGCGCCTCCCACGGCAGGAGGGGTTTCGACGGTCCGCCGGCCAGCTCCTTGCAGATGCGCGCCCATTCGCTGTGGGGTGTCATGCGACCTTGTCCATGCGGTTGGAGTGGCCCAGGTGGTATGCGCCGCAGCGGCACCGGAACACCATCAGCGGGCCGTGCCAGAACTTCGCGTCCTGGTGGTCGTGGCGCTGGGTCTTGTCCCGATGCAGGCGCTCTGTGTGCGCCTTGGCGGCCGTGACGAAGGACTGCTTGCCGGTATAGGGGCAGCGGGTCATGCACCCACCTCCTCCACCCCCTCCACCTTCTCGGTGTTCAGGCGGTCCATCAGCTCTTGGAAGGATTCGGTGCCGGCGCGGCGGCCGGATGGGAGGATTGGCTCAAGCTGCTCCGGACCAAACCCAATAGCCCAAATAAGGAAGCCGTCTTCGGGATCCTCCTCCCACTCAATCGGAAGAATGTCCAGCCCGTAGGCAATCTCTTCGCCAGGCACCCCATTTTTCAGTTCCGCTATTTCAGCGATGCGACCCTGAGCACCAAGGAGATGTGCATTCATGGCTTGATAGATGCGAACGATGCGCACCCTCTGCCCCACGAAGTACTTAGTCATCACGCAGCCCTCAACATGTCGGCGTAGGCGTCGATGACGTTCCGCGCCTCGCGCTGCTCGCGAACCGCAGCCAAGGCGGCCCGCAGTTCGATGTGCTGGGCCAACAGGTTCGACCCGGACAGGACGCAGAACGGCTTGATGAACCAGCGTGGCACCGGGCGCTTGCCGGCGGCGATGAGGCTGATATACGCCTCGGATTTGCCCAGCTGGGCGGCGTACCAAGATTGCTTGAACCCCTTCGCTCGCATGGACACGGCCACGGCTTCCGACTCGCTGGAAATCCTTGCTACGAGTGCGTCCGGAGCGTCTTTCGGCGCCGGCATGACACTCAAGAACGGGAAACTTGTTTGCATCTGTTGACAGTCCTTAACTAGCCTTTACAAGCCCGTTCGGGCGAAAAAATAGGCTCCAGCCCCAAAGGACCGAGCCGCGATGAATCAATCAGTGCTGTGCTGTTCCGCGCCCTGCACTACGCAGGCGGGAGGGGTGTTGTCGTTCCGGAACAGGAACGAAGCCGCCAGCAGGACGACCAGCGCCCAGATGAGGAAAAACGAGGCATCGAAATCAGTCGGGGGCGCCATATCGACGCCCCGGCGGCGGTCCATTGCAGGTTGGTTAGTCATGGCTCCACATCCAAATCAGGTGGCCGAGGAGGACCAGCAGTGCGACCATTTGCAGGGCCACCAGCCAGCTGGTCGCGGGGAGGAACATGGACAGCGAAAACAGCACAAGCCAGGCGGGGCTCAGGCGAGACGCCCTGCTCGCCCTACTTCCGTTGGCGGTGTCGCTCTGGGTCTTGTTCTTCACGAAAGCACCGCCCGACGTGAGGGAATGGCTTTGGCTAACCACCCGAATCGGGTTTGTGGTACTCGCCGCCCTGAACCTCGCCTACCGCGTATGGCGGTGGCGGAAGTGGTCGAAGTAGCACCCACACCGAACCTCCTGGGGGTTGGTTGTGGGTGATTGTCAGTTCAATGACACACAATGTCAATACACTGACGGTCAGGCCGGCTATCTTGTTGGTATGGCTGACAAAGACCTTTACGTCCGTGCCCGACTCGCTAGGAGCCGGGTAAAAATGACCCAGCAGCAAGCCGCCAAGGCAATTGGCTGCTCAAGAAGTACTGTTGCTATGTGGGAAAGTCCTGGCGGCATCCAGGGGATCGAAGAATATTTGACTTCTGCATCAAAGGTTTACCGAGTTCGGCCCGAGTGGCTTCAGCTGACATCGGACGAAGATGGATACCCTTGGGGAGGCGAGGATCCAGCCAGTATCACAGCCAATGAGACTGACTCATCCTACCTTCGCATTGAACAGTTGGACGCGGAGGGGGACATGGGCGCAGGGGCGATTAATGCGGACTACCCAGAGGTAGTCAGATCAATGGATTTCGAAGAGAGCTATATACGAAGCTTGATCGGCTTCGTGCCGCGTCGTGGCCGACTGAAGCTGATGACTGGTCGGGGTGACTCCATGGATCCAGTCATTAGACCTGGTGACGTCGTTGTGGTGGACACTGGTTGTCAGACCTTCGAGGGCGACGGGCTTTATCTCATTAACTCGGGGAACGGCCAGCAAATTAAAGCGCTGCAAGATCGTGGCGATGCTGTCTATGTTGTAAGTGCCAACTCAACAGTCTATCCACCATTTCCTGTTCCCCATGGAACGCTGATCGGCGGCAAGGTCTACTTAAGGAATCGTTTGGACCGCATGAACTGAAGGAGATTCTTATGGGGCTGAATGGATGGCAGCGGCTGTATGTTGTTCTCCTACTGGTGGTCGGCTTGCCGCTAGGTGTGGCTGGGTTTTATTCAATGCCAAACGAGCACGAAGGCCATTACACCGGTTGCGAGAAACCGAGCTACGCAGATCCAGCGGAGGCTGGGCGACTTCTTGCAACAGGAGAATGGCGGGAATGGCCATCAAGTCGAGAGCCCACCTGCATGTTCGCTTTGCGAGAAATTGCGGATGGAACTAAGTACCGACAGGCAATGCGAAGTTGGCGTGACAGCGTCCAGTCCGGAATTATTGCTTTTGTCATCCTCTTCGGCGCCATCTATTTGTTTGGCCTTGGTATCGGATGGGTCTGGCGAGGATTCTTCCCAAAGAAAAACCCCGGCTAGGCCGGGGTTTCTTGTTCTACATGTCATAGAACAGATCAAGTTGCGCTTCGGATTTCTTGAAGACTCTTCTGAACTTCGCTCTGAAATCATCCATGTTGTCACAGAGGTTCATGATAGTGACAACCTTGGTGATCTGCTCTGTGACGCGCTCTTTTCCGTACCCCTTGAGCCATTGGTGATGATTCCTGCCATGCTGTGGATCGGGGTTTATCTCACGCAACTTCTTGCCAACATCTTTATCGATGGCGTCGTACACGAAGGCCATGATGTATTTGCCCCATCGGAGAGGCCTGGATTTGGGGGAGTACTTGATTCCCTCAAGCCTTGCTAACTCTAGCCAGAATTCATCTGGAAATACCCGTGCCCACTCCTGCATTTCTTCCGCGATGAAGGCTTGCAACTTAAGCTGCAGGGCCCTTTTCTCGCGCATCTTTTGAAATCCAGTCGCCTCATCTACCAAGGCGATAATGCCCACCTTCGCGCATGCTCGGATGATGATCTGAGCTTGCTTGGCAAGTTTGTATTGGCTGGGTTTCAGTAGCTTGCGGTCGTATGCCTCTAAATATCGTTCGCAGATTTCGATGAGAGTTGTAGCTTCACGGCCGATAGAGGTGGTCGCCCTGTCTACGCGAAAATGGATTTCTGCGCCCGGCTCCAAGTCATTGGAAAGTAAAGGATTTCTGTCGAAATATGCCCTCAAATTGCCACTTTCGCGCCCGCCACTAATCGCCTTGACGATCTCGCGTTGCGTCAGCACACGCCGATAGTCGCTGAGGACGTGGCATTCGAGTTCTAGGTCACCTATCCGAAGCGTGCCTCGAAGCAGACTATGAGGCATTACCTCCACATTCGATTTATCCGCCTTTGCAACCTCTTTTCCCTTTTTCGCAGCCATCTTCCACTTCTCGTCCTGTGTGGGATGGCTGCTGAAGCTACCCCTAGCGAGTGTGACGGTCAACACCATTTCATGACCTCTTCACCCGCTAGGTAGAAGTTCCGGGTACCGTTCGTCAGTTAGCTGACATAATGCCTGTCAGTGCATTGACATTTACCGTCAGTGCACTGACAATTTCCCCATCAACCCAACGGGAGATGGGGAAAGTGGACATTCGGGAAATCCGATTCATCCGAGAGGGCGAGACGTTCGTCCTCATGTCAGGCGACCGCCAGGTTGAGCGGTACAACGCCGCCGAGGTTCTGGAGCTGGGCCGACTGGCTTTCGCTGGTCTGGCTGACTTGCAGAACGAGCTACGGCCCTCCGCTTCCGGGCTGGACGTGGTCCGCTACGAGCCGGTCGATGACACCCTCTCACCCACCCAGCAATCCGAGGCCGAGATGGCCCAGGAGCGTGGCTAGTGGGCGCCCGGTTCTTCAATGCCACGCTGCTGGCGACGGCGGTTTACTTCGTGGCAGTGGCACCGGCGCTTGTGCGCTGCGCGCGCCACGACGTTAATGCACATCAGGGCGAATTGGCAGGTCAGTACGACGGTCAGAACGAAAAGGTTGGGCGCCAGACTGAGAATGGCTGCACGAAGCTCGACAGCCTTAGCTGGAATCAGGCTGCTGGCGCTGTGAGCGGCAGCCATCAGCCCAATCGTGTAGAAAATCCCGAAGATATTCAGGACTCCCACAACCCAAATCGCAGGCCATGCGAACTTGTGGAAGAGGTGGAAGTCCGTGAAGGCCAATCTAGCCATGCCGACAACCCCAAGCACCAGCAAGGGGAGCAGGAAGTAAATCAGGTAATCCGAGAAATAGGCGGCCATGCGGCTGATTCTAGCGCCTATTTTGCCTCCGCGTGGATTCGCTGCGCCACCGCCCTCCGCGCCTGCGGGGGTGCGAAGTGAGCGCGCACACGCCGGGGCCGTGGATGGCCGAAGGGGTGCTCGTATACGGAAAGCACGACGTCTGCACGATGCTGCCAGACAACGGGCGCACATCGCGAGTCAAGGAAGCCAACGCCCGCCTAATCGCAGCCGCGCCGGAAATGTTCGAAGCCCTGGACCACATAAGTGGTCTGTGTCGAGCGCTTCGCTCTGGCGGTCCCGACCCGATGGACTTGCAGGAATTGTCGGATGCGCTCCACGAAGCGGTCGATATGGCGAACGCCGCCATCTCCCGCGCAACCGGGGAGGGGGAGTGATGGACGCAAAGTTTCTGGGCAGCCAGTACGCAAATCCCATTCCTGCGGATGGCGTGTTCGACAGCGACAGCGCTGGCCTCACGAAGCGCGAACTGTTCGCCGCGATGGCGATGCAGGGAATCTGGGCAAATTCTGATGAGGTCCTCGTCAAGGAATGGAGCACCACTGACATCGCTCGCAATGCGGTGGAAGCAGCGGACGCTCTCCTTGCCGAACTGGCGAAGGAGCAGTCATGAGGCAAATCCCCTCCCTCCGCCCCCGCGAATCCACCGGCCCGAGCCTGTATGCGCCGGATGAGCCGAAGTCGGTTTACGACGACATCAACGACGTGGAGTCGATTCTGGCCGACAAGGCAGAGGACTTCATTCGTGAACGTGCAACCGAGGCCATCAGCGAGTACCTGTGTGGGCCGCGAGATAGCTACTCCAACGGAAAGCTGACGCGTCGGATGCTCGATGTCATCGGCCGGTGCGAAACCATCATCAACGAGGCCGTGGAGTTCCGCCGACTCCCGCCTGCGGATTTGGAGGATGCGGCGTGAACCCGAATCGCTATTACCTGCGAACCAATCCCATTACAGGAAACCGGTACATGGCCAGCGCTGCTGATGGGGCACTTAATCGTGACGCGCCCCTGTGGGTCCCGGACGGTGACTACAGGGCCCTCTGGGAACAGGTGACAGAGCTTGTCGATGCGGTTGAGAAAATTGCATGTGACTTTGTTCCCGATTGTGAAGCGGAGGCGCTGCTTGCACTCGAAGAAATGCGCGAGGCGCTTGTTGGCCTTGTCAACATCGCCCGCCTCGGAGGCGAGAAGGTATGAATGAGCTTGACGCATACGTCAGAGCGATGGTGTCCGGCACCCTGCATGAGTGTGTCCGCATCGAAAGAAAACACGGGCTTTACGGCCTTTCACCAGAAGCGGTCAGCGTCGGGCTCAAGGCTTTTGATGAAGGCCGCAATGTTGACGATGCGGTTGACCGCTATCTCAGCGGCGAGGGGAGCGACGATGCTGGCTAATCCCACCTTCACCCGCCGCCGCTTCACCGACCACGCACCCCTGCCGAAGCCGGTGAATCCGCTCCTGGCCTGCACGCACCGGACCAGCTACTGCTCGCAGTGCCTTACCGAAGGCACGGTCATCCACAACAGCCACGGCATCGAATTCAGCTCGTGGACGGACGCGGAGCCGACGCCGCAGACGGCAACGCTACAGGCGTTCTTCATCGCCGGCCTGTTCGCCTTCGGACTTGGCGTCCATGCCAAGCACGAATCCAACCCAAACCACTTCACCACCGACCGCATTGCCGCGAGTTCGGCTTCGAGGGATTGAACATGAAGTTCGAAATCAAGAACCGTTATACCGATGCCGTCATCTACACCTGGGAGACGGATGAGGAAGTCACTGGTTTGACGTACGGCGAGAAGCTGGGTCGTGCGGTGCAAGAGGCGATCAAAGCCCGTGCCAACCTGGCCGATGCCAACCTGGCCGATGCCAACCTGGCCGATGCCAACCTGGCCGGTGCCTACCTGGCCGGTGCCTACCTGGCCGATGCCTACCTGGCCGATGCCAACCTGGCCGGTGCCTACCTGGCCCGTGCCAACCTGGCCGATGCCAACCTGGCCGATGCCAACCTGGCCGGTGCCAACCTGGCCGGTGCCTACCTGGCCGATGCCAAGAACGCAGAGCTTGTGATCGCTCGGACTCGCATCATTCCCGAAGGCGACATCATCGGCTGGAAGAAATGCAACGCCAACGTCATCGTCAAACTGCGTATCCCGGCCGAGGCAAAGCGCAGCCACGCCTTTGGCCGGAAGTGCCGGGCTGAGTACGCCGATGTACTGGAAGTGTTCGGCGCCAATGAGGGCGTGACCAACAATCACGGCCCCGAGACGGTGTATCGCCCCGGCGAGCGCGCCATGCCGGATTCGTTCTGTGAGAACTGGCAGAACGAGTGCAGCAACGGAATCCACTTCTTCATCACCCGAGAAGAAGCGGAGGCGTACTGAGATGACCCTCTCCCACCTATCTCTCCAGCACGTCCCGCATCGGCAGCAGCCGGTGGCTTGGACGAATGAGGAACGCGCACGCCGGTTCCGCGCGACGTTCCCCGCGCCCCAATCGAACGGCTATCCGTGGCCGTTCAAATCCCATCTCCGCAGCCTGTCCGGCAACTCTCCCCTTCGTGCTGGGCAGGCTGCGGAACCTTCTGACTATGTGGCCGAGATGGCCGAAGTTTCTGGGTGGTGATATGAATGCAGTTGTTCAATTTCAGCCTGCCGTTGACAACTACGGCCAGCGCTCCCTGACCGCAGCCGACGTGCGCGCCCAGGTCAACCTCATGCAGGACGTGATGCAGGAGGTGATGAAGGACGGCACCCACTACGGGAAGATTCCCGGCACGCAATCCAGGAGCCTATATAAGGCCGGCGCCGAGAAGCTGATGGCGACCTTCCGCTTGGCGGCCAAGCCGGAAGTGGAGGACCTTTCCGAGGGCGGTGAAGTGGCCTACCGGGTCACGGTCAATCTGCTCACCGCTGGCGGCGTGTTCGTTGGCGCCGGCATCGGTGAGTGCAGCAGCGCCGAGGAAAAGTACAGCTGGCGCGCGGCCGTCCACAAGAAGGAGTGGGAGGCGACTCCGGAGAATCGCCGCCGCATCAAGTACTACCGCGACGGCAAGGAAGTGCAGCAGGTCCGCACGAATCCGGCCGACGTGGCGAACACCATCCTCAAGATGGCGAAGAAGCGCGCCCAGGTGGATGCGGTCATCACCGCCACGGCAGCTTCCGACATCTTCACGCAGGATATCGAGGATTTGCCTGACGAGGTGGTGGCGGAGATTGTTGGGCAGCGCGTGTCGCGCGGAACCGAAGCCGCACAGACCGCCGTTCGCCAGACCATTCCGGATGACAGCCCCGAGCGCGATTCCGCCATCAAGGAGGCGACCGATGTCGCGAGCCTGGGCGTGGACGCCTTCCGGGCCATGTGGGCTGGCTGGCCCAAAGATAAGCGGGCGCTCGTGGCGGACCGGCTGGGGGATTTCCAGCGAATCGCCGAGTCTGCTGACGCGGAGGATGTTCCGTGATTGAGCAGCGCTCTGCCGAATGGTTCGATGCCCGAGCGGGCCGTATCACAGCCTCCATGATGAACGTCGTCATGCTTGAGCGAGACCGCGCACCGTTCAAGACTGGCCCTCGCAAGGGGCAGCCGAAGCCGCCGCCGAAAGCGCTGAGCGATTACGCGCACCAACTGGCCGCCGAACGTCTCACCGGAAAGCCGCGCAAGCAGGCGCGCGGAGCGGCGCTGGATTGGGGGCGCGAGATGGAAGTGGCCGCCGTTGCTGCATATCAAGCGGAAACCGGCTACATCGTGACCCCGGCTGAGTTCATGCGGCATCCGGCATACGAGTTCATTGGCGCATCCCCTGATTTCCTTGTTGGGGATGATGGCGGCGGCGAGGTGAAGTGCCCGGAGTCGTCAGAAGTCCATCTGGAAACTCTGCTCACCGGACTGCCGTCCGAACACATCGAGCAGATTCAAGGCGGCCTGTGGGTCACGCATCGCAAGTGGTGGGACTTCATCTCGTTCCACCCCGACTTCTCGCCCGCCCTGCGCCTGTACGTGCAGCGGGTGCCGCGCGATGACGAGTACATCGCCCGTCTTGAAGCCGCCTGCCTCGAAATGGAGGCGGACGTGCAAGCCATTCTCACCGCAGTCAAACAAAGGGAAATCCAATGAGCAGCCCCAAGAAGCGTTACGACATTTGCGCCGGTCGCCCGTATGGCGATGACAAGAAGCACTGGATTCAGGTTGGCCGCCTGACCGAATGGGATGACGGTGGTATGAGCATCGAATTGCACACCGTCCCGGTAGGTTCGTGGTTCGACGGAAAGTTGTCCGTGTTCGAACAGAAGGAACGCGAACAGACCCAGCAACGCCGCCCCCAGCGCCAGGCGCCGCAGGATGACTTTCAACAGGACCCTGAGATTCCATTCTGACGAATACGGGGCGGAATGCGCAGTGGTGATGCGTACCCGGACAGAACCGGGCGCGGGTAATAGGTAGCAGCGGGTCTCTGATTCGCTGCATGAAATAACCGCAAGCCGGACTGACCACCGGCCCGCCCCACCCCAACAAACAAGGACAGAGATGGGCGCCTCAACCGTATACGCAGAAATCGAATCGGCCCGGAACGTGTGGGAGCTGTTCGTCGCACTGGAGAAGGTCCGACTCCTTCCCGAGTCGGGGCGCGAGTCTCTGGCCGAACTGATTTACCAACGGATGGCTGAGTTTTCTGAGGTGGAGCTGTGAACATCAAGCCAGAACAAATACCCGACGAGGTTGTGGAGGCGGCGGCCCGTGAATTGGCGCGCAGGCATGAGTTCGACCCTGATGAGACGTGGCAGGAGTTCGACCGAAATGCGCACCACTCATACGCGGCAATCGGCGAGACCTACGAGGACCCCACCGTTGTTCGCTGGCACCTCTACAAGGACAGTGCAAGAGCAGCCCTAGCCGCCGCGCTGCCGGTGCTGTTGGGGGAGCCGGTGGCTTGGGGAGTCCAATTCGTTTGGGAGGGCATGGGCAAATCGGAGATTCGCATGCTCGCGCTGTATCGCGACGAGGCGGAAGGCGTCGCGTACCTGGAGCAACAGAAGATTTCTCCCGGTATTCCGGTTTCCGTCAATGCCATTCCCCTCTACACCCCCCCCACCCCGGAGATCCCCAATGACCACCCCTGACCCGATTGCGCTGCCTGATTGTCCGCCCCTCCCTGCTTGGCTGGTCGATTCCTGCCAGAGCAAGGTCTGGGCTGCTGCGTGGGAGACGCTGAGTCGTCATATCACCGCCCTCACCCCCGCGCCGCAGGTTCCGGGTGACATGGCGGTGCTTCGCACCATCGAAAGCGTCACCTATAGGAAGGATGGCTCGTCCACCCCTCCCCTGAACGAACCCTTCGGAAGCGCCGAACAGTTGGCCTCGCTGGAGCAACGGGCGCGGGAGTTGCTTAAGGCCCAGTACCTTCGCAGTGGCATGGCCGATGCGACGGCGGAAACGCTGACGGCGCATGTAGAACGCACGCAGCCGGAAGCCCTCCGCGCCATCACCGCCGCCCTCTCCGCGCAGCCGCGTGGGGATGACTTCCCGGCCGGGGCAATTGAGAACGGACGCACTTTCGCCGACAGGCTCGAAAGCTATCCGTTTGAGTCGCTCGGCGGCGACCTTCGCCACTGTAGCGACTGGCAGGAGTTCCGCCGATGCTTTGAGTTTCTGGCGGATTGGGCGGTTGGAATGAATGCAGCACCCCAGCCGCGCGAGGTGCGGGCTATCCCCTCGCAAGAGCAATTGATTGAGTGGGCGGTGGGCTGGCGCGGCTCTGATTCCCGAGAAGGGTTGACGGGCGAAGCCGACATGATCGAGCGCATCACCTACGCGATTCGGGCCGGCCTGCTCGCCACCACCCCGCAGGACGCCGCCGGGGTGGTGCCGGAACAGCCTATTGGCAGCATTGACCCGCGACATTTGGTGTTGATGAAGGGCCGGAACGGAACGTTTAGCGGAAACATCATCCGTGTAGGCGATGCCATGCAACCCGGCGACACGCTGCTCTACACCACCCCTCCGCCGGGCGTCGATGTCGGGAAGTTGCGGGAGTTCGTGGTTGACCTGCGTGCAGCGGCCGCACTTGGCCGTGCAGTGACGCCATCGGAAGTTGAGCAACTGGCCGCCATCATCGACGCCGCCGCGCCGGGGGTGGGCAATGGCTGACGCAGTGGACAAGCCAATCCTGGACCCGTGTTGCGGAACCCGCATGTTCTGGTTCGACAAGGACGATGACCGCGTGGTGTTCGGTGACATCCGGCGCGAGACCGTCACCGTGACCGACCGGACGCATCGAGAGGACGGCACGCGCACGCTCGTGATTGACCCTGACCGCGCCATGGATTTCCGTGCTCTGCCGTTCCCGGACGCCTCGTTCAAGCTCGTGGTGTTCGACCCGCCTCATCTGCTCCGGGCCGGTGCCGATAGCTGGCTCCGGGCCAAGTATGGCGCTCTGGAGGTGGCCACCTGGCGCGACGACCTGCGTGCCGGTTTCGCCGAATGCTTCCGCGTCCTGGGGCCGCACGGAATCCTCATCTTCAAGTGGAACGAGGTGCAGGTGAAAGTCGGGGAAATCCTCGCGCTGACGCCAGCCAAGCCGCTGTTCGGGCACAAGTCCGGCAAGCGGGCTGACACCCACTGGATCACCTTCATGAAAGAAGCCAACCCACCCGACGGCACGAAGGGGGAGCGGTGATGGGCTGGTCAATCGGCAACAGCGAGCGTTACAAGCGCGATATCGGCTACGGGGTTCCGGCGTACTGCGACCATCCCGGATGCCGCGAGGAAATCGACCGTGGGCTGGGCTACAAGTGCGAAGAAGAGGAGTGCGGCTGCGAGAAGTTCTATTGCTTCGCTCACCGCTATGACACCGACGCGCACACGCATCAGCAGCCCACGTCCGGCGAACACCCGGACTGGATGAAGTGGAAACTGACCGATGAGAGCTGGCAGGTATGGAGAGATGAGAATCCAGACCTCGTTGAAGCCTACCGCGTTCAACTAAAAGGAATGGACCTGACATGACCACCCCCGACAGCCAGGCGGCGAGGCTGCCGGCCTGGGCGATTGCGCAGGCGTTCCAAGAGCTGGACGACTGCGGTACGCACTCATCTGCGGAATGCAAGGTTTACAACCGAATCTTCAATCGCGCACTTGAACTGTCGCGGTCTGAGAAGAGATTCCACTCAGTTGAGTCCGTGGCAGAGCACTACAAGCTGAAAGAGCCCGCCCACCCCCGCAAGCACGGCGCCCACATCGCCGAAACCTTCCCGGACGGCGTGGTGGATGAGTGGAGGCCGATTGAGACGGCCCCGAGGGATGGCACCAAGATCATCGGCTGCGCGATTCGCCAATCAGGCACGCCTGAACACGTTGGACTGTATTGGGCGAGCCACCCCACGCAGAAACGATGGACCGACGGTGAATGGAGCGTGTTCCTGACGCACTGGATTCCTGCACCGCCCGCCCTCGCCGCGGCGCTGGGGAGGTCGAATGGATAAGTTAAGTGAGAGGTTGGAGGCGCACGCCAAGAGAGCAGCCTCCCGCGCCCATTGGGCCGAAGTAGACGGCGAAGACAGCAACTCGTTCTGGAAGGCGTTCGCCGCCGACCTGGATGCCGCCGCCAAGCTCGCTCGGAGGGTGGAGGAGGCGCAGGCGTGTGAGGTGGTCAGCGTCCGTCCGACAAGCTCCCTGCCCATCTACGAGCTGGCGGCGCTGGATGGTCGTGGCCTGCCCGGAAAGTGCGGACAGCGCGTCCGGCTGGTGAGGGAGGCCTGAGATGAGTGCTGCTGAAAAGATACCGTGGGAGTTTCGCGCGATCGGCGCAGAGGAAGTCGGCGAGCTGCTGGGGCTGGCCCCACGGACGGTCCTGGAGAAGGTGGCCTGCCGGCCGGACTTCCCCGTCCGTCTGACCATGCGGCCCGCCACGTGGGTTGCTCGGGAGATCCTGGAGTGGCGTGACGCCAACCGAGTTGGCATCCCGAGGGGGCGATCCCGGGCCAAATAGCGCCGGGATTACGCCGATCTGGCCGGAAAGACCGCCAGACAAAGGGATTTGGTGCCGGAAATAGGAATCGAACCTACGACCTACGCATTACGAATGCGCCGCTCTACCAACTGAGCTATTCCGGCGGAACCGCGAATTTTAGGGAGAGGCCGGCACCCGGTCAATCAGCCCCCTGCAAGTGCTTGATGTGAAAGGGCTGAGGCTCCGAAGGCCCCCGACTGGACACAGCACGGCCCTGCCCATCGTCGCGGATTCCAAACCTTTCGCTGGCATCGATCGAGAAAGTATCGCGGTACAAACTCCCCGGTCCGACGGCGTCCCCGCTCTGCTCGCCCGTCATCGCAGTCAGGAAAGCGGCTCAGCCATTTGCGCCCACCGCGACCGCACCGCACCGCACTGAAACGATATACGAGCTTTGAATTGACCAAACACGTGTCGCGGGGACTTGCATATCCCCGCGACGATACGCAAAGGCTTGCGACGTTCAGAGCCCGCAGGGCGACGGCAGCACCGGGTTCTGTTCCTTCACGTTGTCGATGTGCGCCACTTTCCTGGCGCGCATGTCGGCGACCTGGGCTTCCACGTCCGCGGTGGACAGGGCCACGCCTTCCTGGAAGAACACCCAGTCGATGTCTTCCTGGTACTCGCGCATTTCCGGAGAGTCGACCGGACCCAGTGAACCGTCCGCGCCCTTGGGCATGAACCACAGGTTGAAGTTGATCGACATGAAATCTTCCGGATACACCTCGCTGCTGTGTTCGGAGAACAACTGGCCGTCGACGTAATAGGTGACCTTGTTGTCGGCGACGGTCAGCACCAGCGTGCGCCAGCCGGCGTAGCTGCCTTCCTTGCGGGAGAACTCGTTCACCTTGGTCCAGGGCTCCAGCTGGAAGGTTTCCCAGGTGGTGGTCCACATCGCCGGCTTGGTGTTCTCGCCCCAGCCGCCGTTAGGCAGGTATTCGAAGTCGGTCTCGCTATAGTCCTTGTCCATCGGCGCCTTCAGCGGGCTGATGGCGTAGAAGGTCTGGATGACTTCATCGCCGTCCGGGCCGTAGCTCGGTTCGTCGCGGAAGAAGATGCGCGCGGCATAGGTGCCTTCACGATACTTGCGGGAATGACAGAACTGGGTCTGGCGGGTTTTTTCGGGCGTGCCGTTGGTGACCGAACTCATTCGCACCGCACCGCCTTCGGTGCCAGGAATATCCGAATGGAAGGACAGTCCATCGCCCGACCAGGTAGCGCCCTTGATGCCGGGATGGCCGGTTTCGGTTCTGACCTTCCATCCGTTTTTCTGGAACGCGGCGAAATCCGCATAGCTGAAATCATCGAAGAAAACCGGCGCCGTGATGGCGGCCGGAGCAGCTGCGTTCGCCTCGGAATCCCCGGGCGCGGATGATTGCCCGGCAGCCGCGTCGGTTTTCGGATCACAGCCGACAATGGCGATCGATGCAGCCAGAACGCCTACGATGAAAATACGATTCCGCGCCATGTTCCCTACCCTCTCCTGGATGATGCGTGATTGATTGAAGGGGGCGAATCTCTCGCATCACGGACAACGTTGTCAAATGACCTCCGCAGTCTTGCATCACGCGTTGGAAGCAGCGCTTTCGCCCGCAAGTTCACTGGCACGATCCAAATTTCGCTCCGGCTCCGTGCATGCGGATCAACTTCGCAATCCAGATGTCTTTTCGTTTCCCGAATTGTCCATCCAATGGAAACGACATGACTCTTCTTGTCGCCAAGGCACGCATTCACCTGACTTTCGAGACAACCGACGGGCCAAGGCAGGAAACCGTTCGGGACGCCCTGCCGGCGGTCGGACCAGGGATCTTCGTGCAGGCGGACAAATGCCTCCGGAATCCTGCCGAACGCAGGCATCATGGATATCGGCCCAGGCAAAGGGAGCGCTGGCCGGCCACCACAGCGACCGCAAGCGTCGGGAAACGATTGCCGGAACTGCCCTCTCCCGCCTTCCGCAGCGGAGAAAGCCGGGATGAGGACAAGCAGAAAAATCGGCGAGCGCTGCGGGCGATCTCCGGAATACGAAATGCCCATGACGAATCCCTATGCCCCGCCTCGGTCCACCCATTCACCTCGCCGGGGCGCGGGCTGGCGCAGCGCGCTGCTGGTGCCGTTTCTGTCGTCGCTGCTCATGGTGCCTGCCAGCCTGGCGCTGTTGGGGGTGCTCAGGCGAGTGCCCGACCTGTTCACCCGCCTTGAATTCCTGCTACCCCTGATTGCCGGCTCGACCGTGGCGGCGGCCGTGCTCCATTGCTACCGCAGCGCCACTGGCCTCGTCCGCGCCCTTCTGGCGCCGCCTATTGGCTTTGTCGCCTACCTCATTATCCTGACCGTCCTGCGCCTGGCATTGGCCTGAAAACAAGAAAGGACACCCATACGTGAGCACCCGCCCCACCCTGATGCGCAGGCTCGGCCTGGGCAAGATGTCGACCGGCGAGTACGAGGCCAACCTCAACGGATTGAACATGTTTTTCGGCGCGGTGCTCGGACTGGTGCTGACCGGCACGGAAAAGCTGGATGCGTGGCAGTTCGGCGTCATGTTGTTCTGCCTGGCCGGAAACGTCATCACGATCCTGTTCATCTCGTCGAGCCGGAACCGGGTGAGCTACGCGATTTTCGCGCTGGTCAACGCACTCCTTTTCCCGTACGTGATGGGCTTTCTCCTGCATGGGCGCGATCTGGTACCGGACAAGGTCCAACCGACCCTGCTGGTCTGGACCGTGATGACGATCGTGGTGGAATTCTGGGCGCGGCAGAAAGCGCCGGAGGCAGCCGCGCAGGAAACCTGAGCGGCGGTCAGCTGACCAGTTGCAGCCGCAGTTCCTTGGGCAGGGCGAACACCATGTTCTCCGGCTCGCCGTCGAGTTCACCGACACTGGCGGCGCCCAGATCGCGCAGGCGCTGGATGACGCCATCGATCAGGATGTCCGGCGCGGAAGCGCCGGCGGTGACCCCGATGCGCTGCTTGCCCTGCACCCAGGCCGGGTTGATCTCGTGGGCGCCATCGATGAGGTAGGACTCGACGCCGTCGCGCTCGGCCAGTTCGCGCAGACGGTTGGAGTTGGAACTGTTGGGCGAACCGACCACCAGCACCAGATCGCACTGCTTGGCCAGATCACGCACGGCGTCCTGGCGGTTCTGGGTGGCGTAGCAGATGTCGTCGTTCTTCGGCCCCTGGATGGCCGGGAAGCGCGCCTGCAGGGCCTGGATAATGCCGATGGTGTCGTCCACCGACAGCGTGGTCTGGGTGGTGTAGAACAGGTTGTCGGGCTGGCCGACTTCCAGTTCCGCGACATCGTCGATGTCTTCGACCAGATAGATGCGGCCGGTACTGCCTTCGCGGTTCCACTGGCCCATGGTGCCTTCCACCTCGGGGTGGCCGGCGTGGCCGATCAGCACCACGTCGCGACCGGCGCGGCAGTGACGGGCCACTTCCAGATGGACCTTGGTCACCAGCGGGCAGGTCGCGTCGAACACCTTCAGGCCGCGGCGGTCGGCCTCGGCGCGTACCGCCTGCGAGACGCCATGCGCGCTGAAGATGACCGTGGCGTTGTCCGGCACTTCGTCCAGCTCCTCCACGAACACCGCGCCACGATTGCGCAGGTCGTCCACGACGAAACGGTTGTGCACGACTTCGTGGCGCACATAGATCGGCGCGCCGAGGGTCTCGATGGCGCGCTTGACGATTTCGATGGCGCGGTCGACGCCGGCGCAGAAGCCGCGGGGATTGGCGAGCAGGACATCCATGGCGGCGATTTTACCGGAGCCGGCGGCAGGAACGGTGAACCGGCGCATCCTGGCGTCGCAACGCCGCCACCCGGCCCTGGCTCACGCCTTGGCCGGCTTGTTGCGTTTGCCTTCGAACAGGCCGAACAGGGCGATGCCGACCGCGCCGGCGACAATCGCCGAGTCGGCCAGGTTGAATGCCGGCCAATAGTGGTCGCGCCAGTACCACTGGACGAAGTCGATGACATGGCCGTGGATCAGGCGGTCGACCACGTTGCCCAGCGCGCCGCCGATGACCAGCGAGTACGGCAGCGCCTGGCGCCAGTCACCGCGCGGGGTGCGGCCGAGCCAGAACGTCAGCAGGCCGCAGATGCCGATGGCCAGGGCGGTGAAGAACCAGATCTGCCAGCCGCCGGCGCCACTGAGGAAACTGAAGGCCGCGCCGGTGTTGTAGGTGCGGAACCAGTTCCAGAAGCCTTCGATGACCGGCACGGCGGTGTACTCGGGCAGCGAGGCCAGCACCCAGGCCTTGGTCCACTGGTCCAGGCCGATGACGATGGCCGACAGCAGCAGCCAGATCAGGGCATTGGGTTTGGCGGTGGTTGGGCTCATGGGATGGGTCGGTTTCCGGATGGGAGGAGTATGCGGGTAAAGCGGCTGGCTTCTGGCGTTTCAGGCCGCCGTGCCCGTGGGTGGAGATGGGTCGAGGAGCATTTCTGGTGGGAGCGGGTCGCCCGGCGGGCCAGGCTGATCGGCGGCAGGCATTCTGGAAAGGCGTAGCTTGAGGTGGGCTGACTGCATCGGTTGGCCTATGGAGGGACTTTCCGGGCCGCTGCCCGGTCCGGTCTTCCAGCCAGCCCGCTTCGATCGGCTTGCCCATCCGGCGCTGCGCGCCACCTCTCACCTTCCCCCGCGGGCGGGGGAAGGGCGCGAGCTGGCGTCAGAACCAGCGGCGGTCTTCGCCGGGGCCGTCGACGTTGCTGGCGCAGCGACCGCACAGCTCCGGGTGGGCCGGATTGGCGCCGATGTCGGCCCGATGGTGCCAGCAGCGCACGCATTTCTGCTTTTGGGTCGGCTGGGCCAGCACGAACACCTCGTCCGCCTCCACCGCGCCGACGGTCACGTCGCCGCTGATGAAGAAGAACCGCAGTTCATCGGCCAGCGGCCGCCACCTGGCGGCGATGGCGGCGTTCACCGACACCGCGATCTCCGCTTCCAGCGCCGCGCCGATCTGGCCATTGGCCCGCATCGGTTCCAGCACCTTGGCGACCTGCTCGCGCAGGGCCAGCAGCTGATCGAAATCGGCCGCCGACAGCACGGCGTCTTCCGGCAGCGGCGCCAGGCCGTCGTACCAGGTGGCGAACAGCACGTTGCCGGCATGCTCGCCGGGCAGGTAACCCCACATCTCGTCGGCGGTGAAGCTGAGCACCGGCGCGATCCAGCGCACGAAGGCCTCGGCGATGCGGTACATCGCGCTCTGCGCCGAACGGCGGCCGCGCGAGTCCTCGCGCATCGTGTACAGGCGGTCCTTGGTGACGTCCAGGTACAGCGAGCCCAGATCGACACTGCAGAAGTTCAGCAGCGCCTGCACGATCTCGGCGAAGTCATAACGCTCGTAGGCGGCCTTGATCTTCTCCTGCACTTCCCAGGCGCGATGCACGATCCAGCGATCCAGCGCGACCATGTCCTCCAGGGGGCGCAGGTCGCGCGCCGGATCGAAACCGTGCAGGTTGCCGAGCAGGAAGCGCGCGGTGTTGCGCAGGCGGCGGTAGGCGTCGGCGTTGCGCTTGAGGATCTCCTGCGACAGCGACATCTCGTTGCTGTAGTCGGCCGAGGCGATCCACAGGCGCAGGATGTCCGCACCCAGGTTCTTCATGATGTCCTGCGGTTCGATGCCGTTGCCCAGCGACTTGGACATCTTGCGGCCATGCTCGTCCACGGTGAAGCCGTGGGTCAGGCACTGCCGGTACGGCGCATGCCTGTCGATGGCCACGCCGGTGAGCAGCGAGGACTGGAACCAGCCGCGATGCTGATCCGACCCTTCCAGGTACAGATCCGCCGGCTTGCCCAGGCCACGCTCCAGCAGCACGCCCTCGTGGGTCACGCCGGAGTCGAACCAGACATCGAGGATATCGGTGATCTTCTCGTAGTCGCCCGCCTCGTCGCCCAGCAGCTCGGCCATGTCCAGGGTGTACCAGACATCCACGCCGCCCTGCTCGACGCGATCGGCGACCGCCCGCATCAGCTCGACGGTGCGCGGGTGCGGTTCGCCGGTTTCGCGATGCACGAACAGCGCGATCGGCACGCCCCAGGTGCGCTGGCGCGAGATGGTCCAGTCCGGACGACCTTCGACCATGCCGGCGATGCGGGCCTCGCCCCACTGCGGGAACCAACCGACCTGCGTGATCGCCGCCAGCGCGTCCCGGCGCAGATGCGCCTGATCCATCGAGATGAACCACTGCGGAGTGGCGCGGAAGGCGATCGGCGTTTTGTGTCGCCAGCAATGCGGATAGCTGTGGCTCAGTTTGGCGAAGGCCAGCAATGCCCCGCTGTCGCGCAGCACTTCGACCAGCGCGTCGTTTGCCTTCCAGATGTGCAGGCCGGCCAGCACGGTGTCGCCGGCCGGCGGCGTCGACGGCAGGTACACGCCGCGGCCATCGACCGGATTGAGTTGGGCGCTGGTGTACTTGTCGATCAGGCCATAGCGCTGGCCGACCACGAAGTCTTCCTGGCCGTGGCCGGGCGCGGTGTGCACGGCGCCGGTGCCGTCCTCGGCCGACACGTGATCACCCAGCAGCACCGGAATCTCGCGTTCGGCATAGAACGGATGCGACAGCAGCAGGCCTTCCAGCGAGGCGCCGGCGGTGCGTGCGTGCACGGTCAGATCGTTCACGCCATAGCGTTGCAGCGCGCGCGCGGCCAGCGCGTCGGCCAGCACCAGCCAGCGGCGTTTGCCGTCACGGGCCGGCCCCTCGACCAGCGCGTATTCCAGATCCGGTCCCAGCGACACGGCCAGCGAAGCCGGCAGCGTCCACGGCGTGGTGGTCCAGATCGGCAGCGCGACTTCCACGTCGTCGGGAACGTCGATGCCGAACGCCGCCGCGAGCGCCTTGCGATCGCGCACGGTGTAGGCCACGTCGATGGCCGGGGACTCCTTCTCCTGGTACTCGATTTCCGCTTCGGCCAGCGCCGAGCCGCAGTCGAAGCACCAGTGCACCGGCTTCACGCCACGGGTCAGGTGGCCGTTGGCGACGATCTTGGCCAGCGCGCGGATCTCGTTGGCCTCGAAGCGGAAATCCAGGGTCTTGTACGGATTGTCCCAGTCACCGATCACGCCCAGGCGCTTGAAGTCCTTGCGCTGCAGATCGATCTGCGATTCGGCGTACTCGCGGCACTTCTGCCGGAATTCGACCGCGTCCAGCTTCACCCCGACCTTGCCGTACTTTTTCTCGATGGCGATTTCGATCGGCAGGCCGTGGCAATCCCAACCCGGGATGTAGGGCGCGTCGAAACCGGCCAGGTACTTCGACTTGACGATGATGTCCTTGAGGATCTTGTTGACCGCATGGCCCAGGTGAATCGCGCCGTTGGCGTACGGGGGGCCGTCATGCAGCACGAACAGCGGGCGGCCTTTGGCGTTGGCGCGCAGCTGCGCGTACAGGCCGTCGGCTTCCCAGCGCGCCAGGGTGTCCGGCTCGCGCTTGGGCAGGTCGCCGCGCATCGGGAAATCCGTGGCCGGCAGATGGAGGGTGGCTTTGTAGTCCTGGCTCACGCCGTTGCTCGTTGGTTGTCGTTTGAAAGGAGGACGCGCGCCTGCTCGGCGTCGCGGTGCATCTGCTCGGTCAGGCTGGGCAGATCGGGGAATTTCAGTTCATCGCGCAGCTTGGCGACGAATTCGACTTCGATGTGGCGTCCGTACAGATCGCCGGCGAAGTCGAACAGGTGTGCTTCCAGCAGCGGCTCGACGCCGTCAACGGTGGGACGCGTGCCGAAGCTGGACACGGACGGCCACGGGTCCCCGGTCACGCCATGCACCCAGGTCGCATAGATGCCGGACAGCGCGGGCGTCTTCGGGAAGCGCAGGTTGGCGGTCGGGAAACCGAGCGTGCGGCCGAGCTGCTGCCCGCGCACCACCCGCCCGCCGATCGCGTAGGGACGGCCGAGCAGGCGCGCGGCGTCGGCGAAATCGCCCTGCTTCAAGGCTTCGCGGATGCGGGTGCTGGAAACGCGTTCCCCCTGCACCCGCACCGCTTCGATTTCGTTGGCGACGAAACCCAGTTCGGCGCCCATCGCCTGCAACAGCGCCAGGTCGCCACCGCGCCTGTGGCCGAAACGGAACTCCGGTCCGATCCAGACCTCGCGCGCGGACAGGCGCCCCACCAGCATCCGGCGAACGAAATCCTCCGCGCTCATCGCGGCCATCGCCGCATCGAACCGCAGCAGGCCGACCGCATCGGCCCCCAGATCGCGCAGCCCTTCGACCTTGGCGCGGGCCAGGGTCAATCGCGGCGGCGGGTTTTCGCGGGCGAAGAACTCGCGCGGCAGCGGCTCGAAAGTCAGCGCCACCGCGTCCACGCCCAGAACCCGGGCGCGCGCGGCCGTGTGGCGCACCAGCGCCCGGTGACCGCCGTGCAGGCCGTCGAAAGCGCCGATGCAGACCACGCTTCCCCGGGGACTCACCGGTCCGCCGTCGACGTCACGAAACAGCCTGCTCATAAATTCCTGGTTGGGGCGGCCACCCGGCACGGGCGGCCCGGCGCGAAACGCGCGAATTCCGAAGTATAGCCGCCCCGCTCCATCTCAATGTCCCCGCAGATCGCGGGGCCGGATGCCCTGCAGCCACAGCAGCGCCGCGTACAGCGTTCCGCCGCTGCCGACCAGCACCGCCAGCCGCCAGCCGCGCTCCCACCAGGCCCAGTGGGACCAGTCCGGCCAGACCCATCGCAGCGCCAGCACCACCACAGTCATCGCCAGCGAGGCCAGGCCAATCTGGCGCAGGAACCGCCCCCAGCCCGGCTGGCGCCGGTAGACGCCGGCCCGGCGCAGGTACCAGGCCAACTGCACGGCGTTGGTCCAGCCGGCAATGGCGATCGCCAGCGCCAGCAGCGCGTGCGCGCCGGGGACGTGGGCCAGCGCGTCCAGGTACTTGCCGTCGGCCTTGGCCAACGCAGCCTGGCCCACGTCGGTGAACATCAACAGGCCGGCGAACAACAGAATCGTGGCGCTCGCGTTCACCAGCACCGATACCACCGCCGACTTGACCGGCGTGCGGGTGTCCTGGCGCGAGTAGAACGCCGGCGCCAGCACCTTCACCAGCAGGAAGGCCGGCACCGCGGTGGACTGGGCCATCAGGCTCCAACTGCTCATCTGCGCATGGAAGGCGGTGAAGTTGTGGTACTGGAACAGCGTCGCCATCAACGGACCGGCGCACAGGACCAGGCCGATGCAGGCCGGCACGCCGATCAGCAGGCACAGGCGGAAGCCCCAATCCAGCCCCTTGGAGAAACCTTCCGGATCGGTCGCGGCGTGACGGCTGGACAGGTGCGGCAGGATGACCGTACCGATGGCCACGCCGAACATGCCCAGCGGAAACTCCAGCAGGCGATCGCTGTAATACAGCCAGCTCACGCTGCCGCTCACCAGGAACGCCGCGGCCCAGGTGTTGAACAGCAGGTTGAACTGCACCACCGAGGAACCGAACAGGGTCGGCACCATCAGTTTCATGATCTTGCGGACGCCCGCGTGGGCCAGCCCCAGCTTCGGGCGCGGCATCAGCCCGAGTTTCGCCAGCGCGGGCAGTTGGAAGACCAGTTGCAGGATGCCCGCGACGAACACCCCCCAGGCCAGCGCCATCACTGAGGCGCCGCTGACGAAGGCAAGCCAGGCCGCCGCGATCATCGACAGGTTCAGCAGGATCGGCGACAGCGCGGGAATCGCGAAACGCTGGTAGCTATTGAGCACACTGCCCACCAGCGATGCCAACGAGATGAACAGCGCATACGGGAAGGTGATGCGCAGCATTTCGGCGAGCATGTCGTGATGCTCGCCGGTGTACTTGGAGGCAATCAGGAAGGCCAGTTGCGGCGCCAGCAGCAGGACCAGCGCGGTCACCACCAGCAGGGCCGCCGCCAGGGTGCCGGTGACCCGATCGATCAGTTCCTTGACGGCCTCCTGTCCATGCTTTTCCTTGTACTCGGCCAGGACCGGCACGAAGGCCATCGAGAACGAGCCCTCGGCCGAAAGCCGGCGCATGAAATTCGGAATCCTGAACGCGATGAAGAAGATGTCCATTGCGGCGGTGGCGCCGAACACCGCCGCATAGACCTGGTCCCGGACCAGCCCCGAGAGGCGGGACAGGAAGGTCATGGCGCTGAAAACGGCGGTGGAACGCAGGAGCCGATTGCCGCTCATCGGGCGGTCTCCCCTGCCGGTTGACCCAGGTTGACGCAAGCCTCTGAATAGTCCATACTTTTTTGTCTATTTTCCCGTAACCCCATTATCCCAGCTTTCAGGAACCCATCGTGGCCAATATCAAGTCCGCCAAGAAGCGCGCCAAGCAGACCGTCGTGCGCAATGCGCGCAACTCTGCCCAGCGCTCCATGCTGCGCACCGCCGTCAAGAAAGTGCTCAAGGCGCTTGACGCCAACGACGCCCCCGGCGCGCAGGCCGCTTTCGCCGTGGCCCAGCCGATCCTGGACCGCTACAGCTCGCGCGGCCTGATCCACAAGAACAAGGCTGCCCGTCACAAGAGCCGCCTGACCGCCCGCATCAAGGCGCTCCAGGCCGCCTGAACAGGCGACCACGGGAAAGCAAAAAAACCCGGCTCCGGCCGGGTTTTTTGTTGCCCGGAATCCAGCCTGCTCCCCTGCTTGCGGGGCAGGATGGGGGTGGGGGCGGAACGGAATCGATTGGTTGGCTACCGACGGGGAACTACGAACGTCCGACGCCGGCTTCACTGGATAGCGTCTGCCCTGTGGGCCCACCCCGGATTCCGGCTTGCCCCCATCCCGGCCTTCCCCCGCATGCGGGGGAAGGAGCAAAGCGGCTAGCGTCGGCTCTGCCGCCTCAGCCGGCATTCCGGGCCTCTTCGGCCTCTTCGCGCTCGCGGTCGAAGAACGCCATCACGTCCTGCATGATCGGCCAGGTGCCTTCGCGGGAAATCGCGGAAATCTGGTACCAGGGATGCATCCAGTCCAGTTCGGCGACGATCTGTTCGGCGCGCTCGCGGGCCTCGTCCTCGAACATCAGATCGGCCTTGTTGAGCACCAGCCAGCGCGGCTTCTCCAGCAGCGCAGGATCGTGCTTCATCAGTTCCTGCTCGATGGCGCGGACCTGATCCGCCGGGGCGATGCCCTCGACGCCACCTTCCATCGGCGCCATGTCCACCAGGTGCAGCAGCAGGCGGGTGCGCTGCAGGTGACGCAGGAACTGCGCGCCCAGGCCGGCGCCGTCGGCGGCGCCCTCGATCAGGCCGGGAATGTCGGCGATGACGAAACTGCGGTGCGCCTCGACGCTGACCACGCCCAGGTTGGGATACAGGGTGGTGAACGGATAGTCGGCGACCTTCGGCGTGGCCGCCGAAACCGCGCGAATCAGGGTGCTCTTGCCTGCGTTGGGGAAGCCCAGCAGGCCGACGTCGGCCAGCAGTTTCAGTTCCAGCTTGAGCAGGCGCTGTTCGCCTTCCTCGCCCGGCGTGGCCTTGCGCGGCGCGCGGGTCACCGAGCTCTTGAAATGCATGTTGCCCAGGCCGCCCTTGCCGCCCTTGGCGACCAGCAGGCGATCCCCGTGGCGGGTCAGGTCGCCGATGACCTCATCGGTCTCGACGTTGGTGATGACGGTGCCGACCGGCACGGTGATGGTCAGATCCTCACCGGCCTTGCCGTACATCTGCCGGCCCATGCCGTTCTCGCCGCGCTGGGCGCGGAACGTCTTCTCATGGCGGAAGTCGACCAGGGTGTTGAGGTTTTCGTCGGCGACCAGCCAGACGCTGCCGCCGTTGCCACCGTCACCGCCGTCCGGTCCGCCCAGCGGAATGAACTTCTCGCGCCGGAAGCCGATGCAACCGTTGCCGCCGTTGCCGGCGATGACCTGGATTTCCGCTTCGTCTACGAGTTTCATGGGAATCGGGATTGGGAATCGGGATTGGAGATTCGGACAGGCGGCATCGCCGGTCCGGACAGGCCGCAAAGGGAACCACGGGAAGGAATCCGCTTTTTCACGAATCCCGAATCACCCCTCCCAATCCGGCCCCCAAACGAAAAGCCCCGCACGCGGCGGGGCCCTTCGCTACGTGTGTGCGGCGCCTCAGGCTTCCGCGACCACGCTCACGGTGCGGCGCTTCTTCGGGCCCTTGATCGAGAACTCGACCTTGCCGTCGACCAGCGCGAACAGGGTGTGATCGCGACCCAGGCCGACGCCAGAACCCGGATGGAACTGGGTGCCACGCTGACGGACGATGATGTTGCCGGCGTCGATCGCCTGGCCACCATAGACCTTCACGCCCAGCATCTTCGGATTGGAGTCGCGGCCGTTGCGCGAGGAGCCTACGCCCTTTTTATGTGCCATGACTGATTCTCCTTACTTGTTGATGCCGGTGATTTCGATTTCGGTGTAATGCTGCCGGTGACCCTGACGCTTCATGTGGTGCTTGCGGCGGCGGAACTTGATGATGCGGACCTTGTCGGCGCGGCCGTGGCCGACGATCTTGGCCGAGACGCTCGCGCTCTTCAGCGCGTCGCCCAGGGTGACGCTTTCGCCGTCGCCCAGCATCAGGATGTTGTCGAACGTGACTTCCTTACCGGCTTCCGCATCGAGCTTCTCGACGCGCAGAGTCTCGCCCTTCATCACGCGGTATTGCTTACCGCCAGTGACCAGAACTGCGTACATTGGTGAATCCTCTTCTGTAGTTATTCTCTTGACCCGACCACCATCGAGGGCGGTCAGAAGCGGAATTGTAGGGCTTTCAGCAGGTTAGGGTCAAGTCACCCCTCCCCTTCGTCCCGGGAGGCGCCCGCCGTTCCCCTCCTGCCGGCCCCTCCCGTGCCAGTCGCAGCGGCTGAGACAGCGATCAGGTCTGCTCGGCGGCGGTGGCAGAGGCCGGAAACCGGGTGAACGGTACCGGAGCGATGCCCGCGGGACAGCCCCGGCGGGCCTTTGCTCAAGGCGATTTGCCCCCAAATAACGGAATCGCTACGCTGGGCGATTCGCTGGCGCGACCGGGTCGCACCGGCGGATCCGGAGCCCTTCCCTCCCCCTTTTCTGAACAGGCCACCCCACGGCATGGACAGCATCCGCATCCGCGGCGCACGCACCCACAACCTCAAGAACATCGACCTCGACCTGCCCCGGGACAAGCTGATTGTCATCACCGGGTTGTCCGGCTCGGGCAAGTCCTCGCTGGCGTTCGACACCATCTACGCCGAGGGCCAGCGCCGCTATGTCGAGTCGCTGTCGGCCTACGCCCGGCAGTTCCTGTCGGTGATGGAAAAGCCGGACGTGGACCATATCGAGGGTCTGTCGCCGGCCATCTCGATCGAGCAGAAGTCGACCTCGCACAATCCGCGTTCGACGGTCGGCACGATCACCGAGATCTACGACTACCTGCGCCTGCTGTACGCCCGCGTCGGCACCCCGCGCTGCCCCGACCACGGCTATCCGCTGGAAGCACAGACGGTCAGCCAGATGGTCGACCAGGTACTCGGCCTGGACGGCGAACAGCGCTACATGCTGCTGGCGCCGGTCATCCGCGAGCGCAAGGGCGAGCATGCCCAGGTGTTCGACCAGTTGCGGGCGCAGGGTTTCGTGCGCGTGCGCGTGGACGGCCAACTGCACGAAATCGATTCGGTGCCGCCGCTGGCGCTGCGCCAGAAGCACACCATCGAAGCGGTCATCGACCGCTTCCGCCCGCGCGAGGACATCAAGCAGCGCCTGGCCGAGAGCTTCGAGACCGCGCTGAAGCTGGGCGACGGCATGGCCTCGGTGATGTCGCTGGACAAGCCGGAAACCGATCCGCTGCTGTTCTCCTCCAAGTATTCCTGTCCGGTCTGCGACTATTCGCTGCCGGAACTGGAACCGCGTCTGTTCTCGTTCAATTCGCCGGTTGGCGCCTGCCCGACCTGCGACGGCCTGGGCGTGGCGCAGTTCTTCGACCCGGCGCGTGTCGTGGTGCATCCGGAACTGTCGCTGGCCGCCGGCGCGGTGCGCGGCTGGGATCGCCGCAACGCGTATTACTTCCAGTTGATCGCGTCGCTCGCCAAGCACTACCGCTTCGATGTCGACGCGCCCTGGCAGTCGCTGCCGGAGAAGGCCCGCCAGGCCGTGCTGTACGGCAGCGGCGAGGATGTCATCACCTTCACCTACCTCACCGAATCGGGCGGCCGCACCCAGCGCAAGCACCGTTTCGAAGGGATCGTGCCGAACCTCGAACGCCGCTACCGCGAGACCGAATCGCCGGCAGTGCGCGAGGAGCTGGCCAAGTACATCAGCGAGCAGCCCTGCCCCGATTGCGGCGGCGCGCGCCTGAACAAGGCCGCGCGCAACGTGTTCGTCGCCGACCGGCCGCTGCCGGCGCTGGTGGTGATGCCGGTGGACGAGGCGCTGTCGTTCTTCCGCAGCCTGGTCCTGCCCGGCTGGCGTGGCGAAATCGCCGCCAAGATCGTCAAGGAAATCGGCGAACGGCTGGGCTTCCTGGTCGACGTCGGCCTGGATTACCTGACCCTGGAACGCAAGGCCGACACGCTGTCCGGCGGCGAGGCGCAACGCATCCGCCTGGCCTCGCAGATCGGCGCCGGCCTGGTCGGCGTGATGTACGTGCTGGACGAACCCAGCATCGGCCTGCACCAGCGCGACAACGAGCGCCTGCTCGGCACGCTCACCCGCCTGCGCGATCTGGGCAACACCGTGATCGTGGTCGAGCATGACGAGGATGCCATCCGCGCCGCCGACTACGTGCTGGACATCGGTCCCGGCGCGGGCGTGCACGGCGGCGAGATCGTCGGCGAAGGCAGCCTGCAGGACATCCTGAAGGCGCCGCGCTCGCTGACCGGCCAGTACCTGTCCGGCAAGCGCCGCATCGAGGTGCCCAAGGCGCGCCACAAGGCCAACCCGAAGATGATGCTGCATCTGCGCGGCGCCAGCGGGAACAACCTGAAGGACGTCGACCTGGACATCGCCTCCGGGCTGTTCACCTGCATCACCGGCGTGTCCGGATCGGGCAAGTCGACGCTGATCAACGACACCCTGTTCGCGCTGGCCGCCAACGAGATCAACGGGGCTTCGCACAAACCGGCGCCGTACCGCGAAGTGGTCGGCCTGGATCTGTTCGACAAGGTGGTCGACATCGACCAATCGCCGATCGGCCGTACGCCGCGCTCCAATCCGGCCACCTACACCGGCCTGTTCACGCCGCTGCGCGAACTGTTCGCGCAGGTGCCCGAGGCGCGCGCGCGCGGTTACTCGCCTGGCCGCTTCAGCTTCAACGTGCGCGGCGGCCGCTGCGAGGCCTGCCAGGGCGACGGCCTGATCAAGGTGGAGATGCACTTCCTGCCGGACGTGTACGTGCCCTGCGATGTCTGCCACGGCAAACGCTACAACCGCGAGACGCTGGAGATCCTGTACAAGGGTTTCAACATCAACGACGTGCTGGAAATGACCGTCGAGGATGCGCTGAAGCTGTTCGAGCCGGTGCCGGCCATCGCCCGCAAGCTGGAAACGCTGATGGACGTCGGCCTGAGCTACATCAAGCTCGGCCAGAGCGCGACCACCCTGTCCGGCGGCGAGGCGCAGCGCGTCAAGCTGTCGAAGGAACTGTCGCGCCGCGACACCGGCCGCACCCTGTATATCCTGGACGAGCCCACCACCGGCCTGCACTTCCACGACATCGAGCATCTGCTGGCCGTGCTGCACAAGCTGCGTGACGAAGGCAACACCATCGTCGTCATCGAGCACAACCTGGACGTGATCAAGACCGCGGACTGGGTGGTGGATCTGGGGCCGGAAGGCGGTCATCGCGGCGGGCGCATCCTTGCCGCCGGTACCCCCGAAGACATCGCCGCGCATCCGGAATCCCACACCGGACACTTCCTGGCCAAGCTGCTGCCCGCTAGCAAGACGCCCAAGGCGAGCAAGCCGGCCGCGGTCGCCAAGCCCGACGTGCTGCCGCCGCGCAAGTCCGACAAGAAGAAGGCCGCGAAAGCCAAATGAGCACGACGTCCGAGACCTCTTCTGAACGCAAGCGGCTGGCGGCGATTCCGATCAGCGTGCGCTGGCGCGACATGGACAGCATGGGCCATGTCAACAACGCCAAATACGTGTCCTACCTGGAAGAAGCGCGCGTGCGCTGGATACTGGATATCCCGGGCGTCTCGATGACCGATCGCATCGCGCCCGTGGTCGCCGCCAACAACATCAACTACCGGCGGCCGCTGACCTGGCCGAACGACATCCTGGTCGAACTGTACGTGGATCGCCTGGGCACCAGCAGCGTCACCATCGGCCATCGCATCGTCGACCAGGACGGCGTGTTGTACTGCGACGGCAACGTGGTGGTGGTGTGGATGGATACCCACACCGGCAAGAGCGCACCGCTGCCGGACGCGGTGCGCAACGCGTCTGTCTAGAAATCCGCAGGAGCGGCGCGGGTCGCGGCCGGAATCAGATCATCGATGGTCGCGACTCACGTCGCGCCTGCACACACCGTCATGCGATGTCATGGCGCTACGGCGCCGCCCTGCGCACCTCGAAGGTCACGGGAACGCTGCGGCCATCCTTCAATTTGAGCGTGATCACCGGCTTGTCGCCTTCCTTCACCGGCGTGTAGGGCTTGTACAGCATCAGGTGCAGGCCGCCGGGTTTGAACTCGACCGACTTGCCGGCGGCAATCGGCAAGGTTTCCAGTTCGCGCATCTTGTTGACGCCGTCGACCTGGCGGGATTCATGCAGTGAAACCTCGGAGAACGCCAGGCTGTCGGCCCCGGTGATTTCCACGGCCTTGGCGCAGGCGTTCTCGATGCGGAGAAAACCGGCCATCATCGGCATGGCCGGCGATGGCGGCAGGCGTATCCATGCCTGGCGGGCCGTGGGCAGGCATTCGGCGGCATGGACGGACGCGCTGCCGGCCAGCAGCAGCGCGACGGATACAAGGGCGGATACATGGCGGCGATTCATGGGCCTATCATAGGCCCACACGCCCTTGGAGCAGATGAATGTCCTCGCTGATCGAAACCCGGGACCATGGCAACGTCCGCGAGATCCGGCTGGCCAGGCCTCCGGTCAACGCCCTCAACACCGAGTTGTGCCGCGCGCTGATCCACGCGATCGATACCGCCATCGGTGAAGGCGCCCACGGCATCGTGCTGGCCGGCAACCCGAAGATCTTCTCCGCCGGCATGGACGTGCCCTATCTGCTTTCGCTGGGCGGGAACCGGCATGCGCTGATGGATGCCTGGCAGGCGTTCTTCGGCGCGGCGCGAGCGCTGGCGGACTCGCGGATACCGGTGGTCGCCGCCATTGGCGGCCACGCGCCGGCCGGTGGCTGCGTGCTGGCACTGTGTTGCGATTACCGGGTGATGGCGCGCAGCCCCGACCCGGCGCGGCCCTTCGGCATCGGCCTGAATGAAACCCAGGTGGGCCTGGTCGCTCCCGAGGGCATCCAGCGGCTGATGCGCCGGCTGGTCGGTCCGCACCGGGCCGAACGCCTGTTGGTGGCCGGCGAAATGGTGCCGTCCGAACGTGCGCTGGAACTGGGCCTGGTCGACGAACTGGCCGACCAGGATCAGGTCGATGCGCGCGCGCTGGCCTGGCTGGAGAACCTGCTGCGCCTGCCCCATCACCCGATGCTGCAGACCCGCGCGATCGCCCGCCGCGACGTGGTGGAGGCGATGTCGCCCGAGTTCATCCAACTGGATCGCTTCATCGACGCCTGGGATGCCCCCGACACCCAGGCCGCGTTGAAGGCGCTGGTGGACAAGCTCAAGAAATAACCTGCATCGGCGGCCATGCCGGTCGCCGCATGCACGCCATCTCAACGCACCCACACCTCCACCCGTTCGTTGCGGTAGCGCGCATCGGCATCATTGCCCTGCAGCAGCGGACGACTGGCGCCCATGCCGATGGAGCGTTGCACCGCGATGCCCTGCTTGACCAGTTGATCGGCCACCGCGTCGGCGCGCTGGTTGCTGCGCACGGTGGCGATCAGGCGATTGCTGCCGTCGTCGTGCGAGAAACCGACCACGGTCACCTGGCGGCCCCGATTCTGCGGCAGCCGCAGGTAGGCGGCCAGGCGGTCCATGTCGTTGGCGCCGCGGCTGTCGAAGAACGTCGTCAATGACGCTGGATTGAAACGCAGGCTCAGCGGCAGGCGCGCGGTGCCAGCCACCGCCTGTCCATACGGCTGCGCGGGATCCGGCGACCGCGCCTGCATCGCCGGACGCAGGGTCACCGCCAGGAACCCCGCCTGCGCCACCGCCCGCTGCGCATCGCGGCCGACCGCGTACTGGGCAAAGCTGCGGCCCAGCGCCGACATCAGCGGGCCGCCGTAGAGCCGGTAGCGCCGCACCAGCGGATAGTCCTCGCTCATCACGTTGATGCGGGTGGGCAGGACCGCGATGCCGCCATCGGCGATGGCGAGCGTGCGGGTGCCGCGCGGGATGGCGCTGGCCACGCCGACCACCGCGATCGCATCCGGATCCTCGGCCACCGCGCGCGCGGCCTGCGCGAGCGTCGCGTGGGTCCGCGCGGTGGCGGCCGCCGGCGCGGTTCCGAGCACGCGTTCGCGCAGGAAATCGCGGTTCCCGCTGGGCGCGCGGCCCAGATGCAGATGGATGGGCGCATTGCGCCCGCCGATCCCGGCCCAATCGCCGATGCGGCCGCTGACCAGATCGCGCAGTTGCGCGACCGTCAGCCCGCGGACCGGGTTGCGCTCGTTGACCACCACCGCCAACCCATCGACCGCGACCACGAATTCCTGTTCCGGCGACGCCAGATCACCCAACTGCCACGCCGCTTCGCGCTCCGCCGCCAGTGGCGCGCGCGACAGCATCGCGATCTCGGCATTGCCCTCGATCAGATCGTTGAATCCGGCGGCCGAGCCACGCTTGTCGACCTCGACGATCAGCGGCACGCCATCGCGCACCGCGCGGATGTCGGTGCGCAGCGGCGAAACCGTCTGCCGGCGGATGCCGGTGTAGCCGATATGGCGAAGCCAGGTTTCGACCAGCGCCGGCACCAGCGCGTCACCCAGCGTGTTGGAACCATGGATGCGCAGGCGCTCGGCGGAAGCATCGTCCTGCGCGGACGCCGGCAGGCAGGCCGGCAACAACAGGCACATCGCCAGCGCGAGGTGCGGCAAACGGTGCAGCATCGGTCATCCCCCTGTGAAGCGCGGGAGAGTGACCGGGGAGCGTTACAAGGCGATGACGAAGCGGGCCCGTGCGCGGATCAGGGTGCGCCGCGCTCGACCGGTCGCGCGGGATCGGTGATCCAGCCGCTCCAGGAACCCGCATAGACGCGCGCACCGGGCAAGCCCGCATGTTCGAACGCCAACAGCAGGTGGCAGGCGGTCACGCCCGAGCCACACATCAGCACCAGGTCGTCCGGCCGGCGTCCGGCCAGCATCGGCGCGAGTTCGGCATGCAGTTCGGCGGGCGGCTTGAAACGGCCGTCGCGCAGGTTGGCGCCGAACGGGCGATTGAGCGCGCCCGGCACGTGGCCGGCCACCGGATCGATGGGTTCCACCTCGCCGCGGAAGCGCTCGGGGGCGCGCGCATCGAATAGCCAGCCACTGTCTTCATCGAGCCGTTGGCGGACTTCCTCGGCGTCGGCGATGAGCCGCGCGTCGAACCTGGCCGGATATGCCGGCAGAGGAACGACCTGCGGTGTTTCGACCGCTTCCGGCAGGCCATGTGCGCGCCATGCCGCCAAGCCGCCGTCGAGCACCGCCACCCGCCGATGGCCCAGCAGCTTCAGCATCCACCAGAAACGCGCGGCGGCCATGCTGCCGTCGCCGGCGTCATAGACGACCACCTGGTGCTCCGGCCCGATGCCCCACTCGCCAAGCCGGCGTGCGAACGCCGCTTCATCGGGCAATGGATGGCGGCCAAGACCCGCGCGGGAAAGATCGGACAGATCCTGGTTGAGATCCGCATGCACCGCACCCGGCAGATGCGATTGCGAATGGGCCTGCCGGCCGGCCGAGGGATCCATCAAGGCGAACCGCGCATCGACGATCCGCAGTTCCGGATCGCCCAGCGCCCCGGCCAGCGCCTCCACGTCCACCAGCGTCGTCCAGTGCATCACGCGCCCTCCAGCCGTTGCCTCAGGTTGAACAGGATGGACGCGGTGGCTCCCCAGATGCGCTGGCCGGGCCAGCCGTATTCCAGCACCGCGCGACGGCGACCGCGGTAGTCGACTTCTACCCGGCGCAGATTGGCGGGCGCCATCAGGTAGTCCAGCGGAACTTCGAAAACATCGGCCACCTCGCCCGGCTCGGGCGTGGCGACGTAGGTCGGGTCGATCACCGCCACCACCGGCACCACCCGGAAACCACTGATGGTGGTGAACGGATCCAGGAAACCCAGCGGCGCGATCTGTCCGGCGGGAATGGCCAGTTCTTCCCAGGTCTCGCGCAGCGCGGCGGCGACCACGCCCGCGTCGGCCATCTCGATGCGGCCGCCCGGAAAGCTCACCTGCCCGGCATGATGGCGCAGGCCATCGGTGCGCTTGGTGAGGATGACCTGGGTTCCCTGCGGGCGCGGCACCAGTCCGGCCAGCACGGCGGCCTCGGCCGGTTCGCCCGGCGGCAGCAGGTCGACCAGTTCCTCATGGTTCCAGCCGCGCGCGGTGGGAATCCGATCCAGCGGATGCAGCACGTGCCGCAGGCGCGTGGCCTCGGGCAGGCGCTGTTCGAACGGCAGTCGGCCCTGCTCGCGCGCGGGCAGCACCGATTCCATCAGACGCAGGCGTTCGTCATCGTTCATTTGCGACCAGCGGGCGATCTCGGCGGTCGTTCGCAGACAGCCTTCGCACAGCCCGTCATCACCCAGGGTACAGACGCCGATGCACGGGCTAAGCACGGCGCGGAATGCGGAATTCATGAACCTTCATACCTGCGCAGCCTAGCGCGAAAATCGCGCCGGCGCCGCGCAAAACGCACTACGCCGGCCCAGGGGCCGGCGTAGCGGGACTGCGGGAAAAGCGAATTACTTGGTGCTGAGCAGCTTGATTTCGAACACCACCGCCACGTTCGGCGGGAAGCCAGTGCGCGGATCCGCGCCATAGGCCTTGTCCGGCGGCAGCGCGACTTCCCACTTGGCGCCCGACGGCATCTGCAGCAGCACTTCGCGCATGGCCTGCATTTCGATCTCGCTGACCTTCACGTTCGGCATCTGCTGCGCCGGACGGGCTTCGGCCGGCTTCTGGCCGAACGGATACGGACCGGCCACTTCCAGGCTCACGGTGCTGGCCTGGGTCGGCTTGGCGCCGGCGCCGGCTTCGATCACGCGGTACTGCACGCCGCTGGGCAGCGTCTGCACGCCGGCCTTGGCCTTGTTCTGGGCCAGGAACTGATCGCTCTTGGTCTTGTTTTCCGCGGCGACCTTGTCGTACTCGGCCTTGGCCTGCTGGGCGCGCGCCTGCTCACGCTTCTGGAAAGCTTCCAGCGCGGGCTTGAGCTGGTCGGCGGTCAGCGCCGGCTGCTTCTTGGCGTACGCATCCTGGAGGCCCTTGATGACGGTGTTGATGTCGAGCTGCTCGCCACGACCGGTCAGTTCCGCCAGGTTGTTGCCGTAGTCGTAGCCGAAGTAATAGCTCAACTTGCCCTTCTCGGACGTGGTGTCCTGAGCCAGGGCGCTACCGGCCATGGCGAATGCCGCGACAGCGACCACTAACGAACGCAACTTCATCAACGATTTCTCCAGGGTGGTGGTACACGGCGGACGTACCGCCTCGAATGGACGCGCTAGGATAGCGGTCAGGGCGCTTAACCGCCACTGACAACCGCCGGGTACGACCCAAGGGTCGGCCCAAGAGTTCAATTTCACTTAAAATTCACGAATTTACCGGGATCCCGCGCATGTCCGACACCCCCGTTTCCGTCACCCACCAGGGTGCCGTCCGACGCATCACGGTCAATCGCCCGGACAAGCTGAATGCCCTCAACGCGGCCACCCTAGACGCCCTGTTCGCCGCCTTCGAAGCGGCCGCCGGCGACCCGGCCGTGCGCGTGGTGGTGTTGACCGGGGCCGGTCCCAAGGCGTTCGTGGCCGGCGCGGACATCGCCGAGATGTCGTCCCTGTCCGCGACCCAGGGGCGCGATTTCTCCCTGCGGGGCCAGCGCCTGATGCGACGCATCGAAACCCTGCCCAAGCCGGTCATCGCGATGATCAATGGATTCGCCCTGGGCGGCGGTCTGGAACTGGCGATGGCCTGCCACCTGCGCATCGCCTCGGAGAACGCGAAGGTCGGCCAGCCGGAAATCAACCTGGGACTGATCCCGGGCTTCGGCGGCAGCCAGCGGCTGCTGCGCCTGGCCGGGCGCGCGGCGGCGCTGGAACTGTGCCTGCTCGGCGCGCCCATCGGCGCCGAGCGCGCGTATCAACTCGGCATCGTCAACAAGGTCGTCGCCGCCGACGCGCTCGAAGCCGAGACCGCGCAGTGGGCCGAACAGCTCGCGCAGGCCGCGCCGCTGGCCCTGCGCGGCAACCTGGACGTCATCCACATCGGTGGCGAGTGCGCGATCGAGGAAGGCCTGCAGTACGAATCGGCGCAGTTCGGCCTGATGTTCTCGACCGAGGACATGCGCGAAGGCACGCAGGCGTTCCTGGAGCGCCGCAAGCCGCAGTTCACGGGCCGCTGAACGCACCATGGGCGAAACGCCGCGCGCCGGTTGTCCCCAGGCCGCACGCATCGACGCCGTGCTGGCGTCGCTCGCACGCGACGATGTGGATGCGGCCATCGAGGCGGGGCTGATGGATCTCCTGCCTTGCCCGCCGGGCCACGCGTGCGAATGCGCGGCGCGCTGGACGACGATCCGGGAAACCCAGCAACGCCTGCGGGCGGCCTGGAACGCGCGTGATCGCCATCGCGCCCGCCAGCTCCGGTTGGCGCGGCGGGCCGCCGAACGCGATGCCCGGCGCGCTCCCGCGGTGGCCGCGCAACCGACCGCCCGCCCCGCGCTTCCTGCTTCCGCGGCCGCCATCCTGGCGCGCGTCAAGGCGCGCGCGGCCGGCCACAAGGCCTCCGAATAGACATCGCATGACCGAACGCCGCAAACGCCGCAGCCGCACCCTCAGCAAGGCCGAAGTGCACGAACTGTTCTCGCGCCTGCGCGAACTGAACCCCAAGCCCAGGACCGAACTGGAGTACAGCAGCCCGTTCGAGCTGCTGGTGGCGGTGACGTTGTCGGCGCAGGCCACCGATGTCGGCGTCAACAAGGCCACCCGGCGCCTGTTCCCGGTAGCCAACACGGCGGAGAGGATCCTCGCCCTCGGCGAGGAAGGGCTGAAGAAGTACATCGCCACCATCGGCCTGTTCAACGCCAAGGCGAAGAACGTGATCGCCACCTGCAGGATTCTCGTGGATCAGTACGGCGGCGAGGTCCCGCGCTCGCGCGAGGCGTTGGAGGCGCTGCCGGGCGTGGGCCGCAAGACCGCCAACGTGGTGCTGAACACCGCCTTCGGCGAGCCGACCATGGCGGTGGACACCCATATCTTCCGCGTCGCCAACCGCACGGGGCTGGCACCGGGCAAGAACGTGCGCGAAGTCGAGGACGGCCTGCTGAAGGCCGTGCCGCCCGAATTCCTGCTCGACGCCCATCACTGGCTGATCCTGCACGGCCGCTACGTCTGCAAGGCGCGCAAGCCGGATTGCCCGCAGTGCGTGATCCGGGATCTGTGCCGCTACCCGGACAAGACCGTGGCGGACTGAGTCGGCCGGGAACCGGGATCGTGAGGGTGCCGGTTTCCGCGACCCGGCGGACTACGGGGTGGCTGGCGGGAAAGGACGTGCGCTTCGGGCGCCACTGATCGCCTGATGTCAGCGCCAACAGCAAATCCCCCCTCGGTCCCCTTTAAAAAGGGGAGGCAAGGCGGGGATCTCGCGAGTTCCGGCGTTCAATGGCCGCGTGACCAATCATTCCGAATTCCGGCTTTCAACGGCCGCATGGCCGGTCATGCCGAATCCCCAATCCCCGTCCCTCTGCCATCGAACTGTCATCCCGACGAAATAAGACAGCGCTGTAACAATAACGCAACTTTCACCAATTAGCCTGCGCAGCGTCTTCCACACCTGCCCCAAGGGCTAACCCATGAAACTCTCCCGCAGCACCCTGACGCTCGCTCTGCTGGCCGCCGTCGCCGCGCCCGCCGCCCAGGCCGAGATTCCGATCGATGTGATTGGCGGTTCCGAAGTGTCGTTCGAAGGCCTGGTCCAGGCCGACTTCTACAAGTTCGATACCGACACCATCGATTACGGTGCCGATTCGGCCTCCGATCTGGATGGCAAGGACTATCTGAACGAGCTGCGCCGCGCCGAGCTGGTGCTCAAGGGCAAGGGCCCGGGCAACATCGAGTGGGTGCTGGGCTACGACGCCAAGGACGACAAGTTCCTGGACGCCAACGTCAAGTACAAGATCGGCGGCAACGCCAACCACTTCCTGCAGATCGGCCAGTTCAAGCAGCCGGGCGCCACCCTGGAAGAGCTGTCCAGCACCAAGAACAACGACTTCATCTCCAAGTCGTCGATCACCAACTCGCTGGGCACGCCGCGCCGCGTCGGCCTGCAGTACAACATCGGCGACGTCAACTGGGGCGTGACCGCCAGCTTCTTCGGTCGCGAGCTGACCCGCAACCGCGAGCACGGTGGCGGCTATTCGGCGCGCGGTTACTGGGCGCCGATCAACGAGACCGGCAACATCCTGCACCTGGGCGTGTCGTACACCGACAAGGACACCGATGGCGACGTGATCCGCCTGCGTGCCCGTCCGATGGCCGACATGGTCCCGACCCGCTTCATCGACACCGGCAGCAGCGGCCTGCGCGCCAGCGACCGCAACAGCGTGATCGGCGCCGAGGCCATGTGGGTCCACGGTCCGGTCAAGCTGCAGGGCGAATACATGAAGACGGACGTGAAGCGCTATGGCAGCTTCGACGACTTCAGCGGTGACGGCTTCTATGTGTCGGGCCTGTGGAACATCACCGGCGAGACCTGGGGCTACAAGGGCGGCGTGCCGACCACCGGCCTGCCCTCCGATCCGGTCAAGGGTCTGTGGCAGGTGGGCCTGCGCTACGACACGATCGATCTGACCGACGGCGCCGTCGTCGGTGGCGAGATGGACAGCTGGACCGCCGGCGTGAACTGGTACTGGCGTTCCAACTTCAAGTTCATGCTGAACTACGTCGCGGTCAAGCAGGAAAAGGGCCGCCTGAAGGACGACCCGAACGTGGTCGAAGCCCGCCTGCAGTTCTACTGGTAAGCGGGACGATCCATTCGTCCGGCGAGGGCGCGGCGCAAGCCGCGCCCTTCGCTTTTTTTGCATGCGGGAAAGACCCGCGCGTGGGCCGGCCCGCAGGCCCGCCCGCCTCCGGCCCGGCGCCGCCGGGGCCCCGCCAGGTCGCGGGACGCCCGGTCATCCGATTCCCTTCGGCCCCTGTCATCCGACTGTCATTAAGGCGACATGGGGCTGTCACGCAAACGTCGTGAAATGCACGCCGACGGCACACCGTGCCGCTACACCACTCCCAGGAGCCATCCGTGTTCAACTCGTTCAAGACCCGCGTCGCCGTGCTGGCCATCGCCGGCGCGATCTCGGCCCACGCCGCCGCCGCCGACGTCACCGGCGCCGGTGCGTCGTTCGTCTACCCGGTCATGACCAAGTGGTCGGCCGACTACGCCAAGGCCACCCAGAAGAAGGTCAACTACCAGTCCATCGGTTCCGGTGGCGGCATCGCCCAGATCAAGGCCGGCACGGTCGACTTCGGTTCGTCCGACGCCCCGTTGAAGCCGGACGAGCTGGCCAAGTTCAACCTCGCCCAGTTCCCGTCCGTGATCGGCGGCGTGGTGCCGGTGATCAATGTGCCGGGCGTGGCCTCGGGCGCGCTGAAGCTGGACGGCGACCTGCTGGCCGACATCTTCCTGGGCAAGGTCACCACCTGGAACGACCCGCGCATCGTCGCGCTCAACGGCGGCGTGCAGCTGCCCGCGCAGAAGATCACCGTGGTCCACCGCTCCGACGGTTCGGGCACCACCTTCAACTTCGTCAACTACCTGTCCAAGGTCAGCCCGGAGTGGAAGAGCAAGGTCGGTGAAGGCACCAGCGTGCAGTGGCCGACCGGCATCGGCGGCAAGGGCAACGAAGGCGTCGCCGCCTACGTGAAGCAGATCAAGGGCGGCATCGGCTACGTCGAACTGTCCTACGCGCTGCAGAACAAGATGGCCTATTCGCGCCTGAAGAACGCCGCCGGCAACTACGTGCTGCCCAGCGACGAGACCTTCTCGGCCGCCGCAGCCAGCGCCGAATGGGGCACCGCCAAGGATTTCTACCTGGTGATGACCAATGCTCCGGGCGCCAACTCGTGGCCGATCACCGCCACCAACTTCATCCTGGTCAGCAAGCAGCCGAAGAACCCGGCCGGCACCAAGTCGACCCAGGAGTTCTTCCGCTGGGTCTACGCCAACGGTGACGGCCAGGCCAAGGCGCTGGACTACGTGCCGCTGCCGGATCCGCTGGTCAAGCAGATCGAGACCTACTGGACCCAGAACCTGAAGTAACCCTCTCCCCGATCCCGACCGCGTACCCCTCTCTCTCCCGCGCGGCCGGGATCTCCTTCTCAAACCTCCTGGCATTTCTTGAAGCGGGCCGCACGGCCCGCTTTTTTTGTCCGTCGCGCAGGGCGATGGCGGGCCTGGGGCAACGCGTCACCGGGGCCGGCGGTCGGTGCCGGGGCCGATTCTTCCGCCTGGCCTGAAGCGCCGGAAATCCGACGCCGGCCACAGTGTCATCACGCTGTAACAAAAACATCATTTCATAGCCGCCATGACACAAACCGCCCACGTTATGGAGTCCACCATGTCCTTCGCCTCGCCGGTCCGCTTCGCGGCCCTCGCCGTCGCCGCCAGTCTGTTCATCGCCGGCTGCAAGCCCGCCTCCGATGCGCCGGCGACGACGGGCGCCACCCCGGCCGCCGAGGGCGCCGGTACCGGCGCCGCCAAGGTGACCGCCGAGATCACCGGCGCGGGCGCGTCGTTCATCTATCCGCTGATGGCGCGCTGGTCCAGCGACTACAACCAGAGCACCGGCGCGAAGATCAACTACCAGTCCATCGGTTCCGGCGGCGGCATCGCCCAGATCAAGGCGGCCACGGTCGACTTCGGTTCCTCGGACAAGCCGCTGTCGCCGGAAGAGTTGGCACAGGCCGGTCTGGGCCAGTTCCCTTCGGTGATTGGCGGCGTGGTGCCGGTCATCAACCTGGCCGGCGTCGAGTCCGGCCAGCTGAAACTGAGCGGTCCGGTGCTGGCCGACATCTTCCTGGGCAAGATCACCACCTGGAACGACCCGGCCATCGCCGCGCTCAATCCGGGCCTGAAGCTGCCGGCCGAGAAGATCAACAGCGTGCATCGCTCCGACGGTTCGGGCACCACCTTCAACTTCGTCAACTACCTGTCCAAGGTCAGCCCGGAGTGGAAGAGCAAGGTCGGTGAAGGCACCTCGGTGAATTGGGCAGGCGGGGTTGGCGGCAAGGGCAACGAAGGCGTGGCCGCCTATGTGCGCCAGCTGAAGAATTCCATCGGCTACGTCGAACTGGCCTACGCCGAACAGAACAAGATGGCCTACGCCTCGCTGCAGAACGCCGCCGGCAACTTCGTGCAGCCGACCGCGCAGAGCTTCGCCGCCGCCGCGGCCAGCGCCGACTGGGCCAGCGCCAAGGACTTCAACCTGGTGATCACCAACGCGCCGGGTCCGGAGGCCTGGCCGATCACCGCGACCAACTTCATCCTGGTCTACAAGCAGCCCAAGGATGCGGCGCGCGCGAAGAACACCCTGGACTTCTTCAAGTGGGCCTACGAGCAGGGCAAGCCGCAGGCCGAGCAGTTGGACTACGTGCCGCTGCCGCCGGAACTGGTGAAACAGGTCGAGGCGTACTGGGCCGCGGAAATCAAGCTCTGAGCCGTGCTCCGCGCGTGGCCGCCTGACCGCGGCCACGTCCCCCGCCCACGCAACGCCGGCCCGGACCCTCCGACCGCATGAATACCGCCACCCTCCCCGCTTCACTGACCGATCTGCGCACCGCCCGCGACGCGCGCGCCGATCGGCTGTTCCGCTGGACGCTGACCGCGGCCGGCCTGTTCGTCCTCATCTCGCTGATCGCCGCCGCCCTGTCGATGCTGTGGGGTGGCCGCGAAGCCCTGCAGACTTTCGGCCTGGGTTTCTTCACCAGCACCGAATGGAACGTCGGCACGCGCGAGTTCGGCGCGCTGGTGCCGATCTACGGCACCCTGGTCAGCGCCACCATCGCGATGGTGATCGCGGTGCCGGTCAGCTTCGGCATCGCGCTGTTCCTGACCGAGGTCGCGCCGACCTGGATGCGGGGTCCGGTCGGCATGGCGATCGAACTGCTGGCCGGCATCCCGTCGATCATCTACGGCATGTGGGGCCTGTTCGTGCTGGCGCCGCAGCTGAGCGAACACGTCTATCCGTGGATCGACGAGAACCTGGGCCAGATTCCCGGCATCGGCGTGCTGTTCTCCGGCCCGCCGCTGGGCATCGGCATGCTGACCGCCGGCCTGGTGCTGGCGATCATGGTCATCCCGTTCGTTTCCTCGGTGATGCGCGAGGTCTTCCTGACCGTGCCGGGCCGGTTGAAGGAATCGGCCTACGCGCTCGGTTCCACCCGCTGGGAAGTGATGTGGGACATCGTGCTGCCTTACACCCGCTCGGCGGTGATCGGCGGCGTGTTCCTGGGCCTGGGCCGCGCGCTCGGCGAGACGATGGCGGTGACCTTCGTCATCGGCAACGCCTACGCCATCAGCGCGGCGCTGCTGGAACCCGGCACCTCGATCGCCGCGACCATCGCCAACGAGTTCGCCGAAGCCACCGACCCGCTGCACCGCGGCTCGCTGCTGCTGCTCGGTTTCACCCTGTTCCTGCTGACCTTCGTCGTGCTGGCCGCCGCCCGCCTGATGCTGCGCCAGCTGGCCAAGCGCGAGGGCAACTGACATGTCCACTTCGTTGTACACCTGGCGCAAGGTCAAGAACGTCGTCGCGCTGACCCTGTCCATCGCCGCCGCCATCTTCGGCCTGATGTGGCTGGTGTGGATCCTGTGGACCACGATCACCAAGGGACTGGGCAGCCTCAACCTGGACCTGTTCACCATGATGACGCCGCCGCCGAATGAACCCGGCGGCCTGCTCAACGCCATCTTCGGCAGCGTGGTGATCAGCCTGCTGGCCATCGTGCTCGGTACGCCGATCGGCATCGCCGCCGGCACCTACCTGGCCGAATACGCCAACAAGCATTGGCTGGGCGAAACCATCCGCTTCGTCAACGACATCCTGCTGTCGGCGCCGTCCATCGTGCTGGGCCTGTTCATCTATACCGTCATGGTCGCGCAGATGGGCCACTGGTCCGCGCTGGCCGGCGCGGTGGCGCTGGCCTTCATCGCCCTGCCGGTGATCGTCCGCACCACCGACGAGATGCTGCGGCTGGTGCCCCAGCAGATGCGCGAGGCCGCGCTGTCGCTGGGCGTGCCGCAATGGAAGGTGACCACCCAGGTGCTGCTGCGCTCCGCTCTGCCGGGCGTGGTGACCGGCGTGCTGCTGGCGCTGGCGCGCATCAGCGGCGAAACCGCGCCGCTGCTGTTCACCGCCTTCAACAACCAGTTCTGGAGCACCGACCTGATGCAGCCGATGGCCAACCTGCCGATGGTCATCTACCAATACGCGATGAGCCCGTACGACTCCTGGAACTCGCTGGCCTGGGCCGGCGCGTTCCTGGTGACCGCGCTCGTCCTGCTGCTCAGTCTGTTGGCCCGGACCATCCTCCTGCGAAACAAGGTGACCCATGAATGACGTGGCCCGTATTTCGGTCGCGACCCCGCAGCGCGAACCCGACACCGGTATTCCGGCGCGGGTGAAGCTGGCGGCCAAGAACCTGGATTTCTACTACGGCGGGTTCCATGCCCTGAAGGGCATCAACCTGGAGATTCCGGAAAAGAAGGTCACCGCGCTGATCGGCCCCTCCGGCTGCGGCAAGTCGACCCTGCTGCGGATCTTCAATCGCATCTATTCGCTGTACCCGAAGCTGGAAGCCAAGGGCGAGGTGCTGCTGGACGGCCAGAACATCCTCGACCCGAAGTTCCCGATGAACCGGCTGCGCAGCAAGGTCGGCATGGTGTTCCAGAAGCCGGTGCCGTTCCCGATGACCATCTACGAAAACGTCGCCTATGGCATCCGCCACCACGAGCGCATCGGCAGGGCCGACATGGACGTGCGCGTGGAGCAGGCCCTGCGCCAGGCGGCGCTGTGGGACGAGGCCAAGGACAAGTTGAAGCAGAGCGCGCTGGGCCTGTCCGGCGGGCAGCAGCAGCGCCTGTGCATCGCGCGCGCCGTCGCCCTGCGCCCGGACGTGATCCTGCTGGACGAGCCGACCTCGGCGCTGGACCCCATCTCGACCAGCAAGATCGAACAGCTGATCGAGGAATTGAAGCAGGACTACACCATCGCGATCGTCACCCACAATATGCAGCAGGCCGCGCGCGTATCCGACTACACGGCCTTCATGTACCTGGGCGAGCTGATCGAGCACGACGCGACCGCGACGATCTTCTCCAAGCCCAGCAAGCAGCAGACCGAGGATTACATCACCGGACGTTTCGGATGAAACGCCCCGCGGAAAGGGGGAACCGCAAGCACGGATCCCGCACCCTCCGCGTTCCCGTCAATCCCGGATTCCCAATCCCCAATCCCGGCCTCTATCCATGAATACCCAACCGCACGAGCACATTGTGAAAAGTTACGACGAAGAGCAGCGCCGGCTGGTGACCGAAATCGTGCGCATGGGCGAGATCGCCGTGGCGCAGCTGGAAGCCGCCCTGGACGTGATCGAGCGCCGCGACGATCGCGCCGCCCAGCGCATCATCGCCAACGACGAGGCGATCGATACTCTGGAACAGCAGATCAGCCATGACGTGATGCATCTGGCCCTGCGCGGACCGATGGCCCGCGACCTGCGCGAGATCCTCGCCGGCCTGCGCATTCCCGCCGACATCGAGCGCATCGGCGACTACGCCGCCAACGTGGCCAAGCGCTCGATCGCCCTCAACGTGTCGCCGCCGATGCCGCAGATCACCGGCCTGCGCACGCTGGGCAAGCTGGCCGCGCAGCAGGTGCGTGAAGTATTGGTGGCCTACCAGAACAACGACGACGCCCGTGCCCTGCAGGTCCGCGAACGCGATGCCGAGCTGGACGCGCTGTACACCGCGCTGTTCCGCGAGCTCCTGACCTACATGATGGAGGACCCGCGCAACATCACCCCGTGCACGCACCTGCTGTTCATGGCCAAGAACCTGGAACGCATCGGCGATCACGCCACCAACATCGCCGAGAACGTGTGGTTCCTGATCCACGGCGACCAGCCGCTGCCGGCCCGCGACAAGCGCGACGAGACCAGCACCACCGGCGCGGTTTGACCCCGCTCCAGGGCTGAACGAAAACTGAGCCAAACCGGGGGCGGGCGAATCCTTTCGTCCGCCCCCGCGCTCTTTCTGGCTGGCGGACATGGCGCGGACGCGCGATGCTGGCCGACGGAGAGCAGGATGGGCGCAGCCGCAATCGCAACGACCGAGGACCTGATGGCCGCGCGCGACGGCGACGCGGCCGCGCTGCAGCGCGTGCTGATCGTCTCGCGGCAGAACCTGCGCCGATACGCCGAATACCACTGCGTGGTCAACGACGCCGAGGACGCGGTGCAGGAGAGCCTGCTGCTGGTGTCCCGGCGGATCGGCGATCTGCGCGCGGTCGAGGCCTTCACCTCCTGGCTGTTCCGCATCGTCAAGCGCGAATGCAACCGGCTCAAGCGCGGCCTGCGCCTGCTGACCGGCGAGGCGATCACCGAGGACCTGCTGCCGCCCACCCGCTTCGAACCGGTCGAACTGGGCCACGACGTCGCCCGCGTGCTGGAAACGCTTCCACCGCACTATCGCCGGATCCTGCTGCTGCGGGACCTGGAGGGCATGACCATCGACGAGCTCGCCGCGGAGCTGGAGCTGACTCCGCAGGCGGTCAAATCCCGCCTGCACCGGGCCCGCGCGCTGGCCCGCGAGTACCTCCGCGACGACCCCACACTTCCCTAACAACGCCGGATTACACTGGCGCCCCCTGCCGTGCGGACCCCCGCACCTCAACTGGAGAAACTGCAATGTCAAAGTCCAACCAGAAGCCCGTCGCCCTCGCCATGTGCACCGCGCTGGCCGGCGGCATCGTCCTCGCGGGTTCGGCTTTCGCGATGGAACCGCTCTCGCAGGGCTACCTGCTGGCCGCGCAGGACGCCAAGGCGGCCGACGCCAAGACCGCCGAGGGCAAGTGCGGTGAAGGCAAGTGCGGCATCGAGAAGGCCGACACCGACAAGGACGGCAAGGTCTCCAAGGCCGAGTTCGACACGGCGCATCCGGGCAAGAGCGACAAGTTCACCGCCATCGACACCAACAAGGACGGCTTCATCGACGCCGCCGAAGCCAAGGCGCACCACGAAGGCAAGTGCGGTGAAGGCAAGTGCGGCGGCGACACGAAGGATGACGCCAAGGCCGGCGACAAAGCCGCGCACGAAGGCAAGTGCGGCGAAGGCAAGTGCGGCGGCGCCGCCTGACGCCATCGGTGCACGGTCCATTCCCTCCCCCGCTTCCGGGGGAGGGTGATGGCCGGACCGCCACGTCCGCGATCCCGCCGGTGGAGCTTCCGTGAACCGCACGCCCGCTGCCGTTTCCGCCGGCCTCGGCCTGCGCCGCGCGCTGCTGGATCAATTGCTGGCCGCCGCGCCCGGCGATTTCGATTTCCTCGAATGCGCGCCGGACAACTGGATTGGTGTCGGCGGCCGCCTGGGCGAAACGCTGGCGCAGCTCGCGGCACGCACGCCGCTGACCTGCCATGGCCTGTCGCTGTCACTGGGAGGCGTGGAGCCGCTGGACGATACGTTCCTCGCGCGCACCCGCCGTTTCCTGGATCAACATCGCGTCGCGCTGTACAGCGAACACCTGAGCTATTGCGCCGACGATGGCCATCTCTACGATCTGATGCCCATCCCGTTCACCGGGGAAGCGGTGCGCCACGTCGCCGCCCGCATCCGCCAGGTCCAGGACGCGCTGGGCCGCCGCATCGCGGTGGAGAACGTCTCGTACTACGCCGCGCCGTACCAGGCCATGGACGAAGTCGACTTCGTCAACGCGGTGCTGGAGGAAGCGGACTGCGATCTTCTGCTGGACGTCAACAACATCTACGTCAACGCCATCAACCACGGGTATGAAGCGCACGAATTCCTGGCCCGCATGCCCACGCGGCGCATCGCGTCGTACCACGTCGCCGGGCACTACGACGAAGCCGACGATCTGAAAATCGATACCCACGGCGCCGCGGTGAAGGACGATGTCTGGGATCTGCTGGCCGCCGCCTACCGCCTGCACGGCGTGCGCCCGACCCTGCTGGAACGCGATTTCAACTTTCCGCCGATGGCCACGCTGCTGGCCGAGCTGGACCGCATCCGCGCGCTGCAGGCCCAGGCCGTGTCGCGGGACGCCGCGCATGGCTGACCGGCTGCGCGAACAGCAGTTCGCCTTCGCCCGGCATCTGCGCGATCCGGCGCGGTACCCGCCGCCGCCCGGCATCGAGGATCGCCGTCTGGCGGTGTACCGGGATCTGTTCTTCAACAACATCGAAGGGCTGCTGTCCGGCAATTTCCCGGTGATCCGCCAGACCCTGGGCGAAGCCGACTGGCGCGCGCTGGTACGCGCGTTCTATGCCGGACATCGCAGCCGCACGCCGCTGTTCCCGGAAGTGGCGCGCGAGTTCATCCGTTTCCTGCAGGAACAGCCGCCCCGGGACGACGCTCCCTGGCTGGCCGAACTGGCGCACTACGAATGGGTGGAACTGGCCCTGCAGATTTCCGATGACGCGCCCCCCCGCCACGACCCCGCCGGCGACCTGCTCGACGGGATCCCGTTGCCTTCGCCGCACGCGTGGGCCCTGGCCTACCGATGGCCCGTGTCCCGGATCGGCCCCGACCACCGGCCCACCACGCCGCCGGCCGCGCCTACGCTGCTGCTGGTCCGCCGCGATGCCGACCACACCATCCGTTTCGCCGCGCTGTCGCCGCTGATGTATCGCCTGTTCGAACTGGCCGGCGAGCGCCGCTTCACCGGCCGGCAACTGCTCCAGCAACTGGCCGGGGAAGCCGGTGTTGCGGCCGACGACGACTTCATGGCGCAGGGCGCCGCGATGCTGGCCCGGATGCTGCGTGAAGGCAGCCTCCTCGGCACCGCCCTTCCCGAAGGGGCGCATCCCTAGCGACGTCGGACCGCGCCGCGCGCGTCGCGCCATGACACGCCGCGTTCGCATTCATCCCGCGCTGCGAAAGCGTCGTCGCGCTCTGCTACCCTGTCGCGCATGAACGCCGCCGAGTTGCCCGCCACCACCCCCATGGCCCGCCGCTTCCGCGGTTATCTGCCGGTGGTGGTGGATGTGGAAACCGGCGGTTTCGACTGGAATCGCCATGCCCTGCTGGAACTGGCGGCGGTGCCCATCGAGCTCGACGAAAACGGCCTGTTCCTGCCCGGACAGACCGTGAGCGCGCATCTGCATCCCGCGCCGGGACTGGAGATCGATCCGAAGTCGCTCGAAGTCACCGGCATCGTCCTGGATCATCCCTTTCGTTTCGCCAAGCCCGAGCGCGAGGCGCTGGATCACGTGTTCGCCCCGATCCGCGCGGCGGTCAAGCGGCATGGTTGCCAGCGCGCGATCCTGGTCGGTCACAACGCGCACTTCGATCTCAATTTCCTCAATGCCGCCGTCGCCCGGGTGGCCCACAAGCGCAATCCGTTCCATCCCTTCAGCGTGTTCGACACGGTGACCCTGGCCGGCGTGGCCTACGGTCAGACCGTGCTGGCGCGCGCGGTGCAGGCCGCCGGGTTCGAATGGAGCGCCGAGGACGCGCACTCGGCGGTATACGACGCCGAGCAGACCGCGCGGCTGTTCTGCAAGATCGCCAACGCCTGGCCCTCGCCGGTCTGACCCCCGTCCGCGAGACAGCCGGCCCTTCCTTCCCAGCCGGAGCACGCGATGTACGAAGCAATCCTGAGTTGGCTGCACTCTCTGGCCTGGCTCGCCTTCCTGGTGTACTGGATCGTCAGCGCGCTCGGCACCAAGCGGGTCGCCCGCGCGGAACCCCTATGGCTGCGCCTGGGCGCCTACTGGCTGCCACTGGCGCTCGCGATGGTGTTGCTCGGGCCAGGCGAATGGTTCGGCGACAGCCCGCTGCAGGAGCGGTTCATCCCGAAGAGCCCCGGGGTCAAGACCCTCGGCCTGCTGTTGACGATTGCCGGCATCGCGCTGGCCTGCCATGCCCGGCAGTTGCTCGGACGCAACTGGAGCAGCGAGGTGCAGATCAAGCAGGACCACGAACTGATCCAGGCCGGCCCGTACCGCTACGTGCGCCATCCCATCTACAGTGGCCTGCTGCTGGCCATCCTGGGCACGGCCCTCAAGGTCGGCGACTGGCGCGGCCTGCTGGCCCTGGCCATCGTCACCGCATCCTTCTGGTACAAGCTGCGCCATGAGGAGCGCTGGCTGCGCGAGCAGTTCGGCGAGCCCTACGCCGCCTACCAGCGGCGCACATCGGCGCTGATTCCCGGCCTGCTCTGATGCGCACCCGCCTCGAGATCCGCGAGGCCGACATCACCACCCTGGCCGTGGATGCCATCGTCAACGCGGCGAACAGTTCATTGCTGGGCGGCGGTGGCGTGGACGGCGCGATCCATCGCGCCGCCGGACCGGACCTGGTCGCCGAATGCCGCCTGCTGGGAGGCTGCCGGACCGGTGACGCGAAAATCACCGGCGGCCATCGCCTGCCGGCGCGCCATGTCATCCACACGGTGGGTCCCGTCTGGCGTGGCGGTGACCATGAGGAGGCGGCATTGCTGGCCTCCTGCTACCAGCGCAGCCTGCAACTGGCACGGACGCATCGTCTGCGCAGCATCGCGTTTCCCTGCATCAGCACCGGCATCTTCGGATTTCCCGCCGAGCCGGCCGCGCGCATCGCGGTGGATACCGTCCACCGCGAGCTGGACCAGGACCCGGTGCTGGAGCGCGTCGTCTTCTGCTGCTTCTCGGCGGACGATGCGGCGATCTATCAACGCCTGCTTCCTTCCGGCTGAGACTCAGCCCTCGCCGCTTCCGGGCTCGCGCACCGGCGCCTGCGCGGTCATCGCGGTGCCGGCGGAGGCCAGGATGATCGCGCCGATCGCCAGCCACTGCAGTCCGCTCAGCTGCTCGTGCAGGAACAGCAGTCCGGACAACGCACCGAACGCCGGCTCCAGGCTCATCAGCATGCCGAAGGTGCGCGTCGGCAGGCGCGTCAGCGCGACCATCTCCAGGCTGTAGGGAATCGCCGTGGACAACAGCGCCACGCCCAACGCGATCGGCAGCAGCGCCGGTGACAGCAGATCGGTACCGGCGTGGGCGATGCCGAACGGCACCGCGACCGCAGCGGCGATGATCGAGCCCAAGGCCACCGTCTGCGGGCCGTGCTCGGCGCCGGCCTTCTGCCCGAACAGGATGTACAGCGCCCAGCACAGGCCCGCGCTCAGCGCATAGGCCATACCCAGCGGATCCAGTGTCTGGCCCTGCCCCTTCGGCAGCAGCAACAACAATCCGGCCACCGCCAGTCCGACCCAGGCGACATCACGCAGGCGGCGCGAGCCGAACAGCGCCACCGCCAGCGGGCCGGTGAACTCCAGCGAGATCGCGATGCCCAGCGGGATGGTTTCCAGCGCCTTGTAGAACAGCAGGTTCATCAGGCCCAGCGAAGCGCCGTAGACCAGCAGCGCCGGCCATTGCGCGCGCTCCACCCGCACCCGCCAGGGCCGGAACGCCACCGCCAGCAGCACGGTCGCCACGCCCAGGCGCAGCGCGGTCGCACCCGCGGCCCCCACCGCCGGGAACAGGCTCTTGGCCAGCGAAGCGCCGAGCTGGATCGAGGCCATCGCGATCAGCAGCAGGCCGATCGGCAGCCACAGGGGCGAATGGAAGGAGGAAGTACGAACGGTGTTCACGGCGGGACCTGCGTGCGACGCCGCGTCCTGCGGTGGACGCGCTTGAGGGGAGGAGTTTGGTGCACTATATTGCACAGTGGCAGCTTAACCGCTGTGCAATATAGTGCGCAATAGAACCGCATGAGCGTCCTGGAACACGTCGCCGAAAACGTCCGTCGCCTGCGCCAGGCCGCCGGCCTCAGCCAGCAGGCGCTGGCCGACGCCTCGGAGGTCAGCCGGCGCATGCTGGTCGGCATCGAATCCGGCGACGCCAACGTCAGCCTCAATACCCTGGACCGCATCGCCGAAGCGCTGGGAGTCAAGTTCGCCGATCTGGTGCAGGCGCCGAGCGGCGCCGGCCGCGACCGCATCGAGGCGCTGGCCTGGAGCGGCCAGGACCCCGCCTCGCAGGCGGTGCTCCTGGCCAGCGTCCCGGCCCGCGGCGAAGTCGAGTTCTGGTCGTGGATCCTGATGCCGGGCGAGCGCTACACCTCGTTCGCCGATCCCGCCGGCTGGCACGAGATGTTCTACGTCATCGAGGGTTGCCTGACCCTGGAGCTGCCCGAAGGCGAGCGCCGGATCGATGCCGGTGATTTCTTCGTGTTCCCCAGCGATCGCGACTATGCGTACCGCAACGACGGCGACGCCCCGCTGCGCTTCGTCCGCAACGTGGTGCACTGAGCCGGTCTGGACATCCGCGTCAGCGCGGACGGATGCCGTGTTTCGCCAGGATCGCGCGCACGCGATCCAGCGGAATCGCCTCGATCGTCCGGCCGTTGCCCTGCGTGGTGGTGGCCATGAACAGCGAGTTGTAGATCGCTTCCTCGACCGCCTCGGTGGTGGCCTGGAACACCGCGCTCATCTCGTCGTTCGCCAGTTCCGTGGTGGTACGGCGCGGTTCGCCGAACGGGCGGCGTACCGACTCGGCGGTGGAGAACGCCAACGCGTAGTCGCCGCTGCCGTTCGACGCCGAACTGCCGGTCCGGCCCAGGCCCATCATCGCGCGCGAGGCGACCCGGCCGAGGTTGCGATCGCCCAATGGCGCGTCGGTGGCGATGACGATGATGATCGAACCGTCGCCGCGATCGTCCGCCAGGCCCGGCCGGGACCGGTTCGACGCGACCGCCTCCTGGAAGGCGAAGCGCTCCAGCTCGCGGCCGACCGGCGCGCCCTGCACCTGCAGCACGCCGCCGAAGTTGCTCTGCACCAGCACGCCCACCGTCCAGCCGCCCAGCGACGCCGGCAACACCCGCGACGAGGTGCCGATGCCGCCCTTCCAGCCGAAGGCGACCGTACCGGTGCCGGCGCCCACGCTGCCTTCCCGCACGGGTCCGCCGCTGGCGCCGGTCAATGCCGCGCGCACCGCCTCGGCCGTCATCGGGCGGGCCCGGATGTCGTTCAGCCCGCCATCGTTGGTCTCGCCCACCACCGGATTGATCGACTGCACCTGCTGCATGTCCGGCTGTTCCAGCAACCACGCGGCCATCGCATCCGCCGCCTTCCACACGCACAGCGTGCAGGTCAGCAGGATCGGGGTTTCCAGTTCACCCAGTTCGTTGACCTGGGTGGCGCCGACGAACTTGCCGAAGCCGTTGCCGACATGCAGCGCCGCCGGCACCCGCGAACGGTAGGCGTTGCTGCCATGCGGCAGTATCGCGGTGACGCCCGTGCGCACGCGGTCGCCCTCGCTCAGGGTGACCTGCCCCACCCGCACGCCGGCCACGTCGGTGATCGCGTTGTGGGAACCGGTGGGGAAGATGCCAGGCGCCACGCCGAGTTCGCGGGCGCGGACACGCTCGCCGGATTGCGCCGATGCGAGACCGGCGACAATCGAGGAAAGAAGAACCGTGGCCACCAGCCACGGAAGCAGGGAATGGAAGGCGCGCAGTGATGTCGTCATGCGCGCCATCCTATGCCGTCCCCGGCGGTCGGGGCTACAGCCGCTGGCGAACCGCCTCGAACAGGGTGACGCCGGCGGCCACCGACACGTTGAGACTCTCGATGTCGCCCGGCATCGGAATCTTCACCAGGCCATCGCAATGCTCGCGGGTCAGGCGACGCAGACCATCGGCCTCGCCGCCGAGCACCAGCGCGACGTTGCCGCGCAGGTCGGTGGCATACAGGGACGCGTCGGCCTCGCCGGCCAGTCCGTAGATCCACACGCCCTGCTTCTGCAGGTCGCGCAGGCAGCGCGACAGGTTGGTCACGGCCACCACCGGGATGCGATCGGCCGCGCCCGCCGAGGTCTTGCGCACAGTCGCGTTGACGGTGGCCGACTTGTCCTTCGGGATCACCACCGCGGTGACGCCGGCCGCCGCCGCGCTGCGCAGGCACGCGCCCAGGTTGTGCGGGTCCTGCACGCCATCCAGCACCAGCAGCAACGCCTTGCCCTCGGCGGCTTCGACCAGCCCTTCCAGTTCGCCCTCGTCCCAGGTGCGCGCGGCCGCGTAGCGGGCGGCGACGCCCTGGTGGCGCACGCTGCCGCCCACGCCATCCAGCGCCTGCGCGGTCACCCGCCGCACTTCGATGCCCTTGCGGCGCGCGTTCTCTTCAATCTCGGTCAGGCGGGCATTCTTGCTGCCGCCCTCGACCAGGACTTCGCGCACGTGATCGGCATCGTTCTCGATGGCCGAAGCCACCGCGTTGACGCCGACGATCCATTGGTTCTGTTTGCTCATGGGTTGATTGCGATTCGGAATTGGGGATTGGAGATTCGGATTCGTCCTGGCGGATCCGTGGCAAGCCACCCGTCCCCCATCCCGAATCACGAATCCCGGTGGTTCAGTACGCCTGTTTCTTGCGCCGGGCGGGCTGGCCGCGCGACGGCGGCGCCGGCACGTCCTTCTCCGCCTTGTCCTCGACCAGGCGGAAGTCGATCTTGCGTTCCTCCAGGCTGGCCTTGAGCACGATGATGCGCACGCGATCGCCCAGCCGGTACTGCTTGCCGCGGCGTTCGCCGGACAGTGTCTTGCGGACCGGGTCGAAGTGGTAATAGTCGTGCGGCAACTGGGTGACGTGGACCAGGCCGTTGACCTTGGACTCGTCCAGCTCGACGAACAGCCCGAAGCTGGTCACGCCGCTGATCACGCCATCGAACTGGCCACCGATGTGCTTCTCCATCCACGCCGCGCGGTAGCGCTCGTCGACCTCGCGCTCGGCCTCGTCGGCGCGGCGCTCGCGCTCGGAGCACTGCAGGGCCAGCGCGGCCATCTCGTGTGGCGGGTACAGGTACTTGTCCGGCTTGCCGCCCTTGAGCGCGTACTTGATCGCACGGTGCACCAGCAGATCTGGATAGCGCCGGATCGGCGAGGTGAAATGCGCATATGCCTCCAGCGCCAGGCCGAAGTGGCCGACGTTGTCCGGCGAGTACACCGCCAGGCTCTGGCTGCGCAGCAGCACCGATTCCAGCAGCGCGGCATCGGGCCGCTCGCGGATCTTCTTCAGCAGGCGGGTGAAATCGCGCGGCTGCACCTTGCCCCACGGCGGCAGGCTCAGCTTGAATTCCTTGAGGAACTCCAGCAGGTCCTCGAACTTGGACTCCGGCGGCTTGTCGTGGATGCGGTACGGCGCGGGGATATGCTTCTGCAGCAGGTACTTCGCCGCTTCCACGTTGGCGGCGATCATGCATTCCTCGATCAGCTTGTGGGCGTCGTTGCGCTGGAGCATCCCGGCCTGGGTGACCTCGCCGCGATTGTCCAGCACGAACCGGACCTCGGACGATTCGAACTCGATCGCGCCGCGCTGCTGGCGCGCCTTCGCCAGCACCTGGTACAGCTGGTGCAGGCGTTCCACCTGCGGCAACTGCGCGCCGACCTGCCGCCTGGCTTCCTCATCGTCCAGGCCCACCGCGTTCCAGACCTGGGTATAGGTCAGGCGCGCGTGCGAATTCATCACCGCTTCGTAGAACTTGGAACGGGTGACCTGGCCGTCATGATCGATCTGCATGTCGCAGACGAAGCACATGCGGTCGACCTTCGGGTTCAGCGAGCAGATGCCGTTGGACAGCGTCTCCGGCAGCATCGGCACCACGAAACCGGGGAAGTACACCGAGGTGGCGCGCTTCTGCGCCTCGTCGTCCAGCGGCGTACCGGGACGGACGTAGTGCGAGACGTCGGCGATGGCAACGATCAGGCGGAAGCCGGTGCGGTTGGCTTCGCAGTAGACCGCATCGTCGAAATCCTTGGCGTCCTCGCCGTCGATGGTGACCAGCGGCACCGCGCGCAGATCCACGCGGCCGTCCAGCATGCCTTCTTCCACCACCAGCGGCACGGCGGTGGCCTCGGCCAGCACCTCCGGCGGGAACTCGTGGGGAATGTCATGGCCATGGATGGCCGCCTCCACCACCAGCGAAGGCGTCAGCTTGTCGCCCAGCACCGCCAGCACCCGGCCGATCGGAGGCCGGCGCGCGTCCGGCGGCTGGGTCAGCTCACAGACCACCAGCTGCCCGTCGCGCGCACCCTGGGTGGCGTCCGGCGGAATCTGCACGTTGCGCTGCACGCGCTTGTCGTCCGGGGCGACGTAGGCGATGCCGGCCTCGAAGCCGAAGCGTCCGATCAGGCGGGTGAGCCGGTGCTCCAGCACGCGGGCGATGCTGCCTTCGCGCCGGCCGCGGCGATCGATGCCGGTGACGTTGGCGAGCACGCGATCCCCGTGCATCACCTTGCGCATTTCATAGGGCGGCAGGAACAGATCGTCGCCGCCGGCATCCGGACGCAGGAAACCGAAGCCATCCGGATTGGCGATGACCACGCCCGGCACCAGATCGGTCTGCTGCACCGGGGCATAGCCGCCGCGACGGTTCTGCACGACCTGGCCGTCGCGCAGCATGGCCGACAGGCGCTTGCCCAGCGCTTCGAAGCGATCCGGCGCGGTCAGGCCCAGCCGGGCGGCGATGTCCTCGGCGATCTGCGGACCGTCCGAGGCCTCCAGCAGCCCCAGGATGGCCTCGCGGCTGGGAATCGGATTGTCGTAGCGCGCGGCTTCGCGCGCCGCGTGGGGATCGCTGAAGGAGGACGCACCACGCGCCGCGGGCCGCGGGCCGCGGGCGGGCGACGGTTTCGGCGCCCCGGCCTTGCCGCGCGACGGTGGCAGGTCCGGCATCCAGGGCGGCAGCGACGCCTTCTTGCGCGCACCGCCGGGGGCGCCTGCCGTACTTCCCCTGCCGCCTTTCGCGGACGCGGACTTGCCGCCTTTCTTGCTTATGTTTTTGCTCATGCGGTCATGGTACACCCCGCCTGAATGCCGGCCGTGAGAAAACAACCGTTGACAAAGTCCGGCATCCCCCCCAAAATTCGCGGCCTGCACACCTCGCCCAGGTGGCGGAATTGGTAGACGCACTAGTTTCAGGTACTAGCGGGTAAAACCGTGGAGGTTCGAGTCCTCTCCTGGGCACCACTGCAAAACGGCGGAATCCGCCGACACAAAACCCCGCTCCGGCGGGTTTTTTTGTGCCTGTAACCATGACTTCCGCCACTGTCGCGGAAACCCGCCGGCACGGGAATTTGCGCCTTCCTCATGGAGAGAAGGGCATGACCACAGCATCCGGCAAGAAGGCAGGCACGCTCGCTTCGGTTTTGGCGCTCCTGCTGGTGTCGTTCACCGCCACCGCCCAGCGCGCCGACGGCAACATCAACGGCGACGCCGCGCCCGGCGACAAGGTATATGTCAGCAACACCGGCACCGGCCTCAAGCGCGAAGCCGTGGCCGATGAAGAGGGCAAGTACCGATTCCGCTCGCTGCCCCTGGGCACTTATCAGGTGAAGATTGTCCGTGGCGAGGAAAACGTCCTCAACGCGACCGTGACCCTGCGTCCGGGCGGTACCGCGCGGCCGCCGACGCCGGAACCCGGTTCGCCCGAGGAAGGCGGCAGTCCGCCGGCCGCGGCAGCGCCCCCCGCAGGCGGCTGACGCGCCACGGTTTCCCGGAAGGCCCCGCATCGCGGGGCCTTTTCTTTGCGGCATGGAACGGGCCGTTGACCGGTAGAATTGCCGGATTGGAACAAACCGCAGACCGACGCAACCGATGAGCGACACCATCCGCACCTCCTTCCACGGCTTCGAACAGATCCCCCTGCGCGAGTACGCCGAGCGCGCCTATCTGGACTACTCGATGTACGTGGTGCTGGACCGCGCCCTGCCCTTCATCGGCGACGGACTCAAGCCCGTGCAGCGCCGGATCATCTATTCGATGAGCGAGCAGGGACTCAACGCCGCCTCCAAGCCGAAGAAGTCCGCGCGCACCGTCGGCGACGTCATCGGCAAGTACCATCCTCACGGCGACAGCGCCTGCTACGAGGCGATGGTGCTGATGGCGCAGCCGTTCTCCTACCGCTATCCGCTCATCGAAGGCCAGGGCAACTTCGGTTCGCCGGACGATCCCAAGTCGTTCGCGGCCATGCGCTACACCGAAGCCAAGCTGACCCCGATCGCCGAAGTCCTGCTCGGTGAGCTGGGCCAGGGCACCGTCGACTGGACGCCCAACTTCGACGGCACCCTGGAAGAGCCGACCTGGATGCCGGCACGCCTGCCGCATCTGCTGCTCAATGGCACCACCGGCATCGCGGTCGGCATGGCCACCGACGTGCCGCCGCACAACCTCAACGAAATCGTCAGCGCCTGCATCCGCCTGATCGACGACCCGGACGCCACCGTGGCCGATCTGTGCGAGCACGTGCGCGGTCCGGATTACCCCAGCACCGCCGAAATCATCACCCCGCTGGCGGATCTGCGCGCGATGTACGAAACCGGCAACGGCAGCGTGCGCGCCCGCGCAACCTACGCCAGGGAAAACGGCAACCTGGTCATCAACGCGCTGCCCTACCAGGTCTCGCCGTCCAAGGTGATCGAGCAGATCGCCACCCAGATGCGCGCCAAGAAGCTGCCCTGGCTGGAGGACATCCGCGACGAGTCCGACCACGCCAACCCGGTGCGGGTGGTGCTGATTCCGCGCTCCAACCGGGTCGACATCGAGCAGTTGATGGGCCACCTGTTCGCCACCACCGACCTGGAGAAAAGCTACCGGGTCAACCTCAACATCATCGGTCTGGACGGACGCCCGCAGGTCAAGAACCTGAAGACCCTGCTGACCGAGTGGCTGAGCTTCCGCTACGACACCGTCACCCGCCGCCTCAAGCACCGCCTGGAAAAGGTCGATCGCCGCCTGCACCTGTTGGAAGGCCTGCTGATCGCCTACCTCAACCTGGATGAGGTCATCCGCATCATCCGCACCGAGGACGAGCCCAAGGCCGCGTTGATTGCCCGGTTCAAGCTGACCGACGATCAGGCCGACTACATCCTCGACACCAAGCTGCGCCAGTTGGCGCGCCTGGAGGAAATGAAGATCCGCGGCGAACAGGATGAACTGGCCGCCGAGCGCGAGAAGCTGCAGTCGATCCTGGAATCCAAGACCCGGCTGAAGAAGCTGATCAAGGACGAACTGACCGCCGACGCCAAGAAGTTCGGCGACGCCCGGCGCTCGCCGCTGGTGCAGCGCGAAGCCGCGCAGGCGCTGGCCGAAACCGATCTGGTCGCCTCGGAGCCGATGACCGTGGTGTTGTCGGAAAAGGGCTGGATCCGCGCCGCCAAGGGCCACGACGTGGAGGCCGGTTCGCTGTCCTATCGCGAAGGCGATGGCCTGCTCGCCGCGGTGCGCTCGCGCAGCACCCAGCAGGTGGCGTTCCTGGATTCGGAGGGCCGCAGCTACTCCACCAGCGTGCACACCCTGCCCTCCGCGCGCGGCAACGGCGAGCCGTTGACCGGCCGCTTCTCGCCGGCGCCGGGTGCCTCGTTCCAGGCCCTGGCCAGCGGCGACAACGACAACCGGCTGGTGCTGGCGTCTTCGCACGGCTACGGCTTCGTCACCCGTTTCGAGAACCTGACCGGACGCCAGAAGGCCGGCAAGGCGATGTTCAACCTGACCGCCGGCGCGCGCGTGCTGCAACCGGCGCCGGTGTCCAATCCGGAGACCGACAGGATCGTCGCGGTCACCAGCGCCGGTCATCTGCTGGCGTTCCCGATCAGCGAACTGCCGGAGCTCGACAAGGGCAAGGGCAACAAGATCATCGACATCCCGAAGGCCAAGCTGGGCACCGAGCGGGTGGTCGCCATCACCGCGGTGTCGCCGGGCAACACCCTGCTGGTGCGCAGTGGCCAACGCACGATGTCGCTGTCGTTCAAGGATCTCGACGCCTACCTCGGCGCGCGCGCCACCCGTGGCGGCCTGCTGCCGCGCGGCTGGCAGAAGGTCGACGGCCTCGGGGTGGAGTGATGCGGCCGGAGTTCTGGCTGGAACGCTGGCGCGAGGGTCGCATCGGTTTCCACCGGGACGCGGTGATGCCGCTGCTGGTGCAGTACTGGCCGGCGGTCGCGGCGCCCGCGGGAAGCCGCGTGTTCGTGCCGCTGGCCGGCAAGTCGCTGGACATGATCTGGCTGGCGGCGCAGGGACATCCGGTGCTGGGCGCCGAACTGTCGTCGCTGGCCGTCGAACAGTTCTTCGCGGAAAACGGGCTGCATCCGCGGATCACCGAAACACCGGCGGGCCGCCTGCACGCCGCCGATGGCATCGAACTGATGCTGGGCGACGTGTTCGATCTGGACGCTGCCACGCTGGCCTCGTGCGAGGCGGTGTATGACCGTGCCGCGCTGATCGCGCTGCCCCCCGACCTGCGCGCCCGCTATGCGGACGAGGTCTATGGTCGCCTGCCGATCGGCTGCCTCGGCCTGCTGATCACGCTCGAATATCCGCAGCCGGAAAAGGACGGCCCGCCCTTCTCGGTCGAGGAAGCCGAAGTCCGGCGCCTGTTCTCGAAACGCTGGGACATCGAGCTGCTCGAGCGCCGCGACATCCTGCCCCACGAGCCCGGCTTCCGCGCCGAAGGCGTGACCGCGCTGCACACGGTGATCTATCGCCTGCGCAAGCACGCCTGAAAAACAGACACCCCGGCGTCACCGCCGGGGTGTCGGGTACTCTCCTCGCGGAAAACTCACTCCGAGGAGGATTTCTCGGCCAGGCGCGCGGTCAGGTAGTTCTCCAGTCCGATGCGCTTGATCAGGCCCAGCTGCTGTTCCAGCCAGTGCGCGTGATCTTCCTCGGTGTCCTTCAACTGCGTCTGCAGGATCCCGCGGCTGACGAAGTCGCCGTGCCGCTCGCACAGCGCCACGCCCTTGGCGAGGTTGGCGCGCACTTCGTACTCCACTTCCAGATCCCGCTGCAGCATCTCCTCGACGGTGCGCCCGGCCACGAAGGTGGTCGGGCTCATGTCCGGCTCGCCCTCCAGGAACAGGATGCGGCGCAGCAGGGCGTCGGCGTGTTCGGTTTCCTCCTGCATTTCGTGATCGATGCGCTGGTAAAGCGACATCAGTCCCATGTCCTCGTAGCGACGGGAATGGATGAAATACTGATCACGCGCGGACAGCTCGCCACGCAGCAACTGCTTGAGGTAATCGACGACTTCGGGATGGCCTTTCATGGGTTCAGCTCCTTGCAACTGCGCGCATGATGCCCGAACCCGGGCACCGGTGTTCTAATCGGAATCAGTCGCACTCGCAGCCGCCTTCGCGGCTCGTCACAGGGCCGCGTTGTGCACCCCCGCCACCGCCCGGCCGGACGGATCCGCCGCCGCCGCGAAGCTGGCGTCCCAGGCGATGGCCGCCGGCGAGGAACACGCGATCGACTTGCCGCCGGGAACCGTTTCCGCGCAGGCCTGGCCCGGATAGAAACGCTCGAACAGGCCGCGGTAGTAATACGCTTCCTTGGTCTGCGGCGGGTTGATCGGGAAGCGCTTGTCGGCCGCGGCCAGTTCGCGGTCGCTGACGTGCGCCTCGGCATGCGCCTTCAGGCCATCGATCCAGCCATAGCCCACGCCATCGCTGAACTGCTCCTTCTGCCGCCACAGGATCGAATCCGGCAGGTAGCCCTCGAACGCCTCGCGCAGCACCGCCTTCTCGATGCGGCCCTTGCCGGCCATCTTGTACTGCGCGTCCATCCGCATCGCCACGTCGAGGAACTCCACGTCCAGGAACGGCACGCGCGGCTCCACGCCCCAGGCCATCATCGACTTGTTGGCGCGCAGGCAGTCGTAGTTGTGGAGCGCATCCAGCTTGCGCACCAGCTCCTCATGGAATTCGCGCGCGTTCGGCGCCTTGTGGAAGTAGAGATAGCCACCGAAGATCTCGTCCGAGCCCTCGCCCGACAGCACCATCTTCACCCCCATCGCCTTGATCCGGCGCGCCAGCAGGAACATCGGCGTGGAGGCGCGGATGGTGGTGACGTCGTAGGTCTCGATGTGGCGGATCACTTCCGGCAACGCATCCAGGCCTTCCTCGAAGGTGTATTCGAAGCCGTGGTGCACGGTGCCCAGCGCCTGCGCCGCCACTTCCGCCGCGGCCAGATCCGGCGAGCCCTTAAGGCCGATGGCGAAGGAATGCAGGCGCGGCCACCAGGCCTCGGAGCTGTCGTCGTCCTCCACCCGGCGACGGGCGAAGCGCGCGGCCACCGCCGCCACCAGCGAGGAGTCCAGGCCGCCGGACAGCAGCACGCCGTACGGCACGTCGGTCATCAGCTGGCGATGCACGGCGCGCTCGAAGGCCTCGCGCAGTTCCTGGCGGGTGACTTCCACGCCCTGCACCGCGTCGTATCCGCGCCACTGCTTGCCGTAATACGGCTTCAGCTCGCCGGAGGCGCTGTCGTAGTAGTGTCCCGGCGGGAACTGCGCCACGTCCGCGCACAGATCCGCCAGCGCCTTCATCTCCGAAGCCACGCACAGGCGGCCTTCGCGATCGTGGCCCCAGTACAGCGGACACACGCCGATCGGATCGCGCGCGATCAGGAAGCGACGGGCCTCCACGTCCCACAGCGCGAACGCGAAGATGCCGTTGAGGCGGTTGAGGAACGACTCCGGGGTGTCTTCCCGGTACAGCGCGTTGATCACCTCGCAGTCCGAACCGGTCTGGAAAGCATACGGCTGGCGCAGTTCCTTCTTCAGTTCGCGGTGGTTGTAGATCTCGCCGTTCACCGCCAGCACCAGGCCGCCGTCGGCCGAGCGCAACGGCTGCGAACCACCGGCGGGATCGACGATGGCCAGGCGCTCGTGGACCAGGATGGCGCCGTCATCCAGGTGGACGCCGCTCCAGTCCGGGCCGCGGTGGCGCTGTCGCTGCGATAGTTCGAGCGCCTGCCGGCGCAGGGCGGTGCCGTCGTCACCGGCCTGCAGGCCGAAGATGCCGAAGATGGAACACATGGGAGACTCCTGGAAATGGGTGTATGGATGAGGGAGGACTGACAAGCGGGCGAAAAAAAACCCGCATCTCGCGATGCGGGTTTTCTGTGTCCGGCTGGTACTTCTATGCCTAGTCGCAGACCCGCAGCGTCCACGCACGATTATTCGCACGCGCATTGTTGCGGCGGTTCGAATTGTTCGCGGCGGCGGTGGTGGCGAGACGAGGCATGGAGGCGACCCTAACCGGTCCCGACCAGCTTTGGCAAGCCCCTGCCGCGCGGATTTTCACGGTTTCAATCGCAACCATTGCCGGACCACTCAACCGGCGGCCGGCAGCAGCAGCCGCTCCAGCAGCCGCTGGTACAGCCCCGGAAGCACTTCCAGATCGGCCAGCGCGATGTTCTCGTCGACCTTGTGGATGCTGGCGTTGACCGGGCCAATCTCGATGCATTCCGCGCCCAGCGGGGCGATGAAGCGCGCGTCGGAGGTGCCGCCGGCGGTGCTTTCCTCGGGCGGCTCGCCGGAGAACTCGGCCAGCACCTGGCGCGCGGTGGCGCGCAGATGGCCTTCCGGGGTGTAGAACGGCTCGCCGCCACGGTGCCAGTGGATGCCGTAGTCCAGCGCGTGCCGGCGCAGCACCGCTTCGATCTCCTCTTCCAGGCGCGCGGCGGTCCAGCTGGGATTGAAGCGCAGGTTGAACACCAGCTTCAGTTCGCCGGGAATGACGTTGCTGGCGCCGGTGCCCGCGTTGATGTTGGAAATCTGCAGGCTGGTCGGCGGGAAGGTTTCATAGCCGTCGTCCCAGGTCCGCGCCGCCAGTTCCGCCAGCGCCGGCAGCGCCTTGTGGATCGGATTGAGCGCCTTGTGCGGATAGGCCACGTGGCCCTGCACGCCGCGCACGCTGAGCGTGCCGGTCAGGGTGCCGCGACGGCCCACGCGCAGCAGATCGCCGAGCTTTTCCTTGGAAGACGGTTCGCCGGTGATGCACCAGTCGATGCGCTGGCCGCGCTCGCGGAAGGTCTCGGCCACCAGCTTCACGCCGTCCAGCGCATCGCCCTCCTCGTCCGAGGTCACCAGCAGCGCGACCGTGCCGGGATGATCGGGATGCGCGTCGACGAAACGCTCCAGCGCGATCGTGCAGGCGGCCACGCTGCATTTCATGTCGGCGGCGCCGCGACCGTACAGCACGCCGTCGCGCATGGTGGGAATGAAGGGATCGCTGGCCCAGGCCTCCAGCGGGCCGGGCGGCACCACATCGGTATGACCCAGCAGCACCAGTACCGGCGCCCCCTGCCCGTGCGTGGCCCACAGATTGTCGACATCGCCATAGCGCAGCGACTCGCAGCGGAACCCGGCGGCGGTCAGGCGCGTGGCCAGCACCTGCTGGCAGCCGGCGTCATCCGGGGTGACCGAGTGGCGGCGGATCAGTTCACTGGAAAGCTCGACGACATCGCTCACTTGCCGACTCCGAACAGCTTCTTGAAACCATTGTCACTGAAGCCCTGTGAAAACACGGTTCCACCGTCCTCCTCGCGCACCACCACCGGCCGGCGGATCAACTGCGGATACTCCTTGAGCAGCAGCTTCCACTCCGCTTCCGAGCCTGGCGATTTGCGGTTCTCCGGCAATTGCCGCCAGGTCGTGGAAGACTTGTTGATCAGGCTGTCCCAGCCTCCCGCCTGCTCCGCCCATCCCGTCAGCACTTCCGGCGCCTGGCGGTTGTCGCGGTAGTCGACGAAGGTGTGGGCGACGCCGAAGCGGTCCAGCCACCTGGTCGCCTTCTTGCAGGTATCGCAGTTCTTCAATCCATACAGGGTCGTGGTCATGCTCGGTCCTTGTCATCGCCGCGCAAGCGCAGGATTGCCTGCATGCCGTGCGCGGCGGAAAGGCGGGCGGGCGCCATCCGCGCCCGCCCGCAACGGAAGCTGGTCAGTCGGCCAGGCCGCGCAGCAGTTCGTTCACGCTGGTCTTGCTGCGGGTCTTCTCGTCGACCTGCTTGACGATCACCGCGCAGTACAGCGAGTGCGAACCGTCCGCGGCCGGCAGCGAACCGGACACCACCACGCTGCCCGGCGGCACGTAACCGTAGGTGATCTCCTTGGTCATGCGGTTGTAGATGCGGGTCGACTGGCCGATGAACACGCCCATGCCGATCACGCTGTGGTGGCCGACCACCACGCCTTCGACCACTTCCGAACGCGCGCCGATGAAGCAGTGGTCCTCGATGATCGTCGGCGAGGCCTGCAGCGGTTCCAGCACGCCGCCGATGCCGGCTCCGCCGGACAGATGGCAATGCTTGCCGACCTGCGCGCAGGAGCCGACCGTGGCCCAGGTATCGACCATGGTGCCCTCGCCCACGTAGGCGCCGATGTTGACGAAGCTGGGCATCAGCACCACGTCCTTGCCGAAATGGCTGCCACGGCGGGCGATCGCGCCCGGCACCACGCGCACGCCCAGCTTGCGGAAGTCGGCCTCGTCGAACGCGCCGAAGCGCGCTTCCACCTTGTCCCAGAACGGCGCGGGATAGGCCTCCACCAGTTCCATCTCGTTGACCCGGAAGTACAGCAGCACCGCTTTCTTCAGCCACTCGTTGACCTTCCAGCCGCCTTTGCCATCCGGTTCGGCGACGCGCAGCTTGCCGCTTTCCAGGCCATCGATGGCGCGCTCGACCGCGGCGCGGGTGGAGCCCTCGATCTCGACCGTGGTCAGCTCGGCGCGGCGTTCGAACGCGCTCTCGATGGTCGACTTCAGTTCTTCGGTGGCGGTGGCTTTCTTGGGGCTCATCAATCCGGATTCCTTGGGGGAAGTTTTCGTCAGTGGGTTTCCAGCCCGGCGCGCAATGCCTCGCGCAGGGCGTGTTGCTGTTCTTCCGACGCCAGCGGCATGTCGCCCTCGTCGGTGATCTGGAAAATGTCCTCGGCGCGTTCGCCGAAGGTCGCGATGCGGGCATCGTGCACGCGCAGTCGCTGCGCGCGCAGTACCTGGGCCATGTCCGAGAGCAGTCCGGGGCGATCCGGCGCGATCAGGCTGAGCACGGTGCGCCGCCCGTCCGGCGTGCGGCCGAACTCGATGCGTGGCGCGAAGCGGAAATGCCGGAGCTGGCGCGGCAGCGCCCGGCGCGAGGTGCGTACCTTTTCCAGATTGCCGGCCAGGGCGACGCTGAGGCCGTGTTCGACATCGGCCGGATCGCGGGTGGCGTAGCTGTCGGCAGGCAGCACCTCGAAGGTATCGAACACCGTGCCCTGCGGCCCCACCAGCACCCGCGCCTGGTGGATGGCGTAACCCATGCGATCGAGCGTGGCCAGGATCGCGGCGAACAGGCCGTCGCGATCCGGCGAATGCACGAACACCTCCATCGCATTGGCGTCCTCGGCGATCAGCCGCGCGCGCACGCGGGTCTCGCCCGGCCCCACCCCGCGCAGCGCCTCGGCCTGCCAGGCGAGCTGTTCCGGGCGGAAGCGCAGGAAACTCTCCTCCGGCATCGCCGCGAACAACGCATCCGCGTCGGCATCGTCGATGGCATGCAGGCGCAGCAGCACGCGCACCGACTCGCGCGCCTCGGCCAGGCGCGCGTCGACGTCGACCGGAAACTCCAGGCCCTCGCGCAGCACCCGCCGGGTGGCGAAATAGAGATCCGCCAGCAACCGATCCTTCCAGGCGTTCCACAATTTCGGACTGGTGCCGGCGATGTCGGCGCAAGTGAGCAGGTACAGATAATCCAGACGCTCGCGATCACCGATCAGGCGGGCGAACGCATGGATCACGTCCGGATCCGAAATGTCCTGCTTCTGCGCGGTCACCGACATGCGCAGGTGCTGCTCGACCAGCCAGGCCACCAGTTCGGTGTCGGATGCGCTGAGGCCATGCACGCCGCAGAACTCGCGCGCGTCCACCGCGCCCAGCTCGGAATGATCGCCGCCGCGTCCTTTTGCGATGTCATGGAACAGTCCGCCCAGCAGCAGCAATTCCGGCTTGCGCAGGCGCGGCCAGACTTCATGGGCGATGGAGAAACGCTCGTCGGCGCGTCCGGAGGCGAAGGTGGAGAGATTCTTCAGCACCATCAGGGTGTGCTGATCCACGGTGTAGACGTGGAAGAGATCGAACTGCATGCGCCCGGATACCCGCGCGAACGCCGGCAACCATTGCCCCAGCACGCCCAGGCGGGCCATCCGGGTCAGCGTTTCCACCGCGCGCGGCCCGCGCAGCAGGCCCATGAAGGCGTCACGTTGCGCGGCGGTCGCCGCCGGATACGCGGTCAGCTTCGGCAGCGCCTCGGCCAGGGCGCGCGCGGTCAGCGAATGCAGGCCACGCACCTGCGGCTGCGCGGCCCACATCGCGAACAGCGCGAACACCTGCGACACATCGCCCTGCGGCCAGGCCGGATCGCGCGCGGCCAGGTAGCCACGACGCAGCGCGAACGCGTCGTCCAGCGGTTCCGGCAACGCTTCGCCGTCGAACTGTTCCTCGAACCGCTGCAATAGGCGATCACCGATGCGGCGGACGATCGCGGCGCTGCGGTAGAAACCCTGCATCATCTTCTCGACGCCCAGGTTCTCGGCGTCATCGACGAAGCCCAGGCGCTGCGCGAGCGTCTTCTGGAAATCGAAGCGCAGGCGTTCCTCGGGGCGACCGGCGATCAGATGCAGGCCATAGCGCAGGCGGCCCAGCGCGCGGCGCTCGCGTGCCAGCGCCGCGGCTTCGTCCGGTCCCAACTGGCCCATGCCGACCAGCGGCTCCAGATCGCGCACGCCGAACGTCCGCAGCGCCATCCAGCCCAGCGTGTGCAGATCGCGCAATCCGCCGGGACCATCCTTGATGTTGGGTTCCAGGTTCTCCGAGGTGTCGCCGAAACGCGCGTGGCGGGCACTCATCTCCTCGCGCTTGGCGAGGAAGTAGTCCCGCGCCGGCCACACCCGCGCGGCCGACACCGCGTCGATCAGGCGCGCCTCGTCGACCGGCTCGGCCACCACCGGCCGCGCCTCGATGAGCGCGGTCAGCACGGTCTGGTCGGCCGCGGCTTCGGTGCATTCGACGGCCGAGCGCACCGCGTGGCTGATCGGCAGGCCGGCATCCCACAGCAACGCGAAGAAACGCGCCAGCGCGTCATGGTGGCGCGTCTGCTGGGGACCTTCGGCCAGCACCAGCAGGTCCACGTCCGATTGCGGAAACAGTTCACCGCGGCCATAGCCGCCCACGGCGAACAGCGCCATCAGGCTGTCGGCGGGGATGCAGCGCCGCCAGGCATCGATGAGCAGGTGATCCACGCCACGCGCGCGCAGCGCCAGGATCCGGTCCATGCCGTCGCCGTGATCGAAGCGCTTGCCCAGCCGCGCGTCGGTATGTCCAAGCGCGGCGCGCGCGGCGGCCGACCAGGCGCCATCTTCCGCGGCGCCAGGGCCGATTCCGGTCAGCCGCGCGGGAGAATCAATCGCGGCCTGCGGGATGCTCACAGGTCGTTGTCGTCGCCGGGCAGGCGGGTCAGGATCTCGACGCCGTTCTCGGTCACCGCCACGGTGTGTTCCCACTGCGCCGAGAGCTTGCGGTCCTTGGTGACCACGGTCCAGCCATCGGGCAGCACCTTGGAGAAGCGGGTGCCTTCGTTGATCATCGGTTCGATGGTGAAGGTCATGCCCGGCTTCAGCACCACGCCATCGCCGGGACGCCCGTAATGCAGCACCTGCGGCTCGTCGTGATAGACCTTGCCGATGCCGTGGCCGCAGTACTCGCGCACCACGCTGAAGCGCTCGGCTTCGGCGTACTGCTGGATGGCGTGACCGATGTCGCCCAGGGTCGCGCCCGGGCGCACCGCGCGGATGCCGCGGAACATCGCCTCGCGAGTGGTGTCCACCAGCCGCTTCGCCATCACCGAGGGGGTGCCGACGAAATACATGCGGCTGGTGTCGCCATGCCAACCGTCCTTGATGACGGTCACGTCGATGTTCAGGATGTCGCCGTCCTTCAGGACCTTGCCCTCGCTGGGCATGCCGTGGCAGATGACGTTGTTGACCGAAGTGCACACCGTCGACGGGAACGGGATCCGCCCGTGGCCGCCGCCATAGCCGATGTTGGCCGGAATGGCCTTCTGCACGTTGACGATATGATCGTGGCAGATGCGGTCCAGTTCGGCGGTGGTCACGCCCGGCTTCACATGCGGGGCGACGATCTGCAGGACCTCGGCGGCCAGCCGGCCGGCGACGCGCATCTGCTCGATTTCTTCGGGGGTCTTGAGGGTGATGGCCATGGCCGCGATTATCGCCGATTTCGCCCCCCTTTGAGCGCCCGGGCGGGGGTCTGTTGCCGGCAACTCATTGTTCCCGCTATACTTCCTCGGCTCGGCTGGACCCCGTCCATCCAGGCTGCCCACGCCGGGCGTCACCGGCGAATCCACACCTGCTGCCAACCTCCGTGCCGGGGTGCCTGAAAATTCCTTTGGGATCATTCCCTTAGGTGTCGAAGGTTCGGACACGGAAGCCGCAGGGAGGCCCAACCCCGGAACCCTGCCCTCGCGGGCAACCGCCTTCCCATTCCCGGCGGCCGGTTCCACGTTCATGGAGTTCATGCAATGCCCCAAGTCACCATGCGCCAGATGCTGGAAGCCGGCGTCCATTTCGGCCACCAGACCCGCTACTGGAACCCCAAGATGGCGCCGTACATCTTCGGTGCACGCGGCAAGATCCACATCATCAACCTCGAGAAGACCGTTCCGCTGTTCAACGACGCGATGAACTTCCTCTCGGGCGTGGCCCAGAAGCGCGGCACCGTGCTGTTCGTCGGCACCAAGCGCAGCGCGCGCGAAGCCATCAAGGAAGAAGCCGAGCGTTGCGGCATGCCGTACATGACCCAGCGCTGGCTGGGCGGCACCCTGACCAACTTCGCCACCGTGAAGAAGTCGGTCGCCCGCCTGAAGGAACTGGAAGCCGCCGAAACCGACGGCACCTTCGAGAAGCTGGTCAAGCACGAAGTGCTGGGCCTGCGCCGCGAGCGCGAGAAGCTGGAAGCCTCGCTGGGCGGCATCAAGGACATGAACCGCCTGCCGGACGCCCTGTTCGTCATCGACATCGGCCATGAAGACATCGCCATCAAGGAAGCCAAGAAGCTCGGCATCCCGGTGATCGCGGTGGTCGACTCGAACTACGACCCGGCCCTGGTCGACTACGCCATCCCCGGCAACGACGACGCCATCCGCGCCGTGCAGCTGTACGCCCGCGCCGCCGCCGACGCCGTGCTGGAAGGCAAGGCCGCTTCGCCGAACGCCGCGACCGTCCGCGAGGAAGAGTTCGCGGAATCGGACGAGGAAGGCAAGGGCCGCCGCGCCCCGGCCAAGAAGGCTGGCAAGAAGGCCGACGAAGCCGCCGCCGAGTAATCGCGCTGCAATGCCGCCGCGCCACAGTGCGCGGCGGCATCCGATGCCTGCAGGCGGGCGCTGACCCGCCTTTGTTCAATCCGTCGGCGGGCTCCGCCCGCCCAACGAAATCCGCAAATCTGAGGTAATCCCGTGGAAATCACCGCTTCCCTGGTCAAGGAACTGCGCGAGCGCACCGGCGCCGGCATGATGGAGTGCAAGAAGGCGCTCACCGAGAACAACGGCGACATCGACGTGGCCGCCGAGTGGCTGCGCAAGTCCGGCCTGGCCAAGGCCGACAAGAAGGCCGATCGCGTGGCCGCCGAAGGCCGCATCGCGGTCGCCCAGGACGGCAACAAGGCCGTGTTGGTGGAAATCAATTCCGAAACCGACTTCGTCGCCAAGGACGGTAACTTCGTCGGCTTCACCGACGCCGTCGCCAAGGCCGCTCTGGCCTCCGGCGCGGCCGACGCCGAAGCCCTGAAGGCCGCCAAGCTGCCTTCCGGCGAAACCGTCGAGGAAACCCGCGCCGCCGTCATCGCCAAGGTCGGCGAAAACGTGCAGGTCCGCCGCCTGGTCCGCGCCGACAGCAGCAACAACGTCGCGGCCTACGTGCACGGCGGCCGCATCGGCGTGCTGATCGAGGTCAAGGGCGGCGACGCCGAACTGGCCCGTGGCCTGGCGATGCACGTGGCGGCGATGAATCCGCCCTACATCAAGGCCTCCGACGTGCCGGCCGACTTCGTGGCCAAGGAAAAGGAAATCGAGCTGGCCAAGATGTCCGAGAAGGACAAGGCCAAGCCGGCCGAGATCCTGGAGAAGATCATCAGCGGCAAGATCGCCAAGATCGTCAACGAGGTCACCCTGTACGGCCAGCCGTACGTGCTGGACACCAACCAGACCGTCGAAGCCGTGCTGAAGGCCGCCGGCGCCGAAGTCGTCAGCAGCCAGCGCCTGGCCGTGGGCGAAGGCATCGAGAAGGTGGTGGAAGACTACGCCGCCGAAGTGATGAAGCAGGCCGGCCTGGCCTGATTTCCTCCTTCACGGAGCATCGGAAAAGCCGCGGGAAACCGCGGCTTTTCTGTTTTTTTCGACGGCAACGCCCCAGGCCGCTTCCGGCCGCGGATCGAAATCGCCTCTAAACTTCCGCGTCGCCCGGCCGATAGCGAGGCGAGGGTGGCAGGAACGCCACCACCATAAGACAAGGTCCAGCCGCGCGCGATGCGAGCCGAACTCGAAGCCAAGCTTTCCTGCTGCCGCGATCTGCCCTCCCCGCCCGGGGTGGCCCTGCGGATACTCGCGCTCGCGCGGGATCCGGACGTGGTGATGGCCACGGCCGCCGACACCATCGGCCTGGATCCGGCCCTGACCGCGCGCATGCTGCGCATCGCCAATTCGCCGTTGTACGCCAGTCGCCGCCGGATCGAGAACCTCAGCCAGGCGCTCACCCTGCTGGGCCTGAATGCCACGCTCACCCTCGCGCTCGGCTTCACCCTGGCGTCGGGCATGCGCTCCCGACAGCACGGCGACGAGCAACACGAGGAGAAGATCTGGCGCCGCAGCGTGATCGCGGCGCTGGCCAGCCGCCTGCTGGGCGAGCGGACCGGACAGCGCCGGCTGGAGGAACTGATGCTTGCCGGCCTGCTGCAGGACATCGGTGTCCTCGGCCTGCTGCAGCTCGATCGCAAGGGCTATGGCGCCCTGCTCGCGGACAGTCCCGACAATGCCGTCCTGCGCGAACGGGAACTGCAGAAGTTCGGCAGCGACCACGCCGAAGTCGGCCACTGGATGGCCCGTCACTGGAATCTGCCGCCGCTGCTGCAGGATGCCATCCGGGTCAGCGAATCGCCGGCTCCGCTGGAATCGCCGTTCGACGCCTGCGTGGCGGTATCCGGCTACCTGGCCGATCTCTGGATGCAGGAGGACGCGGACGCGGCCCGCCTGCGCGCCCTGGAGGCCGCGCGTCTCCATCTTTCCCTGGACGTGGCCGCGGTCGACGGGGTCATCGAGCAGATGGGCCAGATGCTGCCGGAGATCGCCACCATGTTCGAGGTGCGCATCACCCAGCCGCGCCGCATCGCCGCGCTGCTGCAGGAAGCCCGCGAACTGCTGGTGCTGCGCAATCTGCGCGAGATCCAGGACGCCGCGCGCGCGCGCAAGGACGCGGACGAGTTCGAACATCGCGCCCAGCGCCTGGCCGAGGAGGCGCGTCGGGATCCGCTCACCGGGGTCTACAACCGCACCCAGTTGGAAAGCGTGCTCGAGAAGGAGTTCGAAACCTCGTCCCGGCATGGCTGGCCGCTGTCGATCGCCTTCGTCGATCTCGACGATTTCAAGAAGATCAACGACGGCTGGGGCCACCTGGTCGGCGACCAGGTGCTGCGCAGCTTCGCCTCCACCCTGCAACAGCACCTGCGCAGCAGCGACATCGTCGCCCGCTACGGCGGCGAGGAATTCCTGATCGTCCTGCCCGGCACCGACGAACGCGCGGCCCTGGGGGTGATGCGCCGCATCCTGGCCGAGGTCGGCCAGGCGCCGATGACCCGGGTGGAGGGGCGCCCCCTTCACGTGACCTTCTCCGCGGGCTTGGCCACGCACGGCGCGCTGGAACAGTTCGCCCACGTCGACCAGCTCCTGCAGGCCGCCGACGAGGCCCTCTATGGCGCCAAGCGCGAAGGCCGCAACCGGGTCGTGGCGGGCCTGGTCGAGGACTGAACACCACGCGGCGCCCCGTCGAGCACGGCCGCCGGACCGGCAGCGCCTGACGGGTTGCGGTCCGCTCGGCTAGAATTGCTTCGTTTGCCCACTCGCCGAGAACTCCCCCATGTCCGCACCCCTCGCCTATCGCCGCATCCTGCTTAAACTTTCCGGCGAGGCGCTGATGGGATCCGAAGACTACGGCATCGATCCGGTGGTGATTGGCCGGATTGCGCGTGAAATCATCGAGGCACGCGACGCGGGCGCCGAAATCGGCCTGGTCATCGGCGGCGGCAACATCTTCCGCGGCGCCGGCCTGGCCGCCGGCGGCATGGACCGGGTGACCGGCGACCAGATGGGCATGCTGGCCACGGTCATCAACGCGCTGGCCATGCAGGACGCGCTGGAAAAACTCGGCGCCAAGGTCCGGGTGATGAGCGCGATCAAGATCAACGACGTATGCGAGGACTACATCCGCCGCCGCGCCGTCCGCCACCTGGAAAAGGGCCGCATCGCGATCTTCGCGGCAGGCACCGGCAACCCGTTCTTCACCACCGATTCGGGCGCGGCCCTGCGCGCGATCGAGATCGGCGCGGATCTGCTGCTGAAGGCCACCAAGGTCGACGGCGTCTACGACAAGGATCCGAGCAAGCACGCCGACGCCAAGCGCTATGACCAGCTGACCTATGACGAAGTCATCGCCCGCGATCTGCAGGTGATGGACACCGCCGCGTTCGCGCTTTGTCGCGACAGCGACGTGCCGCTGCGCATTTACGATCTGTCGGCTCCCGGCAACCTGATGCGCATCCTGCGCGGCGAGAACATCGGCACCCTGGTGAAGGGCCGCGGCTGACGCCGCGTCGCCGCTCCGCGCGGCCCCGATCCCGAATCCCGGATACCGAGTCCCTTCGCTGTAATAGTGTCCGCCGCGAGTGCGCGGCACCCTGTGCGGCATGGGACATTCACACGGCTCGCACGCACACGCGCATGGTTCGGCCACCCGGACCTTCGCGCTGGTCACCCTGATCAACCTGGCGTTCACCGCGCTGGAAGCGGGGTACGGTTTCTACACCAACTCCCTCGCGCTCCTGTCCGACGCCCTGCACAACCTGGGCGACGTGCTGGGCCTGGGACTGGCCTGGGCCGCCGCCGCGCTGGCGCGCCGGGCTCCCACCGAGATTCATACCTACGGCTGGCGGCGGGCGACCCTGCTGTCGCCGCTGGCCAATTCCATCCTGCTGATGGTGTTCTCCGGCGCGCTGGGCTGGGAAGCGGTGCGCCGTTTCAGCGCGCCCCCGCAGATTCCCGCCACCCCGGTCATCGTCGTGGCCGCCATCGGCATCGTCATCAACCTGGGCGCCGCCTGGCTGGTCAAGGATGGCCATGCCCATGACCTGAACAAGCGCGGCGCCTTTCTCCACCTGATGGCCGACGCGGCCGTATCGGCGGCGGCGGTGCTGGCCGGCTTCGGCATGCTGGGCTTCGGCTGGGCCTGGCTGGACCCGCTGACTGCGCTTCTGATCGGCGTGGTCATCGCCGTCGGCACCTTCGGCCTGCTGCGGGACAGCTTCAACGCCGCCATGGATGCGGTGCCGCCGAGCATCGACCAGGCCGAGGTCCAGGCTTTCCTGGCCGGCCAGCCCGGGGTGCATGCGGTGCACCATCTGCACATCTGGCCGCTGGGCGCGGGTGAAATCGCCCTGACCGCGCATCTGGTGCGACCTGAAGGCGAGGACCACGACGTCTTCATCGACGCCACCCTGCATGCGCTGGACGAACGGTTCGGCATCAACCATGCGACCCTGCAGATCGAGCGCGGCAGCCAATGCGGACATGATCTGCATGATGCCGCACCGCACCATTCGCACTGAACCGGCCCCCGCCCGGCCGCCACGGAGTCCGCAAAGGTGCCCGGAACGCCTATAATCGGGCGTTTAACGATTGCCACGGGACCCGTGATGCTCAACGACATCAAGAAAGACGCGCAGGCGCGCATGACCAAGAGCATCGAGGCCTTGCGTCACACTCTGATCAAGGTCCGCACCGGCCGCGCCTCGACCGCCCTGGTCGAGCACCTGAAGGTCAATTACTACGGTTCCGACGTGCCGCTGAGCCAGGTCGCCACCGTCGCCGTCTCCGACGCGCGCTCGCTCACGATCACGCCGTGGGAAAAGCAGATCGTCGGCGCCGTCGAGAAGGCCATCCTGGCCTCCGACCTGGGCCTGACCCCGAACACCGCGGGCACCACCATCCGCCTGAACCTGCCCGCCCTGACTGAAGAACGCCGCCGCGAACTGTCCAAGGTCGTACACGGCGAGGGCGAGGACACCAAGGTGGCGATTCGCAACATCCGCCGCGACGCCAACCAGCAGGTCAAGGATCTGCTGAAGGAAAAGCAGATCACGGAAGACGAAGAGCGGCGCGCGGAAGAAGAGATCCAGAAGCTGACCGACAAGTCGATCAAGGACGTCGACGACGTGGTCAAGGCCAAGGAACAGGAACTGATGGCGGTCTGAGGACTGCCATGTCCCCGGTCAGACCCGGAATTCCACGCCACCTGGCCGTCATCATGGACGGCAACGGGCGCTGGGCCGAGCGCCGCAAGCGCCCGCGCGTGATCGGCCATCGCGCCGGCGCCCGCGCCGTCAACGTGTGCATCGATTTCTGCCTGGAGCGCGGCATCGAGGCGCTCACCCTGTTCGCCTTTTCCAGCGAGAACTGGGGCCGGCCGGAAGAAGAGGTCGGCGCGCTGATGAAGCTGTTCCTCAACGCGCTGGATCGCGAGGTCGACGAACTCGACCGGCGCGGCGTGCGGGTGCGCTTCATCGGCGAGCGCGAGCGCTTCTCGCCGGCGATCCGCCAACGCATGGAAGCCGCCGAGGCGCAGACCGGCGCCAATGCCCGGCTGACCCTGGTCATCGCCGCCAGCTACGGCGGCCGCCAGGACATCGCCCAGGCCGCGCGCACCCTGGCGGCCGAAGTCGCCGCGGGCCGGCTGCGGCCCGAGGACATCGATGAAGCGGCGATGGGCCGCTGCGTCGCCCTGGCCGAGCTGCCGCCACCGGATCTGTTCATCCGCACCGGCGGCGATCGCCGGGTCAGCAACTTCCTGCTGTGGCAGCTGGCCTATACCGAACTGTGGTTCACCGAACTGCTGTGGCCGGACATGGACGCGGCGACCCTGCAACGCGCGCTGGACGACTATGCCGGGCGCGAGCGCCGCTTCGGTCTGACCAGCGCCCAGATCGCGCAGAGCGCGACGGAGAATACTTCCGCATGAGCCAATCCGGCGGCACCAAGGTCCGCGTGATCGCGGCATTGACGATGGCCCCGGTCGCCATCGCGGCCATTCTCCTGCTGCCCACCCCGTGGCTGGCGGCGCTGGCCGCGCTGGTGTTTCTGGTCGGCCTGTGGGAATGGTTCAAGCTGGCGGAAATCGACGACACCCTGCCGCGCACCCTGCTGCTGGTCGCCAACCTGCTGCTGATGGTGTTGCTGGTCTGGGCCTCGGCCGGTTCGCCCGATCTGGTGCCGCTGCGGCTGGTATCGCTGCTGGGCGTGTGCTGGTGGGTGTTGGCCCTGCTGTGGCTGCGCTTCTTCAATTTCGCATCCGACCACGAGACCTGGGCGCGCGGCTTCAAGCTGGCGGCTGGCACCCTGGCGATCGTGCCGGCCTGGTGCGCGCTCTGCCTCATCCATGCCAGCCAGCCCTATGGCCATCGCTGGCTGTTCGTGGCCCTGGCGATCGTGTGGGCCGCCGACAGCGGCGCGTACTTCGCCGGCCGCCATTTTGGCGGGCGCCTGTTCGGCAGCCGCAAGCTGGCCCCCCGGATCAGCCCGAACAAGACCATCGAGGGCGTGTTCGGCGGCGTCGCCGCCGGCCTGCTGGTGGCGCTGGGCGGCACGTTCTTCGCCGGTGCCGGGGTGGCCGAGCTGCCGTTCGTGTTGATCGTGGCGGTGGCGACGGTCCTGTTCTCGGTGGTGGGCGACCTGTTCGAAAGCCTGCTCAAACGCCACGTGGGCGCCAAGGACTCCGGCGACGTGATTCCCGGTCACGGCGGCGTGCTCGACCGCGTCGACGGCGTGCTGGCCGCGCTGCCGATCTTCGCGCTCGGCAAGGAACTGTTCGGGTTCTGACATGACCACCGGCAGCGGGCTCCAGCGGGTGGCCGTGTTCGGCGCCACCGGTTCCATCGGCGCTTCGGCGCTGGACGTCATCGCGCGCCATCCAGGGCGCCTGCAGGCCAGCGTGCTGGCCGCCGGCAGCCAAGTCGAAGCCCTGCTGGACCTCTGCCAGCGGCACCGCCCCCGGCATGCCGTCATCGCCCGCGATGAGCTCTACTCCGCCCTGCGCGACGGTCTGCGCGAGCGCGGCCTGGACACCGAGGCCCATGCCGGCATGGCCGCGCTGGATCGGCTCGCCGCGGGCGACGCCTGCGACACGGTGGTGGCCGCCATCGTGGGCGCCGCGGGCCTGGCCTCGACCCTGGCCGCGGCGCGCGCCGGCAAGCGCCTGTTGCTGGCCAACAAGGAATCGCTGGTGCTGGCCGGCGAACTGATGACCCGGGCCGCGGATGGCGCGGGCGCGGACATCGTTCCCATCGACAGCGAGCACAACGCCATCTTCCAGTGCCTGCGTTCACGCCAGGCTAAGGACGATGTTCGCCGCGTCGTGCTGACCGCCTCGGGCGGCCCGTTCCGCGGGCGCCGCCGGGCCGAACTGGAAGGCGTGACGCCCGAACAGGCGGTCGCCCACCCGAAATGGTCGATGGGGCCGAAGATCTCGGTCGATTCGGCCACCCTGATGAACAAGGGCCTGGAACTGATCGAGGCGCATCACCTGTTCGGCCTGTCCGGCGACAGGCTCGGCGTGCTGGTTCATCCGCAGAGCCTGGTCCATTCGCTGGTGGAATTCGTGGACGGCTCCACCCTTGCCCAGCTCGGCCTGCCGGACATGCGGACCGCGCTGGCGGTGGGATTGGGGTGGCCTGACCGGATCGACTCCGGGGTGGCCGGCCTGGACCTGCTCGCCCAGGGACGCCTGGACTTCGAGGCCCCGGATATGGACGCCTTTCCCTGCCTGCGGCTGGCCTGCGAGGCGCTGGACGCCGGGGGCACCGCGCCGGCGGTGCTGAATGCCGCCAATGAAGTGGCCGTTTCAGCCTTTCTTCAGGGCAAAATCCGTTTCCTATCCATTCCCGCGCTGGTCGAGGATGCCCTCGCCGCGCTGCCCGCCGCGCCGGCGGATTCACTGGAGGCGCTGCTGGACGCCGATGCACGGGCCAGACGGATCACCGAAACCACCATCGCAGGTCATGCCGCCCGTGCTTGAGCGTCCTTTCACAACGTGTGAGCGGTTCCGATGAGCGAGGTGCTGGGCTCCCTGCTGTGGATGATCGTCGCCATCGGCGTGCTGGTCACCTTCCATGAATTCGGCCACTACTGGGTCGCCCGCCGCTGTGGCGTGAAGGTGTTGCGCTTCTCGGTCGGCTTCGGCCGTCCGCTGTGGTCGCGCCGGGATCGTCACGGCACCGAATTCGCCATCGCCGCCATCCCGCTGGGCGGCTACGTGAAAATGCTGGACGAGGCCGAAGGCGAGGTTTCCGCCGCCGAGCAGCCGCAGGCCTTCAACCGCAAGCCGGTCCTGCAGCGCATCGCCATCGTCGCCGCCGGTCCGATCGCCAACCTGGTGCTGTGCGTCGCCCTGCTCTGGACGATGTTCGTCATCGGCCGTCCGGACTATTCCGCCACCCTTGGCCCGACCACCGGGATCGCCGCCGAATCCGGGCTGCATGGCGGCGACCGCATCGAAACCGTCGACGGTCGCGCCATCAATACCTGGATGGAGGCCCTGCAAACCCTGACGATGGCGGCGATGGACGGCCGCGACGCGCGCCTGCAGATCGTCGACGCCGACGGCAACGAACAGGACCGGACCCTGGCCCTGTCCCGGTTGCCGGTCGGCTTCAACCAGGAAAACATCAGCGCCGCCGCGGGGTTGTCCTGGCGGCATCTGCTGCTGCCGGCGACCGTCACCGCGATCAAGCCTGGCAGCGCCGCCGACGGCGTGCTCAAGCCCGGCGACACCATCACCGCGGTGGACGGCCAGCCGGTGCGCCAGTTCGGCGACCTATATCCGCTGGTCAACCAGTTGGGCCAGCGCGGCGGCGCGGCCATGATCGAAGTCGACCGCGACGGTGCGCGGCATGCCTTCGAACTGCAGCCGCGGCAGATCAAGGATCCGGAGACCGGCAAGGTCGCCTGGGCGCTGGGCCTGGAACCGCCGAAGTCGCTGCCCCCGGCCGAGTACGACGCCCTCCAGCAGTTCGGTCCCCTCGCCGCCTTCCCGGCGGCCCTGCGCGAAACCGGCAAGATGACCGCCGATTCGCTCGGCATGATCCGGCGCATGCTGACCGGACACGCCTCGGTCAAGAACGTCTCCGGCCCCATCACCATCGCCCGGGTCGCCAACAGCACCGCCAAGCGCGGGGTGGCCTGGTTCCTGTATTTCCTTGCGTTGGTGTCGCTGAGCCTGGCGATCCTCAACCTGCTGCCCATCCCCGTCTTGGACGGCGGACACCTGCTGTATTACCTTATTGAGTTGGTCAAGGGCAGTCCGTTGAGCGAACGCAGCATGGCTGCCGGGCAATATATCGGCCTGGCCTTGCTGGCGGGCCTGATGGGTCTGGCGTTCTACAACGACATCCTCCGTCTGGTGACTTGATGCTTTTGAACTTTTTTGTGCCGGTCTGCTCAAAGCCCGCCAGCCCCCAGCATGACTCTTCCCGGCAACCGCCTGCCGTGCAGGCCCGCCACCTATCGGATGTGATGATGACGCGACAGCCCACCCGCCGCCTGCTCGCCCTGGCCCTGGCCTCGGCCCTCACCGCCCCCGCCTGGGCGCAGACGGCTCTGCCTCCCATCGTCGCCCCCGCCGAAGCCGAGCCCGGCAGCTTCACCGCCAGCGACATCCGCATCGACGGCCTGCAGCGCATCTCCGCCGGTACGGTCCTGACCTATCTGCCGATCGAGCGCGGCGACACCGTCACCGCCACCCGCGTGGGCGACGCCATCCGCGCGCTGTACAAGACCGGCTTCTTCCAGGATGTCCGGCTGGATCGCCAGGACAACATCCTGGTGGTGACCGTGGTCGAGCGTCCCGCCATCAACAAGCTGACCGTCACCGGCAACAAGGACATCAAGACCGAGCAGTTGATGACCGGCCTGAAGGACATCGGCCTGGCCGAGGGCGACACCTTCGACCGCCTCAGCCTGGACCGCGTGACCCAGGAACTGATCAAGCAGTACAACAACCGCGGCAAGTACAACGTCGAGATCACCCCGACGGTCAGCCCGCTGGACCGCAACCGCGTCGACATCACCATCGCGGTCAAGGAAGGCAAGGCGGCCAAGATCCGCCACGTCAACGTCGTCGGCACCGAGAAGTTCCAGAACGAGGACATCCTCAAGTCCTGGGAATCGAAGGAGCACAACTGGCTCTCCTGGTACCGCCGCGACGATCAGTACTCCAAGGAAAAGCTCTCCGGCGACATGGAGAAGCTCAATTCCTGGTACCTGGATCGCGGCTACGTCGACTTCAGCATCGACTCCACCCAGGTGTCGATCAGCCCCGACAAGCGCGACATGTTCATCACCGCCGGCATCACCGAGGGCGAGCAGTACAAGGTCTCCGAGGTGAAGGTCAGCGGCGATACCGTGCTGCCGCAGGAGAACGTCGAGCGCATGGTGATCGTCAAGCCCGGCCAGATCTTCTCGCGCCGGCTGCTGGAAATCACCTCCGACAGCATCACCGCCACCCTGAGCAACATCGGCTACGCCTTTGCCCAGGTCAATCCGATTCCGTCGGTGGACCGCGACAAGCGCACCGTCTCGCTCAACTTCCAGGTCGTCCCGGGCCCCCGCGTCAACGTCCGCCGCATCGTCTTCAAGGGCAATGCGCGCACGTCCGACGAGGTCATGCGTCGCGAGATGCGCCAGTTCGAGGGTTCCTGGTACTCGCAGGCGGCCATCGACCGTTCCAAGATCCGCCTGCAGCGCCTGGGCTATTTCGAGACGGTGGATGTCGAAACCCCCGCGGTTCCCGGCACCAACGACCAGGTCGACGTCGTCTATACGGTCAAGGAAACCACTTCCGGCAGCTTCGTGTTCGGCCTGGGCTATTCGCAGCTGTCCGGCATGACCACCTCGATCCAGCTGTCGCAGAACAACTTCCTCGGCAGCGGCAACCGCGTGTCGGTCGAAGCGCAGCGCAGTGATTACCTGCAGCGCTATTCGTTCTCGTTCCTGAATCCGTTCTTCACCGACGAGGGCATGTCGCTCGGCTACAACCTGTGGTGGCGCGAGTACGACTACTCCGACTTCAACACCGCGCAGTACTCCAGCACGAGCGCCGCCGCGCAGGCGGTCCTGGGCCTGCCGCTGACCGAAACCGACAGCGTGTCGCTGCTGTTCGGCATCGATCGCAACCAGATCAACTACAACAGCGCGACCCCCAGCTCGATCGTGGACTACATCAACGCGATCGGCCAGCGTACCTTCCACGCCTGGCGCACCGAGCTCGGCTGGGCGCGCGACACCCGCAACGACTACTTCATGCCCACCGCCGGTACCTACCAGCGCGTGTCGGCGGAAATCACCCTTCCGGGTTCGACCGTCGAGTACTACAAGCTCAACTACGAGTTCTCCAAGTACTGGCCGCTCAGTCCTTCGCTGGTGCTGAACACCCGCTTCGACTTCGGCTACGGCGACAGCTGGGGCAGCGACACGTCCCGCTCCGTCTGCCGCATGCTGCCCACCGATCCGGCCATCCCCGGCCAGGCCAATCCGGCCGGCACCGGCGACAGCACCGGTCCGTGCGCGCCGGGCTCGGTGCTGGATCGCACGCTCACCGCCACCGGCCTGCCGTTCTTCGAGAACTTCTACGCCGGCGGCGTGCGTTCGGTCCGTGGTTTCAGCGACAACACCCTGGGTCCGCGCTCGGAAGCCAATGGCTATTACTACCGCGGCCAGCCGCTGGGCGGCTCGCTGAAGACGGTCGGTTCGCTGGAAATGTATTTCCCGCGCCTGTTCGACTCCAACGCGGCTCGCATTTCGGCGTTCTTCGATTTCGGCAACGTGTTCGATGGCTACGACAACTTCGATGCCGGCGAACTGCGTGCGTCCGCGGGCGTGGCGCTGCTGTGGCGCGCGCCGGTGGGCCCGATTTCGATCAGCTACGCCTTCCCGCTGAAGAAGAAGGACGGCGACGAAATCGAGCGCCTGCAGTTCACCTTCGGCGGCGGCTTCTGATCGCCGACCCCGGCATTGACGGGCTGCACCATCGCCCCCCGTATGGTGTAGCCCGCGTTTCCCGCGCCCTCCTGCCGGCGCGGCGATGAAGCGGAGCGAGGCGCTACAATTGCGCCCCATGACCGTGTCCCCCCTTACCGCCGCCGCGCTCGCCGAGCGCTTTTCGCTGGGCCTGCATGGCGATGGCGCCGTCGCCGTCGACGGTGTCGCCACCCTGGCCCGGGCCGGCCGCAACCAGCTGGCGTTCCTGGCCAACTCGCGCTATCGCTCCCAACTGGCGGAATCCGCCGCCGGCATCGTGGTCCTGCGCGAAGCCGACGCCGAGGCGGCGCCGGGCACCGCGTTGATCGCGCGGGATCCCTACACCGCCTTCGCCAAGATCGCGGCGCTCTTCGAGCACCGGCCGGCCCGTCCGCCGGGCATCCACCCCAGCGCGGTGATCGACCCGACCGCGCAGGTGTCGCCGGGCGCGCACATCGGGCCCTTCGCATGCATCGGTGCGCGCGCCGAAATCGGCGATGGCTGCATCATCGGTCCGCATTGCGTGATTGGCGACGACTGCGTGGTGGGTGCCGGCAGCGAGCTGATCGCCCGGGTCACCCTGGTCGTCCGCGTGCGCCTGGGCCAGCGCGTGCTGATCCACCCGGGCGCGGTGCTGGGCGCCGACGGTTTCGGACTGGCGATGGACGCCGGCCACTGGATCAAGGTGCCGCAGCAGGGCGGCGTGGTGGTGGGCGATGACTGCGAGATTGGCGCCAACACCACCATCGATCGCGGCGCGCTCGACGATACCGTGCTGGAAGAGGACGTCCGCCTCGACAACCAGATCCAGATCGGCCACAACGTCCGCATCGGCGCGCATACCGCGATGGCCGGCTGCAGCGCCGCGGCCGGCAGCGCCAGGATCGGCCGCTACTGCCTGATCGGCGGCGCCGCCGGCGTCCTCGGCCACCTGGAAATCTGCGATCGCGTGGTCATCACCGCCATGTCGCTGGTGACCAGTTCCATCCATGAGCCGGGCGAGTATTCGTCCGGCACGCCCCTCACCGACAACCGGACGTGGCGCAAGAACGCCGCCCGTTTCAAGCAACTCGACGCACTGGCACGACGCGTGCTGGCCGCGGACAAGGAATGAACATGACCGAACCCGAAGTGAAGCTGCCCATCGACGTCGTCGCCATCCAGAAGCTGTTGCCGCACCGCTATCCGTTCCTTCTGGTGGACCGGGTGGTGGAGTTCGAGGCGCACAAGCGCATCGTCGGCATCAAGAACGTGACCATCAACGAACCCTTCTTCCAGGGTCACTTCCCCGGCCATCCGGTGATGCCCGGCGTGCTGGTGATCGAGGCCCTGGCCCAGGCTGGCGGCGTGCTGACCCAGATCTCGCGTGGCCTGTGCGGCGGCGATCGGTTGTTCTACCTGGTCAAGGTCGACAACGTGCGGTTCTCGCGCATGGTGGTGCCGGGCGACGTGCTGGAGCTTCATGTGGAAATCAAGCGGGTGATCCGCAACATGACCCTGTACACCTGCGTGGCCAAGGTCGCCGGCAACGAGGTCGCCAGCGCCGAAGTGCTGTGCGCCGAGACCCCCGCATGAGCACCGACATCCATCCCAGCGCGGTCATCGACCCGAAGGCGCGACTGGGCGCCAACGTGCGCGTGGGTCCGTTCAGCCTGGTCGGCGCCGACGTCGAAATCGGCGACGGAACGGTCATCGGTCCTCATTGCAGCATCACCGGTCCGACCCGCATTGGCCATGACAACCATCTGGTCGGCCACGTCGCCGCCGGCGGCGATCCGCAGGACAAGAAATTCGCCGGCGAGCGCACCGAACTAGTCATTGGCGATCGCAACGTCATCCGCGAGTTCGTCACCCTCAACCGGGGTACCGGCAGCGGTGGCGGCATCACCCGCATCGGCGACGACAACCTGCTGCTGGCCTACACGCATGTCGCCCACGACTGCGTGATCGGCAACCACTGCGTGTTCTCCAACAATTCGACCCTGGCCGGACACGTCACCGTGGAGGACTGGGTGATCATGAGCGGCTTCTCCGGCGCCCACCAGTTCTGCCGCATCGGCGCGCACGCCTTCATCGGCATGGGCGCGCTGGTCAACGGCGACGTGCCGCCGTACACGATGGTCGGCAGCGACTCGCTCGGCCGGCCGCGCGGCATCAACAGCGAAGGCCTGAAGCGGCGCGGTTTCGACAGCGAACGCATCAGCGCGATCAAGCGCGCCTACCGCACCCTCTACGTCGCCGGCCTGCCACTGGCCGAGGCCAAGCAGCAGTTGGCCGAGCAGGCGCAGTCCAGCGATGACGTGCGCGCCCTGCTCGACTTCATCGAGCGCGGCGAGCGGCCGTTGCTGAGATGAGTTCCACCGCGCGGCGGCCGCGCATCGCGCTGGTGGCCGGCGAAGCGTCCGGCGATGGGCTGGGCGCCGGCCTCATCGCGGCGCTGCGCGAGCGTTGCCCCGACGCCGAGTTCGCCGGCATCGGCGGTGCCGGCATGCGTGGCGAAGGCTGCCAGACCTGGTTCGACGCCGGTGAATTGTCGGTCATGGGCCTGTCCGAAGTGCTGCGCCACCTGCCCCGCCTGCTGAAACTGCGGCGCGCCTTCCGCGAACGCGTGCTGGCCTGGCGGCCGGATGTATTCATCGGCATCGACGCACCGGATTTCAACCTGGGCGTCGAGCGCTGGCTCAAGCAGCGCGGCATCCGCACCGTGCATTACGTCAGCCCCTCGGTCTGGGCCTGGCGCGAGAAGCGCGCGCAGAAAATCGGCGCCAGCGCGGACCGCGTGCTGTGCCTGTTCCCGATGGAGCCGCCCATCTACGCGCGCCATGGCATCGACGCCCGTTTCGTCGGCCACCCCATGGCCGACGACATGCCGCTGCAGCCGGACCGTGCCGCCGCCCGGCAGGCGCTCGATCTGCCGACGGACGCACCGGTGCTGGCGCTGCTGCCCAGCAGCCGACTGGGCGAGATCCAGCGGCTCGCGCCGCCGTTCCTGGAAGCCGCCCGCCAGGTTGCCGCGCAAGTGCCGGGCCTGCAGGTCTGCGTGCCCGCCGCCAACGCCGCCTGCCGCGCGTTGCTAGAGACGTTGCTGGCCGATCCGCGCCTGGCGGTTCCCAATCTGCGCCTGCTGGACGGTCACGCCCGCACCGCGCTGTACGCCGCCGACGTGGTGCTGTTGGCCTCGGGCACCGCGACGCTGGAAACCATGCTGGCCAAGCGTCCGATGGTGGTCGGTTACAAGGTCGCACCGATGACCTACCGGATCGTCAAGACGCTCGGCCTGTTGAAGGTGCAGCGCTACGCCCTGCCCAACGTGCTGGCCGGCGAGGATCTGGCGCCGGAACTGATGCAGGACGACTGCACGCCGGACAAGCTGGCCGGCGCGGTGCTGCATTGGTTTCGTTCGCCGCGCGACGCGGCCGCCCTCCAGCCCAAGTACCTGGGTTTGCACGAGCAACTGCGCCAGGATGCCTCCGCGCGTGCAGCCGATGCCGTGATGGAACTGCTGGCGGCCGCGCCGCGCCGCGACGTCGGCTAGGATCACGCCATGCTGCCGGTCGCTTCCCTGTTCCCCGCTCCCGTGTTCCGCCTGATCGCCGGCGTGGACGAAGCCGGGCGTGGCCCGCTGGCCGGACCGGTCTCGGTGGCTGCGGTGATCCTGGATCCGGAGCGCCCCATCGACGGCCTCAACGATTCCAAGCAACTGACCGAGACGCAGCGCGAAGCGCTGTATCCGCTGATCATCGAACGCGCGCTCGCCTGGCGCGTCGAGTTCGTGCATCGCGAGGAAATCGATCAGCTCAACATCCTGCAGGCGACCATGGAAGGCATGCGCCGCGCGGTCCAAGCACTGCATCCCGCGGCCGAACTGGCGCGCATCGACGGCAATCGCGTCCCCACGCGCCTGCCCTGCCCCGCCGAAGCACTGGTGGGCGGGGATCGCCTGGACGCGGCGATCATGGCCGCCTCGATTCTCGCCAAGGTCACCCGTGATCGCGCCATGGTCGCGCTGCATGCGGAGTTTCCACAGTACGGTTTCGCCAACCACAAGGGCTATTCCACGCCGGAGCACCTGTCCGCGCTCAGCCGGCACGGCCCCTGCCCGCAGCATCGCCGCAGCTTCGCGCCGGTGCGGATCGCATTGGAAGCGCACGGCATGCGCTGAGCGCGGAGTTCCCGCGCGGGACCGCCGCCGGTCGGATGAACAGGTGGCCCTGTCCTTGGTCACGCCGACTTTCCGCAGTCGAAACCGGCGCCGCAACCCCGCACGCTGTCCGTGCATCTCCTCAAGGAGCAGCACCGCTGTCCCCGGATCACGGTGATGCGCACCGGCCCCCGACGGTCTCGCGAGAACTGCCATGAACCTGCATCGACACAACAACGCTCCGGATACCGGGTCGCCGGCGTGCGACCCGCAGTCACGTTCCTCCGCCGGCAACGGCGACACCCTTCACCAACGCCTGGATGCCCTCGTGCACGCGCTTTGCCCCGGCGCGCCGCCGGTGGACGCCGGCTGCCCGCAGCGGATCGCCGCATTGCTGGAAGACACCGCCTGGGAATGCGAACCCGCCACCCGCGCCGGACTGACCACCGTGCTGGCCCGGATTCGCGGCGTGGAGGCGGCGGCGACGCCGTTGCCCCAGGAGTTGTCCTGGCCCCACCTGTTCCGTGAAATCGAGGCCTACGGCGATTTCCTGCGCCTGCGTGACGTCGAATCCGGCCTGCGCCACGCGCCGGTCGGCGGTTTTCCATTCGATCGGCGCGACTGGGAGCATGCCCGCGACCAGGAAACGGCGCTGCGCGAGCATCAGCGCCACGTCCGCGAGGCCAGCTACGCGCCGACGCCAGCCGAGGTGTTCCGGGTGCATTGAACCGGCGGCGGGCGCTTCCCGCTCCGTCCACGCCGCCTGCGCCGGTCGGCCTCCTGCCGGCCGGCGCCCGATGGGCGATGTCAAGCCTTGCCCCTCCCCACCCCCACCGGTAACCTGCCCGGACAGTCTTCCGAGCCGGCATGTCCTCCCGCTTCGTTCATCTCCACCTGCACACCGAGTTCTCGATGGCGGATTCGATCATCCGCGTGCCCGAGAAACCGGATCAGGCCGACCCCAAGAAAGCCAAGCAGGCCAACCTGCTCAGCCGCGCGGTGGAACTGCGCATGCCGGCGCTGGCGGTCACCGATCGCAACAACCTGTTCGCCCTGGTCAAGTTCTACAAGGCCGCCGAGAGCGTCGGCATCAAGCCGATTGCCGGCGCCGACGTGCTGGTGGCCGAAGGCAACGAAACACCATGGCCGGTAACCCTGCTGTGCCGGGATCGCGAAGGCTATCTGTCGCTGTCCCGCCTGCTCACGCGGGCGTGGATGGAAGGCCACCGCACCGACGGCGTCGCCATCGATCCGCAGTGGCTGCATGAAGACCGCGAGGGTCTGTTCGCGCTGATGGGGCGGCAAAGCCATGCCGGCCGGCTCGCGCTCAGCGGGCGACACGAACTGGCCGAACAGCATCTAGCCGAGTGGCAGCGCAGCTTCGGCGAAGACCTGCACCTGGAGCTCACCCGCACCCAGCGCGATGGCGAGGAAGCCTTCAACGCGTTCGCGCTACACGCCTCGGCCAAGCGCGGCCTGCCGGTCGTCGCCAGCAACGACGTGCGCTTCCTGTCACCGGATGGCTTCGATGCGCACGAGGCGCGCGTGTGCATCGCCTCCGGACGCGTGCTGGACGATCCCAAGCGGCCGCGCGAATACAGCGCGGAGCAGTACATGAAGTCGGCCGAGGAAATGGCCGAGCTGTTCGCCGACATCCCCGACGCCATCGACAACACGCTGGCGCTGGCGCAGCGCTGCAACATCGAAATGCGGTTGGGCACCTACTTCCTGCCCGCCTATCCGGTGCCGGAAAACGAGACCCTGGACAGCTGGATCCGCAGCCAGGCCCGGGCCGGCCTGGAAGAACGGCTGGAGAAGAATCCGCTCGCTCCGGGCAAATCCCGCGAGGATTACTTCGAACGTCTGGAATTCGAGCTGGACACCATCATCAAGATGGGTTTCCCCGGCTACTTCCTGATCGTCGGCGACTTCATCCAGTGGGGCAAGAACCAAGGCATTCCGATCGGCCCGGGCCGTGGTTCGGGCGCCGGCTCGCTGGTGGCGTGGGCGCTGAAGATCACCGATCTGGATCCCCTGCCCTACAACCTGCTGTTCGAGCGATTCCTCAATCCGGAACGCGTGTCGATGCCCGACTTCGACATCGACTTCTGCATGGATCGGCGCGACGAGGTGATCGACTACGTCGCGCGCAAGTACGGTCGCGACCGGGTCAGCCAGATCATCACCTACGGCACCATGGCGGCGAAGGCGGTGGTGCGCGACGCCGGCCGCGTGCTGGGCTTTCCCTACGGTCTGGTCGACGGCGTCGCCAAGCTGATTCCCAACATCCTCGGCGTGACCCTGAAGGATGCGATGGGCGAAGGCAACAGCGAGATGTCCTCGCAGGAACTGATCGAGCGCTACAACAGCGAGGACGACGTCCGCGATCTCATCGACCTGGCGCGGCAGCTCGAGGACCTGACCCGCAACGCCGGCAAGCACGCCGGCGGCGTGGTCATCGCGCCGTCGCCGCTGTCGGACTTCTGCCCGCTGTTCGCCGAACACGACGAGGGCATGCTGGGCCGGAACCCGGTCACCCAGTTCGACAAGAACGACGTCGAGGAAGTGGGCCTGGTGAAGTTCGACTTCCTGGGCCTGCGCACGCTGACCATCATCGACTGGGCGGTCAAGGCCATCAATCGCCGCCACGAGCGCGCGGGCGTGCCGCCGGTCGACATCGCGACGATTCCGCTGGACGACGCCGCCACCTATCGCAAGGTCTTCGCCTCCGGCAACACCGGCGCGGTGTTCCAGTTCGAATCCTCCGGCATGCGCCGCCTGCTGAAGGACGCCAAACCCGACCGCTTCGAGGATCTGATCGCGCTGGTGTCGCTGTACCGACCCGGCCCGATGGACCTGATTCCCAGCTTCGTCGATCGCAAGCACGGCCGCGAGGAAGTCGAGTATCCCGATCCGCGCACCGAGGCCATCCTGAAAGACACCTACGGCATCATGGTGTACCAGGAGCAGGTGATGCAGATGGCGCAGATCGTCGGCGCCTACTCGCTCGGCGGCGCCGACCTGCTGCGCCGCGCGATGGGCAAGAAGGTGCCGGCGGAAATGGCCAAGCACCGCGAGATCTTCCGCGAAGGCGCCAGCAAGGGTGGTGTCGACGAGAAGAAGGCCGACGAAATCTTCGACCTGATGGAGAAGTTCGCCGGCTACGGCTTCAACAAGTCGCACGCCGCGGCCTACGCGCTGGTGTCGTACCAGACCGCCTGGCTGAAGTGCCACTATCCGGCCGAGTTCATGGCCGCGGTGCTGTCCTCGGACATGGACAACACCGACAAGGTGGTAGGCTTCCTGGACGAGGCGCGCGGCCTGGATCTGGAAGTGTTGCCGCCGGAGATCAATCACTCGGACTACATGTTCGAGGCGACCGACCCGCGCACCATCCGCTACGGCATCGGCGCGATCAAGGGCGTCGGCCAGGGCCTGTGCGAAGCCATCGTCGCCGAACGCCGCCAGGGCGGCCCGTTCCGGGATCTGCTGGATTTCTGCAAGCGGGTCGACTCCTCCAAGCTCAACCGGCGCGCGCTGGAAGCGATGGTCAACGCCGGCGCGCTCGACGCGCTGGGCCGCAACCGCGCCTCGCTGATGCTGCAGCTGCCGGAGGTGCTCAAGGCCACCGATCAGCTCGCCAAGGAACGCGCGGCGGGGCAGAGTTCGCTGTTCGGCGGCGGTGACGCCACGCCCGCGCTGGAAGTGGTGTTGACCGAGGTCGACGAATGGCCGCTCAGCCAGTTGCTGACCGGCGAACGCGAAACGCTGGGGCACTACCTCAGTGGTCACCCGATGGATCCCTATCGCGAGGATCTGCGGAACCTGGTCGGCAGCGATCTGGGTGATCTGGAGAAGCTCTGGAGCAACCAGTCGCCGGGCGAGAAGAAAGGCTGGCGCCCGGAAGTCAGCGCGCTGATCGCCGGCCAGGTGGTCGGTGTGCGCCGCAAGGGCGACAGCCAGGTGTTCGTGCAGCTGGAAGACGGTCGCGGCCGCATCGAGTGCAGCGCGTTCTCCGACGCCATGGCCGAGTTCGGGCCGCTGCTCACCCGCGATCGCATCCTCATTCTCAAGGGCGGCCTGCGCGAGGACGAGTTCAACGGCGGCTTCAGCCTGCGCATCCGCCAGTGCTGGGACTACTCGCAGCTGTGCGCGCAGCAGGCGCAGCGCCTGTCGCTGCGGCTGGACCTGCGCGAACCCGGCCTGTGGTCGCGGGTGGACGCCCTGCTCGCCCGCCATCGGCCCGGCAACACCCCGCTGCGGCTGGATCTGGTCCTGCCTTCCGGCAAATCCGCCACCGCCGGCATGCTCGACGTCAACGGCAGCCTGTCCGTGCGGGTCGACACCGAACTGGTCGACGCCCTGCGGGCCATGCCCGGCGTACGCGCGGTCAAGCTGGCCGTCGGCCGCCCCTGGACCCACTGAGCCCCGGCGGCCCTTCCGACGGCCCTTCCGGCGCTCCTCAGCACGGCTCGGTATGGAGCCCCCGGCTGGGATAAACTCCCCTCTTTCCGGCCCATGGCCCGCTTGATGAATCCGAACTACCTCGATTTCGAACAACCCATCGCCGATCTGGAAGCCAAGATCCAGGAGCTGCGCAACGCCAGCGCCGGGCCGGCGGTGAATGTGGATGCCGAAGTCCATGCCCTGCAGGACAAGCTGCGCGTCCGCACCGCCCAGATCTTCCGCGACCTGACCCCCTGGCAGGTATCGCAACTGGCCCGCCACCCGGCCCGCCCCTACACCTTGGATTACGTGCGCGTGATCTGCGACGAGTTCCAGGAGCTGGCCGGCGATCGCGCCTTCGCCGACGACAAGGCGATCGTGGGCGGGCTGGCCCGCATCAATGGCCGCTCGCTGGTCATCATCGGCCATCAGAAAGGCCGCGACACCAAGGAAAAGATCAAGCGCAACTTCGGCATGCCCAAGCCCGAGGGTTATCGCAAGGCGTTGCGCCTGATGAAGCTGGCCGAGCGCTTCCGCCTGCCGGTGCTGACCTTCATCGACACCGCCGGCGCCTGGCCGGGCATCGACGCCGAGGAACGCGGCCAGTCCGAGGCGATCGCCCGCAACCTGCTGGAAATGTCGGAACTGAAGGTGCCGGTGATCTGCACCGTGATCGGCGAAGGCGGTTCCGGCGGCGCGCTCGCCATCGGCGTGGGCGATCGCACCCTGATGCTGGAGTACAGCACCTATTCGGTGATCACTCCGGAAGGCTGCGCCTCGATCCTGTGGAAGTCGGCCGACAAGGCCAAGGACGCCGCCGAACAGCTCGGCCTGACCGCCAAGCGCCTGCATTCGCTGGGCCTGGTGGACAAGGTGGTGCGCGAACCGATCGGCGGCGCCCATCGCAACCCGCGCCAGATGGCGACCCGCCTGAAGGCGGTGCTGCTCAACGAGCTCGACACCCTGGAGCAGATTCCGGTCGAACAGCTCCTGCAACGCCGTTACGAACGCCTGCGCGGCTACGGGGCCTACGAGGCCGCCTGAGGGCAGCATGACGGGCTGGCAGAAATGGATGTCTGCCCTGCTGCTGGCGCCGGTGCTTGGCTACGTCCTGCTGTGCATCGGGCTGTATCTATGGGGCGCCGGGGCGCTTCCTGCGAACCGACAACCCAGCCAGCAAGTCCTCTCACCGCTGCTGCGGGCCCAGTACTTCGCCAGCGAAGGCATCGGGAGCGCGGACGGCGTCCGCCTGAATCCGCTGACGGTATGGCGGTATCTTTTTCGCGGGCGCTCCCCGGCGTCGAATGATCTGCAGCTTCCCACTCATGCGGGCCGGATTCTGCTGCAGCGTTCGGATCGCCCCGTCGGTGGCCGGCGGCGGGGCGCCGCCGACCTCGCCGCGGCGATATACGTCAGTCGCGCATGGTCGGTCGACGAGCAGATCGCCACCGTGCTGAGCGAAGGGTATTTCGGCCGCGACGCGCGTGGCCTGACCGCCGCCGCCGAAGCCTGGTACGGCCTCCCACCGGAGGCGCTGCGCCCGGAGGAATCACTGGCCCTGCTGGTGCTGGCGCGAAGTCCCTCCTACTACGACCCGCTCTGCCGGCCGGCCCGTTTCAACCAGCGCTTTCGTCTCCTGTCCTCGCGTCTCGGCATCGCGGACACGGACGCCGCGCTGGCGCGGGCACGCGAACGCCTGCGTCCCGTTGCCTGCGACAGCCCGTCCCTGCCCGCCGCAGCCCTCATTCCACTTCCAATCCATCACCTCGCCGCATGAGCCCCATCATCATCCTGTCGCTGCTCCTCCAGATCGCCTGCTGCGTGCACGTCGTGCGCACCGGACGACCGCTGTACTGGGTCTTCATCCTGCTGGTGTTCTCGTACCTCGCGGTGATCGTCTATTTCATCGCCGAAGTGCTGCCGGAACTGCGCCACAATCCCTCCGCGCGCCGCGCCGCGCGCAGCGTCCGCGCCCGCATCGATCCCGAACACGAGAAGCGCAAGGCGGATCGCAAGCTGGGCCTGTCGGATACGCCGGAGACCCGCCGCCAGCTCGCGGAAGAATGCCTGCGCAGCGGCGATTTCGCGCGCGCCGAGGATCTGTTCGCCAATGCCCTCAAGGGCCTGTACCGCACGGACCCGGATCTGATGCTCGGCCTCGCCAAGGCGCAGTACGGACAGGGCAAGGCGCGCGAAACCCGCGAGACCCTGGACACCCTGATCGCCGCCAATCCCGGTTTCCGTTCCACCGACGGGCACCTGCTGTACGCGCGCGCGGTGGAAGACCTTGGCGACCCGGCCGCCGCCCTGCACGAGTACGAAGCGGTGGTGCAGGGTTATCCGGGCGAAGAAGCGCGCGCGCGTTACGGCCTGCTGCTCAAGCGCCAGGGCGACCTCGCCAAGGCCAGGACGGTGTTCCAAGAAATCCTGACCCGTTCCGACGCCCTGCCCAGGTATTACCAGCGCGATCAGCGCGAGTGGATCGCGCTGGCCCGCAGCGAACTGGCGAGTCTTTCCTCGTCCTGATCTGCCGGCGACGTTCCGCCGCGGGTGCGTTCCGGCCCCCGATGAAACCCGAATCGCCACCGTCCGGAGTTCGACGCAACTTCGCCAGGCAATCATCGCGCCCGCAACGATTTTTCGACAAAAAATATTCATCGACGCGACAAAGTGTGTCACTCCCCATCCCGCAAGATGCGGTTATCCCGTCATCTCGTTCAACGCTCGCGGGAGATGACATGCGCCGATTCGGGTCGAACACCATGCGCCCGCAATTGAAGGAGCGCGGTGCGCCTGGCCTCCATGGGCATGTGAGAGGCCCCGGACATGTCTGACTTCGTGGCCCAGGTTCTTGGTCATCTGTTCGACGTCCTGGGCCAGGCGGGCCGCCCACGCGCCTGGTCCCTGCTCATCGGGCTGCTTGTCCTGATTTCAGTGGCGTGCGCGCTGCTGTTGTGGATGCGTCCCTGACCAACCAGCGCCACCTCGCGAGGCGCCCTCTCCCCACCGATTGATGGCTCCGCGGCGACGTCCACCGGCCGGGCCAGCCGCGACATTCCGACGCAGGCGCACCCCGGCCACCCGCGCTAGGATCCCGTTGCCGGCAGTGGCCGGCTCACCGGGGAATCGCGATGGACCTGCTGCATCCATGGTGGCTCGTACCGCTCTTCCTGTTCGTCCTGCCGATGATCGTCGGCCTGCTCTACAACCGCCTGCGCTGGCATCGGAGCGGCGTCAACCAGAACTGGGTTCTGGGGCTGTTCGTCAGCGTCTGCTGGCTGGCCGCCATCATCGTCATCCTGAACAAGCTGCGATAGCGCGTGGGCGGCGCGCCCGGCGCCGACGCGACCGCTAGACTGGCGGCATGTTCGCCCTGCCGCCCCTGCCCGCCGACGCGCCGTCGCTCCTGATCGGATTCAGCGGCGGCCTGGATTCGACCGTGCTGCTGCATCGTCTGCGACACGATCCTGCGTTCAATCGCGCCGGCCTGCGCGCGGTTCATGTGCATCACGGCCTGCAGGCCGCGGCCGACGACTGGGCCGCGCACTGCCGGCAGGTCTGCGATGCCTGGGAAATCCCCCTGGAAGTGGCGCGCGTCAAGGTTTCTCCTCCTCGCGGGCAGGGTCTGGAAGCGGCCGCGCGCCACGCGCGCTATGCCGCCTTCGCCGGGATCATCAGACCGGGCGAAGTGCTGGTGACCGCGCACCACCTGCAGGATCAGGCGGAAACCTTCCTGCTGCGCGCGCTGCGCGCCTCGGGCGTGGATGGGCTCGCGGCGATGCGGGATTGGCGCGCTTTCGCCGAAGGCTGGCACTGGCGTCCGCTGCTGGACATCCCGCGCGCCACCCTGGAAGCGCATGCCCGGCATCACGGTCTGGACTGGATCGAGGATCCCAGCAACCTGCATACCGCGCACTCGCGCAATTTCCTGCGCCTGCACGTCATGCCGCTGCTGGAACAGCACTGGCCACACGCCTCGGCCGCGCTCGCCCGCAGCGCCGCGCTGGCGGGCGAAAGCGCCAGCCTGCTCGAACAGGAAGACGCGGACGCACTGGCGATGACGCGCACGCTGGATCCGGCGGCGCTGTCGGCCACCGCACTGCTCGCGCTTCCCCCCGCGCGCCGGGCGCGCGTGTTGCGCCGCTGGCTGGAGGAATGCGGTTTGCCCCCACTTCCGGCCGAAGGCGTGCGCCGGATCGGACAGGATCTGCTGGCCGCCGCGGCGGATGGCGAAGCGGAGTTCGCCTGGCAGGGCGCGGTCGTCCGCCGCTGGCGCGACCTATTGCATGCCGAACGCGCGCGTGCACCCCTGTCCGCCGATTGGGAAACCAAATGGGATACGCGCTCCCCGTTGCGACTGCCGACCGGCGACACGCTGATCCTGGAAGGCGCCGTCTGGCCGACGCCGCTGCGGGTCGGCGCGCGCCACGGCGGCGAGCGCCTGCGCCTGCCGGGCCGCGCGCATACCCATGTCCTCAAGAAGCTGCTCCAGTCCGAAGGGATCCCGCCCTGGGAACGCCGCCTGCTGCCGTTGCTCTGGGATGCCGGAGGCGAACTGCTGGCCGCCGGCGACCTGCTGCCGGGGGCGCGTTTGGACGAGTGGCTGCGCCGGCACGGCGCGACCCTGCGCTGGGAGCGCACGGGCGCCTGAACGCCGCGCGTTGACCTTCCCGCGGCGGCTCCGCACACTTTCCCGCATGGCCAAGAAAAACACCCCCGACGCCTCCCCGGTGGCGAACTTCGAACAGTCGCTGGAAGAACTCGAGCGCCTGGTCGACCGCATGGAACACGGCGAGCTCAGCCTGGAGGACTCGCTGGCCGCCTATGAGCGCGGCGTCGGCCTGTACCGCCAGTGCCAGGCCGCGCTGGAACAGGCGGAACTGCGGGTCCGGCTGCTCAGCGATCCCGCCAATCCCGACGGCGCCGAGTCGTTCGCGCCCCTGCCCGATGGCAACTGAGGCCCGTTTCGCGGCCTGGGCCGCACGCACCGAAGCCACCCTCGATCAGGCCCTTCCGTCCCCGGAGCAGGCCCCCGCGCGCCTGCACGCGGCCATGCGCCACGCCGTGCTCGGCGGCGGCAAGCGCATGCGGCCGCTGCTGGTCTATGCCGCCGGCGCGGTGTCCGGCGCCCCGGAAACGCTGCTCGACGCGCCTGCGGCGGCGGTCGAGCTGATCCACGCCTATTCGCTGGTGCACGACGATCTGCCCGCCATGGACGATGACGAACTGCGTCGCGGGCGCCCGACCGTGCACGTCGCCTTCGACGAAGCCACCGCCATCCTCGCCGGCGACGCCCTGCAGACACGGGCGTTCGAGGTACTGGCGCAGGCGCCCGCCGATGCCGACATCCGCCTCGCCTGGGTACAGGCGCTGGCCGCCGCGTCCGGCGTCGCCGGCATGTGCGGCGGGCAGGCACTGGACATCGACGCGACCGGGCGCGAGCAGGGTCTGGACGAGCTGGCGCGCATGCATGCCTGGAAGACCGGTGCGCTGATCCGCGCCGCGGTAAGGCTGGGCGCCCTGGCCGGCCGCGCCGGCCCCGACGCGCTGGCGCGCCTGGACGGATTCGCCTCCTCGCTCGGCCTGGCCTTCCAGATCCGCGACGACATCCTGGACGTGGAAGGCAGCTCAGAACAGCTCGGCAAGACCGCGGGCAAGGATGCGGCGCAGGCCAAGTCGACCTATCCGGCCCTGCTCGGCATGGAAGGCGCCAAGGCGCGCCTGACGGAACTCGACGCGGCGATGCGCGATTCGCTGTCTGCGTTCGGCGAAGCCGCCGACGCCCTGCGCGCGCTCGGTGAACTGGCGGTGCGACGCAATCATTGATGCCGGGACGACGGCTTCATCGTCGCAATGAAAAAGGCCCGGTCAGACCGGGCCTTTTTCTTCGACTCGCGAACCCTGCTTACTTGATCAGCCGGATGGCGAACGGGTAGCGGTAGGCTTCGCCGTTGTTGGCCTTCACCGCGGCGATGATCGCCAGGATGAGACCGGCGAGGCCCGCCAGCATGTTGATGAACACGCCAATCACGATCACCGACAGAATGATGCCGACGATATAGACGAACACCAGGGTGATCTGGAAATTGAGCGCTTCCTTCGACTGATCGACCACGAACGAGTTCGGGGCCTTGTCCTTGTTGATCAGCCAGATGATCAGCGGACCGACGAAGCTGGTCAGAATGCCCAGCAGGTGCGCGACCAGCGCCATGGTGCGCTCTTCCTGTGGTGCCTGGCTCGAAGCCGGCGGCGGCGGCGGTGCGGTGACGTTTTCAAATTCGCTCATGCGTGTATCCCCAATCCTTGTTGACGTTGGTGGTATGGAACAACCCCGGGCGCCACTTTCGGGGCCCGGGCGATCCCTGTCAAGACACGTTAGTCGGTGCCGGCAACGGTCATGCGTCCCAGCAGGACGGATCCGCACGCCACGTGCGAGCGCGGATCCACGTCGCTGCCCACCGCTTCGATGCCCGCAAACATCTGCTTGAGATGGCCCGCAACCGTGATGCCGTCCACAGGATGGGTGATCTCGCCCTGCTCCACCCAGAAACCGGCCGCGCCCCGCGAGTAGTCGCCGGTCACCGGATTGACGCCCTGCCCCATGAGCTCGGTGATGACCAGGCCACGGCCCATGCCGCGGACCAGTTCGTCGAAACCGCCGGCATTGGCCGCGACTTCCAGGTTGTGCACGCCACCGGCGTTGCCGGTGCTGCGCAGGCCCAGCTTGCGCGCCGAGTAGCTGCCCAACAGATAGCGTTCAAGCACGCCGGCCCGTATCAACGGCGCCTCGCGGGTGGCGACGCCTTCCGCGTCGAACGCGGCCGAACGCCAGCCATGGCGCAGGAAGGGGCGCTCCTCGATGGAAAACCAGTCGGGAAAGATGCGCTGGCCCGCGTGGTCCAGCAGGAAGCTCGCGCGCCGGTACAGCGCCGAGCCGGACACCGCGCCGAGCAGGTGGCCAATCAGCGAGCGCGCGACTTCCGCGGCGAACAGCACCGGATATTCGCCGGTGGCGACGGTGCGCGGCTGCAATCGCGCCACCGTGCGTTCGGCCGCGCGCCGGCCCACCGCCTGCGCCGCTTCCAGCGCGGACGCATCCAGCGCCGTCGTATACCAGCCATCGCGCTGCATGCCATCGCCTTCGCCGGCGATCAGCGCGCAACCCAGGGTGTGCTGGGTGCTGCGCTCGCGACCGATGAAGCCATGCGAGTTGGCGTAGACCGACAGGCTCTCCGAGCTGCCCACCGAGGCGCCATCGGAATTGCCGATGCGGCGGTCGGCCTCGCGGCCTGCGTTTTCGCAGGCCAGGGCCAGATCCAGCGCTTCGTCGGCCTGCACCGGCCACGGATGCCAGAGATCGAAATCGGGGAACGTGTTCGCCATCCGGTCCGCGTCGGCCAGGCCGGCCGCGTCGTCATCCTCGGTATAGCGGGCGATGGCGCAGGCCTGCTCGACCGTGGCTTCCAGGCTCTCCTCGCGCAGGTCGGCGGTGCTGGCGCTGCCTTTGCGATGACCGAAATAGACGGTCACGCCGATGCCGCGGTCGCGGGTCGATTCGACCGTCTCGACCTCGCCCAGGCGCACGTTGACGTTCAGCCCGCGCTCCTCGCTGCAACTGACCTCGGCCTGGCTGGCGCCGCGCGCCCGGGCGGCCGCCAGCAGGCGCTGGGACAGGTCGGCAAGGGCGTCCAGCCGGGCCAGACTGTCGTCGGCGGAAACGGTGATGGCGTTCAATGGCTTATCCTTATGCAATGCAGGAAGCCGGAAAACCCGGCTTCCCCCGTGAAAGACGTCCCGGCGCGCCATGCAGGCGCCGCCGCGTGACCGGCAACCGAGATCGACCATGCGCGGACGCGACCCCGAAACCGGCGAATTCTATAGCCCCAGCCGCACCCAGCAGCGCGAAGACGCGCTGGAAGTGCGCAGCCTGGCCGAACAACTGGTGGCGTTGACGCCGGCACGGCTGGCCAAGCTGCCGATTCCCGAAGACCTGATGCCGCACATCCTGGAAACCCGGCGCATCACCTCGCACATCGCGCACAAGCGGCAGTTGCAATACCTGGCCAAGCAGATGCGCCGCGAGGACGACGAGGTCCTGGCCGCGATCCGCGACGCCATGGATGAAGGCGGCGACGCGGCCCGGCGCGAGGCGGCGCAGCTGCATCGCGCCGAGCACTGGCGCGAACGCCTGCTCGCCGAAGGCGATGGCGCGCTGGGCGAACTGCTGGAGGAGTTTCCGCAGGCCGATCGCCAGCGCCTGCGCCAGCTGATTCGCAACGCCGGCGACGAACGCGCGAAGAACAAGCCGCCGCATGCGTTCCGCGAACTGTTCCGCGAGATCCGGGAACTGCTCGCCGATGGCGACGAAGCCGCGGCGCGCGACGACGCGGACATCGACGAAGACTGAGCCGCGTGCCGGCGCCCGCGTGGCGCCGTCCACCCGCCCGCGGTTCACGCGCGGGTGCCGCCCACCGTCAGGCCCTCGATCAGCAGCGATGGCTGGCCGACGCCCACCGGCACGCTCTGCCCGTCCTTGCCGCACACGCCTACTCCGGCGTCCAATGCGAGGTCGTGGCCGATCATGCTCACCTTCTGCATGGTTTCCGGCCCGTTGCCGATCAGGGTGGCGCCCTTGACCGGCGCGGTGACCTTGCCATCCTCGATCAGATAGGCTTCGGTCGCCGAGAACACATACTTGCCGCTGGTGATGTCGACCTGGCCACCGCCGAAGTTCACCGCGTACAGGCCCTTCTTCACCGAGCGGATCATTTCTTCCGGATCGTGCTGTCCTGCGAGCATGTAGGTGTTGGTCATGCGCGGCATCGGCAGGTTCGCGAATGATTCGCGGCGACCGTTGCCGGTGGGCGCCATGCCCATCAGGCGCGCATTGAGCGTGTCCTGCATGTAACCGACCAGCACGCCATCCTCGATCAGCGTGGTGCAGTTCGTCGGCGTGCCTTCGTCGTCGATGTTGAGCGAACCGCGCCGGCCCGGCAGGGTGCCGTCGTCGACGATGGTCACGCCGGGCGAAGCGACCCGCTGGCCGATGCGGCCGGCGTAGACGCTGGTGCCCTTGCGGTTGAAGTCGCCTTCCAGACCATGCCCCACCGCCTCGTGCAGCAGCACGCCCGGCCAGCCGGCGCCCAGCACGACCGGCATCACGCCGGCCGGCGCGTCGATGGCGTCCAGGTTCACCAGCGCCTGCCGCAGCGCTTCGCGCGCCAGTTCTTCCGGCTGGCCGCCGCCCAGCAGTTCGGCGTAGGAATAACGGCCGCCCATGCCGGCATAGCCCGATTCGCGGCGACCGTTCTGCTCCACCAGCACCTGCACGTTCAGGCGCACCAGCGGGCGCACGTCGGCGGCGAGCACGCCGTCGCTGCGCGCCACCAGCACCGTGTCCAGGCCGCCGGACAGGCTCACCGTCACCTGCTGCACGCGCGGATCGGCGGCGCGCAGGAACCGGTCGACCGCGCGCAGCGCTTCGACCTTGGCGGCGTTGTCCATCGCATCGATGGGATCGTCCGCGCCGTACAGTGAGCGTCCGCCGCCACGCACCAGCGCGCGCGGCGTGTGCGTGGCGCCATCGCGGGCAATCGCGCGCGCCGAGCGCGCGGCGTCCAGCAGCGCCACCGCGTTGATGTCGTCGGAATAGGCGAAGCCGGTCTTCTCGCCGGAAATCGCGCGCACGCCGACGCCCTGTTCGATCGAATGCGCGCCGTCCTTGACGATGCCGTCCTCCACCGTCCAGCTCTCGCGCCGGGCGTGCTGGAAGTACAGATCACCGAAATCGATGCCCGGTCCCAGCAGCGCGCCGAAGGTACGGTCCAGGCCGTGCTGGTCGAGGCCGGCAGGCAGCAGAAGGCGGGTTTCGGCGAGAGTCAGGGAAGCAGTCATGGCAGGGACATGGGGGTGATGGCGAAGGGACGCAAGGCGTAGAGCACCCGGCTTCAGGGCAAGCCGGCATGCACGGGCGACGGTGCCACCTGTTCACGCGACTGTTCGCGCGAGACGGCTTCCACCTTCGGCTGTTTCCACGGACCGGTCACGCGATAGGTCTTGGCGCCCATCTCGCCCAGCGGCCGCTTGAGCACCGCGTTGGCGACCGCGCCGACCGCGGCGCCGATCGGACCGGCGGCGACGGCGCCGACCGCGGTCAGCACGTTGGCCGACTTGGGCAGCACGTCGACCACCTGATCGAACTGCTCCGCGCGCAGGTCGGTCGTGCCGCCGATGCGGATCTCCGCGGCGGGGCCATCGATCACCAGCGCGTCGGTGCGCGCCAGGCCGTTGCCCAGCATGACCTTGCCTTCCATCCGGTTGAAGGCGAAGCCCTTGGAGAAGAAGTCGCTGAAATCCAGGGTCAGGCGACGGCGCAGTTCGGCCACGCTGAGCAGGCCGAGCACGCGGCCGGCGCCGGGTTCGAGTTCCAGCAGGTGGCCGTCGCGCGCATCCACGCGGATGTCGCCTTCCAGCTCGCTGAGACGGAAGGCGCCGGGGCTGCCACGCCATCCGGCGCTCGCCTGCAGGGTGCCGTGGCCGCCGCGGATGCGGTCGCCGTATCCGGCGTCGGCCAGCAGCGCGCCGAAGTCGCGGCTGTCGATTTTGGCCTGCAGTTGGGTCCGCGCATGCGCGCCGCGTCCCAGCCAGGTGCCGGCCACGTCGATGCTCTGCTGCGGGGAACGCAACTGCAGCTGTTCGATCTGCATGCCGGCCGGCAATTGCCGTGTGCGCAGGCGCGCGTTGCCCAGCTTTGCGGCCCCCACGCGCAGCTCATCCACGTCCAGCGACAGCGGCGGGATCGCGGCGGGGTCGATGCCGTCGTCGGCGGGCGCAACCGAGGCAACCGTCCCCGCACCGGTGGTGGTGGCACCGGCGCGCGCGCTGGTCGATGCAGCCGTCGCGGTGGCGGGCGAAGCGTTCTGCCAGTGCAGTCGCGCGAGGCGTCCGACGATGGCGCCGCCGCGCGTGTCCGGAACCAGCAGGCCTCCGGACAGCGCCGGCCCTTCCAGGGTCACCGCCAGCGCGTTCGGCGCCGGCGCCAGTTGCAGGCGGGTATCGGGGAACACCGAGCCAATCAGCAGCAGGCGCGCGGCGGTGATGTCGACGTGACGCAGCGGCAGTCCGCCGTCGTCGCCCTCCCCGCCCTTGAACAGCGCGATCCAGTCCAGCGCATCCAGTTGCCGCGTGCGCCCGCTGACGATCAGGCCGGACGCGGGCGGCGCTTCGGCGACGGTGTCGCTGCCCAGCACCACGCGCACGCCGGTCTGCTGGCCGTTGTTGCGCGCGCGCAGCGCCAGACGCTGGCCGAACGCGACTTCGATCTGGCCACTGCCCAGCGGCATCGAAGTCCGCACGACCGTCGGCAATGCCGCAAACGCCGGCTTCTCCAGCGGCGCGGGCAGGTTTAGCGCGGTCCCAACCAGTTGCGAGCGCAGCTGCAACTGGCTCGGCGCATCGCTGGAGGCGCCGCGCGGAATGGTCACGCCGACATTCCAGTCCGAGCGACCGTCCACGTACGGTTTGAGCCATGCCATTTCCGGCGCGCGATCCAGCATCTCCCTCGCGTCCAGGCGCGCGGCCAGTTCGGCCTCGAACGCCTGCTGCGGATCCCGCACGCCACTGCCCGCGCGCAGCGACAGCAGGCCGGGTTGCCCCTGCAGCATCACCTTCATCGGCTCGGACGCGAAGCCGCCGTTGTCGTAGCGCGCCTTGCCCGCGACCTCGGTGAACGCGAGGTTCCAGCGCTTGTCGGCCAGCTTGGCGGCGGTCAATTCCACCTCGCCCTCCAATCGTTGGCGGGTGGGCGAATCCTTCTTCAGCGGCTGCAGCAGATGAAACGTCGCGCGGGTGCCGCCGGAAGCTTCCAGGTCGGCCAGCGTCTCGCCATAGGTCTTCTGCAACGGGCTCTGGCGCAGCATCGCCAGCAACCGGCCGGCATCGGTGCGGGTGGCGGCGTCGATCAGCAGGTTGGACTCGTGGAAATCGGCGATGCCGGCGCTGAACTTCTCGACCGGCACACCGCCCAGGTTGCCGCGTCCGCTCAGGGAGAAGCCGTTGCCGATGAAGGCGATGTCCGCGTCCACCTGCTCCAGCGCCGGCCAGTCCGGTTGGAACTTGAATTGTCCGCCGTTGATGCGAGCGACCGCCTCGAAGCGGCCGTTGTGCCCCGTGAAGGGCCAGTCGTCGAGATCGCCGGAGACGATCGCGCGACCGTTGTTGACCTGGCCGCCGACCAGCGCGGCGTTGAGCCAGTCGACCGCCGCCTTCGGCATCTGGTGATGAATCCAGAATCCCTTGGCGGCCGGCACCTGGGCCTGGTCGAGATCGGCGGCCAGATCGATCCACGGTCGGGTGCCGTCATTCTGGAACCACATGCCGCCGCGCACATGGGCGCCGTAGTCCTTGCCACGCACCCGCAGCGCGGGCGTGCCCACGCGCCAGCCCGCGCCTTCGCGCCAGCCGACGATTTCACCGTCCAGGGTGACGTCGTGGACCACGCCGAAGCCACTGGGCCAATCGAACTTCAACCGGGATGCCGGCTTCAGATGCAGGCGCATGCCGTCCGCATCGCCCTCGAATTCGCCCGCGAGCCCGCTCAAACCCGGCGCGTGGCCGACCGGCGCGAATCCGACCTCCAGCAGTTCGCCGCGGCCGCGCAGTCCTCCCTGGCGGTTGCCGGCGACTTCCAGCCGCGCCAGACGCGCGGTGGGATGCGCCTGGCCCAGCCAGCGCCGCATGTCGTCGTCGACCCGATCACTCAATCCCAGCACCGCGAACAACGGCGCGGCATCGAGCTGCCGGGCGACCACGGCAAAGTCGCGTCCCCCGGCGAGCAGCAGTCCATCCAGCGTCTGCGTGCGTCCATCGCTGCCGACCCGCAGCAGCGGCGCATCCAGGCGCCAACCGCCCGTCGTCAGGCGCCAGCGCGCCCGGCCGTCCAACTGTTCGAACGCCACGCGCGGCAACGGGCCGCCGCCCACCAGCGGCGCGCCGCGCAGGCCCAGCTTCTGCACATGCGCCTCGGCCGTGACCATCACCACCCGATGGCGGTGCAGCGACACCCAGCCCTGCAACTGGCCGTTGCCGCGATCCGCCACCACGCCCGCATACCGCAGCAGCGGCGACCACGCGCCGATGTCCGTCGCGGTGACTTCGGCGTAGGCCCGGCCATCGCCCTTGCGGCGATCGAAATCGACCGCGACGTTGAGCGGCGCACTGTCGGCGCGGATGCGCGCACGCGCGCCCACCCGCACCCGGTCGCCGTTCACCCGCAGGCGCAGATCGATGTCCGGTACCTGCAACTGCCAGCCGATCGAAGGCGCATCGACGGTCAGGCGGCCACCGATGATCTGCAGTTCGCCCAGGCCTTCCAGGCTGGACAGCGGATCGCCGCCCGGTTGCTGCTGCCCCGGCAGGCCACGCACCGACCACGCGCCGTCGTCGGCGCGCTGCAGGGTGAGCGACAGGCCGCGCAGGCGCAGTTCGGTGAACGAATGTCCCGGCAACAGTCCGCCGTACATCGAGACCAGCACTTCGGCCTGGCCGATGCGGACACCGCCATCGCCCTCGCCAATCCGCAGGCCATCCAGCTGCAGCAGCGGCCCGCGCCGGGTCCATTGGGTCTGCACGCGGTCGAACGCCACCGGCCGCCCGGCGCGCTCGGTCAACCACGCGGCCACGCGCTCCGGGTGGCGCTCGGCCAGCGGCAGCACCTGGCTGGCCACGCCCAGCACCACGGCCATGCACACCAGCACGATCGCGATGCCGTAAACGGCACCACGGCGGGCCAGACGCAGGCGACGGCGCAACGGAGTCGGCATCAGTGGCGAGTCGGGATGAGAGAGGGGGAATGGCGGACAGCAGGGCGAATCACCAATCCCCGATCCCGGCTTCCAACGGCCGCACGGCCGCTCATCCGCGCCTCAAAGCAGCACGACATCGAACTGCTCCTGCAGGTATTGCTCGTCGGCCTGGAAGCGGATCGACTTGCCGAGGAATTCCTCCAGTTCCGCCACCGACTGCGATTCCTCGTCGGTGATGCGCGCGACCACCTTGGGCGAGGCGATCACCAGCAGGCGGGCGGCTTCGAACTGGCGCACCGCGCGGGTGATCTCGCGGAAGATTTCGTAGGTGACCGTTTCGGCGGTCTTGATGCTGCCGCGTCCTCCGCACTCCGGGCACGGCTCGGACAACTGCCGCTCCAGGCTTTCCACGGTGCGCTTGCGGGTCATCTCCACCAGGCCCAGCGGCGAGAATTCGTACACCGTGGTCTTGGCGTGATCGCGCGAGAGCGCTTTCTCCAGTGTGCGCAACACCTGGCGGCGATGCTCGGGATCATCCATGTCGATGAAGTCGATGATGATGATGCCGCCCAGGTTGCGCAGGCGAAGCTGCCGCGCCACCGCCTGCGCCGCCTCCAGGTTGGTGCGGTAGACGGTCTCTTCCAGATTGCGCTGGCCGAGGAAGGAACCGGTGTTGACGTCGATGGTGGTCATCGCCTCGGTCTGGTCGATGACCAGGTAGCCACCGGATTTCAGCGGCACTTCCTTGTCCAGCGCGCGGCCGATTTCGTCCTCGACGCCATACAGATCGAAGATGGGGCGCTCGCCGCTGTAGTGTTCGATGCGCTCGGCCAGCACCGGCATGTATTTGGCCGCGAATGCCTGCAGCCGTTCGCTGGTCTCGCGCGAATCGACCCGCACCTTCTCGACGTCGCGGCGCATCAGATCGCGCACCGCGCGCAGCGGCAGGGTCAGGTCCTCGTAGATGCAGGTGCCCACCGCGGCGTCGCGGCTGCGCTGCTCCACCAGCGCCCAGACCCGCGCCAGGTAGGAAATATCCTCGGCCAGCGCCTCGGCCGGCTGGCCCTCGGCATTGGTGCGGATGATGTAGCCGTGGCCGCCGTGCGCGGCCGCCAGATCCGTCACCAGCGACTTCAGGCGCTGGCGTTCGGCCTCGTCCTCGATGCGCGCCGAAACGCCCACCACCTTGGACTGCGGCAGCAGCACCAGATAGCGCGAGGGAATGCTGATCTGGGTGGTCAGGCGCGCGCCCTTGCTGCCGATGGGGTCCTTGACCACCTGCACCACCACGTCCTGGCCGTCGCGCAGCAGATCCATGATCGGCACCGACGGCGGCGGCGGCAGCGGCGCCTCGACCGCTTCGCCGTTGGCGACCGGCGCCGGCCGCACGATGTCGTTGGCATGCAGGAACGCCGCGCGATCCAGGCCGACCTCGACGAACGCCGCCTGCATCCCCGGCATCACCCGCTGCACCTTGCCCTTGTACAGGTTGCCGACCACGCCGCGGCGCCAGCCACGCTCGATGTGCAGTTCCTGCAGCATGCCGTTCTCGATGACGGCGACACGGGTCTCGCGTGGCGTGACATTGACCAGGATTTCTTCGCTCATGTCACCGTCCGGCGGAAAGGAAAAGAACGGAAGCGGCCGCAGCGGCCGTTCCCACGATAGCGTTGCGGAAAGTCCGCGGGCGATGGTGGCGGGCGGCTCCGGCCGCGATGGCCGTCACGCCAGCACTCCGAAGGCCCGCAACAGGCCGGCGGTTTCGTGCAGCGGCAGTCCCATCACCCCGGAAAAACTGCCCGACAGCCGGGTCACGTATTGTTCGGCGCGCCCCTGGATGCCGTAGGCGCCGGCCTTGCCCATGGCTTCGCCGCTGGCGACATAGGCGGCGATGTCCGCATCCGACAGGTCGGCGAAGCTCACCTCGGAAACCGACACCGCCTGCGCTTCGCGGGCGGCGCTCACCACCGAGACGGCGGAGATCACCAGGTGGGTCCGCCCCGACAGGCGCCGCAGCATGCCCGCGGCGTCGGCGGCGTCGGCCGGCTTGCCGAACACCTCGTCGTCCAGGATCACCTCGGTATCCGCGCCCAGCACCACCGCGCCCGGCACAGTCATCACCTTCAGCAGGCCGGCCCCGGCCTTTTCCCGGGCCACCCGGCGGACGTACCCTTCGGCGGACTCGCCCGGCTGGCGGTGTTCGGGGATGTCCAGATCGATGCGGCCGAAATCCAGGCCCAGACGGGTCAGCAGTTCGGCGCGGCGGGGGGATTGGGAGGCCAGATGCAACATCGTGGAAGGATAACCTGAGGCAACTGACTGAACGCCGGTTGAGCGTTCCCGTGGACGGCAAAACCCGATTCGACTCACAACGCGTTCATCGTGTACTGAACACGCTTCACTCCCACTGGCCCCGGCCACCGACGCATACAAGGAGATCCCATGCGCCACCACCCGCTTCGCCCGCTGCTGCTTGCCCTGTCCCTGGCCCTAGGAACCGTCACGATGACCGCCCAAGCCCAGACCGCCCCCGGTTACGCCGTGCCCGCCGACGGCACCCTGCTCAATGTCTCGGCCCAGGCGGAAGCCTCGCGCGTGCCCGACGTCGCCACCCTGTCCGCGGGCGTGGTCACCCAGGCCGCCGACGGCAACGCCGCCATGCGCCAGAACGCCGAGCAGATGGCCAAGGTGGTCGCGGCGATCAAGGCCGCCGGCATTCCGGAGAAGGACGTGCAGACCAGTGGCATCAGCCTCAATCCGCAGTACCGCTACGCCGAGAACGAGCCGCCGAAGATCACCGGCTACCAGGCCAGCAACACGGTCAGCCTGAAGGTCCGCGACATCGCCAAGCTCGGCAAGGTGCTGGATGCGCTGGCCGCGGTCGGCGCCAACCAGATCAACGGTCCCAGCTTCGAGATCGACCAGCCCGAGCCGGTCTATGACGAAGCCCGCCTGGCCGCCCTCAAGAAGGCCCAGGCCCGCGCCGAGACCTACGCCAAGGCGCTGGGCCTGCGGGTCCGCCGCATCGTCAGCATCTCCGAGGGCGGCGGCGGCTTCCGCCCGGTGCCGATGATGGCGATGGCCATGGACGCCAAGGCCGGCCGGATGGAATCCACCCCCGTCTCCCCCGGCGAGACGACCCTCTCGGTCAGCCTGGACGTGGTGTTCGAACTGGGCCGCTGAGGCCTGTCATCCCCTCGCACGCGACGGCGCCTTCGGGCGCCGTCGCCGTTTTCAGTCCACGGTTCCGATCGCATTCGACCTTGGTCGCCCCCTCTTGCGGCCACCACACGGTGGAGTACAGTCTGGAGGTGCGGCGCGGGGGACGTTGCAACCCCACTCCTCGCGGCCGAGCGTTGTTCCTGTCACAGCCCTTCAGGAGGTGGACCATGGTTCGCGCACTACCCTTCCGCACCCCGACCCGTCTGGACCTCGGCCGCATCCTGGCCATCGCCGCGGCCATCGCCCTGCACGTCTTCGCCCTCCTCCTGCTGCTGATGCCGATGGCGGCGCCGCAGATTGCGCCGATGGTCGCCCCCAAACCCATCATCCGCTGGATCGAACGGGAGCAGCCGATCGACCCCATCCCGGTGCCGATCACCAAGAAGCAGCCGGTCAGCGAAACCAAGCCGCAACCAACTCCGCAGGTGCAGCCGAGGGAGACCACGCCGATCGCCGATGCCCCGGTCATCGTCGATGGTGGAACCGAACCGGCCATCGTCGCGCAGATCAGCGAGGGGATGACGGATGCGGTGGGCCCCGTGGTTCCCAGCGGCCCGATCGCGGCCAGCCATCTGGAATACATCAGTGCGCCCGCGCCCCGTTATCCACCCGAACTAGCCCGCGTCGGGGTCACCGGTACCGTGATGCTGCGCGTACTGGTGGACGTGGACGGTACGCCGCTGGATGTCAGCATCGAAAGCAGTAGCGGCAACCGCAAGCTGGACCGCGAAGCCAGCCAGCATGTACTGAAGAAATGGCGCTTCAAGCCTGCGATGCAGAACGGCGTCGCGGTGCAGGCCTACGGCATCGTACCGATTGCTTTCACGCTGCAGTAGCCGCTCCATCTCGAGCAACGAAAAAGGCCCGCTTCGGCGGGCCTTTTTCTTGTCGATTGAAAAGGGAGGTCAACGAAACGATGCGCCGCGCGGCCCCGGATGCGACGTCCGACCCAAAAACGCTGGACCAACGAGTCTCCGCACGCTTGCACCCAATGTTAGTTGACGACGGACATGCCCCGAAATAGAACCCATCGAGAGGCAATAAAGATGGATGTCATCTCATGACGAAAAGGGGAAGCAACCGTGAAAGAACATAGCCTCTGCAAAGAGTTCATGCTTGTCGCACTTACCGCCTTCACGATCGGATGCCATCGCGAATCTGCCGAATCCGGGAGAAATGACGCGGCATATCAGCAAGAATCCTTCCGACCCAACAGACAGGCCAGCACTTCGCCCTTTCAGATGGAGCCCGGGCCATCCACCGCCGCCGGCCCGGTTGGCGCCAAATTACAAGCGCCGCCTTCTACAAAGACTCCTTTTCCGGAAATCCCTAGAAGCCGGAAAAACCTCGACCTGGAAAGCGATCCCTTCGGACCGACAAGCGAAGCCGAGCAAGCGTGGCTGGACGCCCATGGATTTCCCAACGCGCGACAGTGGGAAATCTACACCACCGCTTCCGACCATCTATTGGAGCAAGCCGCGAACTCCGGTGACGACGTGGCAAGAACGATGCTCGACGCACGCCACCTCTCCAAGGATCCGGAGGCAAGGACAAGATTGTTCGCGGCCGGTTCGGAAGGAAATATCTTTGCCCTCAGCAGCCTCGCCGCTTACATGACGGGCAGCAGGAAAGGCGACCTTCAAGTGGGCTACGCGCTTTCGCGCGTTGCGGAGATGCGGGGCGATACTCGCATCGCGATGGCGCGTGACATCGGGATGCCACGAAAGCTGAGCGATCTCGAAAAAATGCAGGCGGAAGCCGAAGCCATCAGAATGAACAATCAACTGGACCGCATCTATCGGGAAAAACACGGTTCAGCTCCTCCTCCACCCGTTCGTAGACCCGTGACCGAACTCGAGAACTGAGCAGAACGAAAGCGCGGTCGGTGACGGTCCTGGCGCTGGCTTCGCCGTGACGGGGAGACGCTGTTGCGGGAGCGGCGGCGAAAGGACTCATGCCGTCCACGCTGGCGGCATCCAGAAAATGCGGGGGTCTCCGCTTGGTAAATCAGGCGCGGTGATACGGATGGTTCGCCAGCATCGCCGCCGCCCGGTAGATCTGTTCGGCGACCACCAGCCGCACCAGCATGTGTGGCAGGGTCAGCGGGCTCAGCGACCATTTCTCGTGCGCGGCGGCCAGCACGTCCGCCGCGTGGCCTTCGGGGCCGCCGATCAGGAGGGCCAGATCCCGTCCCTGTCCGCGCCAGTGCTCCAGGCGCTGCGCCAGTTGTTCGGATGAGTAGGGTTTTCCGGTGACTTCCAGGGCGACGATGTGGGCGTTCTTCGGCACCGCCGCCAGCACGCGCTTTCCTTCATCCTCGATGGCGCGTTGCGGGTCGCGCCCCTTGCCGCGCAGGCCGGGCTCGATTTCCACCAGTTCGAACGGCAGCCAGTGCGACAAGCGCTTCTGGTATTCGGCGAAGCCCTGCGCGACCCAGGCCGGGGCGCGTTCACCGGTGGCGATCAACCTGCTCTTCATGACGCAATGATACCGGCGCCACGCTTTCGTCGGGCCGCATGCAAGCGTCATGCCTTTGTCATCCAGCGGTTACACGGAATGCCTAGCGTCACCGACTCCCCGCCAGCTGGAGTCGTATGATGACCGTCTTCGATCCTGCCCGCCGCACCGTCCTCAAGGGCAGCGCCGCCGCCATGGCCATGGGCGCCATGGGCAGCCTGGGCGCGCTGTACTCGCGCCAGGCCCTTGCCGCCACCGAATCGGTGCGGCTGTCCCCCGTCGTCAGCCGCTACGGCCCGATCGCGCCGGTCGCCGACCGCACGACCGGCCTGCCGCTTTTGCAGCTGCCGCGTGGTTTCAGCTATCGCTCGTTCGGCTGGAGCGGCGACCGCATGGACGATGGCCAGCCCTGTCCGGATCGGCACGACGGCATGGCGGTGGTCGCCACCCGGATCGCGCAGCGGGGACGCGGTCATGGGCATGGACGCGGTCATGGTCATGGCCACGGCGGGCTCGAGTACGTGCTGATCCGCAACCATGAACGTGGCGCAGGCACGCCGATCCAGGCGCCCGGCATGTATGACACCGGCACCGTCGACGGCAGCCAGGTGGCCGGTGGCGGCACCACCACCCTCACCTATCGCGTCGGCGGAGGCTGGAACGCACTGGAGCCCAGTCTCGGCGGCACCCTGGTCAATTGCGCCGGCGGCCTGACGCCGTGGGGCACCTGGCTGAGCTGCGAGGAAATCAAGACCAACGCCACCTCCAGCGCCGGCCGCAAACATGGCTATGTGTTCGAAGTGGATCCCGACAACGAGCGCACCACGGGCCGCCCGCTGGTGGGCCTGGGCCGATTCAGCCACGAGGCGGTGGCGGTGGATCCGCGCACCGGCATCGTCTATCTGACCGAGGACGATCGCAACAAGGCCGGCCTCTATCGCTTCATTCCCAATGATCGCCGCGGTCGCAACGGTTCGCTGGAAAACGGTGGCCGCCTGCAGGCCGCGCGGGTGCGCGGCAAGCGCAACGCCGACCTCACCGTGGCCAGCATCGGCGATCGGTACCAGCTGGAATGGGTGGATGTCGCGGAACCGGATCTGGACACCATCGCCGCGCCCGCCGGCTTCCCGGACATTTCCACCGGTGAAACGCTCAGCGGGCCGTTCGCCCAGGCCTGGAGCGATGGCGCGCTGCGCATGAGCCGGGGCGAAGGCATCTGGTACAGCTACGGCAAGATGTTCATCGTCGATACCAGCACCGGCGTCGACGAGCGCGGCCGCAAGGGCCGTGGCAACGGCGCGGTCTGGGTGCTGGATCTGTTCACCCAGCAGTTGAAGGCGCTGTTCGTCAGCGGCCACCAGTTGGCCGCGCACAACCCCGACAACATCACGGTCAGCGCGCGCGGCGGCGTGGTGCTGTGCGAGGACGGCGGCGAGAGTCCCGACGCGTACGGCCCGGGCGCGCGCCTGATCGGCCTGACCCGCGCGGGCGAATCGTTCTACCTGTGCAAGAACAACGTGCAGGTCACCTCGACCCAGATCGCCAATGCCGGCAAGACGATCGCCGAGGGCGACTACCGCGACAGCGAGTTCTGCGGCGCCTGCTGGGATCCGCTGTCGCGCACGCTGTTCGTCAACATCCAGACTCCGGGCATCACCTTCGCCATCACCGGGCCCTGGGAGCGCGGGCCGCTGTAAACGCGCGCGCCCCGTCCTGAAACGACAACGGCGCCACCCGGCGCCGTTGTTTCATCCACGGGGCTGGAGGATTGATTACAGCCGATCCTCGGCGCCGGTTTCGACCTCGTCGCGTTCCGGCGGCTGGTCGCCCACGGTCCACAGGCGCTCCAGCGCATAGAACTCGCGCACGCGCGGCAGCATGATGTGGACGATCACGTCGCCCAGGTCCACCAGCACCCACTCGGCCTCGCGCTCGCCTTCCACGCCAAGCGGCATGACGTCGAGCTTCTTGGCGAACTTGACCACCTCGTCGGCGATCGACTTGACGTGGCGGGTGGAGGTGCCGGAGGCGATCACCAGGAAATCGGCGACGCTGGATTTTCCGCGCACGTCGATTTCGACGACATCCTTGGCTTTCAGTTCTTCGACCGCCGCGTGCACGTTGGCGAGCAGGACCGGCACGGCCGGCGGGGGGCTGGGAAGACGGGTCTTGATGACTTGCGCTTGGCTGGACAAAGGCGTGCTGACTCCGGGAACTCGGCAGCGATTATACCGGACCGTCCGCGGCCGCCGACGTGAAGTACAGCCGTTCGTCCGCGATATAGGCGGCCACGGCGGGCGGCACCAGCGCCTGCCACGGCGTTCCCCCGGCGATCCGCCGGCGCACGTCGCTGGCCGATTCCGGCTGCAGGGGCTGGTGCAGCCGGTGTATCCGGCCGGCCGGCGACGCGCGCAGATCCCCCGCATCCCGGGTCCAGCGCTCGGCGACGGCATCGGCGAGCTCCGCAGGCAGTTCGCCATCCAGCGGACTGCCGGGGCGCTCGGCCACCACGAAGTGGGCGAGCTCGAACAAGGCCCGCCATTCGTGCCAGGTGGGCAGGCCCACCAGGCTGTCGGCGCCCACCAGCCAGGCGATCGGCGTCCGTGGGCCCAGTTCGTCGCGCAGTTCGCGCAGGGTGTCGACGGTGTAGGAGCGGCGTTCCGGCTGGCGCAGGGCGCGCCGCAGTTCGCGCCGGTCCACGTGCAGGCCGGCCTCGCCTTCGATGGCCAGCTCCAGCATCCGCGCGCGTTGCGCGGCATTGGCGCCCGGTGGCGCGCGATGCGGGGGATCCGCCGCCGGCGTCAGCGCGACCAGCGTGTCGAGCTCGTCGCGCGCGGCGCGGGCGATCGCCAGGTGTCCGTTGTGGACGGGATCGAACGTGCCGCCGTAGAAAAGATGGAGCATGCGGTGTCTGGAGCCGCTCAGCGGGGACCGGGCTCCAGTGTGCGGGGATTGCCGTTGCCGGGAAAGACCCCGTCCGGAAACGCTCAGGCCACCAGCAGGCGCACCGCGCGCGCCTCGGCCACCGCCAGCAACAGGCGTTCCATCGCGACCCAGGCATCGCCGGGCGCGCGTCCCTTGGCGATGCGGTCGATGCGCGACGCCTCGGCGACGAAGCGTTCCCAACGCTGCGCCGAGGCATGTCGCTGCAGCGCGCGCTTGAACGGCGCCTGCTTGGATTCCCAGATGCCCTGGGCCTTCATTTCCGCGGCCAGGTTGCCGCCCGCGGCCTGCACCCGCGCCAGATGGGCGGTGCGCAGCAATTCCTTGACCACCATCGGCATCAGCCCGGCGACGACCTCGCCCTCGGCGCGCAGGCCGGCCAGCATCCGCGATACCTGCGGCCCCTGGCCCGCCAGCATCGCGTCGGTCAGGCGGAACACGTCGTAGCGCGCGGCGTCGGCGACCAGCGATTCCATCGTCTGCGCCGACAGGTTCTCGCCCCGCGCCAGCAGCGCCAGCTTGTCGATTTCCTGCGCGGCGGCCAGCAGATTGCCCTCGACGCGCTCGGCCAGCGTCTGCACCGCATCGCGGTCGGCCCGCAGGCCATGCGCGCGCAGGCGGCTTTCAATCCAGCCCGGCAACTCGTGCGGCTTGATCGCCCAGGCGACGGCGATGATGCCGATCTGCGCGATCGCATCGGCCCATTTGCCGTGGTGGGCCTTGCTCCACTCGCCGGCGGTGATCAGCAGGACGACATCGGGTGGCGGATTCGCGCAGAACCGGCTGATCACCTCGGCGCCCTCCTTGCCCGGCTTGCCGCCGGGCAGGCGCACCTCGACGAGGCGCCTCGCACTGAACAGGCTGGGCGCATTGAAACTGGCGTCCAGTTCGTTCCAGTCGAAATCGCGCCCGTCGGCGTCGAAGACCTCGCGTTCGCCGATGCCCTGCGCGCGCGCCTGCGCGCGCACCGCGTCGGCGGCTTCCAGCACCCGCAGCATTTCCGGCCCGGCGATCAGGTACGCCGGGCGCAACGGCTCGTCGGCGCGCCCGGCGATCTGTTCGGGCTTAAGTTCCATCAGCCGGCTTGACCATCTGCCCGGCGCGCACCACGCCATCGACGCGGCGCAGGATGGAGGCGGACATTTCGCGACGCAGTTCGTCGGCCAGGATCTCGCGCTCGGTGGTGGTGCCGGTGGCGTTCTCCGGCGGAGACACGTAGTCGCGCGACAGTTCGACGACCTGCTGCGGCACCAGATCGGTGCCATCGGCCTTGCGGAACGCGAACACCACCGCGTAGCGCAGGCTGAACTCCTGGGCGCGGCCCAGCGAATCCACCGCGATCGGCAGATCGCCCCAGCGCTCGGAGACGATCACCAGTTCGGCCTTCCTGGGCGCTGTTTCGCCGCGCGCGGCGGCGGCCTTCTCCGCGTCCACATCGGCCGTGGTCAGGGTGCGCGCGTCGGCGCCCGCCACCTGCAGGCCCCGCACCAGCTTGTAGGCCAGGTCGCTGTAGGTCGAGGAGGAGCGGACCAGCACCGGGCCCAGATCGGAGGGAAGCGCGATGCGGCTGCGCAGGTGGAAACCGCAGCCGGCCAGCAACAGGGCCAGGGCGGCGGCGGCGATGAGTCGGGTTCGGATCATGGGCGAAGTCTGGACGAGGCCGTGGAAGGCGGCAATAGCCTAGCCCGCCCGCAGGTGAATACCGGTGAGGATCCGGCCCGATCACGTCCGGGAATGGACCCGGGTCGCGCGTGATGCGTCCTGGCTGCCGTTGCCGCGAACGCTGGAACCCAGGCCTTGCGGAATCCCGGGGCGGCCCGGGACGCTTCATCCGTCCGTGCACCTGGATCCCGGCGTTCGCCGGGATGAGGGAACAGATGGCGCCGGAGGGCTCAAGCGAGGCCCCGCCGGATGCGCACGGATGCGGCGCGGGCGGCTGGCCCGTCGCCGGCGATCAGCCGGCGACGATGTTGACGATCTTGCCCGGAACGATGATGACCTTGCGGATGGTCGCGCCGTCGAGGAACTTGGCGGTGTTGGGCTCGGCCTTCGCCAACGCTTCGATGTGGTCGCGGGCGGCGTCGGCGGCGACCTCGATGGTGCCGCGCAGCTTGCCGTTGACCTGCACCGCCAGGGTCACCGAATCGCGCACCAGCGCGTCCGGATCGACCTGCGGGAAGGCGACGTCCTCCAGCAGGGTTTCCGGGTGGCCCAGCGCCTGCCACAGCGCGTGGCTGGCGTGCGGGGTGATCGGGTTGAGCAGCAGCACCGCCGCTTCCAGCGCCTCCTGGCGCACCGCGCGGCCATTGCCGCTGGCGTCGTCGAACTTCGACACCGCGTTGGACAGTTCCATCACCGCGGCGATCGCGGTGTTGAAGCTGTGCCGCTTGCCGTAGTCGTTGCCGACCTTGTCGATGGTCTCGTGGGTCTTGCGGCGCAGTGCCTTCTGCTCGGCGCTCAGCGCGGCCAGATCGGCCGCCGGCGCCGGGCCATCGGCGGCGTGCTTCTGCACCTGGGTCCACAGGCGGCGCAGGAACCGCGCCATGCCTTCCACGCCGGCTTCGTTCCATTCCAGCGACTGTTCCGGCGGCGCGGCGAACATCGAGAACAGGCGCACGGTGTCGGCGCCGAAGCGGTCGACCATCGCCTGCGGATCCACGCCGTTGTTCTTCGACTTGGACATCTTCTCGACCGCGCCGATGCGCACCGGCGCGCCGTCCGCGCGCAGGGTGGCGCCGGTGATGCGGCCGCGCTCGTCGCGCTGCACGTCCACGTCGGCGGGATTGATCCAGTCCTTGGAACCATCCGGATTGTCGCGATAGAAGGTTTCGGCGATGACCATGCCCTGGGTCAGCAGATTGGTCGCCGGCTCGTCGCTGTCCACCAGCCGCGCGTCGCGCAGCAGCTTGTGATAGAAGCGGAAATACATCAGGTGCAGGATCGCGTGCTCGATGCCGCCGATGTACTGATCGACCGGCAGCCAGTAGTTGCCGCGCTTGTCGACCATGTCCTTGGCGCCCGGCGAGGTATAGCGCGCGTAGTACCAGCTCGACTCCATGAAGGTGTCGAAGGTGTCGGTCTCGCGCTCGGCCGCGCCGCCGCACTCCGGGCAGGTGGTCTTGCGCCATTCCGGATCCGCCTTGATCGGCGACTTCACGCCGTCCAGGGTGACGTTCTCCGGCAGCACCACCGGCAGCTGCGAATCCGGCACCGGCACCGCGCCGCACTTGTCGCAGTAGATCACCGGAATCGGGCAGCCCCAGTAGCGCTGGCGGCTCACGCCCCAGTCGCGCAGGCGGTAGTTGACCCGGCGCTGGCCACGGCCCTGGCGTTCGAAACGCTCGGCCAGCGCCTCGAAGGCGCCCTGGTAGCCCAGGCCGTCGAACTCGCCGGAGTTGACCAGTTCCAGATCCTCGCGGGTCTTGTCGCCATACCAGTCGCGCCAGGTGGTGGCGTCGTAGCTGGCCTCTTCCTCGTTGCGCGGCGACTTCAACGCGATGACCTGCTGGATCGGCAGTCCGTACTTGGTGGCGAATTCAAAGTCGCGCTGGTCGTGGCCGGGCACCGCCATCACCGCGCCGGTGCCGTAGCCCATCAGCACGAAGTTGGCCACCCACACCGGCAGCTTCTCGCCGGTGATCGGATGCACGGCGCGCAGGCCGGTATCCATGCCGCGCTTTTCCTGGGTTTCCAGTTCGGCCTCGGACACGCCGCCCTGCTTCAGTTCGGCCAGGAAGGCCGCCAGTGCCGGATTGGACGCGGCGGCCTTCTGCGCCAGCGGATGCTCGCCGGCGATCGACACGAAGGTCACGCCCATCAGGGTGTCCGGGCGAGTGGTGAACACGGTCAGCGGATCGTTGCCTTCGACCGCGAACTGGATTTCCAGGCCCTCGGAACGGCCGATCCAGTTGCGCTGCATGGTCTTGACCGCGTCGGGCCAGCCCGGCAGTTCATCCAGGCCGTCCAGCAGTTCCTGGGCGTAGTCGGTGATGCGCAGGAACCACTGCGGAATCTCGCGCTTCTCGACCACCGCGCCGGAACGCCAGCCCCGGCCATCGATGACCTGCTCGTTGGCCAGCACGGTCTGGTCGACCGGATCCCAGTTCACCACCGAATTCTTGCGGTAGGCCAGGCCCTTGCGCAGCAGGCGGGTGAACATGCGCTGCTCGTGGACGTAGTACTCCGGGCGGCAGGTGGCGAATTCGCGCGACCAGTCGATGGCGTAGCCCAGCAGCTTCAGCTGGCTGCGCATGTGATCGATGTTGGCGTAGGTCCACTTGGCCGGCGCGGTACGGTTCTTGATGGCCGCGTTCTCGGCCGGCAGGCCGAACGCGTCCCAGCCCATCGGCTGCAGCACGTTGTGGCCGGTCATGCGCTTGTAGCGGCTGATCACGTCGCCGATGGTGTAGTTGCGCACGTGGCCCATGTGCAGCGCACCGGACGGATACGGCAGCATCGACAGGCAGTAGTACTTCGGCTTGTCCGACCGCTCGTCGACTTCGAAGGCGCGTCGGGCCTCCCAGAAGGCCTGGGCCTGGGACTCGACGGTTTTCGGATCGTAGGAAGCGGGTTCGGCGGCAGTGGACATGGTGGTGTGCGGCAACGGCGACGGCAAAGCGGCCAAGGGTACCGCAGCGCACCATGGCCCGCCATGCCAGCGGTTAGCATGGACGGGTCGAAACCGGGGAATCCAGATGAACAGAACCGCCCTTGCCCTCGCTCTGGCCGCCTGCGGCCTGCCCGCTGCCCCGGATGCCCTGGCCGCCGGGCCGGCAGCGCCCCGCACCCTGGCGCTGCACTGCGAACGGGTGTTCGATGCCCGCAGCGGCAAGGTCCTGGGCGAGCACACCGTGCTGGTCCGCGACGGCCGGATCGCCGAGGTCATCCCTGGCCGCGCCAAGCTGGCCGACGCCGAATCCATCGTCCTGGCAGATCACACCTGCACGCCGGGATGGACCGACCTGCACGTTCACCTGGACGGCGAATCCAGCCCGCAGAGCTATTCGGAGGGCTTCCGCCTGGATCCGGTGGACTTCGCCTACCGCTCGGTGGGTTATGCGGAGAAGACGCTGATGGCCGGCTTCACCAGCGTGCGCGACCTCGG